>JBHLLP010000028.1:0-46565 GCA_048885525.1 Candidatus Hermodarchaeota archaeon | reverse complement strand
GATCGATCCCGTTGTTTCAATTGCGGTAATTGCACTCACTTATGTCCAGAAGCATTTGAATTAGATCTAAAAAAAGTTAATTTCGAAGGTAATGAAGTCCCAATTGTTTTAAGACAATCGGATAGACATGGAGCAATAAAATTAGCAGAACAGTTAAAAACAATGATATTAAAAGGGGATTTTCCTCTAAAAAAGCCAATTAGTAAATTAAAATTTGCGAAATTTGTCAAATAAAGCTATATTAAAAATGGTAGAATTAAGAATATCAGATTTTGATCAAATTGGTATCCTTGTCAAAGATATTGAGAAAGCAGCAGAATTCTACGCAGCATTACTTGATTTTAAAGGCAATATCAATATTGTTGAACAAACCAGTAATGTAATTTATAAAGGAAAAGGAGTAGAATTTAAAATGAAAAAAATAATGCATACCTTTGGTGGGAAACAGTTTGAAATTATTGAATTATTAGAATCTACTGGAGATCACTTATATTCAGAATTTCTTGAAGAAGGTAAAATTGGGCTGCATCACTTAGGTGTATATACTAAAGATGCTGAGACTCTCATTAAGCATTTTAAAAATACATCTAATATCGATATAATTCAATCGGGAAAAGTTGGAAGAGTTAAATTTTACTATTTAGATACTAAAGAAGTCTTCGGTTATTATCTCGAATTAATTGCTCTCTAATTTGTACTTATTTGTTGAATTTCTATTTATAATAAACTTTATTTTTTATTTGGAATAGGTCTAAATATGTCAAATCAAGTTTTAAATGGCGGCGATTTGCTTGTTAAATGCCTAATAAAAGAAGGCATTTCCAAAATTTTCGGCATTGTTGGTGGAGAATTACTAAAGATTTATGATGCTATTGAACGATGGGGTCGTGAAGAAGGAATCGACACAGTTATGGTCCGGCATGAACAAGCTGGAGCACATATGGCTGATGCATGGGCAAGAGCAACTGGAGAAATTGGTGTTTGTTTAGGGACAGCAGGGCCTGGAGTCACCCATCTGATTCCTGCTGTTGCAGCAGCAAATGCCGATTCGATACCAATGTTGGTAATTGGTTCCCAAATCGCTAGAATGTTTGATAATATTGGAATATTGCAAGGCGATTTAGACCAGATGAGTCTAATGAAACCTATTACAAAATTACAAGTTTCTGTAGAAGATCCATATGAAATACCAAATGCAGTTCAAAGATGTATCAAAACTGCGATGAGTGGAAGAAGAGGTCCTGTTTTTCTCGAATTAAGAGAAACTGCATTAGTTAGAGAAGCTACACAGGAGGATTTTAAAAAAATTTTAGATCCAAAGTATTACCGTCCATTACATAGACCCGCCGGAAACAAAGAAGGCATAATTCAAGCAATAGAACTTTTAAAGACTGCTAAAAAACCTTTAATTGTAGCTGGTGGCGGTGTAATTGCTTCAGAAGCTTATGATGGAGTAAATAAGTTATCAGAAACATATAACGTTCCTGTTGGAACAACCTTAAGCGGGATAGGTGCAGTTAAAACCAATAATACGTTTGTAGGGGGAAAATTGACAGCAATGGCATATAGAAGAGCTGCTATTGAAGCAGATGTAATCCTCTCTCTTGGGTGTAAATGGGACCATACTATTATTTATGGAGCTTCCCCTCTTTGGAATCAAGATCAGAAAATTATCCAAGTTGATATAGACCCAACTGAAATTGGTAAAAATAGACCTGTAAATGTTGCTGTTGTTGGAGATGCTGGAGCTGTCATCAGTCAACTATTAGAAGAAATGGAAAAGAATCTCCCTAAAGAAAAAGTCACTGAATGGTCTCAATGGAACGAATATTTACAAGATGTAAGGAAAGGTGATAAACAACAGATAGAAAAAATGTTAAAATTTAATAAATTACCTATGAAACCTCATAGACTTGTATATGAAGTTTTGGATTCCATACCAGATGATACACAGCTAGTCATAGATGGAGGAGATATTTTTGTTTTTTCATTGGATTTAATAAGTCTTAAACCACGTCCCCCAAGAAGTTTTTATCGCTCTGTTTCAATGGGTCATTTAGGTATTGGGATTCCGTATGCTATTGGAGCACAAATGGCTAAACCAGATAAGTTAGTTATATGTATTACTGGAGATGGTAGCTTTATGTTTAATGTACAAGAATTGGAGACGGCAGTAAGGTTAAATCTCCCTATAATTACTATAATCGGAAATAATTGCGCGTGGGGTATGATAAAATCAAATCAAAAGCTTAATTTGGGTAGAAGATACTGTGATGTAGATTTTCCACCAATAGATTATGCAGAAATCGCTCGAGGTTTTGGATGTTATGGAGAGAAGATAAGTAAGCCCGAAGATATAAAACAAGCTTTGCAACGTGCAATTGATTCAAAAAAACCAGCAGTAATTGATGTTGATATTGCTTTTGAATCACCCCCTGCAATGAAATTACTTGGTCTTTATAAAAAAAGTAAAGGCCTATTTGGAAAATAAATCTAATTAAAATTGATATATTATGTCAGAAGAAAAATTTTTAAAAGGAAAAGTCGCTCTAATAACGGGGGCTGGAGGAGGTGGATTTGGAAGAGAAATGGCAAAAGCTTTTGCCAGTAAAGGGGCAGATCTAGTTATTAATGATATTAATGTTGAAGGTTTAGATCAAACACGTGAGATTGTTCTGAAAGATTATGATGTTGAGGTTTTTATAGCTAAAGCGGATATTTCGGATTCTGAGCAGGTAAAAGAAATGGCAGATCATGTGCTCGAGAAATTCGACAACCTTTTTTTATTAGTTAATAATGCAGGAATTGACGGCGGATTATATCCCACCTTAAAACAAAAAGAAGAGATGTATGATAAGATTATGGCAATTAATCTAAAAGGTGCTTGGAATGTTACAAAAAGCCTTTTTAAACAGATGAGGAGACAGAAGCATTTTACACCAGTTGCGGGAAAAATAATCAATATTGTTTCATGTGCTGGGACCGCAAATGGTGCTAATCCTATGCTTGGGATTTATAGTGTAAGTAAAGCAGGTTTATTAGCATTTACAAGATTGTGGGCTCTTGAATTAGGTAAAAACAATATTACAGTTAATGCCATTTCTCCCGGTGTTTTTTTAACACCCCTCTATAATAATGATCCTGACCTTATCAGAGATTTTTTGAAAACCAGAGGTGTAAAACTTCCTATTGATAGAATTGGTGAAAGTAAAATGGTAGCAGATGCTGCATTGTTTTTAGCTTCACCTGGAGCAGATTATATCACAGGTCAAAATATAATCATTGATGGCGGAATGACAATTAGTGTGAATAAATTATAATTTCATTTCAATTTTTTAAAAAGTGATAATAAAAAGACAATACTTTATTTACCTCGACCTTTATTTGCCCTAATACTTGGTCGAGTTTTTTCAGAACCCCATCCTTTTTTATGTAAACCTCGTGCTCTCTTTCCAGCAGAGGTAAGACCTCGAGTTACTCTCTTTGAATGTTGTGGGTCAGCAATCCAATTAATTTTGGGATCCGAATTAATAACCGGATGATTTGGATCAACCAAAATTGTCTCATAATACCAGTGTTTCCCGTCAGCATAGATTTTATAACTATTTAGGACCTGCATGTTTGGATACTTTCTCTGAACTCGTTCCTCAGCAATCCATTGGAGGTTCTTCCCAGTGGTATATTTAGAGACACCCATAGCTCTTGGTTTTCTTCCACGTTTTGGGCGAGTTTTATGCATTCCTCCTTTCCTTATTCTTGCTCGAACGATTATGTATCCTTGTTTTGCTTTATAACCTAATGTTCGTGCTCGATGAAGATTAGTCGGTTTTTCAACTCTTTGAATTGATCTACCTTTTCGATATTCAATTCCGCGATACCAGTGTGGTGTTTGATATCCTTTTTCGTGTTTTTCAAACGTTTCTTTGATATGATTATATCCAGACTTCATTTTATCTCAACACATCTGTATGTTAATATTTATTAAAAATAAGCATATTTTATTATTTTTTTGGTCAAAAAATTTTTTAAATACGATATATTTAATTTATTCGTTAATTTACGTTTTTTCAAATAGAGTTTTTTGCATTTTTGGAATTCCCGTAAAGGGAGAGTGGCTTAGCCTGGTATAGCGCACGGCTGATAACCGTGAGGTCGGGGGTTCAAAGCCCCCCTTTCCCATTTATTTGATAACTATAGTCGGATCATTTTTTTTCATTACACCTTCAGGAGATATAAAATTTCTATTTCAGGTATACTTCATTCGATTGAATATATCTTTTACAAAACCAGCCAATAAAGATCATATCATCTTCTTTTAGATTTGCTTTTTCTAAAGCATTATAATAGCTCTGTCTGATTTTATATTCAATATCAAACATAGGATATTTATTCTTAAATAAGATGTAATTCATAAGAATTCTGCACATTCTCCCATTTCCATCTCCAAAAGGATGTATAGAAACAAATCTATAATGCATCATACAAGCAAGAAAAACAGGATGCAGTTTATTTTTGTTATCATTATACCAATTAAGAAGATCATCTAAAAGATATTCTACTCCTGCTATTGGAGGAACAAATTTACTTCTAGTTATTTGAACAGGATATTGTCTTATAATTCCTGCAATTTCTGGTTTAGTTAGTTCAAAAATTTTTTCATGCCAATCTAAAACTAATTCCCAATCGATCTCTTTCTTACTTGTAATCATCTCTTCATAGACACTCATATGCGATTTTGCTTCTATTATATCGTGTGTTGATTTCTTAATTGGAACATCTGGTTCATCAATAACTAAAGCAACATCTTTTAATGTAAGGGTTGATCCTTCGATTTTGTTTGTATTATGAGTAAATCTTACACCAAAAGTCCTTAAATCTTTTACTTGTATTGGTTTTGGCAGTGAATTAAATCTTTCTTGGTATTTTTTTGTCATTTTTTCTATTATAGGCATCCATAATTTTTGAAAAATTTCATAACAAAACTCTTCTTTAATTTGACTTAACTCTTCGTATTCTGGAATTTCCTTCCCGATTGTCTTTGAGAGATTATTTACTTTAGTTTTCTCTCGATAAGAATAAGAAAGATAATAATATTCTTTTCCTCTAACATTTTTTTTTATAACACTAACCATAATTAGATATTATCTCTACAAATATTTAAATATATGGTTTTAACCGTAATATGTAGAGATAATTATCTCTACTTTGCGTGAAAATATAATTTCTTTTTTAAATTGTATAGATAAATATTAAGGTTTATGATTTTTTCACTTAATTACTTTCAATTTAGAATAATTTCAATTATGTTCATTCATTTTTTTAATTATCATTCTCTATTATATATTTATAAATGAAAATTATCATCATCTCCGGCACACCTGGTTCCGGAAAGACGTCAGTAGCAAAAGAGATCTCTAATTTAATTAATGCCAAAATAATTTCCTTGAATGAATTAGCAATTTCGGGTGATTTTTCATTTGAGTATGATCAAGAAAGAAAAACATATATTGTAGATTTTGAATTATTTCTACCCTATATTATAAATAAAATTGCTGATATTAAGCGAGAGAATCCACCTTACCTGATAATAGAAAGTCATTTCTCAGATATTATTCCAAAAAAATTTATTGATTATGTATTCATTTTAAGATGTGATCCAGATGAATTATTTAGAAGACTAGAAAAAAAAAAATATGATATAAAAAAAATTACTGAAAATGTTCAAGCAGAAATTCTAGGTAATTGTGTCAATTATTTTATTCAAAAGAAGATAAAAGCACCCATTTTTGAAATCGATACAACAAGTATTAATATAGAAACTGTAGCGAGGATAATTGTCGAAATTGTAGTTGAAAGTAAAAATGGAAAAAATTATAAGATTGGAAAAGTAGATTGGCTTCAAAAGTTATTTGAAGAAGATCGATTAAAAGACTTCTTTGACTAATAATTATAAATTCCTGAAGAATGCAAAATGAAGTATGAAATTTTAGATGTAGACGCTTTAGGGAGAATTGGAAAACTAGAAGTTAATGAAAAGCAGATGATTACCCCTAATCTTTTTCCTGTAGTACATCCTTTTAAAAATGTAATTCCACCTTCGGATTTAAAAAGTTTTGGTGCTCAAGCTATTTTTACGAACGCGTATATCCTTTTTCAAAATGAAACTATAAAAGAAAGCCTCATAAAGAAAAAAATTCATCAATTTATTGATTTTGATGGCCTTATTGCTACTGATAGTGGAGCTTTTCAGCAATATATGTATAACAAGTCTAATATGAAGATTGAAGCTGAAGAGATCGAAGCCTTCCAAGAAAGGATTGAATCAGATTTTCCGGTAATCCTTGATATCCCCGTACAACCAGATGATACATACGAAATCGCAAAAACAAAGGTTGAGGCTACAATTGATAGGGCAAAAGAGAATATCAAAAGACGATCCAATGAAAATTGCGCATGGATTGGGCCAATTCATGGAGGTCTATATGATGATCTTTTAACATCATGTATTAATGAAATGAATAAATTAGATTTTGGTGTCTATGCGATAGGGGGATTAGTAAAATCTTTTCTTGATTACAGATTTGATGTAACTATTCAAATCTTATTGAATGTGAAAAAAAGTATAAACCAAAGTAAACCACTGCACATGTTTGGTTTAGGGTTACCTCAGTTTTTTTCCTTGGCCGTCGCATGTGGATGTGATTTAATGGATTCAGCTGCATATATTTTATATGCAAAAGAAAATAGGTATTTTACATTATCTACAGGTACTAAAAATCTTGAAGATTTAGAAGAATTTCCATGTCATTGTCCCATTTGCACAGAATTGAGCCCACATGAGCTAAAGAAATATGAAGATAATTTAAGAATTAAACTTTTAGCTAAACATAATCTATATATTTCTTTTTCTGAGTTAAAAACAATCAGACAAGCAATAAGAGAGGGGAATCTTTGGGAATTAGTAGATCAACGTATAAGAGCTCACCCAAATTTAGTTAAAGCAGCACAATTCTTAAAGAAAGAAACTCCGATGTTTGAATTATATGAAAAAGTCTATAAGAAAAGGGGTCGATTATTTGTTTCCTTTGAAAATGTTTATAGACCTCTGATTAGTAGATATTTGAAAAGGATTAGTAGTAATTATCGGGTTCCAGAAGATGTAAAGTTTTTATTAATTTTGCCGGAATTAGATGCTAGAGGAGAAAATTCTTCAACAATTCAAAATTGGCTTAAACAGATTAATGATAACACTATGATCTCTCGAGAGGAAATCCATATTGTTTTTAATTCTTCATATTTTGGAATAATTCCACTTGAATTAATAAGTACATATCCGATGGGTCAATTTGAATCCATCTCTCCTGTAGGGAAAAACGACGAACTTTATGAAAATTCAGTAAAGAAATCAAACGTATTCATTATTCAAAATTATAAAAATTATCATAAATGTGGAGTGCTAATTCCCGAGAAATACATAAATCAATATAATGAAGTTGTAGAATTTAACTCTGTTAATCCAATTCGAGGATTAGATCCTATTTTAAAATCTAAATTTCAATCAAATTATTCTAGTTTTACTAGTTTAAACGATTTACTCCAATTTTTTAGAGATGAATAAAGTACATGGTGATATTAGAAAACATTTCTGCTTATGGACATGAAAATATTCTTTGTACGCACAGTACGACTATAGAAATTACTAAAGAAAAGACTTTAACAACGAAAGGAAATTGTATTATAGGAATTAATGCTTCAAAAGGTTGTTATGATTTAAATCAAACTTTGAAAAAAAAAATAAAAGATGGAAGTAAAATAAAAATCACTTTAAAATTAGGAAAACTCCAAGATTCCTTCTATGGTTTTGGAAGTAAAGAATTAAGATTATTGGATAAAAATGACATGGTTTTTCGTAAAAGCAATTTTATCTGTGATAGAACAGTTCTGATAAATTGTACTAAATCATCAAATGAAATAAGTCGTGAACTAATTGAAAAACTAAAAATTCCAGGAAAAGAATTATCAATTATATTTGAAATAAATGAGAGAAATGGGAAACAATAACCAGGCTAAGATCTTATATATTAAATTTAAAGAAGAAGATGGACAAACTTTTATTAAATTTTTAAAAAATAAGTTTAAAAATACTCAATTTATCAATCAAAAATTTAAAATTTTACATGAGAATGATAATCTACTATTTCCAATAGTTATTGACCAAATTCTAATCAAAAAAGTAACTTCATTAGTAGATAAAAAAATTAATTTTGAAATAATTTCCAAAGAAGGAGTGCCGAATGAAAATTATAAATATAAAAGTCTTCAGGAAGCATTAGAAGGCAAAATACCAGATAAATATTCAGAATTAATTCCAAAATCATATGATATTGTTGGACATATTGCTATTATCGAATTCGGTAAGTATAATCACATAAGTAATAAAAAATTCAATGCTTACAAACAGATAATCGCTAAAGCGATACCAAGCGTAAATAAAAATGTTAAAACCGTTTATGAGAAAAAAAGTCAAATAAAGGGAAGATATCGTTTACGAGAATTAAAGGTTTTATATGGAGAAGATAAATCTGAGACAACTCATAAAGAAAATGATTGTATTTTCAAGCTTGACGTTAAGAATACATACTTCTCTCCAAGATTAGTTTTTGAACGACGAAGGATTGTATCAAGCGAGATAATGGAGAACGAGTTAATAATTGATATGTTTGCTGGAGTCGGAACTTTCTCTATTCAAATTGCCAAGAATAAGAATGTCAAAATTTATCCTTTTGATGTTAACCCTAACGCTTATGAATATCTCAAGCAAAATATTGAATTAAATAATCTAAAGGGAGAAATTTTCCCCACCATCATTGATGTTAAAGATCTACTTGCTCCTAAAAACCAGTTAGGTCAATCTTTATACAATAAAGCAAGTAGAATAATCATGAATTTACCCGAAGACTCAATCAAATTCATTGACGTAGCTTGCTTCTTAATGAAAAAATCTGGTGGTATTTTGCATTTTTATCAATTCTCAGAAAAACCAAATCCTATAGAAAAAACTTTTAAGAATCTTGAGGTAGAATTAACTCATTTTAATTGGGAAATTGAGTCCATTATTGATTCTAAAATCGTAAAACACTATTCACCAAAATCTGAATTGGTTGTAGTTGATTTAAAAATAAAAGCTTCAAAATAGAGCGGACCTAGCAGGATTCGAACCTGCGACTTTCGGATTAGAAGTCCGACGCCCTATCCAGGCTAGGCTATAGGTCCAATTTTCATATAATAAATGTCTTATACTTATAAAAATATCTTATATGATGTTTAAATTTTATGACCTTCAAAAAATAAGTCGTAATTTAAATAGAGAATTATAGACAATATGCTATGTATTTTCATAATATTGTTTATATTCAATGCCCTAATTGTAGATTTTGGATAGAAGTAAAGTTAAAATGTAATTTTTGTCATGTATGTGGTGGAACTTTGGACTCTCTTGAAAAATATGATCAAAAAAAAAGATTACGGACCAGAGAAAGAATCTGTTATTAGATAATTTAGTTTCTTTTTTTTCTTACTTTGCGAAATTGATAAAATTTGTTTAATCTTTACTTCTGTATTAAAGCAATTACTTTTTAGTAAACTGTTTAACAAATTGTTGCAGTTTTTAAATTCATAATTATAAAGATTATAAGAGTTGAGAATAAATTTTAAGAGTTTTATAAATGAAGCGCTTAAGATATAAACTTGAAATGAAACAAGAGAGTTTGGTTAAATCTTCAGATGTAAGCCCTGCAAAAGAATTATTAATTACACCATTTCCCAAAAAGCCTTCACTTAATTATATTAGATTTTTTATTGTTTATTTTACTCTAAGTCTTTCTGTTTCTTATCTCACAGTTTACTTACCTATATATTTATTATCTATTTTAGATGTCAATAGAAGTAACCTCGCGTTTATTCAAATTCTCACATATTCCTTCCTTTTTTTAGCGCCCTTGTTTGCACTTATTTATGACAGATTCCCATCTCATAAAAGAAAGATTTTAAGTTTTATGATAATTTCCTTCATTTTAAGCTTTATTGGTGCATTGTGTCTATTTTCTACTTTATTTCTTTTTGGAATTTTATTAGGGTTAAATTTATTCACTCATGAAGCAATTAAAGTTGGTATGGGGAGGTTAATTATAGAATCATCAACAACAGAAGAGATGAAAGACAAGATCTTAATAATAATCAATATTTCTTCTAATATTGGTGCATATATTCCCCCCTTAATATTTTTATATATTGTCTCTGATATTTTTAATTTAGCTTTATGGTCTAATTTCTTTTTAATTGGAGGAATTTTATTAAGTCCTATAATATTTTCACTATTTTGCGAAAATTATACAAATCTTATTAATGGAAAGAAAAAAGTACAAAACACTGATAGAAATAATAGTAGATTTAACTATTATCAAATCGTCCTCTTAACTCTTTCTTTTATAATGATATTTAGTGATAAACTATATGCATATCCATTTGGAGATTGGATATTATCTAAATATGGACAATTAGGGATTAGTTTATTATCTGGAAGTTATCTATTTTTTCTTTTGCTAAATACTCTCGGATATTTCATAGGGAAGTGGACAGCAAAAAAGTTAGAGAGAAAAAAAATTATACTTATAACGAACTCTATGTATATTTGTATAACTCTTCTTATGGTTTTCTCAATAAATATAGTATTTTTATTAATAATATATTCTTTATCTTGGTTTGTATCAGGAATTTTAATGCTAAATTATATATCATTACACATTAATTTCTGTAGAAATGTAAAATATCAAACAACCTCTTATCAAGTCCTAAGGGTCGCTATAGCCTTAGCTAGCATAATTTTTATCCCATTGGGGACTTTTTTATCTTCTTTCATTTCAACAGATTTTATAATTTTAATAGCTTGTTCTTTATCGCTCTTCTCTCTTATACCACTAATTTTTATTAAATCTTAATTACCCCTAGGAGAGTTTTTACCATTTTTTAAAAATATTAAAAAAAAAGATAAATATATTCCACATAGTGGAATTATTTTGCTGGGGGTTCTCCAATACCATAAGGCATTTTACAGCACTCCAAAAATTTTTTAATTAATAATATAAACATTATCAGACAGTATCTTTATAGTAGGATTCAAGCTATCGTTAATGATTATTAATTCAGTTATTTAAATCCCTCTCAAAAAATGTTAATCCACTTTCATCCTAACAGAATTTTTAATCTTAATAGCTGGAAGTTAAGCCCTATTATCCATTAATCCCATATTTTTTATTAAGACTCTATGAACAGCTATGGAAATCTTTAATTTATATAATTAACTAAAAAAGATCTAATTTCAATTCAGATTATACAACCGTAAGACATCTTAAAGCCAACCTAAAAATTATCCAATTAAAGGGGAGGATATCTCTTTTCAAATTTATCTGTAAATAGTTTATGATTCATCCATTTTTTATCTTTCTTATTCCAAATTAAATTTTTTAATGGGTTATATGACTTCAAGAACTCTAAGTTCTTATAAATAGATGTAAGTAAATATTTTCCATCAACAAGATCATTTAAGATTATATAATGTTTGATCTCAAAATATTCAAATATTGAATCGAACAACAAAAAAAATTCATCAAGTTGGCAATCGGGAAGATAGAGTTTAATCAGTAATCCATTTTCAAAACTCTTTTCTTCTGTAAATCCGTAAATATAATATTCTCCTTCAATTTCATAGATATATCCAATATTAAAAAAACTAAAGATTTTCAGAATTGTTTCAATATGCTCTTTTTTCACATTAGGTAAAATTAAATAAATTTTTTCCTTTAAATCAAGATTCTTTACTGAAATAAAAGGAAAAACCAGCATTTTCTCTAGTAATTCAATAATTTGATTAATAATAGTATAATTTCGAGTTCCTAAATATGATTTAATATCAATAGATTTACAATTATATAAGTCGGTTAACGCTTTAAATTCTGATGAGTCTGGAGTAAAATACTCTGAAATGTTTAGATCACCAATATTAAATTCTTTAAGGTCGGGAATCGTCAATTTATACTCTGGATTAAATAGAATATTTTGAAAGTAAATTTTAAAACGATTTGGGTTTAAATCCCATTCATTAACACTAAGGTTATAATTAAAATGAAAAATTTGATAAAGCTTCTTGATGTAGAATAAACAATATTCTCGAATGGCTTTTTTAGATTTAGTTAGCCAATTTAATAAAGAATTATTTGGATTTCTGTATGGCCAAATTTATCAAAAATGAATTAGAATTATCAATACTTGCTTGAAATTTTACTTTTTGAAATGAATTATGTAAAAAATGTTTAAAGTCTATTTGATTTAAATCTGTTGAATAAAAGTATAAAAAATATTGCCCAAATCCAAATGATTGAAATGACGGAATTATTTTTACAGATTTTATACAATTCTTAAAGAAATACTCAGTTTTAGAGTACTTAAAGTTCTCTATGTGAAATAAAATTTTATGTAAATTTTTATGAAAATCTAACAGCTTGTCTAGATTACTAAATTTTAAGTCAATATGCTCCTTTGAAATTCTAGTTTCAACCTCATTAATTAGATATGAAAAATTTCTTTCACTTCCCCATAAATTTTCTTGAGGATTACTTTTTGATTCTGAAAGGGGCTTTACTTCTGTTCTTAAAATTTTTCGAACATAGGGATAAAATCTGTCGAATAAATCTTTTGTGTAAAAAAAATCCTCTCGTTCTAAATCATAAAAATCTTTTCTTGAAAAAGCTTCTGAAAAACCACTGTAAAGAAATGATTTACTCATAATTAAATTTTCTTTAAATTGATTATAGAAAATTGAATATAATATTTGTTTCTCTTTCAATCTTAAATTTGGCATTAACAAACGTAAATAAATGAATTTATCCTGGGTTGTATATTCCAATATTTCTATAATATAAACTCTTGGAAATAAATATTTTATCTTTTCAATTATTTCTCTTGTTTGTGAAGTGTCTTTCAAGATAAACATAGGATAATAGTTTGTAAGACGCGCAATAATCATTATTGTGTTTAATAAATTTGGCTGAATGATGGGAGGATCATTATATAAAAAATCTTCTAACCTCCTTTCTATTAATTGATAAGAAATTTTGGAGATTTTGTAATTTTCATATATTTCTTTTAGTTTCTTTTCTTTTGATTGATAAATTTTCTGTATTAACGTTTTATCTAAAATTACTGATTTAATTGATTCTAAATTAAATAACTTGAGATCATAAAAAGATTTAAATAAGTTATAAAAGTAATGATATTCTTCGAGATTTTTTTTAAATTTTTTTTTAGATTTAAAATATAAAGTTTTTATCAACTTTTTCCCGAATTTATTAAGTAGTATATTATCTTGAATTGTTTTAAAAAGACCATATCTGCTATTAAATTCTTGAAATTCAAAATAATTGTTTATAGAATAATTTTCAACGAGCACATTATTTATCATTTCAGCTAAAGTTAAATGTTCAAATAACATTTGCTTAATGTAAAAAAATCCATAGGATTTATTATTATCTATTAATGTTAAAACTCTATTTCTAAGAACGGGCGAATTTTGAATCTTATTAAGATTTTCTTTAAGATTATTAATTAATTTACTTTGACTTTGAATCTCATTGAGAAGATCAGACTTTAATGCTCTCAGTGTTTCTAATTTTCTCTCAAATCCCAACCCTGTTATTGAAACTTGACGAATCCTATCAATTAAAAGCCAATCAAGAAGTGAGAGTTTTAATTTAGATTTTCCATAACTAAAATCTGTATTAACTTCGAGTTCATATTCTTTTTTATAATATGTTTTATTAGGATTAAGGATTATGGTACTTCCCCTAGCACAGTTTAAATTTAATAAATTCGCCGCCTTATTAATGATGTATATTCCAAGTTTAATAACAAGACCATCCAACTCCAATTTTTTAAGAAAATTTGTTAAATCATTTAAATAGGTTTTTGGTAAGAGAAAGTATCCCATAACCTCTACTCCAAAATTATTTTTTGAAAAATTTGGCCAAATGAAAAAGGGTATTTGTTTGATGATTTTAAGGATTTCTTTAGTTTTAATCAATGGATGAAATTTCATAATACATAATATTGATATAAGATCTAATTCAAACCAGTTCATGCTGTAATTTGGGGCTATATTAGTATTACTTTTTATCCATTGCATATTTTCTGTAAATTTTCTAAGACTTAAATTCGTTTTAATAAGTCCAAATTCTTTAAATTCTTTAAAATGGTTTTGGTAATCTAATAAAGAGCGATAATTTTTAATTTTATAAAATAATTCAGCGATTATTCTTATAGTTTCTAAGGTTTCATTAGGATAATTTGTGTATCTGCGCGTATAATCTTCAAATAGTTTGTCATAAAAACTTTTTTTATCTAAGTAAAAGAACTCTTCTCTAGTATCTTTAAGCAATTCAACATTCCTTCTTATATATGAGAAGAAAAACTGGAATGGACTGGGTCGATTTTCTGTACTTGTTTGTTTTAAGAACTTTTCTAGGCGATCGAATTCAGCTTCCATGAATTCATAGCTTACAACACTTTTTCTTTTAAATTCCTTCCAGTCTTCGATATATTCAGATTTTTGAAGGTCATTTTCGACTTTTTGATTGATAAATATATTAACTATTTCATTCTCCTGTAACTGCAATGGAATAAAGCACTTATACGCTTCACGTAATAAAATTACTCTTATAAATTTTTTATAACTACTTGATATATAAATTGTTAGAGAATTATTCTTTTGAGCCTTAATTACTCCAATTTTAAAAAAGTCCTTTTCTAGAGCATAATTATTGTGGTCATTTTCACTAATAATGATTTTTATATTTGAATATATTAAATCGAACTTAAGATATGATTTGAATTCTTGAAGAATTTTCTCAAAAATAGCTTGTAAATTTGAAAATATACTCTCTATTGAAGTGTTTATAATAAAGTCTAGATTTAACCTTATCATTAGAATTTACAATAATTTTGTGCCAGTTTTGATTAGGGTTTTTAAAGATCTAATCATTAAAAATATTGAATTATTTAATTTTTATATTTTTTGATAGTTATATTTCAAATTATTGGGGTTATTTAATTTAAGTCATAGATTTTACGCTTATTATTTTGATATTTTCATATATAATTTTCATATTAGCCTAATCCTAATTATAAAAAAACCACCAATTTTTATTAAATTTCAAAGGGCTTTAAATAACAAATTCAATAATAATTAATGATAGCTTGAAACGTACTGAAAATAAATAATCTGATTACAATTACATAACTAATTCATTTTGGAGGAGAATAAAATGCCTTATGGTATTGGAGAACCCCCAGCAAAATAATTCCGCTATGCGGAATCTATTTTCTCTATTTTTTTATGACAAATCCTTATAACCTTGTATTAAACTTCAAGTTGTCGGAAAATTAGATGTTGTTACTAATTGTCATCACACAAATAAAAATAATAATATCTTAAACAGTTTAAAATATATAGGTTAAAGGAGAATTTTATTATTAATTAACAAACGAAGAAAAATGCCAAAAATTTTAAATTATTCTATAGTTGGTCTTGAAGATTACACTATTAGTTTTGAAAGTTATTGTTCGTTATGTGAAATTCAAAAGTTTTGTAAATGGGGCAAAGACGAAGCTTTTTCGATAAAAATCAGTTGTAGTGATTTAAATCGGGCAAAAGAGAAAGTGAAATTTGACCAGCTTCAAAGATTACAGAAAACGGAAGATGTATCGGTTCCATATGAAGAGCTCGTTAAAAAAGTAAAAATTAATTTACAAAATATAATTTCTCAAATATGGAAAGGAAAAATAAAGTCTCATAAAGAAGAAATCCGATGTTTAGACACTCATAAGATAGACCCAATGTTGGTTGCTCAGCAAGGGCAAGATTGGTGGCAAGATTTTAATGCAACGATGAAAGTAATCAATGAAGAATGTGAAAAAATTTCTTAATCTAATTTAATATTTTGTAGACTTTATATACGCTATATTAGATAATATTATGCGATGGTTCTTTTTGGGCAAATCAACAAGATAATTTTATCTCTAGAGGACGTGTTTAGAGGCATAGTTGAAGGCTTGGAAAACTGGTGTATTGCGTTTAATAGCTTTTTTCTAATTTTTTATAAATACATGAAATATATTTTTGTTTTTATCATTTTATTTATTGGAATATTGACTTTATTAAGATTAAGGGGGATTTATAGGGAGACTAGATCAATTAACACAGAAGAAGAAGATTATCTAATGAAACCTAGATTAATTCTAGGATGTTCGTATATAGTATTAGGATTTGGAATTTTATTTAATTATATCACTCATTTTTTAATTATTCTTCTCGATCCATTACCAGATAAACTGATATACAATTTTATTACGTTTAGTGGGATAGATCCTTTTTATCTAAATGGATTATCTGATATTAGTGCTTCTCAATTCCCACACGAACAAACGATATATTATTGTTTTTCATTTGGTTCATTAATCTCTTTTTTAGACATATTATTAAGTCTTTGGTATTTGATTAATAATAACCGTATCATTAATAACCCTAGAAGAACTATAGTATTTTTAATATCTGGTGTAATAGGAGGAATATTATTTGGGTTCAATACACATCTTCCATTTTTTCTTTGATAACTGAAATTATTGAAAGTCTAAGTTTTATTATGTATATATTATCACGTTTTGAGCGAAACATTTATATAATATATTTATATTTATATTATTTGCATCAAAGAATATATTGGATTTTCAGTCACGTTTATTTAATTTAGTTTCATAAGGATATTTTATTCGCTACACGGGTTAAAATTTGCTTGGAAAAAATCATTAGGAATATAATAGGAATATTTGTAATTATAAAAATTATATAGGGTTGTTATTATGGAAGTTGAATCAGATTTAAGTAATTTATTAAATTTATGTCCCGAGTGTGGGGGCAAGATTATTTTACTTCATGAAAAGGGAGAAACCGTATGTGGACAGTGCGGTTTAGTTATAAATGAGCGAATAGTTGACATATCCCATAGTGGTAAAAGAGCATTTACTAAACAAGAAAAAGAGAGTCGAGAAAGAACAGGATCTCCAATTTCAATTTTATTACCAGATATGGGACTCAGTACTATCATAGATAAGGCTAATATTAAAAGCCCTGATCTAAAAAGAGCAGCTAAATGGAATTCTCGTATGACTTGGGATAAGAGGAATATGCTAATTGCTACTACCGAATTAAAAAGGATAGGTAGCAATCTAAACTTGCCAAATCATGTTAAAAAAGCAGCAATACGATTATATATTGAGGCATTTAAAAAGAAATTACTTCGAGGGCGATCTATTAATGGGATGGTAGCAGCATGTTTATATTTTGCTTGTAGAGAGAGAAAAATTCCGCGAACATTACAAGAGATTTTAGATGAAACGTCCATTAGTGCAAAAAATGTGAGAAGATGTTATAGAACATTGATTAGGGAATTAAATTTAAAAGCACCCTCAACAGATCCCATATCTCTTATTCCAAGATTTATTGCAGAATTGGACTTAGATGTAGATGCGGAAAATGCAACTATTAAGATTTTGCAAAATTTTACCACAAAATTTTCCACAAGTGGTAAGGATCCTAAAGGTTTATGTGCAGGTGCGTTATACCTTGTTTGTAAAAAGAAAGATAAAAAAATATCACAGAAAGATATAGCAAATCTTGTGGGAGTAACAGAAGTAACACTTCGTTCACGTTATAAAGAACTTGTAAAAATGCTTAATATTATGGTTTAATTAAAAATTTTAAATTTTTTTTTAATCTTCTTTTTTTAACATTATTTTTATAAAATCCGGCAAAGTTAATAAATAACCTTGAGCATTTGGTAATTGATCTTTGATTTTAATAAATAATTGAGAATAATTTTCGGCTTTTTCTTTCTGTTTGAGTACGTCATTACGTGTTTGTTCTCTTACTGGTTCGACAGGAATTCCTCTCATTACAGCTCGCGCAGGAATAATTAATCCTGGTGGAACTTGACTTTGATTTAGAATGATTACACCTTCACCAATCGATGCCTCTTCATAAATTAATGACCCCTCTTTTATTTGAACGTAATCTTCCAGAAAACCTCCTAAGAGTGTAACTGCTGATTCAATAATACAATATCTTCCAATATTGATTGAGCTCTTTTGTGAGCGCGTAAACAAGATAACACCATCAAATATAGTAGAATATTCACCTATATTAATTGGAGAATTTTCTGCGCGAATAATCGAACCCGGCCAAACTATTGCATTATCGTTCACACGAATATCTCCAATTAGAGTCGCCATTGGTGAGACATAACTGTTGGGACTTAAATAAGGTTTCTTACCATTGTATTCCATTATGGGCATATATTTCTCACCTAACTTTTTTACAGTATATTGATATAAATATTACTTTCTAAATTCAAATTATATCTTAAAGAATATAAACTTTTATTAACCAATTTACAAGTAATAATTAATTGGATTCTTGGACTCAAATAACAAAAATTCAACTTCTGGGAATTCCAAACTTAAAATATTACATAATTTTTTTGCTGCTATTATTTCTGTCTTATACTGCGATGTTTCTATTAAACTGAGTCCCATATCTCTCGCAAAAACCGCATCAAAATATTCAATTTTTCCTGATATATAACAATCACATCCTAAATTCATAGCTTTCTTAATAGAATTTACATCTGAAATGTGACCACCAACAATGCATATTTTATATATCTGCTTTTTTAGATCTCCCACAAACGGAACACTATTTAAATTTAAATTAATCTTTATCCGTTGTATTAAATTTTCTAGGGTAAAAGAATGTTTTTTATTTAAGTATTGTATTGGTGAACATATTCTTCCAATAGGGATTTTTATTCCATTTACGCTTTTTATCTCAAATACATTTTCAATTTTTAAGTAAAGCGCATTCACAAGAGTATCAGAAACTCCTCCCTCTGCTGCGATAAATGAGGAATTTAATACAAAAATTGAAATTGGGTATTTTGATAATAATGATAATTTATTTATTAAATTTTGTTTAAATTTCCTAATTGGATTGTTAAATAAACTATGGTTGGATATTATTAAATTAACTTTTTGCTTTAAAGCAAAATGTATCGCTTCTAAACTTAAATCTACTGTTAACATCACTCTTTTTATTAATTTATTACAATTACTTTTGTCATAATGCAATCCATATATTTCTGAGTCCATTCTAAACATTTTTGGTGATAATTTATTTGTTATTAACACTGTTATTTCTCTTAATTGCATTTTTAATACTCTACAATAGCCTTAATAAAAAAAATTTGTATTTTTTAATATGATAAAACTGAGTAAAGGTTTTTTAATTTTAAAATTAAAATAATATATTAAAACGTAAATTAATTAAAACCAAGATGAGTCAGAAAGATATGAAAGAAAAAAATTGTATCTTTTGTAAAATAACTAATAGAGAAATTCCTTCAAAAATTATATTTGAAAATGATTTAGTTCTTGCTTTTTTGGATATATCTCCTATCTCTAAGGGACATACAGTAGTAATACCAAAGAATCATTATTCCAATTTAGAGGATATATCAAATTTTGAGCTTACCGAATTGTATAAAGAAGTGAAGAATTTAGCAATCCTGATTCATAAAAATTTAAAAATAGATGGATATAATATACTTCAAAATAATTTTCCTGCGGCGGGTCAAGTTATTAATCATTTTCATATTCATATAATTCCAAGAAGCTATAATGATGAAAAATTTCGAATTAAAATACCCAGAACTCAAGCTAGTGAAAAGGAACTTAATTTTGTATACGATCTTTTGAAATCTTGAAAATATTCTCTGTATCTACTTTTATCTAGAATTGGTTTAGTTTATAAAATTAAGTTTAGAGTTAAACTCATTATGAATTTAAAATGCTTTATTAAAAGATTTTGGTCAAAAACTAAAGAATTCTTCTCTGATGAATATGGAGGAAATCTTGTAGAGTATGCCCTCTTAATCGGTTTCGCATTATTTATTTTCTTTATAATTATAGGTGTAGTTACTTCAATGTTAGACTGGACTGTGGGATTATCGAATGATTTTTTCAAATTATTTGGTTAATCAGGAGAAGATCGATTAAATAACAATTAGAGTTAATTATTTTTAATTATCTTATTGTTAATAACCATAAAATTATATTTTTCACCCCATTCATCTAAATGATTTATTACAAATTCAGCATCTAGTTTTAGATGATCAATAAATACCTCGAATGGTATTTTATCTGCCCTGTTTAAATATTTTTTAATTCTGCTATCAAGATCATATTCATCGGGAGGAGTATCCTTTCTTTTTCTGGCTCTTAGTTTGTTTAATAAAGGATCATTATTGCTATCATTAAAAAAATATTCTACAATATTATTGATTACTTGCGCTTTTGTTGCTCCAAAAACATCTACTAATTCTTCAATTAATTTCATATAACTCTTATTCAAAGTTACTGTTGTTCTTGTAGTTTCAGTCATTTTTTTGTAAGAAATAAATATTTTTTCAAGACTAAAAAAGAAAATCTTCGTTTTTATATTTTATGCTTATTGATGATAATAATGCATAAATAAGCATCATTTATATATCATTTGGAACTTAATATATCATAAGAATAAATTTTTACACTTTAAAAATTAAAAAGTCGTAAAATTGTCGTTTTTTATGCATTTAAAAATGTGGAGGAATAAATAATGGCAAATAAAATCTTAACAGAAAATTATCCTGAACAAAAAGATTATTTATCGCCTATCCAGTTTAACCTAATCAAAACTTTAAAAGATATTGGTCCTTTGACAAGAAGAGATTTAGTTAAAGAACTTGAAACACCTAGAACAACGATATATGATAATTTAGTAAAGCTTCAAAAAAGAAAACTTATTGAAAAATTTTCTCGCAATGATGGAAAACGAGGGCGTCCTCGTGTTTTTTGGAAATTTAAGGATTAAAAATTTCCTTTTTCTTTCTATTTTATTCTTTAGTGTATCAAAGAAAAGAATTGATTTAAGAATTCTTAATATACACTCTTCAATTTCCACTGCAAAATTTATTTTAGAATAGGAAATAAAGATATATTATAATAATTTAGAATAGGGCCCAGCTTATTATTAATAAAAAATATTTAAATAATATTATTAAAAAATAAATAAACTAACATATTATTCTATAACTGTTATAACATAGGATCTCCAATCGAAATTAAGGAGTATAAATAAAATTGTATTTTAAAATTATAAATTTAGAATAAATACAATAAATATCTTATTTTGGAATATAATAAAATTCGTTAATACGTTTTTGATATATATCTTTATTACTACCTATTTTATTTACTCGTGGTCTCTTCGTAGTGCTATCTCTCCTAAAAGTTATTCCCATGATTTTTAAAAAAGTATTAAACCCATCTCTTAAATTTTGCGGAGGCAATGCCTTTCCATTTAAACCAGGAATCCCTTCAAATACTAGTATTGAGTCCGCAATAAAATCTTGTGTTATTATATCATGTTCTACAACAAAACCAGACTTTTTTAGCTCTTCAATAGACTTTCTAAGTAATTGGGCTACTTGTAACCTCATCTCGACGTCTAAAAATGCTGAAGGTTCATCTAATAAATAGATATCAGCTTCAGTTGATAAGCATTTTGCAATTGCTACACGCTGCAATTCACCACCACTTAATTCGGAAAAACTTCTTTCTCTTATATTTTCCAAATTTAAATTATTTATCAATCTCTTTTTATAAGATTGGCTCAAATGTGAACTTAATTTAATTTCTGAAATTAGTTCGGAGACTCTACCTTCTTCCTCAAATTTAATATATTGTGGTTTTACTACCACTTTTAATCTTTTAACAGTTTCTTCAGAATCCTCCTCAATATCAGTACTTAAGCTTTTAGAATTAGATTCTATTCTCTTTGCGATTAAATTTATAAACGTGGTTTTGCCAATTCCATTTGGTCCCAATATTCCAATAATCTCACCTGCACGAATCTCACTCCCAAAAGCGGTCAAATTAAAGTTCCCCAAGGATGTATTAATATCCTCATAAGAAAAAACAACATCTCCAAAATCAAATAATGACTCTTGTGGTGGACGTTCATGAAAAATAATGGGTTCTTCCCTAAATCTTACGTTTTCATCTTTTATGTATCCATTTAAATAAATGTTAATACCAACTCTTACACCCTGAGGATGGGAAACTATTCCATAAACACCGGGCTGGCCATATAAAATAGAGACATAATCACTTAAATAATCTAAGATAGCTAAGTCATGTTCAACAACAATTATGGTTTTGTTTTTTTCTGATAAAGAACGTATCAATTTAGCCATATTAATTCTTTCACTAACATCTAAATATGAACTTGGTTCATCAAATAAATAAATATCCGCATTTTTTAGATAAGCAGCAGCAATAGCTACTCTTTGCAATTCACCCCCTGATAATACTGAAATTTCTCTCTCTAAGATTTCTGTTAGATTTAATTCTTCAGAAATTTGATCTAGTTGCCCTAACATGTCATTTTTCTTTAGAAGCTCATCTACTTTTCCTGATATAAATTTGGGTATTACAGTTATATTTTGAGGTTTGTGGACAATTTTCATTTTATTCTCTTTAAGATCAATAAAATATTGATGTAATTCTGAGCCTTTATAATGTTCAATTATTTCTTTCCAATCTGGGGCTTTTTCTCCAAACCTACCAAAATTTATTTTTAAATCATTCGATAATAATTTTAATAATGTACTTTTACCGATTCCGTTTTGACCAATAAGTCCAAGTACTTTTCCTTTTTTAGGAATTGCCAAACGAAATAATGAAAATTGATCTTGTCCATATCGATATGAAATTTGGTTTTCTAATGGATCTGGCAAATTTACGATGCTTATTGCATTAAAAGGACACTTTTTAATACAAATACCTTCTCCAGAGCACAGACTTTCAGTAATTATAACAAACTTCTCATCAGGGCTTAAAACTATCGTTTTATCTCCAGTCCTCACTCTAGGACAATATTTTATACAAGGTTTCTCCCCAAAAGGACTACATTTATCAGGTTTACAAAAATCCTTATTTAAAACAGCAATCCTCATAATTTAACTCACATTCATTTATAAGTAAAAATGAAAAATATAATTTGCTAACGTTAAATATACTATTATCCATAAAAGAAAAATTTTAGTAATACAAAATATTATCTCATTAAAGCAAAACCTCTTTAGTGAACAAAATTTGAATGAAGAATTTCCAGTCCATTGGTTAGAAGAAATCGTTGAAGAAATCTACACACGGGAACCCACTGAAATGACACTCTCTACAGGGAAGACTCCATCAGGACATATCCATTTAGGAATATTAAGAGAAATAATAATTTGTGATGCTTTAAGAAGAATTTTTGAAAATAATGGACTAATCGTTAATAACCTATTGTTTTTCGATAGTTTAGATGCTGCTAAACAATTTCCTCCATATATAGAAAAAAGTTTTCAAAAACAACATATTGGGAAACCTTTTTCTATGATTCCGTGCCCTTATGAAGGTTGCAATTGTGAGAGTTATGCTCATCATTTTGGTAATGAATTAATAGATGTGTTTCCTGATTTTGGAATCAAAATAAAAATTATATGGGCACATGAGTTGTATAGAACAAAAAAAATGCAAGAAAAAATAAAAATTGCTTTAGAAAATTCAGAAACAATTAAAGAAATCTTAAAAAAATATATACTTCCAACATTGAAAGATGAGGAAAAAAACGATTTTATAAAAATGCAAGAAGATTGGATGCCAGTTATGGCTATATGTGAAAAATGTAAAAGAATCCAATTTCGAGATAAGAAAGGATCTATAAAACCAAATAGAGTAAAAGAGTATTATATAAACGAAGAAATGGTCTTGTATAGGTGTGAGGCTTGTGGGTATACTGAAAAAATTTCTATTTGGAGTGGTAGGTTAAAACTAAACTGGCGTGTGGATTGGCCTGCTAAATGGGCATTATATACTACTACATGCGAACCAGCAGGTAAAGATCATAGTGTTAAAGGTGGTGCTTATGATACTGGAATTGAACTATGCCAAAAATTGTATGGTTATGAAGGACCTGTTAAAGTTCCTTATGAATGGTTGCGTTTAAGAGATCAAGATATGGGAACTTCTAAAGGACTTGTTTTTACCCCAAAAAAATATCTAGATATTGCAGATCCAAGGATTTATAGAACAATAATTTTAAGAACTAATCCAATAAAACATATCACATTCAGGATTGAAGAATTATCCCAGTATTATGATTATTATGAAAGAATGGAAGAGATATATTATTCTATAGAAAATACAGAGGATCCCAAAGAAAATAGATTTTTCAGATACATTTTTCCCCTAACCCAAGTAAATGAAGTCTCTAAGATAAAGCCAAATGCCCTACCTTTGAAACTTATGACATTTTTAACCCAAATACAAAATATTTTAAGTCTAGACAAACTTTATGAAAAAGCAAAAACTTATATGAAAAATCATAATTTCAGAGAGATAATAACAATTAAAGAATTCGATAGGCTTCTTTTCCAAACGAACAATTGGATTAAAGAAGTTAAAAAAATATTAGAACTCGAAAAGGATCCAAAAATTAAAAAAGAAATTGTAAGGAAATTAGAGATTTTTACAATTCCTGACAAGATGGATGAAAAAATAACCATGAAACTGGAAAAAAGACAAATTGAAGCTATTCATATATTAAGAGAATATTTAAAACAAACCGAAGTTTTAGATCCTGATTCTATCCAAAATAAGATTTTTACAATCGCAAAAACTGATTTAGGTATCCCTCCAAGAAAATTATTTGAAGCTATCTATCAAATTGTTTTAGGTAAAAAAAGTGGTCCCCGATTAGGATCATTTTTATCATTATTAGATAAAACTTGGTTATTAGAGAGATTTAATATATAACTTTTTGAATTTTGTATGATGGAGAAATAGATTTTTTGATTATAACTCCTTCTTTTTCCTCTTGAAGAATTTTCTTTTTTTCTTTTCTTTTAAGGTTGTATAACATTCAGAACAATAGGAAAAAGCCTCAGATATCATTTCTCCACACTTTTTACAATGTTTATGAGGATAAATGTAGATGTCAGTTTTTTTTATATATCTTTCGAATTTACTCAAGTTAAATTCCCATTTGTTTTTACCAATATAGTTATCAATGAATTATAACTTTTTCACTCCATTTTTATCAATCTTAATTCTGAAAAATAGAGCTTTTTTTAATTGATTTGTTATTTCCTTTGGATATGATGGAAACTTTAAAGAAAATTTACTTTTATTTATAATAATTTCATTTAATTTTTCCTTCCAGTAATTTAAAGTTGTATCTATTTTATTTGGATTAACTAAAGCAAATACTGAACCCCCACCGCCGGCACCAGTCAATTTCGCAGCATAAACATCAGGATGTTCTTCAATGATTTCAATTAAAATGTTATTTGCCAACCCAATCCCATATTTAAAACCGGCTTCTTTCATTACATGATTCATAATTTTTGTATTTTCTTTAAAATATTCACCTAGCAACTTCCAATTTTGGCACATTATAGCAAATCTAGATTTCCATGATATTTTTGCTAATTCCTTATAACTCTCCATAATATTTGGATTGTTTTTTAAATAGATTCTTCTTAATTTTCCATGAATATCCCCACTTTCATGAAGTATTCCTGAATAACAAACAATCATAGGAATATCATTTATTTTATATACTTCATCGATTCTATCATAAATTGCTAAGGGTTCTTCCGATATTTTTTTATGCAAAAGTTTCCCATAATAAGAACAAAAACTTAATCCTCCTCTGCTTATTACATATCGGTCTCCATAACCCGATGTTATTCTTAAATCTTCATCCTCAACCTTAGTAGCCATTTCTGCTATTATATCTTTATTTATGGGAAATTCATTTATCTTTACATATTTTAAGTTATTAAATATATTGAAATAATTCGCAAACCCATAAAGGACAGCAATTATGACAGCAGCACTTCCTCCCAAACCACTTTGTAAAGGAATTGTTGAAATTACTCCTATTTCAATATTAGTCTTTAGAAACATCTCTTCAAAATAAGAACTCATTTTAAAGAATCTATATATACTTGCATAAATTAATTTGTCCGGTCCCTTGAACTTTTTTTTGATTTTATCTCTAGTTTTTACAAGTTTTTCGTTTCTAATTATTTCGAAATAGCATTCTTTCAATTGCATTTTTAATTTATAAATTTTTAATCTACTCTCATAGTTAACACTTTTAATATAAAAAAATGCGGATAGAGGATTAATTTTCCCATTGACCGCCAAAGATGGCATCCAAAAATCAGCTTCAACTGCGTCTAATGGATTTATTAAATTTATTCTCGCTGGTGCTTGAATAATAATATCTGGTTCTAAGCTAAATAAAAAATCCTTAATAGAATTTAACATTTCTATCACTAAAATTAGAATTTGATTTAGTATAACATTGGCGTGATTTTTAAGTTTTGTTTTAACTTTAACTTCAAGAATATTCAAATATAGATTAAAGTTAAGAATATCGTTTTGGATATTTTTGCTGAGAAATAACAGAATTTTCTGATAAATTTTTAGTCAGAAAATTAGAAATTTATAGAAAAATAAAACATATTTCTGGAACTTGGAATGAAAAATAAAACATTTCAGTTTTTATAAGTTTTATCAAAAGTATTAGTGATATGGTTAAAAAGGGCAAGTATAAACTATTCGGCTATATAATTGAAAATCAACTTCTTTTTTATAAAAATCTAGGAAGAAATGAGAAGATAATTGCCTTTACTATAATAGATTATCATGAATTTAAATCAATTCATTCGATTCTAAATGACTTTTTAAGAAATAAAGTAATTCAATATTATGCTATCCAAATGGATACTCAAGAAAAAAGCGAAAAATTATTAATTCTAAACTTTGAAGATTCTAAAAAAGAAATAATAATTAAATCATTTAATTTTATCCAACAAAAATTAATTGAAACTAATGAACCTCTTAAATTTTTGAAAGAAAAGAATTTAGAGTCTAAATTTTTATCTATTATTTCTCAAGATATAAATTCTAATACGTCCATTACTAGATTATCTGATTCTCTACAAATTTCAAGCAACAATAATTCAAAACTTTTTAATTTTTTTCTTCTTAATTTAGATCTTATTAAAAAAAGAGATTCATTTATATTAAACTTCTTAAAACTAATTAATAATCTTGGGAGAAAAGGGATATTAATATGCAATTTTAAGATAGATAATAACGACAACATTAAATTATCCTCTTTTTTCGTTGAAGAATATGAACTTTCTGACAAATCTGCTAATCTCGAGGAAATAGTTAATAACTTTTTTCAAACTGATTTAGTTAAAAAACAAAATGTTAGAATAAGGACAATTTTTAACTACATTTGGAGACTAGAACTGAATGATAGCTTTTATTTACTGAATGAATGTTTAGATCTGTTTTTACCTAAAATTGAACATAATCAACTAGCTATGTCAGAAATTAATAAGAAAATAGAACAAAACTTACTAAACAATCAAATCGAATACATTAGATTAGATAAAACCTTAATCTTTATTGAGCAAAATTATTTATTCATAATATTAGAAAAGCTAGATTCTAAATATATAATAAGAATCCTTAAAAAATATTATCCAAAATACATAATCTATATCTTAATCAATAATGAATTAGAATATAAAAAACTAAAAGAAGCTAAATCATTAAAATTAATAGAAAATATTAAAATAGTCCATCCAAAGGACATACAAAACTTTAATTATCCAGAATTTAAAAAAATAAACAGTTAAAAAATGCCCAAATCAATGGCGATATCTTGCGCTGAATATTCTGGATGTAGTTTTACAAAAGCTTTTTTTTCACCTTTAGGTGTAATCATAGTATTAACTTTTAATACTTTAACATTATGTAATTTTTCAATAGCTCTTTTAATTTGATTCTTATTGGCATTAATATTTACAATAAATACCAATTTATTCTCTTTTTCGATTAAATCAAAAGTTTTTTCAGTTATTAATGGTTTTTTAACAATTTTATATATTACTTCCATTTAAATAAACACCTCATAATTGTTTAATTCATCAAAAGCAGATTGAGTCCAAAGTATCAATCTACCCGATGTCCCACCTGGTGCTAAAGTTTCGACTGATAGATTCTCAACTTTAATAACATCTGTTCCAGGAATATTTCTTGTAGCTTTTATAATTCCAAAATCATCTTTTATAATGATTAAGAGCCCTTTCTTTTTTTTATATTTTCGACCTCTTGACTTCCCTTTTCCAGCTCTAATTTTTTTACTTTTTTTAATTTTAATTAAATCCTCTTTTACTCCCAAATTGCATAAAACGGAATAAATTTTAGAAGTGTTTTTTATTGTTTGAATCTTATCATCAACAACTAATGGGATTTCAGGAACATTTTCAATCAAAAATCCTCCTCTTTTAACCCAAGTTTTATCACCAGAAGCAGAAATGGCAGCAATTATAGATTGTTTGTTTACTCGTTTGTTAATCTTTTTTTTAATTTTCTTTTCTACTTTTATTGGATGTGTCCGTCGACCTCCCTTAGCAAAAGGGACTCTCCCTACATTTCTAGCAGTAGGAAACCCACTCCCTTTGATTCTAGGTGCTCTTGATATTCCATGTCCAGTTCCCCAACTCTCGGCAGTATTTCTTAATCCGGCTCTTTTATCTCTTCCTTGTTCTTGTTTATTTTTACTTTGAGAACCAGCACTTACTGTTTTGATAAGATCAATTCTGGGTTTTATATAAAATATTTTTGGCTTATCAATTAATCCTTTTTTCTCTCCGTCTAAATTATAAATATTAATTTTTTCCATAATTTCACCATAGTTTAAGGTTTATTTTCTTTGTTGACTTTCTCGGCTTATAAAAGTAATCTCAGGAGTATCAACAACAAAAGATTTTAGTGGTCTGATTGTTTTTCTTAATCTAATTAATCTTTTTTTAGGTCCAGGAATAGACCCTAATATTAAAATATAATCACCCTGAATCTTACCATATCTTAAAAATCCACCTTTTGGATTAATTTCTTCTTCATTTTCACCGATTAACATAATTCTTTTATGGTATTCAATTCGTTGGTGAAAACCTAATTGACCAGCACGTGGAACTGTATAAAGAACTCTAGCGGGATGCCATGGACCAATACAGGCAACGGCTCTTCTTATTTTACTATTTTTACGAGTTAAAATTTTAACCCCAAATCTCTTTACTGGACCTTGAAAGCCTTTTCCTTTAGTAACACCAACAACATCAACTAATTCACCTTCAGTTAAAACATCTCGAACTCTGATCTCTTTACCCAAATTTTGATAAGCAAAATTGAATTCATCTTTAGAATTTTTTATTGAATTAATTTTTATTTCAATAATATCTGGTTTTTTTCTAGGTAATGATGTTTGGTATGGCTGTGTTTGAAAAATGCCCCTAATTTCACTCGTGTCATTCATTATTTTCAGTATTTCTTTTTTAGAAGCCTTAAGATCATAATTATCAAGATTAGGAAGATTTATTTTTCTAGATAAAAAATTGTTGAATTCATTAGTAAACAGTTCTCCAACAATATACTTACCATAATCATCTTTATTATAAACTCTAATTCCTATAAGGATTAATGGCGGGACTTCAATAATAGTTACCGGCTTCATTAATTCTTTTCCATAATATGGACTATTTCTTTGATCCTCAATATAAGTTATATGAGTCATTCCTGCTTTGAATCCAGCAAAACCAAGAAAATTAATCTCATCTGAGCTATCCAACCAGTTTCGTATTCGACCTTTTACTTGCGTTGCTCTCTTTCTAGGTAGAAATGCTAGTGATCCATGTCTGGGTGCGTGTTTCTTGCGATGAGCCATTATTTATCACATTAACTTTTGGGAATGAATTTTTTAAAATAAATAAATTTTTTCATTTATATTTTATTTTGCTAATCTTCGCTTAGGGATAAAAGTGAGTAATTTAAATTCTTCTTTATAAAAAATGTTTAAATGGCTCTGAAAGATCTGGTATATTTCAAAGAAAAAGATAATTTAGAAGGCAAAAAAGAGATATTTTTGATTTTGGATTGTTATAACTGTTCTCTCAAAGAAATTAATATCTTTAAATCAGAAAAGTGCTTAAAGTGTTTTTTAAACGCGTTATTTGAATATCGAAATAGAAAATTTGACTTTATCTCTATATTATGTAATGAGATTTTAATAAAAACTAATCAATTCAATTTAATTTTAGATTATTTCCGAATTTTAAAAAAAATAAAAAGGATAAATCGTAAAATCGACAATATTAGAAACCAAAAATGTAAATATAAAAATTTCAAATGTAAAGTCATTCCACATTACTTTTCTTTTTATAAAATTAAAAATATGGAATATTATAATCCGATTTTGGTTTATATTAATTTGGAAAAGAGATTATCAAATTTACAAGACAAGAAAACTATTAACGATTCAATTTGTCAAAATTGTATTAATACTCTCGAAACATCAGAAAAATCCTGCATGAAAATTCTTAGTAATTTGAATATTATTAAAAAATTTAAAGATTTCCAGTCAAGAAGCAAAGATTCCAAAAATAAATCTAATTTCTATGAATATCTCTTTTTAGGAAATCAATTTATATCAAAAAATATTCAAAAAATTCAATTTGAAGAGTTAAACAAGGAGAAAAAATTATTAAATACTTATAATACGGGAAAGTATGATATTTTTAAGGTTTATATATTTGAAAGTTCACATGAAATTGAAAAGAATTACAAAGTTGATTTCTTTTATAATAATGAACAACAAGAAGATTATTTCGAAAAGATCGTTCAAGATATTTATCATAATATAGATATGGCTGAATTTGATCAATTAATCTCTATAGAAAGTCTAATAAACCTATATGAAAAAGAGGCATTAAAAATATTGAATTTAAAATATCATTTTTCGAAACTTATGAAAAAAAAAATTGCATTTATCACAGTATTGAAAAAGTTGAACTTAGAAAAATTATTTCCTTTATTAATCGATGATTTTATTGAAGAAATATTCCTAGATTCACCAGAAGATGAAATTTATATAAATCACCAAACCTATGGAAGATGCCGAACGTATATAAGATTTAATTTTAAAGAGATCGAACGTATTAAAACTTTAATAAGATTATATAGTGGCAAGAGGCTTGATTTTATGAATCCAACAATTAAATTTGTTATTAAGAATAAATATTTTCATTGTAGATTCTCAATCGATGTTGAACCAATTCAAATAAATAATTTTGCTTTAGATATCAGAAAGTTAAATAAAAATATTTTAACTATACAAGATTTGCTTAAAAATAGAACCTTAGATCCATTAATAGCAACATTTTTATATTTTAATATTCTTCGAAGGAAAAACATTACAGTTACTGGTGAAACGGATACAGGAAAAACAACCTTAATCAATGCTTTAGATTTATTAACACCAAAAGAATTTAGGAAGATATATATCGAAAATATTACGGAATCATTGAGCCAGTTTGAATATGGTAAACATCAATTAAAATATCAAGTAGATTCATTAGAAGAATCAATCTCAGAAAATTATTCAAAAAGTAATCAAATTAAAACACTCTTACATAGAACACCTGATATTATCTATCTAGGTGAAATTTTAACAAAAAATGAAGCATTAGCCATGTTTCATTGTCTCGCTGCCGGTTTGAGAGGATTTCAAACAATTCACTCGAGAGACATTGATTCTCTCATGAATCGTTTTATATATCACTTTAAAATAAATAAATCATGTCTAAATGATTTAGATTTAATTATTTTAATGAAAAAAGAGTTTCATATAAGAAGAGTTGTGGGGTTGTTTGAAGTATGTAGATCACCTGATACAAAAAAATCATTATATAATTCGATTTTCAGATATAATCCTGAAACAAAAGAATGGTTATTAACTAAATCTCTATATGAAACAAATGTGATTTTTGATCTTTTAAGATATGAAGCTTTAACTAAAGAAGAATTCCATACTATCATTAAAACATATAGTGAAATATTTGAATTTTTAATTACAACTGATAAATTAGGTAATAATGAATTGGTTGAATTCTTTCACAGAATTTCATATTACTCTTTACGATCTATTAACCACTTAAAACGATTTTGGAATAAATGGAAAAAGAATCGAGGTTTAAATTCTTAAATTTATATTCAACGTTATGTCAAACCTAATAGAAAAAACTTTATTAATTGGGTTTGGGATTTTTTCGCTAACGATTTTTTCTTCGATTTTAATTCCTTTTTTGGGAAGTTTAACAGAGTTTAATTATATTGAAAAGAATAAATTAGAATCATATATGATTATTATTGATGAAATCAGTAATGGTATTGAGTATGTAGTTCAAAACATAGATGAAATTTATCTTAAAAGAATTGAATATCCAGATAATTTAAACATTTCTTTTTATGATAATATTGCTAAATACGAATTTATTATCGAAGGGAAAATATGTTGTAAAATTTTGGAGTATAATGAGCAGTTTGTGATGAAAAATTTTCACCAAATTCCCCCCAATATATATCTTTTAAATATTACTCGCAGTTCGATTTTAATAAAGGTTAATATTATTAATTTAAACTAAAAATTCCAATTACATGAAAAATCTGGAAAAATACATTATATTTTGTCGTAAATTTAACCATCATTTTTTACCAAAATTAAGATTTAAGGTATTAAATGAAAGATATAATCATTATTACAGAAAGGTATATAAAATTGATGAAGATAGTATTAACAGGGCTAGTTTTATAATTTTTATTTTCTCATTTGGCATAATTGTATTACTCTCATTAATTCTATTAGAGTTCAATATTATAATAACAATTTTGTATTCACTAATTTTATCTACAATTCTTTCATATAAATTCAATTTAATTCTCTATAATGAAATTAACAAAATAGAATCAGATATAAATGCTATACTTTACTTAATCAAGATAGATTTTTCTTTAATTCGAGAAACTTTAAATAAAAACTCTGACCATTGTATATATTTTATAAAGTTAATTAAAGATTATAAGATTCCATTATTAGGTCATTTTGAAAATATACTAAAAAGTATTCATGAAGGTAATACCCCAGAAAACGAATTATTAAAGGTTATAACCCCATCTGAGGATTTTAATGAATATTTACACGAGTTATTTATCAATAATTTTGATTATAAGCACGAATTCAATGAGGTTAAAGAAAATACATTAGAAAAAAACTTTAAAATTTATTTAAGAGAAGTCCAATCCAAAATTAGTATTATATTTTTTATAGGGATGTTTTTTCCAATAGGATTGTGCTTTTTGATTTTATTTCAATTAATAAATTTAATAATTTTAATTTTCATAATTCCTTTCTTTTTATACTTTTTAAATTATTTATGCTCTAAATTTGTTAATAAAAACACATATTTGATTGGTTTTCTGAATAAAAACTCAAATATGGAAAGGAAAAAATTTAATGAATTTTTATTATTTCTAAAAAGTCTAGCTATAAATTTAAAAAGCAAGGTTTCACCAGAAAAAGCTTTTTTAAAATCATACATGTTGAATAAGAATTTATATGAGATTCTTGTATTTCCATTAAAAAATCAAATAACTCGACTTTTGAACTTTAGTTGTTCATTTCACGACATAATACAATTTTTTAAGTTAGAATTGAAATCCATGCGTTATAACATAATATTGGACATTATCGAGAAATTTGTAACTGAAAATGCGACTTATACTTCTGAAAAAATAATTGATATTTTGGAAATTTTGCACCAGCACCAAAAACTTGAAAACAGATTAGATATAATTATCAAAGGAGAAAAATTTAAAATATTCTTCTTTATTTTTCTCTTACCAATAATAATTGGGGCAATTTCGGGCATGTTTCCTTTCTTTATATTAATAACTAAAAATACTAATTCAAGTACTCCTATAGGCGAAATTGGTTTCACAAATCTTATTAATATGTATTATTTAATTTTGATCTCTTTTGTATTCATCGCAAGTATTTCAATAACTGCTAATAATTTCTTGAATATTATTAAGTATCAGAAGAAGTCGTTAATTATCTTTATTTCTAACACAATATTTATTTTAACATTTATTTCATCATTTATAAATACATTATATATCATTTGAAACAAATATCTGTTTGATTATGAAGCTATAAAAAGGTAAATCGATTCTATAATTAAATAAACCCCAATAAATATAATTATTAGTCTTGAACAAACAAATAGTAATTTGAAAAAGCTTATGTTATCTAAATTATTGAGATATACAAAAATTTCTAATTTTTCTAATATTAAATAGAAGGGGATTAAAATAATGAGAAAAATAATTAGAGAAATTACCGTTGTTAACATATCAACAGAAATTGCAGAATATATAAAGATAAATACTGATATGCTAAAAAACAATAAATAATTAAAGAATAGAAAGTTAAATTCTAACATATCTTATCCTATATGATTATTAAATTATTTAAACAACTCTTATTATAAGTTAAAATAAAATTAAATTATGCTCATTAGATTTAGTCAAAGCTATCTTTTCATTGGTATTAAAATTGTTAGAAAATATTATATAAGAAAAAACGCTGATAATAATTATGAAAAATTTAAAATTAAAAGGGCTTAAATATAATAAAGGCAAGTATCACCTCTATAATGATCGATTTGTTTTTTTTCCTCCTCAAGTACTCGATATATTATCCTCTATTTATGGAGAGGGGGTAAAGTCATTATTAGTCTGGCTTGGTAAAAAAGCAGGCTGGACACTAATACAAAATTGGGATGAAAATTTAAAACCAAAATCATTAGAAGATTTAATAAATCAATGCTGTAATATATTAAGTAATCATGGATGGGGCCGTTATGTACCAAAACAAATTAAAGAGGATTCAATAATCATTGATCTTTTTCATAACATTTCCTCCGAATTAGAAAATAAGTCTAAATATTTCTGTTATTTTATAACGGGATTATTAACAGGTGTTGGAGAATTTGCACTCTATAGAGTAAATGTTTCTGAAACGCAATGTTGTCTTGAGGATTTAAATTTAGAATTCTGTGAATTCAGGATAGAAAAAATATAGTATTAAAAAATTTCACCAAGGATCCCATTCTTCTGGGTTTAATTCCTCTTTATCATTATTATCAAAACTTTTTTTAGTAGAATCAGTGTGTATTTGAAATAAATTGTCATTCACATTTGGAACCTCTTCTTGAATCTCCTGTTGCTCATTTTCAATCAAATTCAGTTCTTCATCAAATATAAGAGTTTCTTCTCCAATAACAACGTCTTTAAAAGCTGAAATTAAAGTTAGAAGATTAAAAAATTCCTCTTTATTCATCTCAACTTTCACAATATTATCATTATTAATAAGTGCTAATTTTATTATTCGAACTTCACCACTAAACTCAACAGAAGTAATTTCAATATTCTCACTTGTTTTTTTTTAATTGAATTTTCCATGAAGTTTCTCTTGTTTTTTCAATCTCCATTTTTTATACTTCCCATTAAATTATTATTACTTTTCATTAATTTAATAAAAATTATTTAATTTAAAATTAATTCAAGTTTAATTAAACTAAAATACTAGATATAAAAAATAAACTAATGAATAAGAAAGAATAATTAATATACAAATTGGTGGACGAAGTTGAACTAATACTTCAACCAACCCTTTTTCATAATTAAAAATTAATAAACTAGACTTAATTTTTTTTTTTTCTTCATTATACTCAAATAACCTTGAATAATTTGAGAATTTATAGAAGCTTTTAATGAAAAACCTCTTAAGGAAGGAATATCTTAAATTTAAATTAAAAAAGATAATAAATGAACAACTTTTTTTAATTGAATTATTCATGAAAAAGTTTAACATAAACATTAAAATAAAACAAAATGAAAATAACAGAAAGAAAGATATTATTAAGTTTAGATTTAAATATTTTATAGGATGAGTAATAAATATCAAAATTATTAATTTCCCATCAGTCCCTCCTATTATTTTTAAATTAAATAATAGTATTGAAGGAAGAAATGTTAAAATAAAAAAAAAAATTTACTTAAAATAAATATAAAATAGTTATTGAGGTACAAAAAACTCTCAGTCATATTAAAAATCAAACTTATACTAAAAACCAACTTAAAAACTTTATTTGGAATTCTTCGAAATTTTAAATCTAAATAAGTTATTAATGAAAATATAATAAAGAAATAAACCATGTTTAATAAAAGGTTCAATGAAATCATATTTTTATAAATCCTCTTCCCAAATTTCTAAAAATTTTCTAAAACTCCTTGCTTTAACATTTTCTAATTTGTATCTGAAGATTTTTATTCTACCAAATTTCTTTTCTTGTATTAAATTGATCATTTTAAGATAATTCAAATGCTTTAAGACACAAGAATAATTTAATCTTGTTTTACTAATTATTAGGGAAATTGTCAATTCTTCATTTTTCGCTAAAGTTTTGAGGATTTTAACTCTAGCTCGTGAACCGAATAAATCTTCAACTAAATTCTTTTTTTCCCATTTGCTGATAATCAAATTTTAAAACCTTTTGAGTTTAACATTTCTATTGTATTTTTTTCTAAATTTGGTAGACTTAAATTAGGAATTTTAATTATAGCACGTCTACCTCTTATCTTTTCGCTTATAACATTAGTTTCTATAATATTTTCCTTTTTAAATTCTTGAAGATAATTCCAAGTTTGAGAATGAGATCTGGGTTTTAATCCTAAGTTTTCGCATATCATATAATAGTTTTGCAATGCATCATCAAATGAAATTTCAGGTTCTATAGAATTCTTTAAAGCTTTAATGATTGCTAGTAAAAAGATTCGTTTTTGAGAATTCATATATTCTAGAATATCTAGTGTTGAATAAGGAACTAAATCTTGGCTCCCCAATCTAATACATTCAGCATTAACGTATTTCAAGTTTTTACTCTCGGCTATTTTACATGCTCTCCACAAAATGTTTAAACCAGTTCTAACATCACCTGAACTGAATGTGATCTCTGAGATCATCCGTATTATTTTATTAGATAACACATTTTTTTTTAAACTTATATCTGCTCTATATTTTAAAATATCAAAAATTTGGTCTTTCGAATAATTTTTAAAACTAACTATATTTCTTTGTAGTGTACTCATTGTACTGTTATCTAAATTATTCAAACATGAAATATCTCTTACAATTCCAATAATAGATAATCTTTGTTCTCCATTCAAAGTGTCATCATTAATTCTGGTTAATGAATAAATTAGATCTTCATCTTTGTTTATAAGATAACTTAGTTCATCCAAAACAATCAATATATGTAAATTATGGATATGAAGAAATTCAATTAAAATATCTAATAGATCTTGTGAAGAATAACCTCTTTTCGGAAATCGATGATCTATTAACTGTATTAATTTAACTAATACATTATAACTGGTTCTTTCTTTCCTACAATTAACATGAATATATTTTATATTAATATTTCGCTTTTTAGAGGTTTTCTCTAATAATTCTCCAAATAACTTTACAGTAACAGTTTTTCCAATACCTGTTTTACCCGTTATCAAAACCTTTCTTGATATTGAATTAGGGTTAGTAATTAATCCAAGAAACAATTGAGATAATAACCAAATTTCTTTATCTCTATGCGGTAATTTATCCGGTATAAAATTTATCTCAAGTTTACTTTCATCCTTGAATATTGATGGTTTCTTTAATAATTCTTCAAAATATTCCATATTTAAACGATTTATTCAATGGGATTTTATTGTGATTTAAGAAAACAATCATTTATAATAAAATACAGACTCCTAATTTTTTAACAAAGATTTTTCACTATTTATCTTGGTTTGATGCGTATTTTTTCATAAAAATAGGTATAGAATCCTTAGAAACCAAATTTAAAATTAATTTAATATTTGAAGATTCTTAGAATTTTGTCGGTTTTAAAGAGTTCAAGCTTAGGTTTTGTATATTTTATAATTCTTGTAATTTTTAAAAGAGAAACTATTTCAAGTTTAAAATCTAACTATTAATTCTGTTAGTAATTTTCCATTTTTTCTTCTTCTATTAGATATAACATATGAAAAGAGAATTAATAATATAGTTAGAATTGAAATTAATGAAAATATATTTATTTGAAAGAAATTATTTACTACAGAATCTACGTCCTGCTCTAATTTAAAGCTGAAAGATAATGACTTATTATCTAATAGATAATTTCCATTAAAATCTATATCAATAATAAAATCTTGATGTATCTGGTGAGAGTTAAATAAAACTTGAGGGATACTGACATTTAAAAATCCAAAACTATCAGTTTTATAGTCATTAATATATAATAGTGTCTTATTACAACAAATACTTAAAAGAATGTTATGATTAGCAAGCTCTATTAACTCTTGGTTGATATAATAATAATAGTATAATTTAATTTCCAAATTTTCATTTTTCTTAAGATTTTCATTAAATACAATAATATCAACAAATACAGGATTTTTTTCTACAAAAATTTCAAAAATAAATTTGGAATCATTAAATACTCTATTATTTGTGTTTAAAAAAATTAAAAAATTCTTTCCAGAGTTTAAATGTTTTAGTGAAGATATTTTTAGCTCGATATTACCTAGTGAATTTGTTGTGTAATTGCAATAGTATATTACTATATTATTAGAAGAGATAATAAATTGTATTGTTTGATTAATTAAATTTAAACATCCTTCTGAGGAATTACTATAAAATTTTGCGATAATATGTACGTTTTCGCCCAATTTAATAAACTCTGTATATTCACTTAACTCACATGATAAATTTCTTTTAACCGCTCTAATTTTTATTGTCTCTAAATATGTACACATAGTATTAGTAGTATCGATCTGAAAATAAAAGATAAAAAATTTCACGTAGAGTATACTAGAGTAATTGTTAAAATCCATATTTAGTTTTTCTATATTAACTGTCCAGTTTTTTTCATAAACTCCAATTTCATTATAATTTGAAGAATTCCATATAATATCCTCAACATAATTTAGTATATGTATTTGAATGTAAGCAATCTCATTGTTTACATTATAGCTCAATTCCCACGACGCATTTATTTTGATATCCTCATCTATGTAATATTCTGTTTTATCTGTACTTATAGCGATTAAATTACAATTAAACCCATTTACAGAATTAATTAAAGTGAGAAGATGAACAATTATCAAAATTGGAATTACAATTCCATATTTTTTTTTCACATTTCATTTTTCTAATTTTATGTATAAAAACTAAAATAATTCCAAAAAAATTTATTTTATCCAATATTTAATTTCAAAATAAGAAAAGTATAGTAAATATAATTGAAATGGGAAAAGTACGAACGATTTTAATTAAAAACATATCAAAGGAATTAATAAACAAATATCCAAATGTGTTTACAACAGATTTTGATAAAAATAAAAAATTATTGGATAAATATCTTGAAGTAGATTCAAAACATTTAAGAAATAGAATCTCGGGATATATTGTGAATTTATTAAAAATTAGGGAAAACGAGTAAATTATCCGAGATAAAATTACAATTCATATTACTAAAAATTAACTAATTTTAGAGATTATAGGTATAATGATTAATGAAAATATTAAAAAGATGGCAGATCTTCTTAGATCTGGAAGTACCATGCTAAATATGGCTTGTCCTGTGTGTAATAACCCAATATTTCGAAATAGAGACGGAAACACTTTTTGTCCAACATGTAACAGAAAAGTTTTAATTGTAAACGATAAAAATCACCAAAATAATAGAAATAAGATATCTTATAATAAAAAACAAGAAATTGATAACCAAGATAAACAAATTGAGATATTAAATTTGCTAAAAGATGTTTTATTTGAAAAAATCGAAATAATAACTAATAAATTAAAAAAGGAAAATCATTTACAGTTAATCGAAACATATACGAAGATCTTAATAAATTGTTTTGATATTCTTATGAAAATCCCTATTCAGAAAGAAAAAACTTGAAATAAAAATAATTCTAAATTTTAATAACTCAATCATTAATTTATAAACTAAAGAAATTATAAACATAATAATGCTTCTGCCGGGATTCGAACCCGGGTCCCGAGGGTGAGAGCCTCGTATGCTTAATCCTAATCACAGAACATTAAAAACTGGATTAGATTGACCGAACTACACTACAGAAGCAGAAAGTTAGTGTTTTTTTAGTATTCAAAAATGCTATTATTAATAAATTTATATATTTTAAAAAATTTAATATAACCTAAATTTATACTCATCAATAATAATGAATAATTTATCATGTGATAATCAAGGATTCTTTAGATTATTATTTATTTCTTATTAAAAAATTTAAATTGGCTATTTAGACATAAAAATTGGCTTTAAAAGATTCACATAATGATCTCTTATAGAGTATTCTGCAATTTTAGTGGCCTCAGATATGATTTTTTGAGTTAAGACAGTTTTTTGATTGTATTCTTTACTTAATAATTTATCTGCTAGATATATTATCGCCCCTGTTAAAATAAAGGGATTTCTCCCACCTCTATTCCACAACGGCAATTCTTTTAAAATTTCACGACATTTCATAACTAATTTATTTTGAAATTCAGTTATAGACCACAAAACTCCTTTTTTTTCCAATCTCAGCATTAAACATTTATGTTTTATAACTTCATCTACAAGTCTAATCAGATAATCTTCGCTTTTATGAGGAGATGATGCATTATTCAAATAATGTTTATATCTTATTCCATCTCTTAAAATCAATCTAGGGTTTACGCGATGACCAAAATTTTGAAAAGCCTTAGAAATCTCATTAATGGTTATAGGAGCATTCTGATATTCTTTCCTCGCTGCAAAGAAAATACAAAAAGCGATTAATGAGATGTTATTAATTACTTTCTCTTCTCCTTTAATAATTCTTTTGAAATAGTAAGCAGCATTATTTCTTATATTTTTACTCAAATTGAGATACAGTGAAATTTTGTTTAAAATATTAAAAACTCTATATTCTGTTTCATGATTTTTGATTCGTAGGAATTGAGCATAACTTTTTTTTAGTCTTCTGAATAGTTTTTGCTCGTTTGGAGGTAGAAGTTTTCCATTTTTGTCTTTTAAGTATTTAGATTTTTCGTAATCAATAAAAGAGCCTAATCCACCTATAAAATCTGTTCGTTCCCCTAATGCTACATATTGTTTACTTAGATTATTATTACTTTTAAAATCGTTAAAAATGAAAGCAGATTCTCTAAAAAATTTATTAATTACTAGTCCACATTCTTTACATATTTTCTCAAAACTATTTGTGATTATATTACCTTTGCATTCAGGACATCTTTCAGTATTTTCCCTACTCTTTTCAATATGGTTAATTTTTGACACATTTATTATATGTTTTAAATTTAAGATTTTAGATCGATTTTAATTTCATTTTGTAAAATACCGTTATTTTTAATGGAATTGATATTCCTATGAGAAGAAATGATGTTCTAAAGGGAAAGAGAGAGGAGATTAAAAGTAAAAAAAAGTAGGAATTTAAAAAATTCAATTTAGAAGATTATTAACCTAGATTATTAATTAGTAATGACAAAATTAGTTGACAATAAGATTTGAATTAAAATGGGTCAGACAACTAATAATATTGAAAAAATTAAGAAAATTTCAACATATAATTTTGAAATATTAGATAATATTATAGACAAACTTAAACAAATCATAAATGGGAAAAGAGAAATTATGTACTCAGATATTATAAATCTAATAATAAGAGAAGGATATATAGGAGAGAACTATAACCAATTAATTTTGTGGTGTAATTATAAAATTAGATTAGGAAAAACTTTCGTAAATTTTGAATAAATTCTCAAATTTTTTAATAAAGTTGAGCTTTAAGCTTAAATATTTGGATTAAACAAAAAGTTAAAATATCAAAATGGAATTATAAATACTAAATTATAATAATACGTATTAATATATTTAAATAAAAATCGAAAGATTGTTTCATTAATTACAGGTTCTATACAAAATATATTCAAAAAAGCGATTTTTTTACTTCAAAATTTAATAAATAAAGTGTGATTTTCAATGGTTAGATTTACAGCAGATCATAAAGTATATATAAAACTCTTATATTGGGGAATGGCAGGATCAGGAAAAACAACAATTGTAGATACGCTTTATAGATATACAAAAGAAAATGAAATAGATATTGAACCTACTGGAAATTTAACAAAAATTTCAATGGCGAGTGGATCAACACTATATTTCGATAGGGGTATTTTTCAATCAACAAAGCAAAAGAGCCGAGGAAAGGTTTTTTACCATGTGTACACAGTTGCTGGTCAGAGGAGATTTTCACCTTTAAGAAAAAAAATTTTTAAAGGAACCGATGGAGTTATTTTTACTGTCGACTCACAGACTCACTTTTTTGAAGATAACATAGAATCTTTAAAAGAATTAAAAAATGTTACAAGAGGAAAATTGATTAAAGAAATTCCTCTCATCATAATGCTCAATAAACAAGATCTCAAAGAAGTTATTGGAGAAGAAGATTTTAAACAAGTTTTAAAAGACGAAAAACTATGGTATGAGCCTGATCATAAATTATATATTTGGAATCCTATAATTTATAGTACTTGCGCTTTGTATGAACAAAGAAGAAATATATATCGTAGCTTTTCTGAATGTGCTAGAAGAACAGGTTTGTACCAAATATATGGCGATGGAGAGGCTCCAATTGGAGAAAATTTTAAAGAATTTCGTGATTTTTAGATTTTATAAACTTATATTGACCTAATACTTTAAAATCATATATAATATACCATTTCTTTTAATTAATTAAGGAAATATAAGGACTAATTACTTGAATATTTGGAGTTAACCAAGGTTGTAAATATTCGATGAAAAAAACTAGACAAGGATGATCTACAACAAGTAGGAATGATAAGTTATAGTTACTTTGAGGATTATAAAAACCTAACCTCCAATCAATCAATCTTCCATAAATTAAATAAAGTATAAAAAATTTTTTTCATTTAATTTGAATAGATTTAAAAATTTGAAGTGAATAAAAAACGGGATTATATAATAATATTAAAGAAAATTTACCAAAACAATTTTCAATATTTCAACTAATGAGTATATTAGGAATTGATGCTTCAGAAGTGCGTAAAGTGAGAAATTTATTGAAGCAATTCTATTTACAAGGCTATATAAAACGATTATCTAAAAATATGTACCAAAAGATTGAAAAAGAGAATAGTAAGAAGAATTAGTTATTAATATTAATATTAAGCTTCAATTCTGGAAAGATAAATTTAATTAATTCATTAAAAGAATCTATTACACCTTTTCCCTTTATTGCTATTGTCTTTTTCAATGAAATATGTCTAAACCTATGATAATCTATGTATGATAAAAATTTCCCTTTATCTAATTCTTCAATTTCAAACATATCAGATTTATTTAATGAAATTACAATAGGAATATTATAAAAATTTGATCCAAATAGTGTTTTTAGTTCATTCCAAGATCTTCGATTGTGTTCTAAACATTCAATTTGAGAATCAACTACAAAAATTAATCCATCTACGCCATTTAACGTAGCGGGCCTTGTACTTGCATAGAAATCTTGACCTGTTGCTGAGTAAATTAAAAATTTTAAACCCCATGTAGCTCCTTCAAAATGTAATACCCCAAAATCAAAAAATAATGTACGACCTACTGAGCTATCAATTGACTTAACTGTATGTTCTTTATGAAAATATGAGAAAAGAGATTTTATTGATGTAGTTTTTCCAGACATAGCAGGTCCATAATATACAATTTTAACCTGTAAAATTTTACTTTCGTAATCAAAAATCATAATATTATCTAACCCCAGAGTGAGACTATTTTATCACCCATAAAAGATTTTTTCCCATCCTCGATTAAAAGTGAATAATCTTCTCCCCATTCTTTCTTAATAAAGGAAACCATCCTTTCAATTGGAGCTTCTTCATAATCTATTGTTTCTAAAAGAGTTTTACTGCCAATTCGCGTTTGAATTCCAATATCGTTTAATAAATTCAACCTAGATATGATAAAAAAAGCTCGTTTTGAACCCGAATAAAAATTCTGAATTTCTGTTTTAAATATATTTTTCTTTAGCTCATTTTTTTCTTCTTCAAAATCTAGTAATGTTTTTAATAAATCTTTATCAAGCTGGTTCGTTGTTATTTTATCTGATAATACTCTCTTCATCTTTGTTATGGATTTTTCAGTATCTTGAGATATCTTTTTAAAAATATTTTGTTCAAGGGATAAATCGATTAATTTTAAATTAATTCCTTCAACCTCAATTAAAATAGTATCAGATGAGATAGTAATAAAAACTAAATCTTTTGCTTTTTTTTTTATTAAATTTTTAGTATATATTAATTCTTCTTTTTGTTTGGGAATTGTTAATCCAATAAGCCATGAATCAATATTATCGAATTGGTTTAAAGCTTTAAAAGAAACATTACAAGGGCATCTAATGTGAGCACGTTGATAATTGTAATCAATATTTTCATTTGATATAAGATTTTCATAATCATTTGTAGAAATAAAATCAGTATAAAATACATAGTCTTTTCTAAAATGCACCAGTTCAGAAAGTTCAATCAAAAAATTATCAATTTTATCGGAATCTTCACCTAATACTATTATCGGAATCCGATTTAATAAGCTATATAAAATTAATGAATTATAATTACGTTTTAATTTGTCTAAAAATGAAAAAAAATTCATTAACTCACCATTTTACTTTATTACTAATTCCCCTAACATTCTTTTGATATCAAAAGTCCTATGATCTTGAATTATTGAGGCTTTTTTAACAAGCGTATCAATTTTTTTAGAAAATTGTGGGAGGATCAATCTTATCAAACCTAATTTTTGTCTCTGCTTACCAATTTCTGTGCTAAAAATTGCTTTTCCTAATCCATCAATAAATTGAAATGTATTTTGACAATCCAGCAAAATTCTCTCTGCTTGCATTTTTTTTAAAAGCCAAGCACATCTATTTGCGGTTTGGAAGAGTGAATAGCTCATTGCTGAGATTTTATCTAACTTTTCAGTATCTATATCAATTTTTTTTAAAAATTTTGAAGCAATAAAACCCCCTTCAATTGTTATAAAAGCATAATTTAAATCTGGAATAGTAATTGAAATATTTTTCAGAACTTTTCTCAATTCTAACGATATTGTCTCTGAAAAGCTTAAAGAGAAAGATGATAACCTCAAATCAAAATCTTCAGTATCTTTAATATTGAAACCTTCAATTATGCTTTGTATTTTCTGATTATTAAATTGAATTAAAGGTGGTTTAAAGGATTCTCCAGATGTAATTAGTGTAGTTTTGATTTTTTTTAAACATTCATTAGTTTGTAAGAAAATACCGCCTAAATTTATATTTGGCTGAGCAGTTATTGCAATAAAGAACTCATGATTGCTATCTAAAATACCCTGAGTTTCTAAGATTTTATTTAATGAAGCGTGTAATGGACTATTCAATGGAGCAATTAAAATTTTTGCTTTTTTTCCTTCTATTAAGATATATTTCAAATCCTCCGGGTGTAAATGGATTCCGACATTAAAGATGGCGCTAGTAGCTGAACTCACATTAAAAATCTCATCTTTAGAAAACCAAACTCCTGTTGATTGTATTGGATTACCATCTCGCTGAGTTAAAACCGCGTTTTCTACTCCTTTGAGTTGCTTTATTTGATCTAAATGGATTCCAATTTTATCTTTTAAATGCATTTTAAACCATAATTTCTCTTTTTGAAATGATATCTTTTAATTTCAATAGAGATTTTTAAACTACGAAAATTTATTAAAGAAAGCTTAAACCTTCATGTAAAAACACAAAAATTTAAAATATATTAAAGCTTTATATTATATTAGCAAATCGCATCTTAACCGGTGTGAGCTTGGATTACGGTAAACCTCCGTTATATGAAGAGTTAAATCATAGATGCGGTATAAAAAATGTAGTTATATTTTTAACTAATATAACTGAAGAAAGTTTAATTAAGAACCCCTAAGAATAGTGACATTTCAATTCCAATTTGTTATTTTAGTTCTTGCACAAAACTTCAAAAAAATTAATTCCGGTTGATCCTGCCGGACCCGACTGCTATTTGGGTGAGGATAAGCCATGCGAGTCGAATGGGATACCTAAATTTCCCATGGCAAACTGCTCAGTAACACATGATCAACTTAACCTATAGAGAAAAATAACCTCGGGAAACTGAGGATAATATTTCATAGTTGAATAGGCTTGGAAAAGTTATTCAATAA
>JBHLLP010000027.1:7117-47389 GCA_048885525.1 Candidatus Hermodarchaeota archaeon | reverse complement strand
CTCCGATTATGGAAAGAGTGAGAAAAGCAATCCGAAATTGTTCCGAACCATTTCATGTAGAAGATGCTGGCCATTTTGTTCAAGAATGGGGCGAATTAGTAGCAGAGAAAGCACTAGAGTACTTTAAATTATCTTAATTTTTTTCTATCTTTTATTTTGAACTTATAGGGATACCATATAAATTAAATCCATCAATCTTTACAATTTTGACTTGAACAAAATCCCCAAATCCCCCTTGATAATCATCTATGAAAATATTTTTATAGGCAAAATTTCTTCCAAAAACCTGATTATTCTCCTTTCCTTCATGTAAAATCAAAACTTCTCCCTCCCAATCTTCCCAATCTTTGTTAATGTCAGTTAAACTATTACGAAAGACGTGTGATAACCTTATTGATCTTTCTTTTATAGTTTTACTACTGAGTTGCTCCATATCTTTTGCTTTAGTTCCAGGGCGAGGGGTGAATTTGGAGATATTTAGGATTTCGGGTTTCAACCATTTTATAAAATTAATTGTTCTATAGAAATCATATTCAGTTTCTCCAGGAAATCCACATATAATATCTGTAGAAATAGTTAGATTCTTGAATTTTTCCCTTAATAAATCAATATTATCAATTATATCAGAGATTACATATTTTCTTTGCATTCTATTTAAGATACTATTACTTCCAGATTGAATTGGAATGTGAAGAAATTGATAGACTTTCTTCTGATTGAAAATTGAAATTAGTTGGTCAATATGTTCAAGTAAAAAGCTGGGATTTATCATCCCTATTCTTAGAAAAAATTTATAGTCTAAATTTACTATTTTTCCTACTAAATTCGAAAAATTTGTTCCATCATATTGATATATACTGCAGTCCTGTGAAGTTAAATATATTTGTTTTATCCCTTGGTTTAACTGATATTCAACATTTTGAAAAATACTGTTTGGATCATAGCAATTTAATCTACCTCTCGCATTTTTTACACAACAATAAGTACAAGATCCTAAACATCCTTCTGAAATCGGAATTATTCCAGTTATTTTTCCAGGAGAATGATCTATGTAATAATTAGCTTTATCGATTGCTTTATCTGATTTTGATATTATATTCTTCTTTCCAATCTTAATTTCTTGAAATATTTCTGGTAGATCTTGGAAATTATTCAAATCTATTAACGCAGCAAATGAAGGAATGATATTTTTAATAATTTCAATGTAATTAGGAGCTATAAAAGGCAAACATCCAGCAATTATAATATGTTTATTAGGATTTTTGTAATATTGAGCTTGTAAATATTTTAAACGTGCTTTTATTTTATTTTCTGTCTGTTCTTTAACTGCACATGTATTAATAATTATGAATTGAGCTTTTTCCAAATTTGTTTCCTTATAATTCGATTTTCGCAAGATATTTGAGATTATGTATGAATCTGCCTTGTTAGAAGTGCATCCATAAGTCTCAATATAGAATGAATTTTCTTGCACGTTAGTCCAATTTTAAAAAATATAATAATTTATAAAAAGAACTTGATTATTATTTATTTAATCAAAATAGTCTATTAAGTTGAAGATTGGTTAAAATGACAAAGAAGATCCGATATGCTTATTGTTCTGTTTGCAAAAAAGAAGTTGAAGAATCACGGAGAAAACCAATGGAAACAATGCAAAAAGTAGTTTGGGGTATAGTTATTGTCGCTACATTAGGAATCGCGGCAATAGCTTACGGAATATATTTATCTAATAGACCAAAATCCTATTGCCCTTACTGCTTCACAAAATTAGAATACTCAGATAAACCATTCGAAAAACCAAAAAAAAAGCAGAAAGATATGACACCCAAAGAAAAAATACTTGATAAAACAGGTTTTGAAGAAGAAGCTGAAGAGAAACCAGATGTTAAGACAAAAGAGAAAAAGGAGAAGAAAAAAAAGTTAGTTTGTTCCTATTGTGGAGAACAATTAGAAGAAGACCTCGCAATTTGTCCTTTCTGTCAAGCTAAACTTAAATCCTAATTTTTAAGAAAATTTTGCAAAAGGTATCATTTTCTTATCAATAAACTAATAAAAATAAATAATAGTAAAACTAATAATTAAAATATAGTAATTTGAATACCAATATAATTAAAATTTAAAAAATAATAAAATGATGTAATTATGCCGCGTGCAGCTCGTAAAGCTCCTGATAGGGAGCCTGATCCTTTAGATGCATTTTCCACATGGGATCTTAGAATCGCTAAATTCATCTATTATGGACTTATAGTTGCTACAGCTGTTGTGGTGCTTGGAATTTGGTTTGTTATTATTACAGCTCTAATTCCAGGTCAAGCATGGCAATTTTTTCTAAGTCTAGGTCTAGGATTCCAAATAGCAATAATAGCTGGTATTGTCACTGGACATTTGTTTTTATTAGTCCTATTTTATACTTTATTCAGAGGAGGTATGGTAAAACTTTGTAACATTATGTTTAAAGACCGTCGATTAGCGAAAAAATGGGAGGATTATAGTACCTTAAGACTTCTTATCGGAGTTGCCTTATTTGGATTATACATTACCATTCTTGCACTTTTAATAGGTTTACTGCCATATACATTTTGGAATACTCTATGGGGTTGGTGGCTATGGATGGTTGATAATTTTAAGTTCGGCTTATGGATTCTATGGGTAGGACTTATGATCTTTTTAATAGTAGGTATTATTTTCATAGGATTCGTGCTTTGGAATCATGGAGTATTTGCTGTTTTGAAACGTGTAAAAACTATTGAAGATGAGATGGAAGTCGATGATCGTATCAAGAAAGAAGCATTAAAAGAAATGGATGAAAGAACCTTACAATCAGTGTATAAACAAGAAACTGGACAAAAAGCTCTTCATCGAGGAAAAGAGACTAGAGGATATATTGAGTGGAAAAAAAAACAGAAGGTAGGATAAACCTTAGATAACTTTTTTTTTATATTATTTTTTTTGGTACTCTTAAATCAATTTATAGCAAAGTTGTTAAAAAACTAAGAATAAAAAAAGAAAAATTTTAATTTTTAACGTCTCATCATTCTGGGATTCCTAAACAAGGTTAACTCATTTCTAGGTATTTTATAATCTGTTGTTGCTGTTTTTTTCATTTTTTTATAGAGTTGTTTAGTCATCTTTTCAGCAGTTCTCATAAAATTACACGCACATCCAAATAATACCATATATACTATAAACATCTTATCTTTGGCATATGCCTCATCAAGTATTTGAATTTCAAAATTTTTTTGAACTCTTTGTCCATCCACTCTAGCAATTTTTTGGTCACCAATGTAGATCCAATAATTTCTTCCTGGTCCTACAATTCCTTTGGCTGTAACCATCTGTAATTTATCATCTGTCTGTTCTGGGAGTAAAGGCCATGCCCAATAGGTACCTACTAATCTCCAACCTCTCACACATCTTGCTAAATATATTGTTCTAGGGATTTGAAAGATAAATACTGGAGCTGGATGTTTAATTTCATAACTCTGGATTAATGAGTGAGCGACACTCAATTCAAACCCACCTTTGAAATTCCCACCTTTCGCTTCCTTTGCATCTGTTAATTTTTCTTCCATAATCGTAAAAATACGACACGTTAACCTTTTTTCCTCAAGAGGGCTTTCTTCCCATTGTTCTTTATTGAACGCAATAATATATTTTTTCTCTCCATCTTCCTCAACCACACCTTCAATATCAAAATTCTTGCTAAACCAACGAGTTTTTGCTTGGTATTTGAGTTGTTGATGCACTCCTAACTCTTCATCATGCAACCGAGTTCGCCAAAAGTTTACTTTCAGCTTTTTAAAGACTCTTTTCGCAGGTTTTGCAGGTGCTTCTGGAGTAGGTTCTTTTTTAGCTGGTTTCTTTACTTTCTTCTTTGTTGGGGTTGTTCTTGATTTTGCACGGGGCTTTTTTGCTGCTTTTTCTGCAGTTTTTTCAATTTCTTCAACAGGATCTTCAGATTCTTCTTCCTTTGACATAAAATCACATCATTTATTTATTATTTTAATTATTTTTTTGCTAAATTAATTTTCATTTGGATAGTTAATATTTTTTATGTTAAACATTTGTTTTATAAAATCATATACAAATTCTTATTTAAAAGATTTTTCAGTTTAAGTTATTATATATCTTCTACTAAGAGCTACTTCTGATATTTACTTTTATAACTATCGAATCTAAATTTATTTGAGTTTTACTTCTCATTTATTCTTATCTTCAGGCTTTTTTCCCTCTAATGGCTCCTTTTTCATTCCTTCTACGACAATTGGCTCTTGCCTTTCTCTTTCTGATTTTTTTACAGCCTTATGCTTAAAATATCTCCAACCTAACCCAATAGATGCTACACCGATGAGAGAGCTAATTGATACTATAAATATAATAGGCCAAGGAAATATTTGAACAACAACTTTTTCACAATTTGATAAAGTATATCCCATTTCATTATATGCCGCAACCGCAAAATAATATTTCCCATTAGGTAATCCAGTAATAGAAAATGGCGACAGTGCGGTTTGATTAGCTAAACATGTAAGACTTTCATTTATAGAGGTGATTTTCTTATGATAACGAAATACAGAATAATTAACAGCTCCCTCAGAGGCAATCCATAGAAGATCGAATTTTCCATCAATATCGGGAGGCGTCGCTGTTAAAGAGAAAGGCTCCGGTCCTGGTATACTTACATGGACCTCATTCGACATAGTTTCTCCGGTTTCATTATATGCAACGACCCTAAAATAATACTCTCCTTTTTTCAAAGACATTGAATAGGGAGGGGTTGCAGTTTGGTAGTCAAATAATTCAAATTTTTTGCTTATATAGTCAAAAGAATTATCTGACATATATATAGAATAATTATCAGCATCCTCAAAAACCGTCCAATTCAGATTAAATTCACCATCTAAATCTGAAGTCTCAGCATCGGTGATCAAAGTAAAATTCTTTGGTGGTTGAGGTGGATCAGTAAGAAGACCGTTAATCCCCCAGTACGGAAGCCTTAGAGAACCAGTAGCAATAGAATCATAATATAGTAGGGGTGAAGGGATAACCACTTTAGTTCCATCAATATATTTATACTGGCAGAATAAACTATGACCAAAAGATTTACCTATTTGTAAATCATGAGAAGGTGTGAAAGCCAATTTTCCAGCAACCCCAGTAAATGGATTTGAGGTATTTATTTTTTCCAATGTTTTAACTATTGTATCAGAATTGAAAGATTGCGAATCATTGATTGCCCATGCTAATAATTGAACAGCATCATAAGACCCCACTCCAGTGTAAAACGGTTCATAACCATATTCTCTTACAAAGCTATTAAAAAAAGGTTTCGTTAAGTTTGTCTTTGATGTATTATGAATAGGTTGCATAAAAATCTCATATTGGCAAGCTCCTTCAGCATCATCCCAATATGAGGGAGTTTGAGGAAGTAGATGAAGATTAAAAAGAAGGCTCTGTGGCTTTACTGCTTTATAATGTTGAGCAATTAATATTCCCAGCTGATGTACTCTGTTAATGTTTATTACAAGGGTTATTTGAGCTTCTGCTGCTTCAATTTGGTTCCAATACGTCTCAAAATCGGCTAATGATTCGTTTAAAGGGAATGGAATCTCTGCTACTATATTATATGGAAGATTATCTTTAAAACCGTCAATCATAGATGTTGCCCACGGATGATATTCATATAGAAAGGCTATTTTGTCTACAGTTCCACCATATGTTAGATTTAAATGATTGGCAAGAGATACAATGTTGCAAAAAATGTTAATGAATATTCCCGTATTATTTATCGGCATAATCCTGAAAAGATATTTGTATCTTTGATAATCATCTAAAACTTTTTGGCATAATTGATCCATCATATCCCCTGTAGTTAAAAAAGGTATTTTTTTTTCCATAATAACTTCTAAGTAAGGATCTATTGCCCAATGTTCAAAACCTCCAGTGATGAAATGAGGGTGATGATATTTTATCATATGTTTCGCTGCAATAACTCCCTCATCTAACTCTCCATATACTTCATTGGTATTTTCTGCGATAAGTCCTATATAATAATTATCTCCATTTATTAAGATACCTCCTTTCTCATTAATTTCTTCAGCAGCCAGGTATGCCCCTTTCCATGCATGATCTCCTGAAATGTGATTCATGTCATCTAATAATCCAATTTTTATTATTCGATCTGATCGTCCGGGAGACGGAACTCCAGGGACGATATAATCATGTGAGTGATAAAGATCTTTTATAAAAAAGTATACACCAGCAATAATACCTGCGATCGCAACAACACCTATAATCCCAGCAGCAATGAGTGATTTTTTATGGGCTCTAAACCTTCGAATTTTTAGAAATTTCATTCTCATCAACATCTTTAAAGCAAATTTTATTATAATTGTTATAATTACATATATTTTTAAGCAAAATTGAAATAAATAAAAAATTAGCGGGAAAAGATAAAACCAACCATTTTATTCTATTTTGCATAATTGATTTCAAATATATTGGTTTTCAACATTTAATTAAGATAACCTAAAATTTAAGCATTTTTAATTAATTTTCAATAGATTGGTGTTGATAATTATTAGAGGTCAATTTGAGTATTGCAGACCCAACATGTTTCACCTTTCTCCTTCAAGGTAATCGCACATTTCATGCAATAATAAGCCTCACATTTAGGACATAGGTATATAGTCCCAACAATTTTGCCTCTATGTACTACACAGATGTGAGATTCTTTTTCTAAGTTGACTTCAGACTCAGTTTTTCGTATTTCTTTTTTTAATTTATAGGAACTTAACAACTTTTTTGATTCTTTTTCTTTTCTTGAAGATTTTCTTTTATAGATTATCATTCCGACTGCAATCATGGCTACGATTATACAAACCATAATTAGGATCAAAATCTCCCAAGGAAATCTTTCAGGTGTATCAGGTATTCCAATATTACCTTTGTAATAATTTCCTTGGCATTCTTCTTCCCTCCAATCCCTCCCATTACCAAATAAAATATTTTTGATTACTTTGTTATAATTGGATCTAAATAGATCAAGACCAATATATGAATTATTAATAATCTCGTTTCTCAAGATATAATTATTATCAGAATTTTCCAAATATATTCCTTCCACATTATTATTTGCAATGTTATCAGAAATTTCATGGCAGCCACGAATTTTATCCAAATAAATCCCGTAATAATTATTTGTTATGTTATTTTTTGAGACACTACAATAGTTTGAATCTCCTATATATATCCCAAAATCATTGTTGTTATCTATAAAATTTTCCATAACCTCACTATCATGTCCAACCGATATATATATTCCCGATTCTTGATTATTATATACTTTATTTCTTGAAAAAGTGTTATCACTTCCAATATAAAAATTTAATCCATCTTCAAAATTATTACAAGCAATATTTCCAGAAATATTACTATAATGTACTGAATTCATATTTATTCCAATTAAATTATAATTAGCTACATTGCTTGAAATATTGTTCAAATTACTATGATCCAAGTATATCCCATTATCAGTATTGTTACTGACAATATTTTCAGAAATATTGTTATCAGTACATCCATTCAAAATATACATCCCATTTTCATTAAGAAAACAGGTATTATTAATCAATTTTCCATTACTAACACTTTCTAACCTTATTCCTCCATCTGTATCCGGATTAGATCCAGAACGATATAACGTACAATTTCTAATTATAAAATATTTTTTTGAATTTTTAATCTCGATACAACTGCCTGAACCTTGGCCGTTAATCGTAACATTTTCAATGAGGTAAGGATCATTCCAAGTGCCTGAACCAGAACACCAAGCGTTATCAGTAGCAGTTTTACTCCAATTATAGTTTGGGTCAGAATCATCTATATAAATAGGAGAACCAGTCAGATTCCAATAGCTTGAAGAATTTGGCTTCTTGTCTTTTTGATTCTCGTATTTAGTTATAAATTCTACTCTAGTCGAGTAAGAATGCAGTCTAATTGAATTTATCAAAAGTGAAAAGAAAAAGATATTTACAATTATATAGATAATTGCTTTATTTAATTTCATGAAAATCTATTTGTAATTTCTTAAGATTATCTTATTACCCTTAATTTTAAAAACTTAATGAAAATAATAAATGATTCGGAAAAAAATGGTAAAGCTCAAGAAATTAGCTTATTTCTTCATTTACTTCTCATTTATGCTTATCTTCAGGTTTTTCTCCCTCCAGTGGCTGCCTTTTCATATCTTCTACGATGGGGGGTTCTCGACGTTCTCGTTCTAATTTTTTTTCAGCTTTATGCTTAAAATATCTCCAACCTAAACCAATAGATGCTACACCAGCGACAGAGCTAATTGATACTATAAATATAATAGGCCAGTTAGGAGGTATTTGAACAACAACATCCTCCCAATTAGATAAGGTTAACCCCATTTCATTATGTGCAGCAACTGCAAAATAATATCTTCCATTTGGTAATCCAGTAATAGAAAATGGCGACAGGGCAGTTTGATTAGCTAAGCATGTAAGACTTTCATTTATAGATGTGATTTTTTTATGATAACGAAATACAGAATAATTCTTAACTCTCGCAGATGGAGTCCATACTAGATTGAACTTCCCATCAGTGTCAACTGGTTCATCAGTATGTAAATCAAAAGGTCCTGGTCCAGGAATGGAAACGTATACATCATCCCTAGACATTGTTTCCCCGGTTTCATTATAGGCGACAACTCTGAAATAATACTCCCCTTTTTTCAATAATAATGAAAGCCGAGTTGTTGACGTCTGATAAGCAAGTAAATCGAATTTCTTACTTATGTATTCAATGGGGCTATCAGACATGTATACAGAATAATTATCTGCGCCCTCAGAAACCGTCCAAGTCAGATTAAATTTACCATCTAAATCGGGTTCCTCAGCAGTACTGTTCATTGTGAAATTTCCTGGACGACCTGGTGGATCTGTAAGAAGTCCATTAACCCCCCAGTACGGAAGCCTTAAAGAACTGGTAGCAACAGAATCAGGATAATTTAAACTTGAAGGGATAACTACTTTAGTTCCATCAATATATTTATACTGGCAGTATAATCCATAGCTAAAAGGATAACCAATTTCCAGATCATGATATGGTGTGAAAGACAGATTCCCGCCAACCCCAGTCAGAGGATTTGAAGTATTAATTTTTTCCAAAGTTTTAACTATTGTATCAGAATTAAAGGACTGGGATTCTATGACTGCGTGTTTCAGCAAGTAAACAGCATCATAAGACCCCGTTGCGGTGTAACCTGGTTCAACACCATACTCTCTTACAAAACTATTAAAATAAGGCATTGTTAAGTTAGTCTTTGATGAATTATGAATCGATTGAAAACAAATCTCATATTGACAAGCCCCTTTTGTGTCATCCCAATATGAGGAAAATTGAGGATATATGTCAACAGCACTATAAAATAAACAACGCGGTTTTATTAGTTGATATTGTTGATCAACTGATACTCTTAACGTTTCATTTAATGTATACATGTTTAAGAAGCATGTGATTTGAGCTTCCGCAGTTTTAATTAGACTCCAACAAGTTTCAAAATCTTCTACTGATGGGTTAAGAGGAAATGGAATATCTATTACTGTTAAATTAAATTTTGGAAGTTCTGTTTTTAAAATATCACACACAAGATTCGTCCACTCTCCAATTTCATCACGAAGAAGGGCTACTTTGTTTTTACCCGTTCCACCATATGTAGTATTTAAGTGAATGGCAAGAGATCTAGTATTATTAATAATGCTACCGATGAACCCAGCATCATTCATTGGCATAACCCTGAAGATATACTTATATCTTTCATAATTGTCTCTAACTTTGTCACATAATCCTCCTATAGATGTACCTGTACTTAAAAAAAGTATTTTATCCTCCATGATAACTTCTAAGTAATTTTCCAAAGAATTATAAATAAATCCTCCAGTAATGAAATGAGGGTCATGATTATCTATCATATCTTGTGCAACAATAGCTCCCTTATAAAACACTCCATGCACTTCATTAGTGTTCCCAGAAACAAGTCCGATATAATATTGAGTTCCATTAACCAAAATACCTCCCCCTTCATTTATTTCTTTAGCAGCCAGGTATGCCCCCTTCCATGCATGATCTCCTGTAATGTGATCCATATCATCTAATACTCCAACTTTTATTATCTGGTTTAATGGTACGGGATCTAAATTAGGGTCTACTCCAGGGACTATATATTCATGTGAGGGATAAAGATCAACACAAATAAAATATACACCAGCGATAATACCCCCGATCGCAATAACACCTATAATCCCACTAATGATGAGTGGTTTTTTTTGAGCTCTAAACATTCGTTTATTTAGAAACTTCTTTATCATGAATTCAATATACATGAGTGTCAAAATTTCTTTAAGACAATTTAATTTTTAAGTATATTGTAGAATATATTAGAATACATTATGTATATCTACTCTATGATTAGATATAATTCATCCACAATAAAGCTTCAATTGATTGTTAACTCATTGTTGTTATTAGCAATTAGAGTTCAATTTCCTTCTTACATACCCAGCATGTTTCACCTTTCTCTTTCAAGGTAATAGCACATTTCATACAATAATATGTTTCACACTCAGGACATATATATACAGCTCCCACAATTCTGCCTCTATGTACCACACAGACATGGAACTCTTTTTCTACACTCACTTCAGCTTCAGTTTTTCGTATTTCTTTTTTTAATTTATAAGAACTTAACAGCTTTTTAGAAACTATTTCTTTTCTTGAAGATTTTCTTTTGTAGATAACCATTCCAACTGTAATCATTGCACCAGCTATACAAATCACGATTATTATAATAATTTCGGGAGGAGGTCCAGGGGGGAAAGTATCATCTATGCAGTCATTCTTTCTAAATATATTTCCTTCACAATCTTCTCCTTCATGTAAAGATAAGTTATTGTCACATACATCGTTATTAAATATATCATTATAATTAGATCGATCTAAATAAAGACCATAAAAATTATTAGCTAGGCTGTTATCTGAGATATATGTATTATCAGAGTTCTGTAGATATATTCCTCTTTGATTATTATCTAAAATGTTACTATTGATATTATTTCTGTTACTGTTAAGCGAATGTAGCCCGTAACGAATGTTATAACTTATATTGTTTTCAGAAACTGTATGGATACCATCACGTTCTAATTTAATCCCATAATCATTATATCTTATATCATTTTCTGAAACTGTACAATTGATTGAAAGATATATATATATTCCAAAGTTCTTATTATTATCTATAGTATTGCCCCTAAACTCATTTTCATTTCCCTCCGATATATATATTCCAGAACCTGTGTTATTACATGCTGTATTATCTATAAATCTATTCTCTACACTACCACCTACATATAATCCATTACCAGAGTTATTCGTTGCGATATTATTTAAAACAGTATTTCCACCACCACCAGAAATGAGAATCCCCTCATAATTATATTTAACTATATTATTAGAAACATAATTTGAACTAGCAAGAAAAATATCTATCCCATCATAATTATATTTAGCGATATTATTTGAAATTCTATGCAATCCTCGCCAGCGCACTCTTATTCCACTATAAGTGTTATTATTCACAATATTTTTAAAAATTCCGATATTCCATGAATTACTTAAAAATATCCCGTTTCCTTTATTGTTTGAACAATTGTTTTCTCTTATTTCTCCATAGTCAACCGACTCTAATTTGATTCCTCCATCACTATCTGAGTTCGATCCAGAATTATATAATGTACAATTTCTAATCTTAAACAATGTAATTGAATTTCTAATCGTGATACAACTGCCCGAACCTTGGCCGTCAATTATAACATTTTCAATGAGGTAAGGATCCAAAAAAGTACCTGAGCCAGAACACCAATTATATGTAGCTGCTGTTGTTGCCCAATTTTTCAAGGGATCACTATCATCAATATCTATCGGAGAACCTGTAAGATTCCAATACGCTGAAGATTTTAGCTTCTTTTCTATTTGATACTCGGATTTGGTATTCATTTCTACTCTAGTTAAGCAAGAATATAAATTAATTGAATTTATCAGAAGTGAAAAAAAAAAGATATTTGCTATGATAAAGCTAATCCATTTATTTGATTTCATGAAAATCTTAATTTATCAATATGATACTTCTACAATTTTATTGACATACTTGTAAGTACTTAAGATTATCTTATTACCCACACTTTTAAAAACTTAATCAAAATGTTTAATGATAAAAAAATAGTCAAATTTGTTATTAGTATTAATACAGCTAATAATAGACAAGTATATCCTACAATAACTATTAGTTTTCTATATTCTTTTAATTTCTGAAATAATCTTAATAATACCTAACTTTTTGTAAAAAAATCTTGATATTCAGTTCTCATTATTTTTTTATCAAGCTTCCCTACACTAGTTCTAGGAATTGATTCTACAAATAAAATTTCTTCAGGTAATTGCCACTTAGCGAAGTTCTTAGCAAGATGTCCTTGGATTTCTTCTTTTTTCATTGATTGAAATCCTTCTCGTAAAACAATTAATGCTAAGGGTCTTTCGTCCCATTTTGGATGAGGAACACCGATCACTGCAGCTTCAAGGACTCCTGGATGATTTAATATTGAATTTTCCATGTCAATTGAGCTAATCCACTCTCCACCGCTTTTAATTACATCTTTCATTCTATCAGTTATTTTAAGATATCCTTCAGAGTCTATACAACCAGCATCACCACTCCTAAAGTATCCATCTTCAGTAAAACAATTCATTGTATAAGGTGCCTTATAGTAATTTGTAGTAACCCAAGGTCCACGGAAAAGAATTTCACCTGAAGATTTACCATCATGAGGTAGTTCATTACCATTCTCATCAACAACTTTTACATCAAGCCCAGAAACGATTATACCTTGTTTTTTCTTGAGTTCCCATAGTTCTTCTTCTGGAAGTTCTTTTTTAAGCCATGGTTTAAATGAATTTAGGGTACTATTTGACATAGCTTCTGTAGAACCATAAGAATGAATTATTTCTCCACCAGTTTCATCCCAAAAACCACGCATTAAAGCAATTGGTGGTTCAGAACCGCCACAGATCAAACGAGTACTACTAAAATTTGGTTTTTTTTCCATTTTTTTTATAACTTCTAGCATTGCCATAAAAACAGCCGGAACACCTCCAGTTAAAGATACTTTTTCTTGAACCATGATTTTAGTAAGTTCATCAACATCATTTAAATTCCACTTTCCTGAGAAAATTAATTTAGCGCCAACATATGTGGCAGCATGCGGCATTGACCAACCCAAAACATGAAACATAGGTACTAACTGTAAAACAACATCATTTACTGTAAAAGAAAAATAAGCCGCGAACATTAAAGTTTGCAAATACAAATTTCGATGAGAGTAATAAACACCTTTAGGTTTTCCTGTAGTACCTGTAGTATAACAAGCCGCATATGCCGAATTTTCATCAAGATTTAGCCATTCATATTTTGGTAAAGCTTTACTCAAGATTTCTTCATAATTATAAATCGGGGTTAGATTCGTCTCTATATCCTTTAAATTCTTATCAGTGATAATAATATAGCCTTTTACTTTATCACACAAATTTGCTATATTTTCTGCTATTTGGATTAAATCTTCATCAACAATAATATACTTTGTTTCAGAATGATTTACAATATAAGCTAAATCATGAGGAGCAAGACGTAAATTCAAGGTAACCATTACTGCGCCCATACCTGGTAATCCATAATATATCTCATAATGTTGGTGAGTATTCCATGCTAAAACACCAACCCTATCAGCTACTTTAACTCCAATTGATTCTAATGCATTTGCTAATCGTTGCATTCTCTCATATGATTCCTTATATGTATATCGAAAAAGAGTACCATCAAATTTTCTACTTATAATCTCTTGTCTTGCGAAATTTCTAACAGCATGTTTCATGAAATTTATAACGTTTAATTGATAAATAGTTCCTCCTTCAGTTTCAGTTGGAAATCCTTTAATCAATTTCATAATACTCTCACCTCAAATTCTTAATAATCACTATTATTAGTTTTTTTTTAATTTATTCTATAATTAATGATTTTACGTGAATATAAATAGATTTTTAACATTAAATCTAAAATGAATTTTTATCTATAGTAAAAATATAAATGAGTATTTCTTTAGAAATTTAATATGATATTTATTTGGTTAAAACCGAACTTCACACCTGTCAGAATCGCAGAACTTTTCTCCTATAGCTCGATCTCTTGTCTTATCTAAATTAAACGATTTAAGTTTAGCTATTATTTCTTCATATTGTTCCTTAGTAATTTCTTCATAAGGCGCCTGTTTATATCCATGTTCTTTTATGGGTAAGAAACTTACGCTTTTAAGTTTATCTTCATAACATTCAAGAACATGCTTAATCTGGTCTGCTTCTTCCTCTTTAAATGTGATGGTTATCGATACTTGATTATCTGACCAGTATTTTTGATACGCTGCGGCATTTTCAGCTTGCTCCCAAATTGAAACCTCATTTTTTGAACGATCAAAATATTTTTCGTAAATAGGGAATTCTGCTACAACTGTATTAGGTGAATATAAATCATCTTCAATTTTGTATCCAGCTTTTTTAACATGTTCAATAAGATCAGAGTTCTTGGATAACCGAATTCTTCTAATATAATATTTAGAATGGGGATAATGAATTCCAGGTGGAACTCCAGGAAGTAGGCTCACCGTACCGCTGGGCTTTACGGTAGTTATTTTAATTGAGCGTGGAATACAAAGCCAGCCAGAATATTGTTCATCCAATTCTTGTAAATAATTATATGCTCTACCACACCACTCTAATATCTTCCGTCTACCATGTCTCACAAAAGCTTCAATTATTCCAGTTTGTGAAATACCCATTCGTCGATTTTTCAACATTACGGCGTTTGTTTCTTGCCAATGTGTATTAACTAAAGTAACCGATTTTGAATAAAGATACGCATATTTTAAGGTTTCTTGGAATTCTTCATATGTTTCATGCCTAGATGGAAAAGTTTCGACTAAGCAACACAACTCGAAACTCTCGAGGGTCTGTTCACCACAAGGATTAACCCCTGCTGCCTTCTTATCCTTAAAATCAGGTGAATCTCCCATTCTTGAATATGCTTTAGCATTTTCTAGCCAAAATACTCCGGGTTCTCCATTAACTGCAATTTGATTCGCAATAAATGAATAATCTAAGCCCTTAACGGCAAAAACAGAGTTATTACTTGCCCATCTATGAGAATATAATGCTTCTTCATCTTGTTTACACATCACAAAATCCATATCTGCTGGATCACCTAAGGCAATTTCAGCACTCCTACGTACATTTCCAGCTACTACACATTTCCCGATGTAATTCATGATATCTACAATGTCAATAGAAGTAATTTTCTGACCTATACGAGATTCTAAAATTTTTTGAACATCTACTAACATTTGCTTCAACGGCTCAGGTCCGGAAGCTATCCCTCCAAAACCTCGTATAGGTTCACCAGCAGATCTGATTAAACTGAAATCATATTGAGGTACTTGCTTCCCTAAAAAATATGCTTCTAACATTAATTTTAAAGCTTCAACCCATCCTTCCCTACTATCAGGTAATTTAAATTCGAAATGCCCTTCTTTAGGGTGCTTTATTGTAATTTTCCCTGCGCCTTTAGTATCAAAACCGACTCCAACACCAAGCATTAACGCATCCATAACAAACTCGAAGGCTTTAGAGTACTTAAGATTAATATCCTCTGTAGAAGCAAATCCACAATTATTTAAAGACATTGATCCATGACGGGCTATAAATTCTGTTCCCATCATCCATAAACCGCGCCCAGGAGGTAGAAATTTGAAATTCCATATTTTTTCAAACATTATCTGAGCAGATTTTTGAGCTTTCTCATCACTCCAAGGTAAGCTTAGTTTTATACAATGTTCTTTCTGAACCGAATAGCACCCTTCTACAACTCTTCTAATTGTTTCCCAGAATTCCTCTTTTCTATTCTCTTCTTCAATAATTCTAGCATAAGTACGTTTATAAGTTATATATCCTAAGGGCCCCCAATCAGGTTGTTTACCTTTAAAATTGTCTAAAAACTCCTCATCAAGTTTAAATGAAATATTTTCTAAATTAATAGCCCTTGCAAAAAGATTCCGGTATTTATTCAGTCCTCTTTGCGTCAATTCAACACAGACTAATTCTCTTATATAGTTGGTAGTAATCTCTTTAACTCCGAGACCAATTATCTTTCTAATTGTATCTTCAGCAATTTTTTCCGCAATATGCATATCGAGTCCAGTTTCTTTGTTTAGAACCTTAGCTATACTTGTTTCATCAAATTCTTTCTTCTCCCCTTTTGAATTAATAACATATTTAGGATATAAATCAATTAACGAAAACGAATTATTGGGCATTTTCTTCATCAAAATTTATATAAAATATTACTTTTGTAATTTTATCGGCTAAATTAATTACTTATTAATTTTTTTTGCCTTAACCGTCCTATAAACTTATGATTTCTTTTAATTTAAAATTAATGTTTACTTTATATTAAGCTATTGATTGAGCTCTTTAAGTTTTGCTTATTTATGGTTTGATAAATCTATGCAACATACACAAATCTGTACATATATTTTTATTGGTTTTATTTCATAAAATCCTTGATATTTTTTCGTCGAAATTATGTCGGTTCTCATTTAATATAAAATAATTGGGAATATTTAAAGGAAAATCCAGATTGGAATTAATAATTTTTAGGTATTTAAGTTGATAAAGTAATCATTATATTAGAGAAAAACTTTAAAGAAATTTAAAAGAATCTATTAAATTCTTTACATATTCGAAATTTTATACTTTTTTCACTAATACTACGATTTTCAATCTGAAAATTTTTAAATAGTCAAGTGTATTAAAAAAAGAAAGTAATAGAAAAGCTCTAAAAAAGAATTACATAACTTTTGTGGGAAAAAAGTTGGAATCACAAAATTCAGAACAAAAAGAAAATTCTGGAAATAATATTATTAAAGAAGAAATTAGTCTAAAATTGCATTTTTGGTTACCAGCATTCTTTTTTATGTACTTTTGCTCATTTTTAGTTCCAGCGATAATTTTCATGCTTTATATTATGTTATTTTATCTACCAAATTTCTTAAAAGAGCAAAGTTTTATTGTTCTTTTTACTAATCTACCTTCCTTAATTGCCTCTTTAACAATTCCATTTATCATTATAATATGTTATTTAATTCATCTATTTATTGTAGCTTTAATAACCCGTTGGTATTGGAGTTTTTCGGAAAAAAGATCTCCTACAAAGTCAGGAATTATTCCTAGAAATATTCCTAGTAAAACATTAAATTATTATCACTTTCGTAGCTTTATCATCAAATATCCAAAGAATGCTTTTTCACGTGGTCCTTTTCCATGGTTATTAAAATGGATGTATAATTTTGCTAGAACTAACGTAATAGGGAAAGGTTCTGTCATTGAGGAACAACTTGCGGGAGATAGATTTGTAGAAATTGGAGAAAATTGTTATATTGGTACAAATGCAGGTGTGAGTTCTCATACTGTTGAGGGCATTTTTGGTAATATTTCATTTGCAAAAGTAAAAATAGGAAATAATTTCACTACTGCTGGGTTTAATTGTGTAGCTCCCGGAGTTGATACAGGTGATAACTCATCATGGTTACCAATGACGGGAGTAACTAAGTATAATATATTGAAGGGGAATGCGATCTATTTTGGTGCTCCTCTTAGGAAGATTTTTAAAAAGAAGATTATGGATTACCTTCAAGTTACTGAGGATGATCTACAAAAAGCTCAAGAGCTAACTCAAAAGTTAAGTTTATCAGAAAGTAAGAAAAAGAAAAAAAGAAGGAATTTATTAAATGATTGAAGATCCGGAACTGAGTAAAATTAATAAGAAAGAAAGAGATTATACTATTGATTTTGTTACAAGTAGTGCTATTAGTAGAATTGGTATTAAATTTCTAGCTCTCTATATCCCTATCCTATGGATTTCAGGCTATATGGCTGTTGCAGTATTTTTCGATGTTTCACTATATATTCCATGGTATATAAATATGTTTTTACTACCAGTATGGGTATTCATTTTATATTTCATTTTTATATTTGGTATTGCAATCTTTACAAAAGCATTCATCCTCATAATAAATATGCTTCATCGCCCTAAAGAGGGCGTGTTTAGAGCAGAAGAGGGAGATCAAGATTATGAATTCTGGAGACTTCGAGTAGAACTAAAAAAATTGGTTCTTTGGTTCATGAGTAGAGGACCTCTCCCATGGGTCGTTATGTGGGGATTTAGATGGTTGGGTGTAAGAATTGATTTTTCTAGTCATGCCCAGGACGCTTGGGTTGACGGAGAATTTATAGAGTTTGGCCGAAATATTACTGTTGGACAAGGAACTGCAGTGATGAGCTCAATGGTGGTAGGAAACTATTTAATAATCAAAAGAATCATCCTTGGAGATCATATAGTAGTCGGTGGTATGTCAAATGTTTCTCCAGGTACAATTATGGGTAAAGAATCTATACTTGGTGGCTTTACTACAACTATTCCCAACCAACTTATAGAACAAGCTTGGATTTATTTGGGTCAACCAATCGCAAGAAAATTGAAGCCTAATAAATATGCAGAACAAAGACGTGATGTAATTTTAAGGAGACAAGTAGATGAAGAAGTGAAATATGAAGTTGAACAAGAAGTAAATATTGATGAAGATAAGAAAGAGCTTTTAAATGGTAATAAGGAGGAGTAAAAGAAATGTCTGTGCCTTCAAGTTTAAATGTTGGTCCAAATACTACTCTGACTATAGTAAAGAAGAGGTACTTGATTTTTTATATATTTCTAATTTGGATAAGTATTTTTTCGATTCAATTTGAACTATGGTTTATTTGGAGACTTTATGAACCAAAATTTATTCAATTCTTATTTTTTCTACCAATTTTAATTTTTATAATGTATTTAACCTCTGTATTCGTTTCTTTATTTTTTGCGAAACTATTACTAGTTATTATTAATCTAATTCATAAACCTAGAGAAGGAGTTTTTCTCAGACATCATTCTGATAAGGATTTTAGATATTGGAGTTTAAGAAGTACGATAAAAAAATGGCCATTATGGCTATCTCATAAATTTCCCTTTCCATTTCTAGATAATATATGTTTAAAAGTGTTTGGAATAAAAACTACATTCTCAAATTCTCTCTTTGAAGGATTTATTGATACAGAATTCATAGAATTCGGTAAGCATGTAGTAGTTGGGCAAAGTGCGATCATCCAATCAGCGGTTATAGTTGGGAATCTATTTATTTTAAGAAAAACAGTCATAGAAGATAATGTTGTTATTGGAGCCCATAGCGTTGTAATGCCTGGAACCCATATAAAAAGAAATTCAATTTTAGCTGGCAGTTCTATGACCACCGTAGGACAGGAATTAGAAGAAGGTTGGGTTTATTTGGGTGGACCAGCAAAAAAATTCAAAAAAAATGTATTTTTTGAAGATGGTCTAGAAGATATAATTAAAAGACAAGCTGAAGAGAAAATAAAAACAAAAATAAAATTTGAAGAATTGTATACTCTACGAAAAGATAAGCAAGTACAAATAGAATAAATACAGCATTTAGTTATTATCAGAGATATCCTATTTTTGGTAATAAAGAAAAATCCAGATTTGAATTACTAATTTCAGATAATCTTAATTTTTATAAGATAAAATAATAAAAATATGATTCAATTATTGGTATTAAACGATTAAATATAGGAAAAAAAAATGACAATAGAAAATATGTTAATTATCATAGGATATTCTGCGTTGTTTCTTTTAATATATCTTTTTATAGCTTTTGTGGTTGGTACAATAAAAAAAAATAATGGTCTAATGGATATCTTCTATGGACCTGGATATTCTGTAGTAGCTCTAACCAGTGTAATATACTATTTTATAATAAACAACACGGTAAATATTCGCCAAATTATAGTTACAGTGTTAGTAATAATTTGGTCTATCAGACTTGCCACATATGTCTTTATTAGAAATCGAGGGAAACCAGAAGATTATCGATATGCAGCTATGAGACGGAGATGGAAAACTAACATTATCTTGAAAAGCCTTATACGAGTGTACATTTTTCAAGGGATTGTTATATTTATAGTTGCTTTTCCCGTCTGGTTTGTTAATATAAGTCCAAATCCTCCATTAGAAAGCTTTGTTGACTTTATCGGACTTACTTTATGGATTGGAATAATAGTATGGCTAATAGGATTTTTATTTGAAACTTTTGGAGATTACCAGCTTTATAGATTTAAGCAAGATCCAAATAATAAAGGTAAAGTATTAGACAAAGGCTTATGGAAATATTCACAGCATCCTAATTATTTTGGTGAGGTAACTCAATGGTGGGGAATATATATAATTGCACTTGCAACTCCATTCGGTTTTATAAGTATTATAGGACCAATATTTATTACCTATATGATTATTAAAGTCTCCGGAATAAGACTTCTTGATAAGAGATTTGAAGGTGATGATAAATATGCAGAATATAAGCGGAAAACACGTGTATTTTTCCCATGGTTTCCAAAAGAAAAGTAATATAAAATTTAAATAAAAGGAACTGTTAAATTCTTATAAAATTGAATTTCTTTAAATATTAATAACCTAATGAAGATTATATCTCAAGAATTTAAAATTAATAATGCTCTCTCTCTTAAATTTGAAAATAATGAAACTTGGATATATATCAATGAGGAAAAAATAGAAAAATATGACGACTCCATTCCTTCTATAGAATTATTTAACAAGCATTGTACTGATCTAAAAAAATGGTATGATAACGACTATAGAATAGAATCACTTCCAAACGATTTACCAAGGAGGTACAAAAAAACTATAGATCTTCTTGAACGATTGTTTTATGCTAAAGAGGAAAAAGCTATCTCGATTTTCAAAGAAGAAGTTAAAAGATGTATATTAGATTTTAAGCGTACATATTGGGACATCATTAGATTCACATTCACAAAAGAGGATTACCTTGACCTATTACACCAAGCAATAAATCGAGAACTCTATGATACTGTACACTCTCTTATGCATGTATCACCTATTGCTGCAATATCTAATCCATTATCAAAGGATGATTTAGAAACTGCTCTAAATCTAAAATATGAAGATATTATTCAGTATGATGAAGGAATCAAAAAGAGAGTTTTGTTAGTGTTATTTCAAAAAATAGCGTTAAAACAGCTAAAACAAAATTTCAAGTGTAAGATAGGGTATGAAGGCCAGGTCTTTACACATTTTAGAAGAATAAAATATATTACAATAGAACGTGTTGATAAAAGAAGGAAATGTTATTGTCATGAAATCGAAGGATTAAATTATTTGTATTACTTAGAATGGCTAAAGATTATAGATTTTAAATGTAAACAAATCCTTGAGATCAAAGGAATACAGGAGTTACCATACCTTAATGAGTTGGAATTATATAATAACGGTATAGAATCACTGGAAGGGATACAGGCTCTCAAAAATTTAGAACGTTTAACCCTTGAGGCTCAAAACCTTCATAATATCGAACAATTAGCTGAACTGAAAAATCTAAAAAAGTTAAATCTACATTATAATCAAATAGAAAATATAGAGGCTTTACAGAATTTGATAAATCTAGAATTTTTAGACATAACTTCAAACCCAATTAATAATATCGCTCCTGTAGAGAACTTACCTCTTCTTAAAAGAGTATTCTACGACAAGGATTAAATTCTTTTCTTCAAAAAAAAAATTCAAAACTCAAAATAATTTTATTGATTTTTTCTAACAATCTTATGATTTTTAATCTGAAAATTTTTAAATACTTAAAAGTATATAAATAAAAATCATAAAAATATAGAACAGATTAGAGAAAATATTAACTTTTGTGAGAACAATTGGAATCTCGAAGTTCAGATCAAACTAACAACTCAGAAAATAAACTTATAAAGGAAGAAATTCGATTGCAATTGAATTTATGGTTACCCTTGTTCTATTTTATTTACTATTGCTCTTTTTTAATACCAGGGATCATTTTTATGCTATATATATTATTATTCTATTTACCAAATTTCTTAGAAGTTGAGAGTTTTATCTCTCTTTTTACAAATTTACCTTCTCTTATTGCCTCTTTAACAATGCCGTTTGTATTAATAGGGTGTTATTTACTACATTTAATTATTGTAGCGTTAATTTCTCGATGGTTTTGGAATTTCTCAGAAAAAAGATCTCCATCTAAATCTGGAATCATTCCGCGAAATATACCTAGTAAGACATTGAATTATTATCATTTTCGTAGCTTTATCATCAAATATCCTAAAAATGCATTTTCTCGTGGTCCATTTCCCTGGTTATTAAAGTGGATGTTTAACTTCGTAGGTACTAATACAATAGGTAAAGGTTCGGTTATTGAAGAACAAGTTGCTGGTGATCGATTTGTAGAAGTTGGGGAAAATTCTTACATTGGGACAAATCCAGGTATTAGTTCACATTCTGTAGATGGAGTTTTCGGTAACATTTCATTTGCAAAAGTGAAAATCGGAGATAATGTTACTACTGCTGGCTTTAATTGTTTCGCACCAGGAGTACAAACTGGAGATAATTCTATATGGTTGCCTATGACAGGAGCAACTAAGTATAATATTATGAAAGGAAATAACTTCTATTATGGAACGCCTTTAAGAAAGATTTTTAAAAGAAAGGTTATGGAATACTTACAAATCTCACAGGAAGATTTGAAAAGGGCGGAAGAATATAATGAAAGACTAAACTTATTGAAGAAAAGAAAAAGAAAAAGTGAGAAAAAACTAAATGAGCTCTAAAATTAGAAACGAAAAAATTAAAGAGAACAAAGTAGATTATACTATTGATTTTGTAACTACAAGTGCAATAAGTAAAATTGGGTATAAGTTCCTTGCATTATATATCCCTATCTTATGGGCTTCAGGATATATGACCGTAGCTGTATTTTTCGACGTCTCACTGTATATACAATGGTATATTAATATATTTTTAATCCCTGTATGGCTATTCGTATTGTATTTCATTTTCGTCTTTGGAATTGCGATTTTTACTAAAGCTTTCATTCTTATAATTAATATGGTACATAAACCTAGAGAGGGGGTTTTTAGAGCTGAAAAAGGTGACCGAGATTATGAATTTTGGAGATTAAGAGTAGAATTAAAGAAATTAGTTTTTTGGTTTATGAATAATGGACCAATAACTTGGATCGTTATGTGGGGTTTTAGATGGATGAATATTAAAGTAGATTTTTCTAGTCATATGCAAGATGCGTGGGCAGATGGTGGATTTATTGAATTTGGTAGAAATGTTACTGTAGGTCAAGGAGCTGTTGTAATGAGCTCAATGGTTGTTGGAAAGTATTTGATAATTAAAAAGATTATACTAGAAGATTATTCTGTTGTGGGAGGTTTATCACTTATATCTCCCGGTACGAATATAGGGAAAGAATCTGTTATAGGGACATTTTCAGCAACAATTCCAAACCAAAATATTGAACCTGGTTGGATTTACTTAGGTCCTCATTATGCTAGGAAACTAAAACCCAATAAATATGCTGAACAACGAAGAGATATTATCTATGAGAAACATGTAGATGATGAAATAAAATATGAAGTTAAACAAGAAGTTAATATTGATGAAGATAAGAAAAAATTTATTAATAATAATTTAGGAGATTAAAGAAAATGTCAGTTCCTTCGAGTCTAAAAGTAGGACCCAATACAACTCTTATCTTAGCAAAGAAAAGATATTTAATCTTTTATGTCTTTCTAATCTGGATTAGTATTTTTTCGATTCAATTTGAATTTTGGGTGTTTTGGAAACTTTATGAGCCAAAATTTATTCACTTTTTGTTGTTCTTACCTCTTTTAGTTTTTTTAATGTATTTAACATCAATATTAGTATCTCTAATTTTTGCTAAATTAATTTTGGTAATTATTAATCTTATTCATAAACCTCGAGAAGGTGTGTTTTTAAGAAATCAATCAGATAAAGATTATAGATATTGGAGCTTGAGATGTACTATAAAAAAATGGCCAATATGGCTTTCACATAAGTTTCCTTTTCCTTTTATGGATAATATTTGTTCTAAAATATTTGGTGTAAAAACTACTTATTCTAATTCTTTATTTGAAGGTTGGGTTGATACAGAGTTTATTGAATTTGGTAAAAATATAGTAGTAGGACAAGGTGCTATTATCCAATCAGCAATTATAGTCGGAAATCTGTTTATTATAAGAAAAACTATTATTGAAGATAATGTGGTAATTGGGGCTCAAAGTGTTGTTATGCCCGGAACACATATGAAACAGAATTCAATTTTAGCTGGGCATTCTATGACTACAGTAGGTCAAGAAATTGAAGAAAATTGGGTTTATTTGGGTGCTCCAGCAAAAAAATTTAAAAAAAATGTATTTCTTGAGGATGGTTTAGAAGACATTATAAAAAAACAAGAAGAGAAGAAAATAGAATCACAAGTTAGATTTGAAGAATTATACACAGTACGTAAAGATAAGGAAACTAAAATTGATTAATATAAATCAATTCTAATATTTTATTAAAATCTTAAATTTGATGAAAAATGAAAGTTGGTTATATTCAAACTTCTCCATTTTTTGGAAACAAAGAGCAAAATTTTAAAGAAATTGAAATCGTTACATCAAATTTGAAAGCAGATTTAATTGTTTTACCAGAATTATTTGCTACAGGTTATGCTTTTGTTTCTAAAAAAGAAGCAGTATCTTTAGCAGAAAATCAAGATGGTGAAACCGCTCAATTTCTTTTAAATCTTGCCAGATCAACGGGATCAACAGCTATTGGTGGATTTATCGAAAAAGAAGGAGAAAAAATATACAATGCCGCAATGATAGTATCAAAAAAAGGAGTAATAGGCTCTTATCGGAAAATGCATTTATATTATAAAGAAAAACTATGGTTTTCTCCAGGAAACAAACCTTTAAAAGTATATGATTTAAATGGGGTTAAAGTAGGTATCATGATTTGTTTTGATTGGATTTTTCCGGAAACCGCACGGATCCTTGCCCTTTTAGGCGCTGATATTATTGCTCATCCTGCAAACTTAGTCCTTCCGTATTGCCAAAAGGCTATGGTAACGAGATGTTTAGAAAATCGGGTATTTGCTATAACTTCAAATAGAATAGGTGAAGAAAAGCGAGGAGAGGATCATTTTAAATTTACGGGTAGAAGTCAAATAACATCATTTAACGGTGAAATTTTATCATCTGCACCTGATGAAAAAAATTATGTTGATATTATAGAAATTGATATTCAGAAAGCTAGAGATAAAAAATTAAATGAGTTTAATAATTTAATCAAGGACCGTCGAACAGAATTTTATAATTCCATTATTAAGTTGAATTAAACAATCTTTTTAATTAAATGAAAATTGGATATCCTTGTATAAATTTAACTTTAGATTGTAGAAGTAGCAGAACTTTTCGGTTGAAAAGCTATTCAGAAGAAAGACTTATAGAGACGATTAAAAATAATTTGAATTGTTTACTTAAAATCTTAGAATTTAATAATTACAATAGACTTTTATTTTTTCGAATTACTTCAGATTTAATTCCTTTTGCTTCTCACCCAGTCATGAAATTTAATTGGCAAGAATATTTTAAATCACAATTTAAAGAACTCGGTGCTTATATAAAAAAGAACTCAATGCGAATCACGATGCATCCAGGTCAATATACTGTTATTAACTCAAAAAATGATATAGTGGTTCAAAATAGTTTAAAAGAATTAGAATATCATGTTGAGGTTTTAGAATTATTAGGTTTAGATTCGGATGCGAAAATAATCACTCATGTGGGAGGAGTATATGGTGATAAGAAAAAAAGTATTAAACGGTTTATACGAAGATACGAAGAACTTAATGAAAGTACAAAAAATCATTATGTTATTGAAAATGATGAAAAAAATTATCAGCTGAAGGATTGTTTATTAATTAATGAGTCTACAGATATCCCAATTGTTTTCGACTCATATCATCATGATTGTTACAATCAAGGAGAACCATTAGAACGGGCTGTAGAATTTGTTATTAAAACCTGGAAAAAAAGCGATGGTTTACCAATTGTTCATTACAGTTCAGAACACCCAGATAAGGGTAAATATAGACATGCAAACGAAATCGATATAAATCATTTTAAAAGCTTTATAATAAAAACAAGCAATTTCAATTTTGATTTAATGTTAGAAATCAAAAATAAAGAAAAAAGTGCATTAGTTGCGATGAAATATCTAATTGATGATATTCGATTTAATCAAAATCTAGTAAAATTTCCTAATAATAAGCGATAAATTTTTTAAAGAAAAAAAGTGGGTAATATTTGATGACTATTATTAAATTACCTAAGATGAAAGAAAAAGAAATCAAGGAAGCAATTAATTCACATTCTTTATGCAGAATCGCATTTATTGATGATGCTTATCCTTATATTGCTCCATTTCAATACGTCTGTATTAATGACGTTTTATTTTTCCACTTTACAGATTATGGTAAAAAGAAAAAAATTCTATCGAAAAATCAAAATATTTGTATATCAATTGAGCATTTCGAACCAGATTTAAGTAGTTATTATTTTATATCAATACAAGGAAAATTAGAATTAGTTACTGATAATGAATTAAAAAAAGAAGTTATGTATCAAATGGCAAATTCAGCAATACACAGATATTCAAAAAATTTCTTATCTGTACATGGTTTTGAAAAGACTCAAGACTGGGACGTTTTTACAGCAAAAGATCAACTTGTGTATAAATTCAAACAATTAGGAACTCCAATTGGGCTAAAATCAATTTAAAAATATTTTAAACATTTAATATATTTTATTCTAAGAGAGTTAGAAAGATGGAAAATATTAATTTGGAAAACAAACCTGGAGGTAGATATGTATCTATTGAAGATACACGTCTCTATATAGTGGAACGTGGACAAGGTTATCCTTTGTTGATACTCCACGGAGGACCAGGATTGGATCATCATATGTTTGGAGATTATCTCGATCCCCTTAAAGATAAATACAAATTAATTTTTGTGGATCAACGAAGTCAAGGTCGTTCAGATCTGACTCCAGAAAACACATGGACGTTGAAGCAAATGGCGCAAGATGTCTTTTCTCTAGCACGAGCAATGAACCTCGAGAATTATGCGATCTTAGGACACTCATTTGGTGCGCTTGTAGCTCTTCAGAACGCGGTTGATTTTCCTGATCAAAATATTCAAACAATTATCTCAAGCGGATTTCCTTCATCAAAATTTCTTAAACATGTTGAACATAATCTGGAGGTATTAGAACCACAAGAACTAAGAGAAAGAATTGCAGCATCCTGGGAAAAGGAAAAAACCGTTGAGACGGAAGAGGATGTAAAATCTCTACTTAAAGATCAAATGCCTTTTCACTTTGCTAATCCACGCGACCCAATAATGCAAGAATACGAAAATCGTAGCTCAGGAGCAAGATACTCCCCAAAAATACTTCGTCATTTTGCACAAGAAGAATATGGGGGGATTGAAGTCCTAGATAGTTTAAAAGTTGTATCTTTTCCTATGTTAGTTATGGTTGGTCGGCATGACCGAGTGTGCTCAGTAAAGGCTGCAGAAGCCATTGCCAGTGGTGTACAGAATGCAGAACTAGCGATATTTGAGAATTGTGGTCATATGACGTTTGTTGAAGAAAATGAGAAATATATTACGGTAGTGCGTAATTTTCTTGACCGTTATATAAGTTGATACCTATAAAAATTATTAAGGTATTACAAAACTTCTTTTTAAAAAATAAATTTTGATTTGGAAAAGCGTGGCTAACTTTAAAGAATAAAATCTCGCTTTTATTATTTTATTCCCACCAAATCATTATCTGTTATTAATTTTTTCAAGAACTTGTAAAATTTCGTCGTTTTCTGGAATATCGTGCATATTTTTCCCATAATATGCGTATCTAATAATCCCTTTCTTGTCAACTACTAATAAACCTGGCATACGACCTAGTTTAATCCACCTTTTTTCTTGCTTTAACATAGTAGCAACCTTTTCTGATTCATCATAAAAAACTGCATACTTTCTTGCATATTTCAGTTCCATTTTTTGAGCATTTTCTTCATTATCTACTAAGATTGGATACAAATATCCATCCAATTTTTCAAATTTTTCAATGTCTCTTCTTAATCTAGCAGCATGCCACCGACAAAAGGGTCAATTGATATTTCTAAATAATATAATTATTACATTTTTTGCATTTTCTAAATCTCTGATATTGACTGTTTCACCTCTAGAGTTTGGTAAACTAAACTCAGAGATTTTTGTACCGACTAAATTGAATTTATCCTTCAATTTGATATCACTGTAATTTTTATTTATATTTTAAATAAAGAATAAATGAATATTCTTTAATTATATAATTCTTAAAATTTATAAATGCTATTAATCAAAATAATTAATCAAAATAATTTTATAGATCGAGGTTTAAAACTTTTTTTATTAGAATATGGTTTTTATCTTGTAGGTTTCTTGATTCCAGGTATGATATTAGCAATCTGGAGATAAATTATTAATTTTTAAATATTTTATTAATTAATTTCATTTTTTTTTTTTAAATTTTAAGGAATATTATAAAATAAATTTATAATTTTGAGAGGCATAAGTTAAAACCTAATTTTCAATATTTTTAATTATGAACTCTATCGATAAAAAAGAAGAAGGTTGGCTAATACCTGAATCTCCAATTTCATTTGAATATCTAAAAAAATTCAATAGAAATATGGGCATTTTACATTTAGTACAAGGATTACTCATGGTTTTATTTGGTTTTTTACCTCAACTTGCCTTTTCCAGAGACATTTACACATTTTACCTTAAGTTTGAACTTGTTGGTCCAGATTTTATTATTTCGCCTAACCCTGCAGTACTTTTTGTCTTTAGTGCTTTAGGGGCATTTGTTGGTTCCTTCTTATTGATGTCTGCTATCGCCCATCTCTTAATTGCCTATCCACTTAATAAAAGTTATGTCCGAAATTTAAAAAAGGGAATAAATATAGTACGTTGGTTTGAGTATGCACTTTCAAGTTCAGTGATGATTTTTTTAATAGCTATTTTCTTTGGAGTCTGGGATTTCTGGTCATTGTTTATGATTTTTGTATTAAATGCACTGATGAATATGTTTGGTCTAATGATGGAGCTATATAATGTATATACGAGAGAAAAGAATGAGAAAGTTAAATGGGGTCCTTATTATTTAGGTGTTATTGCTGGAGCAGTTCCTTGGATTGTTATTACAGCATACTTTATAAGTACTGAAACCATTGGAGGGGAAGTACCATTATTTGTTTATTTGATTTACGGAATCGAACTATTTTTCTTTAACACATTCGCTATCAATATGATACTGCAATATAAAGGAGTAGGAAAGTGGAAGGATTATTTATACGGTGAAAGAGTGTATCAACTTTTAAGCCTTGTATCTAAAACGTTTCTAGCATGGTTAGTATTTGCTGGAGTATTTAGTCCAACATAAAATTTTATTTAAAAATTTTTTTCTTTTTATTTTTTGAAAGTAATCACGTTTCTAGAACATAAAGAGGCCATTTTTTCAGAACTCCTTTAGGATTTTTCCCGCTTCTGACTTTCTCTAACATGTCTGAACGTGTTGCTAAGAAATCTACTGGACTTGTTTTAATTAATTGTAATTTTATCTCACTTTTTAAAATAGATTCTTTAAAATCTTCATTTTTGATACACATAATTAAATTTTTACTGTAATTCTCTAAATTAGAACAATCTTTCCCATTATTTGAATAAAGAAACAATTTCGAATAGTTATTTACTGATTCTTTATTGATAATTAATAATAAAGAATCAAGATCTAAAGCACATTTCTCTTTCAAACAATTCAGTAGAGTGCGTGGATCTTTTATTTCGAAATTAGGAAAAGTGAAGTAATCACCTGCAAATACATTATAATTTTTCTTTAATGATATATCTTTCGAGATGGTTATTGGATATTTTAATTGAAAACTAGAGCGTAAAATTTTCCCATCAATCTGAGGCAGTCCTTCCTGATTTTTAATGACAATAACATCACCTAAATCTATATTAATTAATATGTCTGAATTATTAAGTCGTGAAACATAAAGTCTACCGAATTTACTTTTAGTTCTTGAAATCAATTCTTTTTTTCCTCTATATTCTAATGCCGGAATCGTTAAAGGAAAAATGTACATTTTATTTGAACGTGAAATCTCAAAATCTCCCATATGAATACTTGCCGCAAATGGACCAATTTCAGAAGCTACATAAAGATTAGTAAATTTTTCTTGATTTTTATTCCATTTCATAAATCTCCGAATTAATTCCCAATCAGATTTTGCCAGAGAACTAATACTAAATATTAATGTGGCTTTAGAAATTTTTTCTGATAATTCATTTTGGATTTCTTTTGCTGCATTATCCAATCCTTTCTTTTTAATTTTCAATAGAAGCTCCTCGAGTTTTGGATTTTGAGTTTCATCTACTAACTCAAGCGATCTTTTTATTCCATCTTGAAGTCGAGTAATATCTGCCCATCCTAGAATCGTAATTGCGGGTGCAGAAATTACAGAGACATTATTCATTGTTAAAATTTTAGATATTACTTCTAGATTTCTTGAATTCTTATATTCATAAAATAGATATGATTTAGGTCTAATAACAGAAAGCATAATTCTTTGAGAAAATTCTGAAGAATAGAGTGAAATATATTTCTTCTCTTTATATGATCGGATCCCATCGAATTTTAATCTAGAAGGAACAAAAATTATAGCAGAAGAATTTGTATCTAATCCACTCGATTCAAATATTGCCTGCATACCGGGAGCCCATTGCCTTTTAACAATATCTTTTGTCATATGGAACCATTTTAGCATTGATAAATTACTATTCGTAGTCCCAGAAGTATGACAAAAAATTAATTGGTCAGAGCCTTTATTATTATCCAGAAAATCTTTTAAATCTATTGAGAAACTTCTAGAGTCAGTTTTTTCAGATTTTATTCTATTGAAAAAATCTTCAACACTGGATAACCCTGAGAGTTTTAATGATAATTCCTCATATCCCTCTCTAGAATCAATTTCCAGCCACTGTTTCCAATTTATTCTTTCTATACTCGAAAAATATTCATTAAAATTGATTTGAACGTCCTTATCAAAATCATAAGACTCCAAAATTTTCTCCTATATTCAAATTTTTTTTTTATTCACTGATAGTTGGAAAAAACTGTTTTTCCAAAATCTAATTAGAATAAATAAGGAAAAAATAAATTATATTATTTTTCGTAAATATTTATTTGTTTTAAATATGTTATAAAATACCATATAATCCTGTCCCAGAATCTTGGAATATAGGGAGATGTGGTGGCAAATAGGTAAATATTACTAAAGATAACCCAAAACCAATAAGAATTATCCATGAAATAATACTTAACCATTTTGGTAATTCATTTAATGTCAATATCTTATAACTAATTATTTGTCCAATAACCACCCCAATATAAAAACTTAGAATGTCTATAATAAGAATTTCTGTCCCAAGAATAGCTGTATATGAATAAAAAACAATCAATATTGTACTTATACTTATTATTGCAGAAAGATTTTTAGCTATGATAATATTATTTGCTTCTTCTTTTATAAATTTATATTCGATTAAGGAAAATATTATTAGTGGCCAGTAAGGAAGTTTTAGATGTTCCCAAACACTTTCATTGACTGCCGTGATTGCTCCAATAGGAGGCCAAGAAAAAAGCCATTCAAATACGAAGTGGAATAAGGACCCAACGATAATGATAAAAATCATGCCAAAAAGTGTCCATTGTAATAATTTGTTCTTCATTTTTTCACCTTTAACTTTTCAAAATTGTAATCTGATTAATTTAGATTTAATTAAAAATTAGATAAAGTATATAATTCCATTAATCATAACAGTTTAAATTAAAAAATAGTTCTGTTTAGATTCTATAAATTTATTCTAAACTATAACTTAATTTTATTAGAACTTATATTAATTTCTTTATTATTTCTAGAATGCAATTTATCAATATAAAATGATAATAAATAACTTCTGGGGGTTTATATGAAAGCAGTAGTATATGATGGAAGTGAAATTACAATAAAAAATGTACCAGATCCGGAAATAAAAGAATCTCAAGTTTTAGTTCGTGTCGAAATGGTAGGAATTTGCGGAACAGACCTAGCAATCGCAAACGGCTATTTACAAACACCTACTCTAATTATTCTAGGTCATGAATTTGCAGGAGAAGTAGTAAAAGTAGGTAAAAAAGTCGATAATTCTTGGCTAAATAAAAGAGTGACTTCAGAGATTAATAGCAATATTGATTTTAGCTGTTATTATTGCAAAAAAGGACTATATACTCAATGTATATCTCGTAAAGCTATTGGCATTGATATAAATGGGGCTTTAGCAGAATATATCGCTTTGGAATCTTATTTATTACATGAAATTCCTGATACGATCCCTTATGATGATGCAACTTTTATTGAACCCCTTGCTGCGGCTTACCAAACATTTGAAATGATGCCAATTGATAAAGATGATAAAAATGTTGCAATATTTGGTCTCGGAAAGTTAGGATTATTAATCACTCAAGTAGCATTATCTAAAGGATTAACAATAATAGCTATAGATGGATCAGATAAAAAGCTTAATCTTGCTAAAATATTTGGGGCTTCTTATTTAATCAATAGATCAAGTTGTGGAAATATTTCTAATGAGATCAAAAATTTAACTAATGGATTAGGTGCTGATATCGTAATTGATACAACCGGTAATCCGAATGCTCTTGATGATATAATTAATTCTTGTAGAACTCGAGGAAAAATCCATGTAAAGAGCACTCATGGACTTGAAACACCAATTAATCTCACAGAAATAGTAGTTCGCGAACTTACGCTTTATAGCAGTAGATGTGGACCATTTGAAAAAGCAATTGATGGTCTGAAGTCTGGAGATATACAAGTAAAGCAACTAATTTCAGAGGTATTCGAATTAGATGATATAAAAAAGGCATTTGAATCCTATCAAAAAAGTCGTGATCATATTAAGACAATTATCCATATATAATGTTCTTTTGATTCTTAGTCATCTCTTTTTTAGATTAGCTTAAAAATATATACATTTAATTTTTTAGAGAAAATATCTTAAATCTAATTATAAAGTAAAATAATTCCTCAAAATTATAAATAAAGACGATGGAACAACAATCAATTGGAACTGTTCCAAAGAAAAAAACAATTCGGGAAGAGATAAAAACTCAATATTTTTGGTATTTATTTGTTCTTTTCACAATATTCTTAGCTTCATTAATTATTCCAGCTATTGTTTTTCTAATGTATACATTTTTCTTTTTTATACCTAATTTTTTAACTGTTGACAATTTTTTATCACTTTTCACTGAACTTAAACCCATTCTAGCATTGGTCTCTATGCCTTTCGTTCTCATTGGCTGTTATCTTATCCGTTTATTTTTCATAGGTTTAATAACACGTGGTTTTTGGACTTTAACTGAAAAAAGATCACCTAGCAAGAACGGGATCATTCCGAGAAATTTTCCAAGTAAAACACTAAATTATTATCAAATTAGAGGTTTCATGATCAAATATGGAAAGAATGCTTTTATGAAGGGACCTTTTCCATGGTTTAGCAACTGGTATTTTAATTTTATACGGGCAAGTAAAATAGGAAAGGGAACTACATTTGAAGAATCTGTTAGTAATGACAAATTTATTGAAGTTGGGGAAAATTGCTATATTGGTGTTAATTCTGCGTTAGCTAGCCATGTAATAGAGGGGATGTTTGGAAATATTTCTTATTTTAAAGTTAAAACTGGTAATAATTTTACTGCCGCAGCTAGTAATGTTTTAGGACCAGGTTCTGAAGCTTACGATAATTCTTATTTACTCCCTTTAGCAGCAACCCCAAAGCATAGTATAATTAAAGGAAATAATTATTATTGGGGTATGCCATTAAGAAAAATTTTCAGAAAAAAAATTATGAATTTTTTAAGAATAACACCAAAGGATTTAGAGAAAAATGAAAATATTGAAGTATATAAGAGTAAAGGATTTTTTAAAAAATTAAAAACTAAGATAAATCCAAAACAACATGATGTTAAAAACAATTTAAAAAAAGATAAGACAGAATTAAGAAAAGAAAATATTAGTTTAAACGATATTGATAATGAAGATATAAGAATTGATTTTACTACTAGTAGTGCTATTTCAAGAGTAAACATAAAATTTTTAGCTGTATATATTCCAATTTTTTGGCTCTCAGGTATGCTAGATACAGTAGTCTTTTATACTTTCACTTCGTATGTTCAAAACTGGATTTTAATGGCTTTTTTTCTACCAGCAATATTAATCATAATGTGGTTTGTATTTATTTTTGGGTGTTTTATATTTAGTAAACTTTTCTTAATTTTAATAAATTTAATACATAAGCCAAAAGAAGGAATATTTAGAGCAGAAAAAGGAGACGTTGATTTTGAATTTTGGTGTTTACGAACTGAATTAAAAAAGATAGCATTTTGGCTCATAAGAAATTGGCCTCTCCCTTGGATGGATATTTTAGCTTTTAAATGGTTTGGGATTAAAATGAGTTTATCAAGTACTTTATGGGATTCTTGGTGTGATGGTGAATTTATTACATTTGGACGTAGAGTAATCATAGGGCAGGGAGCTAGTGTTATGAGCAGTTCCATTATCGGTAAATACTTAATAATCAAAAGAGTTATTCTTGACGACTATGTAGTTGTTGGAGGGCAAGCTATCGTTTCTCCAGGTACAATTATAGGTAGGGATTCAGTGGTTGGAGCTCTTAGTACAACTACTTATAATCAAGTTCTTGAACCTGGGTGGATTTATTTTGGAATTCCGGTAATTAAATTAAAACCAAATAAATATGCTGAAGGAAGACGTGATATTCTTATGAAAAGGGATGTCGACGAAGAAAAGAAGTTTGAAATTGAGCATGAAATCAATATCGACGAAGATAAGAAGGATTATGTCTAGAAAGTGATCAAGATTTTATTTTATTTCTAAATTTAGCTGTTCGATTAAAAATTTCTTTAAACCATCACAAGTTTTTTTCAAAATCTGCTTATTTTTATAGAAAAGATGAGTTCTAGGACAATCCTTATCAAAAATGCATTTTTTTCTTTTAAAGTCGAATATTAGAGGGTAAAATTTACACCCTTGTGGACGATATTCGTAGATAGCACAGGTCTTTGAAGATTTCTCAAAAAAAGCACAATATCCTTCAATATTTTTCAGTTGAAAAAAGTTATTTTTATTTTTAATACAAAAATCTTGCTTTACTTTATGATTTTGGTATTTTTCCATTATTAAATCAATGTCGTGTTCGGAAACAATCATCTCTGTCTCTATACAACACTTTCCGCAATCCTTACAGTTATCGAACATGATTGTTTGTTCTTTTTACCTAAGACTTATATATTTAAAAGAAAAAAAAATATCTATTAAATTATAATAAGTATCAATTGTTTTTTAATGAAGAAAAAATTACTGAAACCTACTGAAGAAGTTATAAAGGAAGAGGTAAGTCTTCAATTTCATTTATATATTATAATTTTCGTGGTAATCTATTATGTTTCATGGGTTATCCCGGGATTTGTCTTTTGGTTATATTTTTTCTTCCCTTTTCGAATATTTTTTTTAGAAAATCATGGATTTTTTTCCCTATTTACTGATATAAGATCTTTAATGACTTTATTTGTTATGCCTTTGGTTATTATTAGCTGCTATTTACTTCATTTAATTCTACTTGGATTAATTACACGGTTAATATGGGGAATTACAGAAAGGATTTCACCATCCAAATCTGGAATAATACCCCGAAATATTAAGAGTAGAGCTGCTAATTATTACCATATTAGAAGTTTCATGATCAAATATGGAAAAAATACATTTACAAAGGGTATGTTTCCATGGTTATCGAATTGGTTTTTTAATTTTGTAAGATCAAACAAAATTGGTAAGGGTACAACCTTCGAGGAATCTGTAGGGAATGATAAATTTATTAACATTGGAGAGAATTGTTATATTGGGGTCAATTCAACCTTAGCCAGTCACCTAATCCAAGGTGTTTTTGGAAATATCTCATATTTTAAGATTAATGTTGGAAATAATGTTACATTATCTGCAATGAGCGGAATTGGTCCAGGATCAGAACTTGATGATAATGCTTATCTTTTACCGTTAGCTTCTACCCCAAAACACAGTGTGATGAAAGGAAACAATTATTATTTTGGACTACCAATGAGGAAAATTTTTAGAAAAAAAATTATGAATTATCTTGATGTGGTTCCTAAAGACTTAGAAATGAGTGAGAATATTCAAGGGTATTCCGACAAGAAACTATTGAAAGAAATTAAAGAGAAAAAAGGGGTTTTAAAAACTTTTGATGAAAAATTCGATAAGGAACAATTTTTAGGTCATCCTGAAGAAGAAGTAGTAAATATCGATAATCTGACAGAACAAGATTTAATACTTGATTTCACCACAAGTTCAGCAATAAGTAGGGTAAATACAAAATTCTTACTTGTTTATATACCTATTTTTTGGCTTTCAGGATTAGTAGTAACTATAATGTGGTATTGGTACTCTCGGAGCCAAGTTGCAACAAACTTTCAATGGGCTTTTTTCTTTTTCTTCCCACTTATTTTGTTTACATTAACATATATTTTTATTATAGTATGTCTCTTATTTAGTAAGCTTTTTTTAATATTGGTTAATTTAATTCACAAACCTAAAGAGGGCGTTTTTAAAGCTGAAATTAGAGATACTGATTTCGAATTTTGGATGTTGAGAACTGAATTAAAAAAGATTGCATTATGGCTTTTCCGAAATTCGCCATTTCCATGGACTGATGTTTTAGCTTTCAAACAATTAGGGGTTGATATGGATTATTCGAGCCATTTAGCTGATACATGGTGTGATTCTGAATTTATTAAATTTGGTAGGAAGGTTATGATCGGTCAAGGAGCAACTATAATGTCTTCAATGGTAGTTGGGAGATATTTAATAATTAAAAAGGTATTTTTTGAGGATTACGTAATGGTTGGAGGTCATACTACCATCTCTCCAGGAACTGTCATAGGGAAAGAGTCCATTATTGGAGCTCTAAGTACAAGTACGTATGATCAAGTTCTAAAACCTGCATGGATATATTTTGGAATACCAGCAATTGAATTGAAAGAAAACAAATATGCTGAAGAAAGAAGAGACGTGATAATAAAGCGCCAAGTAGCTGAGGCAGAGAAAATAGAAATAACACATGATGTTAATATTGATGAAGATAAAAAAGATTTGATTAAAATCGAAAAAGAGGGTGGAGAAAAATGAGTGTTCCAAATACGATGAGGGTTGGACCCTTTACAACAAACGTACTCGTAAAGAAAAGTTATTTAATTTTATATATTTTTATTATATGGGCAAGTATTATTCCAATACTCTTAGAATTTTGGGTTTATTGGCGATTTTTATGGAATGCGATAAGACCAGTCCATTTCTACACATTTCTTCCACTTTTAGCTTTTCTGATGTATATTACTCTCGTTTTTTCTTCCATAATTATTGCAAAGATCATATTACTTATTGTAAATGTTATTCATAAACCTCGAGAAGGCGTTTTTTTGCGAATACCTGAAGATCAAGATTACAGATATTGGAGTCTTCGGAGTACTATAAAAAGATGGCCAATCTGGCTTGCTCACAGATTTCCATTTCCTGGATTTATGGATAATGTCTGTTTCAAAATGTTCGGTGTGAAGACGAAAATCTCGAATTCCTTATTCGAGGGTTGGGTTGATGCGGAGTTTGTAGAGTTTGGAAAAGATGTGGTTGTAGGGCAAGGAGCAATAGTTCAGTCTGCTGTAATTGTAGGTAATTTATTAATAGTCAGGAAAACAATTGTTGAAGACGATGTGAGAATTGGTTCACATGCCATAATTATGCCAGGTACCCATATCGGGAATAAATGTATTTTAGCAGCGAATTCAGTGACTACCATCGGTCAGGTTTTAGAGAGAGGATACATATATGCGGGAGTTCCCGCAAAAAAATTCAAGAAAAACTATTTTTTTGAGGACGGTTTGGAAGATAAAATTGGTCATGTTGAGGATGTTGAAGCGCTAAGAGAGAAATACGAAGAGATCTACACAAAAAGGCATGATCAAATCACTCGTAAGGATCGTAGGGAAATTAAGAGAGAGAAGAAAGAAGATGAAAAGAAGAGATTTGATCAAGCCGCCGAAGAATGGGAGGATTTTGACGATGGTTTCAATATATAACAAAGAAATCATAATTTAATTAATTATAAAATTTTACACTATTTACCTTCTTTGAGTTTTTACTGTTAATTTAATTAGTTTTAAAATAGTAATTTTCTTAATATGTAACTTAAATATAGAAAGTTAGAATCCAAGTTTTTTAAAAACCAAATTAGGAAGGATTTTATGTTATACTCAGAACCTAGAGAGCTAACTCAGGCAAAAAAATTCATTGATATATCTAAACTCGATGAGGCAGAAAAAATAATTAAGACTTTTGAGGAAAAGGAAGGACATAGTTTTCATGATACAATTTTATGTCGTCTCCTCAAGTGTGAGCTCTTTAGCGAGAGAGGTTTATTTGAAGATGTCGTCAAACTTGCCAAGCAGACGTATAAAGAAAGTTTAGGATTAGGAAAAAATCTCTTATCAATTGATATCTTACTAATAATGGCTTTGGCTTATATAACTCTTGGTCAGCCAGATAAAGCTAACAATATCATTAAAGAGGGAGAAGAACTGCTTAAAACTTTAACACAAGAATTATCAGTAGAATGTGAGCAACATGAAAGGTATATTGCTTTCCTTAAAGGATGGATTCACTTCCTTGCGGGGGAAATTGATCAGGCAATAAAGCAATTTGAGCATAGTATTTCATTCCAAGAACAAAAGGGTAATAAGCAGGAATATTATCTTTATGGCTTCAGATATGAAGATTCATTTTATGGAATTGCTTGGGTATTTATGTCGAAAGGTGATTATGAGCAAGCTCAAAAATTTTCTAAGCGAGGTATAACCATTGCCGAGAAAAGTGGTTGTACAAGAAGTAAGGGAGGTTTTCTATTTCTTTTGGCATTTTTATATCACCTTAAAGGGGATTTGGATAGTAGTATTTCGAATGGCGAACAGAGCTTGAAAATTTTTAAAGATATTAATAATAAATTTATGATAGCAAGAGTGTTTCAGATTCTGGGGGCTAGTTATGGAATGAAAGGGGAATTAATCCAAAGTATTACATTTTATGAACAAAGTTTAGGGCTTTTCAAGGAATTTAATAATAATTTCATCATGGCAAGTATTTTAAATACTTTATCTATGTGTTATAAAATGAGAGGAGAACTAGATCGTGCGTTAGAGTGCATAGAACAATCTATGACACTTTACCTTAAATTAGAAATATTACCGGCCCTAGCTAATAGCTACGACTATTTAATTCAAATTTTAATTGATAGGGGTGATCTTGAACGAGCACAGATTTCTCTACTTGAATTGGAGCAATTAAAAAATAAATTAAACGATAAACGAGTAAATTTGCAATATCTTTATGATAAAGCTCTGTTTTTGAAAACTAGTTCCCGTGCTCTCAATCGCGGTAAAGCGGAAGAAATTTTCAAGCAACTCCTTGAAGAGAAAGATTTAATTTATGAAGCTCGTTCAAGTGTATTACTTAACTTATGCGATTTACTCCTAGCGGATTTGCAAATAACTAATGAAGCAGAAGTATTAGAAGAGATTAAACCACTTATTACCCAATTATTAGATTTATCTGAAAAATCCCATTCTTATTGGATTTTGGGAGAGACTTACCTTTTACAAGCCAAGTTAGCATTAATTTCCTTGAATCTAGAAGAAGCACGAAAATTTTTAACTCAGGGACAGAAAATTACTGAAAAATATGGTCTATCCTTATTAGCAAAGAAGATTTCAAATGAACATGATAAACTACTGAAACAATTGAAGATCTGGGAAAATTTAAAAGAA
>JBHLLP010000027.1:0-7017 GCA_048885525.1 Candidatus Hermodarchaeota archaeon | reverse complement strand
GATAAAACTGTTTAAAGTGAAAATTTAACTTATTTTATAATGAAGTACATTCTTTTATTGTTTTTTCCTTTATTAACTTTTTTAGTTACCTCAATTTTAACGAGTTCTTTTAGATGATTGACATGAGTTCCTGTGTCGCCTTGTTCGTCGATATCTCTTATTCTGGTAATGCAAAATTCTTTGATATTCTTAAGCAGATGAGGTTATGATATCATTGAAGATTGTTTCAATATATAACATAAGTAGTTAAAAAAAAATATATAGAATAGAGGAACATTGATTTAGGTGTGGTTTATCGAGAAGCCATTTATCTAAACTTATTCCTCCAAATTCTATATTTTATTTAAAATTCAACCCTTCCTGATTTCTCTCCCAATTTGATATCTTTTAGTATTATTCGAAGTTGTACAGCGTAATATAGTTAGCTTTGATAATTCTAATAGGTATAAAATCTGCCATAATAAACCATCGAAATATAGTTTTTTATTTTGCTAAAAAAAATAGAAAAATTATTTATAAATAACTAGTTAATTGTGAATCTTTATACTCCCACCGCCGATTACTGTAGTTTCATCTAACTCGACATCATCCTCAGCATCTAGCATGTTGTCATATATAATTATTTCTTCCCCTGTTGTCTCGTCTTCTATCCATATCTTGAGTCTGAACTTATCAAATCCACCTCCATTGATGAGGTCTCCATCAATTGCTGTAAGCATGAAATTATAAGAGCCTTCACCATTGATGGTTCCAACACCCTTGAATTTAGTTCGTGCTCCCGCAATGACTAACCATTGATAAGTATCTGAGTGGAAATTTAAATCTCCTGCGTGGAATTGGAACTCAGTATTTCCTGTAGGTATTATTGTTCCCTTCTTGTACCTAGCTACAAATCCAAAGTTTGCTTTACCGTTTAATTCAGGATCTGCAGGATAAGATCCTACAGGAGAATTTATCCAACCCCCCCCAGTGACAAATCCACCTGAAGGATCGTATATAACCATATATTGAGACCATGTGGCTGTGTCACTCCCACCATAGGAATCAACAACTGTAAGATTGACAGTGTATACTCCAGGTAATGTATATTTATGATACCCAGTAACTATGTCACTAATTTGATTTACAGTGCCCTCTGTGGTAGTACCATCACCCCAGTCCCATATAGCGGTGTGTGTATCATCAATGTCAAGATCGGTGAATACACCTGTCATTAAATAATTTGCTCCTAAAGAGACGGGATCAATCGGACCAGTAATCGATATGATCTCTGGTGGTAAATCGTCCCTAAAAACTGTCCTTTCCACTGTAATAGCATTGCCAAGCTCATCAGTTACTATGATGGTTATTACATTCTCACCAAATTCAAGATCTTCTACAATAGTGCTGAAGGAGACCTCCTCTGGGTCATCTGGATTATTAGTTGACTCGAATACTACTTCTAGACCGTTAACTGTAATGGATGCCACACCTGGAATGTCAGATGCTATACCTTCCACTTCAACGCTAGATCCATAGATATGTTCAAAACCCCCTGGCTGGGGTACATCAACTGTGGGGGCTTCAATATCTTGTGTGATGACATCACCAGGTTCTACAGAGACTGTGAATTCACCAAATTTGGTGTATGAATCTTCAACAGTAGCATAGGCTTCAACATTGTATGTCCCCTCAAGCACTGTAATAGTACACTTACCAAGTGTGGTAAGCTCATCGCTTCCATAACCCTTAGCATGTGAATATATTAGATTGGGCCAATCACCCTCTGATGCTGATGCAATCAATTCAGGAGATTTGAGTAAACCCTCACCCTCAGGTAAATCTACCCTATAATTGACATTGATTGTAGCTGTGCCAAAAGAGAGGTCAACTCCACTTTGCTTAGTTCCAGACTCGATAAATATTGTAGGTATACTCCAATCGGTTACTAATAGATCCGAAGTGATGTCAGAGGCATCATAATTGAAATATAGAGTTGTGTATGGGAAACCAATGCGCCAATTTCCCTCAAATAATATAAGCTCATATTTATTGGTACTATTACGGGCAACTGCATAACCAGCTTGACCACCATAAACATCGACGGCCCTCAAGTTTCCATATGCTCCATAGAGGTCAACGCTCCCTGTAACATAACTAGGTTCTATGTACCAACTGACTTCCTCACGCTCACCAACATCAATCGTAGCAGTTTTTTTAGGAAGTGTTAAAATATTGAAAAACTCTCTTCCAGGTCCAATAAAGTATGCATTTGTATGGAGATCCCAAGTTGCTGGAGGGAGATTTACATCATAAACCTCACTACCTGGACTAATAAAATGACTGAAATAAACATCAGTTCCTTCGATCACCGCATTTCCATTAATATAGTAATATGAGATCTCCTCACCCTGAACTACAACACTGCCATATATACTACTCGATGTATCCAAGATCCATTCTACATATGTAGTGACAGACTTAATCACATCAATATATTGAGGTGGGAGGTAGTATTGGATATCCTCTATCCAGACCCATCCATAAACCATGACATAGCTTTCATCTAAAAGGTAATCATTGTAGTCCCCATCTCCATTAGCGTCATAACTGATTCTTGGTCTCATTGGAAACGATGATTCATCACCCTCAAGGTAATGAAACACATACTTTCCTAAATCAGGATCCCATACATTTTTACCCTCAACGTGATGTGTGGCAGTAAATTGTTTTAATACCGGTAACTCGAAATCTGTTTTTACATAGAATGTCATTTGTTGGATCTCACCACCTGAAACTATAACTATAGGTGCAATTCGTCCTGGTTCCAACACAAAATCAAAATTTTCTATAGTTTCTCCAATACCAACATGTGTGTCCTTTCTACCAAGAGATACAGTGCTTTGATATTTAAAGAATTGGAAATCAGCAGAAGTTCTAGCCTCAGTAAATACTTTATAATTATAGTCTCCTTCAACAGTTAAAAAGTAATTACCACCGGGTGCGTTATAATCATGCCCATCATAATTGTCTGTCAAGGAGTATGCATCTGCACTTCCTCCAATCAATGTTTCACCTTGAATTAAATCAATTACCGTTATTGATCCAGTAATATAACCAGGATGTAAGATGACATCTCCAGCAACCGCTCCCGAACTAGTAGCAACTAATACTAATATTAACCAAAATAGAATTACCTTTTTGTTTTTAAATCTCATTTTTTTTACCTTCTATCATTTTTTAGATGACTGATAAAATTTGGTTTTTAATGATTTTTTCATTGTTTTCACTTTTTTTTCTAAATTTTAGAGTAATCATCAAAATGATGATCAATAAAAAGTTATGAGATAATTCCATAAATAGTTTTTATAATAATAGTCCCATGGTAGTACCGAACTATCATGGTAATATTCAAATATAAATATAAATAGAATAACAACTTAATATTAAGTAAAACCCCTAATATTTAGATTTAAGCAAAATGTCAATAATAAACTATCCACCTCAAGAAGTTATTAACCCTACAGCAGTGGGAAAAAAAAATTATGAACATATCATTCTTTGGATGGTATATAATAACGAAGAATGCGAATGGTTTGATTTTCTCCAGAGCCCACTTGAAATACCTACATCTACATTATCAAGACATCTTAATACGTTAATGAGTGAAGGATATATAACTAAAATATCAAAAGGACATTATAAGATCACTACTGAGGGTAGGGGAAGATTTCATGATATATCTAGGACTAAAGAAAAAAAAAGAAAGTTGAGTTTTCCTCCTAAGATAATTTTAAAAAGTAGGAATTATGATCATTGGATTCTGTGGATGGTGTACAATAATAATTACTGTAAGTGGTCAGATTTTTTGGGGGAACCCCTTTCAATTAATCAATCATCCTTATCAAAAACAATGAGATTGATGATAAAGATCGGACTTATAAGAAAGGACATTGAGAATAAGGAATATAGAATTACTCAAACAGGCAAATCTGAGTACTCAAGGATCCTAAAATATTATGATTTAGACTACCAGACAATTTTGGAAGAAGAAAGCAAGCGAATTGAAGAAATTTCTAAAAAAACCATCAACTTTTTTAATAACTACAATATTAAGGATAAACGTACTCAGTTTAGATTTCTGCATAACGCTTTAAAAATGGATTACAATAGAGTTAAATCAATATTGAAAAATGAGGAAGATTTTCATAAAATCTTACTATTTCTTTCAATAAATCATCCTAATCAATATCCAGATTACATTTCTTCTGAAGAATTTTCTAAACAGTATGAGATTAAAGAGAATACGCTAACATATTATATTGATGAAATCGTAGATCATAACATATATCCAATAAGATTCTTTAAATTAGCGGTGCCTCCAGATATGGAATATTACTTTCAGGAAAATGAAAAACTCGAAACAATGTTACGAGCAATAACTAAGGATAAAATAACAGAATTTACCTATTTAAACAAATTATTTACAAGATCATTAAGTTTTAACACGACTATAGAAGATCTTTTAGAAGAAATTTGCACAATTTTATTCGATGAGGGTTTAAAAGAATCTTTAAGAGAATTTATACCAGAATATATTAATTTTTTAGCGTATAAGATAGAATCAGAAAGTATATTAATGGAAACTTATAATAAATTGGAAGGAATTATATGGCAAAATATTGCTGATATATTTCAACTAAAAGTTTCTGAAAAGATAGAACGTCAATATGAAGAAGAACTTAAAAAAATTGATAAGGATATTAACATAAATCTAAATAATATTGATTTATATTATGCAAAAATCAAAATCTTGCTGTATTTTGGGCAATACGATAAGATTTTAGAGCTTTTAGACAATATGCTTAAGATTTTTCCCGATGATGAAGAGGATATTAAAATATTAAAAGCCTATGGATATAAACGAATGCAAGATCTTAATACAGGTTTAGAAATTATTAATGAATTAATCCAAAAATATCCTGAAAATAGTGATTTATTTAATTATAAGGCTTATTGGCTACAATATTTAAATAAAAAAGAAGAATCATTGAAAACTATTCGAGATTTAATAGAAAAATATCCAGATATTGGTCTTTATCATGATACCTATGGAGAAATTTTAATGTATTTTGAAGATTATAAAAATGCTGTTTTAGAGCTTCAAAATGTTTTAGAACTGGCAAGTGATGAATGGTATATTAATCAAACTTATATAAAATTAGGGATCTGTTATAAAGAGCTTGGTGAATTTAATTTAGCAGTTGAAAATCTTAAAAAAGGAAAAGAACTGACAAATAAGGCTTCAATTGATAATGTTACAAATCAAAAATGGCAAAAAATAGCAGATATATTTCTCACGGCAATTAAAGAAGAATTATAATTATTACTATAATTTGATTATAAAATTAACTTTAAAAAATTAGAAATCTGAGAGATGATATTTAAGGTACTAATTATTAAATCCAATGGAATTCTTTGTTATTCAAAATCATTTTTTGGTCCAGATGATGTTGATGAGGATGTTGTAAGTGGATTTTTCACATCGATTCTCGATATTTCTAAAAAATTAGGTGGAGGTGAAATAAGATCATTAAATTTCAAGAATTTAAACATAATTTATTCCTATGACGATGAAAAATATTGTATTTTTCTAATAATAACGGATATTGATGATTCAGAAGAAGAAATAGGAAAACTAGAATTACTCAAAAGTGAATTTATTAAACGATATCATGATGACCTAAAAAATTGGGATGCAGATATAGGAAAATTTGAAAGTTTTGATGGATTTGTTGAAAATCACATCTTTACACCACCCAAGATTTTGCTTGCTGGTGAGGATGGCGTAGGAAAGACATCAATATTGAATTTATTTCCGGGAGAATTAGTAATTGAATTAGACGAATATCTGAATGCAGTTATACAAAAATCTGTTAAATTATCCGATTTTAGAAAAATAAATGAGTGTATTTTAAGGGAAGTTAATTTACAAGAAATTGTCAATAATCCAAAAGCATATAAAAGTATTTTGGATACTTTTGATATCGTTTGTCTCGTTACTAATTCAGGAGCAACTAATTTAAGCAAAACACAAAAGCAATTTTCACTATTAAAAGTAAAAGTAAAGAAAGCCGATTTCTATATTATTGCCAACTTTCAGGATTTAAATAGAGTATCTTTTAAACCAAATGAAATTGAAGAATTATTTGGAGTAAAAACCTTTGGCTTTTCAGCGAAATCACCTGATGCTAAAGCTAAGATCTTTTCAATAATAAAGGAAATGCTGAGTAATACGTTTTATGATTAATATACAATTAAGTAAAGCAATTTTAAGTTACTTTTTCTGAGATCTTGTCCCTCATTCGTAAGTAGATAATCACACCAATGAAAAAGGGAATTATCCAAACGATAATTGCCCAAACAGCCGCGTTGATATCTCTTTTTTTGGCATCCTTAAAGACCCAAACTGCTATGAAAAATAAAATAGTAAATGGAATAATTATAAAAATAGAGAGAAGGATCATCATTAACGGAAACAAATCGCTAAATATGGAAAAAATACTCAAAATCATAAAAATCAGCTGTTATTTAGGTATTTTTTATATTATTATTTTACTAGATTTTTTTTTATTCAAATTCAATTTTTTCATCATCAGATACTACATCAGTTTCTTTTAATAATTCTTTTACTTCTAAAACTGGTATATGCTCTGATATATCAATAGGAGTATCACATACCCAACAAACATTTTCTAATTTTATTAAAGCTTTAGAGCATCTAATACAATATAAGACATCACATTTAGGGCAAACATAATTTAGTCTTGAAACTTTACTTTTACATACTAAACAAATTTTCTGTTCTCTATAAGTATTCAATTCTTCTTCTGTAATTGTTTGGGGTTTAGTAAATATTGTGAGAACATCTTTTAATTTTTCTTTTTTAAGCTGAGATGAAATTTCTTGAGCTCTAGCCCTCTTAACCATGTTCATTATTACATAAACTATAACCAAAACAAGTACGGAAGCTGAAAT
>JBHLLP010000026.1:0-47391 GCA_048885525.1 Candidatus Hermodarchaeota archaeon | reverse complement strand
TCAATCTCAAGCTTATGAGCTAATTTTGCAATTTCTCCTTGCTTTAATTTTTTATGAGATAAGTTAGTTAATGCAGCAATTAAAGCTACAGCCACACTAGCACTTGTTCCTGTACCACATCCAGGAGGAGCTTCTGCTTTAACATAAATATCCATCCCTTTCTTTATGCCCATTATTTTTACTGCTGCTTTTAGCAAATCAAGATTACCGTCATAATTTATTTCGTGAAAGTCTTGGATTTCAGTATGTAAATTAAGATTCTCTGAAAATATATTAATTTTTTTTGAAAGATTTGGAAAGACCCTAACATAACTACATAAATCAATACTAATACTAAAAACAGCACCTTTTGGATAAAACCAAGTGTCAGTCCAACCCCCTAAATCACAAATTCGAACAGGAGCTTTTGAATAGATTATTTCATTCAATTTTTTCATAATCCTAAATTCAATTTTTTAATTAAAAATTAAAAACTCGCTTTTTTAACTCGGTGTTCTAAAAACTGATTGATTATGCGCGTGAATAGAACATATGAGAACGGAAAAAAAACAATCCATATTAGTATTCCTAACATTTTTGTATTATAGGTTTTTCTTTTTTGATCAATAATCTTTGGAATTCTATAATATATTAGCTTTTTCTCATTATGTTCCCCACTCACAATACCTTTTCTATTATATCCTTGCTGGTATTTATTTAACCGTTTAGGAGCACGAAAGTCCCTATAAATCCAAATAAACCACCCAGCAAAATAATCTTTTGAATTAATGGTTCTAATTGTATAATCTAATACATGTAATTGCTTTTCTTCACTAAATTTTAACTGTTTATTCCAATCAGCATGAAATCCATATTTTGCTCCCGCTCCAAATTCTGTATAAATCCATGGCTTATTAAGTACGGGAGTTCTGATTAAATCTAACACAAAACTAATCAACTTCTCATGTGGAAAATACCATCCAAAATATGTATTTATTGTAGCAATATCTACTGATCTCCTTGTTAAATCAGGAATTAATTTCCGAGAAACAACAGTCACAAGTCGGGTCTTATCAATTTCTTTCGCTAAATTCATTAAAGATTTAATAAAATTTGAACAATCCTTCCTATGTAATGGAACTTCATTTCCTACGCTCCACCAAATCACAGACGGATGATTGATATCACGCCAAATAAGTTCACTCAACATATTTGCAGCAGTCTCATATGTTTGAGAATTTTTGAAATCACACGACCAATATACAGGTATTTCTTCAAGTATTAATATCCCAACCTTATCTGCAATCTCAACTAAATCCTCATCATGAGAATAATGAGCTGTACGAATAGCATTAAAGCCAAGAGATTTAAAATTAAGAATATCTTCTTTTCGTTTCTCATATGGAATTGTTCTTCCATAGGGCATATACTCTTCATGTAAACTAGCACCTTTCAAAAAAATTTTTTCTTTGTTTAAAATTAAATTGAATCCGTTGATTTCAATTTGGCGTATTCCAAAATAGGTATTGAAAATTAATAATTCTTCAATTTCTTGTGAAATATTATAAATTCTTAAATAATATAGATTAGGCGTAGATGGAGACCATAATTTCGGATTATTTATAATTAAATTGAATCCTCCTTTCCCCGATATCTCAGGTGCCGTTCCTTCATATAAGATATCTTTTTTTGATTCATCTAATATTTGCCACTTCAATGGAATTTCTCCTATAATATTATAGGATACGTCAATTCTGCTCTTTTGTTTTGTAATTATTGTAGTTTTGATACAGACTCGGTCTAATCTATTCTTGTCTAAAATTAATAAATCAACATCTCGGTAAATTCCGCCATAATTAAACCAATCAAAAGAAATAGCGGGGACTTGATCTCTTTTTCTTTTATTATCAACTCGAACTACAAGGAAATTATTTCTTTCTTTAATCAAATTATTAATATTAAAGTGGAAAGGTGTAAATCCTCCACTATGCTCCCCCAAAAATTTACCATTTACCCATACATTTGAATTATAATTAGCACCTTTAAATCTAATTTGAAAGTCATTCTTATTAAGATCTCTCTCTTCATTCAAATCAAATTGATAAAAGTGCCAAAAAGTACCTTCAAAATTCTCAAATCCTTTCAAAAGATTAAAGCTTTTAGGAATTTCAATATTTATTAAGTTTTTTTTATTAAGGTTATAAACATCTGGATTGTACCAATTATTTTTAATTCCAATATTCTTAATATCAGATTTACATTTCCATTTTCCATTAAGAGAGATAGTTTTCATTAAAGAATCCTTAATATACTATTTAATTCAATTATTTCCAATATGGAATCTATTATTTCTTACTAAATTTATGATTTATTTTAAAATCTGCCCCAATTTTTACAAAATTATGAATTTACAAAAATTGCATTTAGGAGTTTTTTATTCATCGTTTAAGATGATTTAACCTTAAAGTTTAAAAATAAGGAAGACGGAATAATAATTAAACTTAAATAATTTATTCAAAACATTTTTAAAACATATTTAAAAACTTTTACGGAGGAATAAAAAAATGGCTAAAAAAGCTTCTGTTGAGGCTCTTTTTGTGAAAAGTAAAGTCCGAGAATATATCAAAAGTAAGGGATGCAACACAAGCGGGGACTTGATTGATGGTCCAGCACTTAACGATGCTATCATTGGTATTCTCGACAAAGCAATCGGAAGAGCCAAAGCAAATAATAGAAAAACTGTTCAAGAAAAAGATTTATAATCTAAAATTTTTAATTTAGGTTTTTTTTTAATATTATTTCAATTTGTTTAAATTCTTTTTATTGTGAAAATTATTAATTTAATACTCTTTAGGAATTTAAATTTTTTAAATGAAATTTTACAATTAACACACATAACCCACTTAAAATAAAGAATAAAAATTCCTAACCAAAAAATCGCCTTATACCTTATACTACTTCTAAAGGAAAAGGAATATTTTATTCTTATTTTCTCTCTTCTCTTAAGATATTGTAATCTTATAGGCTTAGGTAATTTCTTTATCGATAATAAAGAATCCTATAGATAATACGCTTTTTAACCGTTGAAGAGAATCTTTTAGTTTTTTAACTTCGTTATAGGGCCCAGATACAGCAATTATTTCTAAACATTTCTTATATTCTAAGTGAACGTGCATTGTGGAAATAATGATTTCATGGAAATGATGCTGAATATCATTCTTTAAGATTTCATCTGTTTGTTGGATATTTGCGTAGATAGGTTTTGAGCTATATTCATGATCATGGGGAGAATCCTTTAAATGTTCATAAGAGTGTTCATGATTCAAATCGACATGTTCATGGGTCATCATTAATGCAATGCACCCAACAACACTTTCCGAAACTATCGAAATGTTTTCATCTTGTATCAGGAAAAGATGCATAGCTTTTCGAATAGCATCAGATCTTGAGATTCCTAGTTTATTTCTAAATTCCTCAAATCTGTTGTATTGATCTTGGGGTAAAGAAATTGTAAAGCGTTTGTATTCTTCCATTGTAAACAACTAATTTATTTTAAAATTAAAATGAGGTAAAATGTGATTATTTTTTTATAAAAATAGCTATTGGTACACTGGCTTTCCTCCATTCCGCAATTTTCCCTGAATAAGCAAAATCCAGTCTATCTCTACCATGATCTCCAATAATAATCATCAATGAATTAGGTCTAAGTTGTTTATAATTACCCAAGATCCATTTATCAGTTCTATTTATAAGTTTCTTAATTAAATCTTCTGGAGTTCTTTGCTGTAATCGTTGCTGTTGTTTATGCAGATTCTCAAAATCAAGATAATGCATCCATGAAAGGTCATGAGTATTAATAGCTTTCGCAGATTCAACCCAAGTACTCATATCTGTATCTTTTGGAATGGATTTTGTTCCTCCATCATACCTTTCTAAATCTTTCTTTCTAGCAATAAAACATGATGTTTTACCTGCACTATTTATTGCTTTTAATAAATGAAATTCATTAGGTTCAATATTAAAACCACCAAATATTATTTGGTGTAATACTCCTAAAGTATAAGGATTTTTAGTACTTAATAATAACATTACTTCAGAGTTAGTTATCATAAATTGTGGCTTTAAGTAAGTAATTTCAAAAAGTCCGAAATTATCTATTAAATTTATGCTAATACGTTCGATTCCTTGATATAACTTTAAAATTTGTTGAACTGGTTCTGGTATTATTCCATTTGGAGGCATAATGTCTAATAATTGTAGTAGAGTTGCTGGTAGTTGATTCATATAGCATTTTATAGTTTGAAGTTCGCTCATTATAATGCCTTAAAGTTGAAAATATAATTTATTTATAATAATTCTTAATATTATTAAAAAGATAATATACTTATAAAATTGTTATCAATTCAATTTTCGAGTTCTTACCAATTTTGAAAAAATGATAAAATGAAAGTATTATATATTGATTTAAATGACTCAGGAATCTCTGGAGATATGTTTTTAGCTTCTCTTTTAGGCTTATTACCAGAAGATAATAAAATATTAAATGAATTAGAGGAATTAAAAACATTCTTGCCAGGGATTTTAAGATTAGAATTAAAATTAATTAATATTGAACGTAATGGAATTAAATTAAATCAATTACAAATAGAAATAGCTGAAACTAAGGATCATAGAACAGCTACAACTCTACAGGACTCTTTAAATGATTTTCTAAAAGCCTCTATGATCTCTAACTCTGCAAAGATTTATGCAAATAATGTTTTAAATTCCTTGATTCACGCAGAAGCAGAAGTTCATGGAGATACAGCTGACAAAATCCATTTACATGAACTTAGTTCTGTGGATACTCTCATTGATATTATTGGGGTTGCAACCACTCTTGATAAACTCAATGCTTTTAATAATGATTTAAAAATATTTTGTAGTAAAATTCCCTTAGGAGGTGGAAAAGTACAGACTAAACATGGTGTAATCGCAATTCCGGCTCCTGCTACTTTAAAAATCTTAGAAAAGTCAAATTTAATTACATTTGGTGGACCTATAGATTCTGAACTCGTTACCCCTACAGGCGCTGCGTTATTAGCAAACTTAAATCCAACTGTTCTTCAGTATCCCATCGAAATGAAAATTTTAAAATCTGTTTATAGTACTGGTCAAAAAGAATTTGATAATTTTCTAAATATTCTACGAATATTTTATGGTGAAACTTCTGATATACAATTATCTGATTTAACTCATCCATTACAAAAATATATAGAACAAGTTTCTATATTAGAAACTGATGTTGACGATATATCTGGAGAGATTCTTGGAAATTTTGTCTCAACCTTAAAGAAAGAAGAAATTTTAGATGTTCAAATTTTACCAAGTATTACGAAAAAAAACAGACCTGGACATATCATTAAAATTCTTTGTTATCCAGAGTATACTTTTAGGTTAATTGAAAAAATAATATTAGAATTAGGAACTTTAGGAGTAAGATTTAACATTATTAATCGTGTCTGTATTAGCAGAAGAATTGAAAGGAAACAAATTCATATAAAAGAAAATACATATGAAATTAGCTATAAAATTTCCTTTATCGAATCAGAGAAAGGAGTGGAAGTGGTTAATATTAAACCTGAATATGAAGATCTTAAAAAGATAAGCGAGGATACTGGAATCCCTGTGAAAAAAATTCAATTCATAGTTAATGAAAAAATAAAACAAATCTATGATAATTTTTAAGGACATTTCCGTGCTTTCTTAAGAATTATAAAAAAGAAAAAAAAAAATAGGTAGAAAATTCCAATATTGCGATAATTTAATATTTATCAACATTAAACTTTTGCAACCAGTACTCATCTTCAACCATTTCTTTTGAAAAAGCTTTAAGTCTTGTAAGTTCTTTCTTTATTTCCTTAACTTTTCTTAACTTACCCAATTCTTGATATAATTCAGAGGCTTCTTGGAAAGTCTGAATACATTTGTCAAAATTTCCTGATACTTCAATGTCTTCAGCTAAAAATACTAATCCTTCAGCAATCTCTAATTTCTTACCTAATTTTTTTTGTATTTTTAATGATTGGTAGTGATATTTCATACTTTCAGCATGTTGTTTAAAAAGAGAATAAATTCTCCCTAATGTCCTTAAAACGAGTGCTTCTTCTTCGGGTAAATTATGTTCTCTGCAATGTTTTAAGATATCTTCAAGGAATTGAATATATTCAGATTTATTCTTAATTTGTCCTCGATCAATGCGTTCCATTACCTTTTGGAAGTTCTCTAAAGTGTTAAGGATATCACCATTTTGAAAAAATTTCTTAGATTTTTCAAAAAGTTCAGTTTGATCAATAGATGCGACCATTGGGGTCTCAACTACTTCTTCTTAGAATTTTTTTTTAGATTTTTATTAATTGAAAAATAAGTTCAATATTAATTATATTAATGTACCTATATATAATTATCTATCTTAAATTATAGCCCTAGAGATATCAAAAAGGGATAAAGTATTGAATAAGCTAGTCGTTCACTTAAAGGAAAAAATATACATTAAAAAAGTATTTGATTAAATATGTGTTTAAATAAATGAAATAGAATAAAAAAAAGAAAAGTAAAGATAAATTTTTTAAAATTTAATTATTCCTGCAATACCTAGTGGTAAAAAGATGCATAAAAGCCCAATTCCTATAGCATAGATTATCCCAACGAATTTCATTTTAGACTTTCTATCTGGCAGATCGTACACGTAAAAAGCTCCTACGAAAAAATGGAAATATCCTATAAGAAATATAAGAATTGGATTATACCAATGCCAAAACCAGTAATACCAAATTAAATAATTTCCAATATTCAAGAAAATTTCTACTATAACACAAAATAGAGCAAAACCAATTGCCATAGCCCATCGATTAGGAAGACCAAGTATCTTTTTGTTTTTATCTTCAGGTAAGAACTTCGCAAATACAATTCCAGCAATAGAAAACATAAATGCGATTTCAATATTCCATCCAATTAAAATGATATATGCACTTGCTCCGGGAGTAGTCCAAAAAGCAGAAACATCGGTGAATGCAAAAACAAGTCCATTCCATATTTCATTAATTAGATCTAGACCTAATACTGTCAATCCCGCAAAAACTGTACTCCAATTTCCTGATTCTCTTGCATTTTTTATTTCTACACCATAAATATACAATACTATTGCAAGTAATGGAATCACATACCATCCTAATTCCGAATTTAGTAAACGTAGACTATTATAAGCTGTATTTGAAGCTTCTGTTGACATAAATTTCACTTTTCCCTTACTTTTATTAAAATAATTTGTTTAATTAAGTGAAATTTAAACCTAAATATATAAATTGTTTTTCAATTCAATTGATTAAAATGAGAATTATAATTTATTTAGCTATTTTGTTAGCAATAATAGCAGCAGAAGAGCCGGCACCAAATCCATTATCAATATTCACAACTAATAATCCTGGAGAACAGGATTGAAGCATAGTAATCAGTGCTCCTTTTCCTTTTTCACCCATTCCATATCCACTTGAAATTGGAACACCTATAACTGGAACATCAACAAGAGCCGCCACAACTCCAGGTAATGTTCCTTCCATACCTGCACACACAATTATTACATGAACACCTCTTTTTACCATATCACTTAAAGGAGTAAAAATTCGATGCACCCCCGCAATTCCTACGTCAAAGCTTGTTTCAACCTCACAGCCCATTGCTTCTGCAATAATTTTTGCTTCCATAGCTACTGGTATATCTGAACTGCCAGCTGTAATAATTCCTACAATTCCTCCTTTTTTATTAAAACTATATGAATCCTTCTTGATAACAATAATTTTCCCTAATTCATTTATATCGATTGTATAATCCTTCTTATTACTAAATTTTTCAAGGATCAGTTTCTTTTGTGTTTCTTGATAACGCGAAATAATAACAAATTTTTTACGCTCAAAAAATCCAGAGATTATATCAATTAGTATTTGAGGATCTTTATTTTGAGCAAAAATAACTTCCGGTATCCCTGTCCTTGTTTTGCGAAAGATATCTAATTTTGCGATATCTCCAACTTCTTCAACTAAATTCGCCTTTAAAAGTTTTTCTGCGTCATCTAAGGAAATTTTCTTTTCAAGTAGCTTTTGTAGAATATCTTTTATCTCACTCATTTGTAATCTTTATGTAATTAATGTAGTTTTATAAAAATCATTAATATAACATAAATTTTGTATTTTACGAATTTTTGAAAAAAAATAATAACTACTCAAAATAATTATAAATTACTGTTATATCAATTTTAAATCCTAAATAAAAGTGAAATTACAAATGAAAATTGATTATACATCATATAAAGATGTGAAATTAAAAGGAAAAAAAATTTTAATGAGAGTTGATATCAACTCAAACATTGATACAGAAAAAATGGAAATTAGAGATTCTCCTCGAATCCGCGCACTCGTACCAGCTTTGAATGAATACTTTAAGAAAAGTGCTGTTATTATTTTAGCTCATCAATCTCGACCTGGAGATAAAGATTTTACTGATTTAGATATACATGCCAGAGAGATAGAAAAGCATCTTGGTCGTCCAGTAAAATTTGTTAAAGATATATTTGGTCAACAGGCAGTTCAAGCAATTAAAGATCTTAAGCCAGGAGAAGTTTTAGTTCTTGATAATGTTCGAAAATTTGAAGGAGAAATGAAAAATTATAAAGATTTCTCTGAAGCAGAAAATACTGAAATGATAAAAACACTATATCCATTAGTAGATTATGTTATTGTTGACGCTTTTGGAGCGGCCCATCGAGCTCATGCATCAATAGTAGGATGGCCAAAAATGATGGCTGGACCAATAACTGATGCTGAATTATATGCATTAAAAAAAATAATGCAAGAACCTGAAAAGCCGATGGCAATGTTAATAGGTGGAGCAAAAGCAATAGATAAATTTAAAGCAATGAAATATAATTTTGATAATGAAAAATTGGATTACGCTTTATGTTCAGGATTAACTGCAATTTTAATCTTTGAAGCTTTAGGCAAAAATATGGGAGAGCCAAACCATAAGATTATAGCTGAAGATTTAGAAGCAAACAAGGATATGATAATGAATACTTATGAGAAATATAAGGAAAAAATTATTCTCCCAGAAGATTTGATTATTGATGATAATGGTAATAGAAAAACTATCGGAATAGACGAGGCAGGAACTTATAATACAACAACTGGAGACGTTGGTCAAAAAACAGTTGAAAAATTTAATGAAATCCTTATGAAATGTAAAACTATCGTCGCAAACGGCCCACCAGGAATATTTGAGAAAGAAGTCTTTAGAAAGGCAACTAACGAAATTGTAGATACCATGGTAGCGGCTACAAAGAAAAACAAGGCACTAACCATAATAGGTGGTGGTGAAATGGGCGCTGCTGCCTCAATGGCAGGAAAAGCAGATGAGGTTTCTTTCATATCTACAGCTGGGGGAGCAATGTTAGAAATTCTTTCTGGGAATGATTTACCAATGATTAGAGCATTACGAGAGAAAAAAGCTTAAAAAGTTAGTCTTTTCATTTTTTTATTCTTTTTTAAAATCTTTTTAATCAGACAATCCTGTTATCAACATTTAATAAAGTGATAATTATCAAACTTTCGATCCAAGAATTTCTATATAGAATTTTAATGGCAGGATAAATGCAAAGAAATAATAGGGTCTATCCACATTAGGATTTTTAGTATATTCTTTGCTGATTTCCAAATCAAATTTAATAGCTAGATCAAAATATAATTCTAACCATTTACGGTACTGAGCCTCTGTTAGAAAAAATCTAGTATGATTAAAACGTCCATTCTTTATATTATCAGCATTTTTGATTGTTGGTAAATTTTTAAGAATTTCTATTATACTTATAGAATCATCTAAGTTTATAATACCACCTTTTTAGTCTCTATTGCATCATTGATCGAAATGATGGCATGGGTCTCTTATATTTTAGCTATGCCTGCTGTAATCGTTATTCTAATTACACTTGCTTAACGAAAACACCCCTATTCTTAATCTTTGCTGTCTCGCTCTTTGTTGCGTACTTGATGGACTTCTTAGCTTTTCTTGGAGTAATCTGATTCTAATTAATCTCTTTTTATTTTTTTTTTTATTAGAAGAAATAAACCAATAGGGTATTTTAATCAATTGAGCTTTCTAAAGTAATTTTATTAAATGATCTGAGATTTAAAGATCTAAATTTAAAGTATTGAAAATAAATAGTTTACAGAGTTTCATAATTGGATTAATAAAATATTTATTTTTAATACCACAAATTAATACAAAAAAGTTTCAATTTTTGAAAATTCGGGCCCGTGGTCTAGCTCGGTATGACGTCCGCTTGACGTGCGGAAGGTCGTGCGTTCAAATCGCGCCGGGCCCACTAAAAATAAATTAAAATTAGATTGTTATGCCAATAAGAATTCGTTGGGCTTCAAAGGAATACTTTGGAAATAGTTTATTGTTGTTAGGAATGATTGGAATATTTCAATTATTTTTTATATATTTAGGTCAATATTTCTTAGCGATGGGAAATCATGTTGTTGTAATTTTAATTCCAATAGGGATTTGGGTTGCATTATTCTATGCGACTCTTATAATATTCGAAAGTTATGCCCAAGTTGACAGAAGAGAAAAATTAAGGAGTAGATTTCGTAGAACAACAATCAAGAGTTCTTTTTTAAAAAAATTCTTAAGTTTTCCAGTAACTAAACCGTTATTAATAGTTTTTATCTTTTTCACTGTTTTTTTCTTCATTATTTTCTTTATCTCTTTAATATTCTTAGATAACACCATAGCGTTTTTAATAGCAGAAATTCTGAGCACAATATTTTGCCTACTTATAGCAAATTTAATAGAGAAAAATTACGGTCGAGTTAAAAGGTATTAAGCATATCTTCTAATCTAAATTAGCTATTATTTTAGTGTAAATTTATTAAGTAATAACACCACATTTATAATATAAATAAATCAATTTAAATACTTCTTTTGCTAAAGTATGGCGAGACTCGAAATACGTTGTCCAATTTGCTCACAATGGGAACATATTGAGATTTCAGATGACGCCACCAAAAATGTGACAAAGGGTTTATTAGCAATTAACATAGCTACGGGAATGATATGTGAACATTCATTTATCGCCTACGTTGATAAAAATTTGGTTGTGAGAGATTGTTTAGTGGCTGATTTTAAAATAGAACTCCCCGAGAGTAAAACATCTGAAGAAATTATCACTCCAGAAACAGAAATGATTAAATTCGATTTAGTAAAGTTGAATATCCCTGATATATTAATGGCTTATATTATGAAAGCAATTCTTATGAGAAAGAAAGTACTTTTACTTTCGGATCAAGAATTCCTCTATAATCAAATTACTAACTTTTTTAGAACGATAATGGAAAATACATTTAAATTTGATTTGACAATTATTTCTGAAATAGAATTTAACAATAAAAAAAAGGAATACAAAAATCATGTTGTCTTTAAGAAACGTGAAATTGTTAGAGATAAAGATAAAATAATTGATCTAAAGAAGTTAGAATTCGAGTTGGCAATGGTACAAAAATTTTTTAAAGAATATGATTTAATGGCAGGGGTTATCATTCTAAGAAATGAGATAAAGAAAGCTTATAAATTTTCAAATTCCATTACTGAATTTATTCACAATAAAGAGGGGAAAGCAATAACTTCCAAATTAATTATTGATTATATCTTAGAAAAATATGGAGAAAGAATACAGAAATCATATCTTTCATTTTTAATTGATATTGTGCAGAACTATTTTAAAGTAAAAGTCCCTAAAATTAGTGGAGTGACAGATCTTTTAGGATTTCTTTAAGAATATGATGAGTGACTAAGAATTACTCTTTGCTATTGAATTTTTTAATTTTTCATAAGTTTGTTTGCCATTTGAAAAGGGGCAGACTTTAATACAAATACTACATCCTTGAGTTTTTAAAAAATATGGAAAGCATTTTTCTCTCTCAATACATGTGCGCATAGCACCAATACCAGGAATATTATCAATTGTAATTCGTTTTTCTTCATGAATAGCATTAGCAGGACAATTTTTTTGACATAAACCACATGTCTTACATTGTTCCTCTATCCAATTGTGGTTATAATTGTCAGTAAAATCAAAGATTTTTTCTTCTATAAATATGGTTGCTAATCGCTGACGGGGACCAAACTCAGGAGTAATAAGCATTCCACTTCTTCCTTGTCCACCCATTCCTGCTTTACCTGCGAGAGGTGGTGTGCAGACAAGGCCACCAAGCGGGTGATTACTTTGACAACGTACTCCTTTTTTTCGTAACCATCGTGCAATATCATTAACAGCTTCTCCTAAAGTCGCATATACCCGCATTACTTCCGTACCCGCGGTAAGGAGGGGAGCAGTATCAATTTTTTCTTTTATCATCTCTTGCATAAATATTAGTGCATAGCGAAAAAGGACAAATTTTTCTTTAAATATTAATTGAGTCGGTAATTCTGTAAATCCAATCTTAATTATATCCCATTTCTCTGAAGCATACTCATTAAGCTCTTGCCATAACTTCAGATTCAAAGTTGGGATATGGAGCTCCTCTGATTTAAATGTGGAATTTTCAATTTCATGAAGATATGGTGCTAAATCACTAAAACATCGTTTCCTACCTTTCATCAGTTTTGGACCAAACCTAAGTATAATTTTAAACGTTGAACGACCCGCCCCTGCTTCCTTTCTAGCTAAATATATCCTTTTTATAGGATGCATTTGTGAAGATTCTGCTCCAGCTATGGTATCATTAAAACCAATACTAAATAAATATGCAAAACCTTCTTGTACTGATGATTCGTCATACTTAACAACCTGATCAGGATATTTTCGACAGAATTCTAGAAAAGCTCGTTCATGTTTTCCTACCATGGGATTGAAAGGAGAATCTTGACTTCTAGCCATCTTATGCTCAATTTAAAAAAAGAAAAAAGTAAAAATAAATTTTTATTTTTTTTTTCTTTAACTTTTGTCGATTTTGATTAATATTTCTTCTATCACCTAATTCTAAAATCTGTATATATAAAATTTGTATTTGTCTTCGTGAAACAGACCTTTCATGCTGTTTTATATTTCCCAAGAGAGTATCTTCATATTATCTAGGAAATATCACTTATGGTATCTATTAACATAATGAGAATGACCTATGAGAAAAATAACTTTAATAACAATACGATTGAAACTTAAATTATTATGAAATTTGAACAACTAATATATGAAGAAAAAGAAAATGTGGTTTGGATTTCACTAAATAGACCAAAAGTGTTGAATGCTTTAAGTATGCAACTCTCAGACGAGATTGTTTATGCTATTGAAGAAATCCGCAAATCAAAAGATATAAAATTTCTTGTAATTAAGGGTGCTGGGGATAATTTCAGTGTTGGAGATGATATTAATGAAATGTTGAATTGGGGTAATGCAAACGATATCTTTCGTCGTGTTCGCTATTATCAAAACATGGCAAATCAGTTAGAAGAATTAGATAAAATTACTATTGCCGCTGTCGATGGTTATGCCGTTGGAGGTGGACTGGAAATTACAATGGCATGTGATTTTGTTATTGCAACAGAGAGAGCAAAATGGGGTATGCCTGAAGTCGATGTTGGCATCACTCCTGGTTGGGGAGGAACTACACGCTTAGCAAGACTGATAGGTAGGCGTCGTGCTAAGGAAATAAATCTTTTAGGTGCCTTGCATTCGGCAAGAAGAGCTGTTGATTGGAATTTATGGAATCGTGTTGTTCCTAATGATCAACTTGATTTAGAAGTCGAAAAACTGCTTGAGGTTTTAAGGTCAAAGAATCAACAAGGTATGCGTCAATTAAAATTCATTATTAATCGTGGTGTTGAGTGCGATTTATATACCGCACAAGGATTTGAAGTGTTGTCTGGTGCATTAACGGGAGCTGTTAGCGGAATGTGGCAAATTGAAGATGCCGACAAGGGAGCTGGTATAATAGGATTTTCTGGTAAAAATGAACTCTGGAATAAGCGACGAAATTTAGCCCGTAACTTCTGGTCAGATTAATTATACATTTGAATTCGGGACTCGTGTAATTTTGGCAACCACTCTAGCAGTAGGATCAGGGCATCGTACAAATTCCGTTGTAATTCCATTTGGATCAATTTTTTTTTCATAAGGAGTATCACTATATGTCCATGGAAGAGTACCACCAAACTTAAGTACCCTGATCATTGAATTCATACTATCTAATAACCATTGGCAAATTTTACCATTATCTTCGGGATAATTGAACTTTTCACCTATTTTATGACGAGTGCAATTACCATCATTTTCAAAAATTTCAATATCAATACTATAAAGGAGATCTACCATTTTATTCATTTTAAAATTATAATATTTCAATTAAGTAATATATTAAATAATAGAATAAAATTTCAGATAAATTTGATGATTTTAATAACAAATATTTAAATATTTTCAAATGACATTTTCAATTACACAAATATGTATAAAAAAATTTAATAAGAGTTGAGACCCAATAGTTAATTGGAGAAAATATAATTGGGTTTTTTCTATTATTGGTGATATTATAACACTCATATCGATAGCTACTCCTGCGGTTTCCTTTTCCTATTGACAGAGAGTGCAGATTTATGGATATTTGGATATTGGATTGGAAGCACAAATTTGGGTCAAGAATTGGTAGATAAAATACGGGTTAATATTAATGGTAATATTAACGCTAAACTTACAGAAGGTAGCTCTGAATTCGTTATATGTTTTTTTGGGGTATTAATTGGCGGAATTCTCGCATTGATCATTGGGGTGTTAGTTTCTCGTAGAAATTTTAGAAATCGTATTGTTATAGTAAGTGGGATTTTAATGATGCTTACTATTTTTTTCTTCGTATGGTTGATAGGTTTTAGTTATGAAGTCTTCTCTAATCCAATATTAACTTATGAAGATCCATATGGAAGCATTTCTTTAACTTTAACTAATATTGGATTTGGACTTATTGGTCCATTGATTGGTGGCACCTTCTGCATCGCTGGTGGCTAATTCATACTAAGCCTAAAATAGATTAACATTATAAACAATCCTTTTTTTTAGATTTCTCTTTCATAAAAGGATTTCTTTTATTTATATTTAAAATTTAATTTAAAAATTGCATTTAAAATACATATTAGATTATTTTAATTTCTTACAAGAAGAATTCTCTTTAAAAAGTAAAGTTAAAAGTTTGCGCCCTCCGGGAATTGAACCCGGGTCGCCAGGTTGGCAACCTGGCATACTTACCACTATACTAAGAGCGCGTAATCCTAATAATATTTAAAATATTTTAAAAAATTAAAATTTAATGATTCTTAGAAAATCTGAGTTATTATACAATTTCAGATATAAGTTGTTTAATAGTATTATTAATTATAAAATTTTCAAGTTCTTGAATACTTTTCGGCAACCCTTCTCTAACACCTACTTCTAAACACTCTAAATAAGACATAGCAGTAGCCATCTTCGATGTTTTTTCAAGAGAAAAGTTATTCAATCGAGAAATTAAAATGCCAGTTAAAAATGCATCTCCAGCACCAGTAGTATCTTGTACTTCTTTTCCCCCACTATAAACACCGCTATTTATAATCATTTTACCATCCGATATGATTGAACCATTTGGACCATCAGTTATAGAGATTAGTTTAACTCCCATATCTAGGAAGCTTTTAATCATAAGAGTTTTTTTGGGTTCTCCAGTAAATTCTTGAGCCTCTTCCAAATTCATTGATACTACATCAGAATTGGAAATCAGGATTTTTGCCCATTTTGCAGCATTTTTAATTATTGACATACTAGGGGCAGCAAAAACCATACCATCTTTATCCTTTGTTAGTATTATCGCTTTCTCTATAGCTTTACACCCATTATCAGTTGTTAATGATGTCCAAGCAAATGCTTTGATATCTCTAAATAATTCTTCATTAATATCTGAAGGTTCCAATAGATTATTAGCACCTTTATAGGCAAGAATACTTCGATCTTTGCCCCAGGGAGTTCTTAATATAATAGATAGAGCTGTACTGTCTCTTTCAGTTTGAATTACTTGAGAAAGATCAACACCCCGTTTCCTTAAATCATTTAAACAAATTTCCGCCGAAAAATCATTTCCCATTATGCCAATATATGCACTTTTCAATCCTAACATTGAACAATTTGCGGCAATATTAGCACCTGACCCTCCTGGTACAAATCTAACCTTTTTAACATTTAATTTGCGAGAATATTCAATTGCTGTATACTTTTTAATAATATCTTTATCCAGTAATTCAAAACGCAATATATCATCAATGTCAATAATAACATCTAAAGTATTACTTCCAATGGTAATTAATTCTGGTAAATTCATAATTATCACTTAAACATTCGAAAATTTTGATTTGTAGAATAAGTTTAAAATAGATATAAATCTTTTAATAATTTTGCTAAGATTTGGATTGTGGAGAATCTAAAAATTAGATTTATATATCTTTTTTCTTTGGTCCCTTTTATGATTCTGATTTACTTTTGCTGACTAGTTTACCCATTCTCTTTACCATGCGATGTGTGAGTTCAAGAAAAGCTTTTTCAACATTATCACCAGTTTTTGCTGACGTTTCAACATATAAACAATCTTCTTTTTTTGCAAACTGTTCTACTTCTTTCCTATCTAGGATTTGACCAATTTCAGGTATTAAATCTGATTTATTCCCTATTATTGTGCTTGGAATATCATTAATTACTATACTCCGCATTTCTGAAAGCCATTCTTTCATGCTTGAGAATGTTTGATGTCTTGAAAGATCAAATACAACTAATGCTCCAAATGCCCCCTCGTAAAAGCTACGATGGAGAAATTTAAATTTTTCTTGACCCCCTATATCCCATATATGGAGTTTTGCCAGTTTTCCAGGTTCGTATTCCAAAATTTTAGTTAAAAAATCAACACCAATTGTTAATTTGTATTTTAAAGAAAATTCATTATGGACGAACCTATTTAATAGACTTGTTTTTCCTACTGCACCAGGTCCAATAATTATTACTTTAAATGACAATTGGGATGTGGTTGAGTTATTGCCCATTATAAATCACCAGATTATAAGCTATATGTTTCAATTTGGTTGTGGTATATTTAACCTAAGGATACTTATTTAGTGCTTATTATAATTTTATAATTTGATCTATAATTATTTGTTATATTTTTAAGTTTAATCTAAATTGAAATTTTCATCTATAATTTGAAAAATAAACTTTGATTAAAAATTAAAAAGAGAGACTTATCTTGAGAAATAATTGCTAAAAATATAATTGGACAAATAAAAAAACATTTTTATTCGTCTGATTTGAGACGGTTTAATTCTTTCTCTAATTCAGCTATCTTTTCATCAGAAGCACCTGAAGCAGCGCTTGGTAAAGCCACCCCCATCTCTACTTGGATTTCGGCATCAATTTCCCCTAAAACTTCATTTACATCTGAATCCGTGACAGCAGTATCGATACTGATACTATCCATACCTTCTGTTGCAATATCGGCGGTTACAGCAAATTCCTCCATGTCGATATCAATTTGACTCATTATTTCTGTCATTTGTGGGACTGAAAGTTGACTTTTTAAAGTTGCTAAAGATTGCGCTATACCTGTCATAATTTGAGATACATCTTTGACAGCAGTAGCTTGTTCTAATTTGAAAAGGAGTCCTTCCAGATTTGTGCGAAACATTTCTACCGCACGTGCTTGTTTTTTAACTTGAAGATAATTCCTCGCATGAAATTTCGAGCCATCTAAATCTCCTTGCTTCCTTAAATTTACTGCCTTATCTCTTGCGAGCTTTGCACTTATCTCTAATTTTTTTGTTTGTCTCATTAATCTTTTATTAAAGACTTTTAATTTGACAGCAGCTGATCGAACATTGTCCTTATCCCGTCTATTTCCTGACAACCACTTTGAGATATCTTTTAGAAAACCCATATTTATCAAATCTTATAAGTAATTGTATAATATATAAATGCTATGATAGGTATTTAATTTTTTTGAAGACCAATCATTATACTCGTAGGTTAAAGAGTAAATTTGATATATACTGATAAAACTATTAATATTACTGATTGTTAAATTAGATTAGCAATAAATAATATAATTGTATTTATAAAGTTATCATGTCGTCGGTAGATTCGAAACTATATCAATATGCTGTTCAAACGGCAAAAGAAGCGGTTCTTTTAGATAGTCAAGGAAAATTTCGACAAGCAATAAACAAATATCAGAGAGCCGCAGAGATCTTAATGCAGTTCATGAAATACAATAAAAATCCTCAGATGAGAATGTTATGTCAAAAAAATATTGAAGAGTATGTTGAAAGAGCAAAAATATTAAAATCCCAACTAGGAGGATCTAGACCTAGAGCTGTAAGACATATTGCAGCACCTGGTGAATCTGGGGATGCAGGTGCTGATAAATCTGAAGCTGCTGTCTCATCAGAAGAACAAGAACTCGTTGATATGATATCTGGTACTATTGTTACAGAATCTCCTAATGTAAAATGGGATGATATTGCTGGATTAGAAAATGTCAAGCAGGCTGTGAGAGAAGCTATAGTTTTACCAATAGCAAAGCCAGAATTGTTTACTGGTGCAAGAAAGCCTTGGTCAGGAATATTACTCTTTGGACCTCCAGGATGTGGTAAAACATTATTAGCAAAAGCAGCCGCAACTGAATGTAAAGCTACCTTTTTTAGTGCATCATCTGCTGATTTATTGAGTAAATGGTTGGGTGAAAGTGAAAAATTAATCAGTTCTTTGTTTAAAGTGGCTAGATTAAAAGCCCCTAGTTTAATATTTATGGATGAGATTGATTCTGTAGCAACAAAACGGGGAGAGGGTTCTGAGAGTGGTGGTGAGCGAAGAGTTAAAACTCAGTTATTAAGCGAAATACAAGGGTTAAAATCAGGTCATGGAAAGCCATTATTGGTATTGGGAGCAACAAATCGTCCTTGGGACATAGATAATGCTATGTTAAGTAGATTTGAAAAAAGGGTGCATGTACCTCTTCCAGATTTAAAAGGTAGAGCTGGAATTTTTAGAATCCATACTGAAGGAGTGGATTCAGCATTGACAGACGAGGACTTTGTTGAATTAGCAGTAAGAAGTGAAGGTTATTCTGGAAGAGATATAGCAAATGTTTGTCGTGAGGTGATAATGCTGCCTGTACGTGAGTTAGACATGAGTGGTCTTTTAGAAGATTCAGGTAAAGAAGTAAAGGTTAGAGATATTAATTTAAAGGATTTTAAAAAAACTCTCAAGAAAGTAAAACCGATGACCAATGCAGCATTATTAAAACAATATAATGATTGGGCAAAAGAATTCGGAGAATTTTAGGAAATTAAATGATTAAAATGGAACGACAAAGAGAAAAATCAACTGAAATTCCAAAGGAAATTAAAGAAAAAGCCGAAAAAGAGTTAGGAGAATTAAAAAAAGAACTAGCTAGGCTAAAACAACTAAAAAAAGAAAAAGAGCAATTGGAAATAGAGGCAACTCAAAAACAAATCATTAAAGAAAATGAAATTAAAGTTACAAACTTAGATTACATTGAAGATCAATTTGACAAACTTGAAAGTATTTTATCAACTGAACTTGGAAAAATCGATCAGAAAGTCTATCAACAACATGCTGATCAGATTGAATCAGAACTGCAAACTCTAGAAGAAGAAATTATTGGGGAAAAGGGTTTAATCGAGAAAAAGCTAACTGCTTATGAAAATTTGCTGGCAGCTTATCCCTGGCTTGAGGAAGAAAGAAAAAAATTCATGTATTCTATTCCTGATAAAAGCAAAAATAAAAATGATTACCTTTCTTGGAAAACAGAATGGGCAAAAGTTCTTTTTGATTATGCTCGATTTGCTGTTCTTCATATAATCTATACTAGAGAGTTGATAACTCGTAAACCATTTATAAATTTCACCAAACGTGAACAATATATAATAGAAATTGCTGAACAATTGATTAGTCAAAATCAGGCAAAATGGCTCTCAAAAAAGAAAGAAAAATTAAGAGTATATTGGAAAACACTCGAAGTATGGTCAGATGAGATATATCAATGGGCGTATGATAACGGTAAAATTGAGCCTATTATGATATATGAACTTAGAGAAGCAAAACAAGAAGATTTTAGTTCACTTCCGCTTGAAGATTTAGAAGAGATTTTTAAGATTCTAGCAAAAAACCGGAAAGCTAAAATTATGAAATTAGATGATGGAAAACTAGCATTCAAAATTAAATTAGAATAAGACTTATACTCTATTATATCGATGGGAAATACCATTGTTTTCCAGTTAAAATATTTTCTCTGAATTTAGCAATTCCCGTCCTTTCGAGACTTTCTAAGGCCCGAAGTGCTCGATCTTGGCTCCATTCTAAAATAGCACACACATCTTCCAAAGTGAGAACACCTTTCTCTTTTGCTAAATCTACGACTTTCGATTCATCTCCAGTGTATTGAATTGGAAAAAACCTTATTATAATGGCTCCTGAATCTAATTCGGTTATATCTTCAATTACTTTTGTCTTTTTCAACATTCGCAGAGATTTTTCGACATCTTTTACTTCAATGTTGCCGTTTAATATTCCTGTATTTACTAATTCAAAAACTTCTGATAATGGGATTATTCCTCCAGTTTCCTCTTTACTCATTAATACTCTTTGGTATGCTAACATTCCTAATTTTTGATGATCAATTTTAGAGAATTTTCGCAATACATCATGTTCTGTTATTTGTTCAGTTATAATTTTTGAAGAAGGAATATTATATTTTCGCTGTAGTTCTTTTACTTCCTGTCTTAACTCTGGTGTTAAGGCTAATAGTACACCATGTTTTTTAGCTAATTCCCTAAGTCTATCTTTTGTAAATTTTTCAATAGAAGCTTTTGCTTGCATGTCTTTCATTTTTAATTCGGCTGCCTTTTTTTTCATCGCTTCTTTGAGATCTATCTCATCTTCTATCTTACGAATGCCCATTTCTAGATAACACTATTTTTTAATACCTTTATAGATTAATAATAATAAATCTTCTTATTTCTTTTTATTTTAATTGAAAATGAATGATAACTTCAATTTTAGACAGATTAATGAAATTGAAAAAGAAATAATAATTACTTCCCTTAATAAAATTTCTTCGGGAATTTCTCAAGTAATTTATAATCTTAAAAAATTCCTATATATTTCAATTGAAAGCTCATCATCTAAAGTTAAATTCCCAAAAATTTTCCTTATTTCAAGGAATCATTATGAACTATTGAAAACAATTGATAGTAATAAAATCCTCTCAGCTGGTTTATATTTAGGATTCATTAAGAAAGGAAATTTCTTATTTAGTCTAGAAGGGGCAGAATTTTTATACATAAGTAATTTATATTCAGATTTTAAAAAGTTATATGTGAATGAAAAAGGAGAAAAATCCATTCTTTATGGCAATAATATCTTAAAAAATATGATTCTTAAAATTCCAGAATCTATAAAACAAAACGATTTATTACTAATTTTTAATCAACTTGATGAGATTATAGCATTAGCTAAATCTAACATTGATTATACTAATCTTAAAAACTTTAAACAGAATGACATAATTGCTATAAATTTAATTGATAAAGGAGATTATTTAAGAAAGAGTCAATAATTTATAAAAAAATTAAAAAAATTTAATTATTTTTTATAGCCAGTTATTTTTCGAAATGTATTTTAATGATAATAGAACAAATCTTTAGACTTCGTAATTGAATGGGAATAGCAAAAAATAATAACCACAATTTAAGATATAATTCATTCTTTTATTCATCTAAATTTTTAAAAAAGGAGGACTCCGCCCAGAACTCCCTTAAATTCTGAAATGAAATAGAATTATGATACTTTTTATCTTCTAAATATATAAAATAATTAGGACCGATTTTATACAAAAAAAAAATAATATTAAATAAGGTTAGTTAGTTAGAAGTTTGAATCAAACTAATTGTTTTTGTCATATTTATCATCAAAAGCCTTCATATCTTCACGTGAAATTTTTTCCATCTCATCTTTCAAATCATTATATAGTTTTACAAAATTAGGAATGAATGAAATGGGAGATTTCATCAGTTCAGCTTTCACAGCTTCAAATTCCTCTTCCTCCTTGAATATACTTCTGAGTTTATTTTCTATTTCCAATGGAAGTTTTAAATACTTACCCGTTAACAGTAATGGTTGCTTTTTGTTTTTTATAGTTTTATAAGGAAAGTTGGAAAAATATTTTTCTATGAGTTCAAATGCTTCCTCATATTGAGCCATATCAATTATTGATTTCTTTAATAAATGGTCAAATTTTTTCTCAAAATCAGCAGTAAATTTAATACCGAATCTTTTAACAGTATCGATGATTTAGATGCCACCAACCCAACAGTTATTCGTTCAGATTCTCTGACAATTAGAATTCCATCTTCTAAATGAATGTCAAGTAATCCACCCATATGTATCACTTCCTCACTCATAAGTTGAACGGCATTTAAGAATCCCGTGAAGATAGTTTCACTTATGTTTGATTCAGACCAATCATGATCATACAAAGGTTGACCTCTTCTATCTTTTACGACAATTCTATAGATTGTAAAAGGTAATATATATAGTAATTTAGGTTCTTTCATAACCGTGATCGATATTATTAGAGCACCTACTACAATAGCTAAATCAGAAACAAGAATAAGCATCCGTTCATAAATATATAAGATATAAAATAGAAAAGCTAAAGGAAAAATAAGCAATATCCCGAAAAAGAATAAGGATGCTTCCTTTTTAATTAAAAATGGTGTATTTAACCATGTTTTTATACCCCAATAAAACAAATAATACGTTGAAATACCACTAAATGTCATGCCTAATATATTAAATAAACCAATCCATCTAATTCTAAGATAACCAGATTGAAATTCTAAAACAACTGCACCTGGTAGAAATGCTACATATATGAATAAAACAGCTAAGCTAAGAACAATAATAAGAGCGATAGAATAGAAGTGTTCTTTGATTGCGTAATTAATTCCTATTATTATAAATATAGCTGAGGGTATTAGAAGCAAACCATCAATTATTCCAAGTAATTCACTCAAAAATAGAAATGCCAATCCATCTAGTAACATAAATAACCAAAAGGAGATGAAGCCAAGTCGAATAAAAAACAAGGATGTAATCTTTTTTGCTTTTGGAGAGATATAACTTGTTATTGATAATATTATCCCAACAATAGCTAGAAGAAAATCAATAATAACTTCAATATTCCAATTTAGTACCATATGAACTCCCCTTTCTTATTTATTGATCAGTTCTAGTGAATATATATTTTGATTTTTTTAGAATATTAGTAACAATTTTCTTTTTTTTTGGATTTATATAGACAATTTTATCCGATTCTTTACTTAAAGTAATTAATTGATAATCAATTAAATTGTTAATATGATAATAAACGTTTTCCCTCTTTTCATTTATCTCTTTATAGATCTCTGATTTAACTATCAAATTTTTTTCACTAAGCAAGTGAATTATTTTATTATTTATTCTATCTCTCAGAAGAAAAATAGAACTAGCTGTTTCTTCATCCATATCTATTGGGAAGAATATACTATAATTCCCTACTTTAATTTTCTTGATGTAATTAAAGTTTAATAACATCTCTAAGTGCCATACTAATTGTCCCGAACTTATTAACTCCCCCGATAAAGCTTTCTTTCTTAAATTAGAAAAATGTATATCGGGGTTCATTTTTATATAATTGAAAATCTTTCTTCTGGTAAGATTAGAAAGAACTGTTTTTTTCGAAAATTTTGAACCTTCAATCAAAATTCTTTAATTTATTAAAAATTGAATTATAAACAAGAGTCCTTGTCTAGATAATTTTAAACTTTTTTTTGCCATGTAATAAAGAGTTTCTATATTTAATACCTTATTTTTACTCATAATTTCCTCAGCTATCTCTATAACTCTTTTCACAGTTGGATGCTCTAATCCTATAGACTTAGATAAAATCTGAATTTTCATAATCGAAATAACCAATTGTAATATTTGATTGAAATCTAAAGAATTTGCTCGAAACTCAAGGACTTTTGGAAGTTTAAGTTTTACTAATTTCCTAATTTTGGTGTCTTTTATTTTTCTGTCAATTATTCTATAAAGATTATTTCTTAATAAATATAGATCCAAATAATCGTAGAACAAATCTAAATTGGAAAAAATTCTTGACTTTTTTGAAAGTCTAAAAAATTGGGAGCTTTTATTATTAATTATCTCTAACATATTACTATATTTTAGGCGAAAACATCAATTTTTTTAATAATTATTAAAATCATTCATAAAGCTAGTGTTCATAAAACTCAAAATGACAGTATGGATTCCAATAACGAAGCAATATATAATTTATAGGTGTTTATATTATCCTATAAAATCATATGGACCAAAATTCCCCAACTAATTCATTATTCCTTTTCTATGAGACAGAAATAAAAACCTAAAGTATCATGAAGGTGGGGATACAACCGTTGTGAGAACTTTAGATCTTCTAACAAATCAACTCCAAAAACCTTATTTAATCCTTTCACACCATAATTTTTGGAAATTTTAATGATATTAAAATTATTCAATTTATTCAACACATCATTAATAACTAGCTCATTTTCTTCAGGTGCAATAGAGCACGTACAATATAAAAGTTCCCCTTTAGAATTCAATGTCTTCAACCCAGCAGTTAATAAACTCTTTTGAATTGAAGCCATTTTTTCAAGATCTCTCATCTTTTTACTTTTTTTTCTACTTGGATCTTGTCTTATCAGCCCTTCTCCCGTACATGGAGCATCTAATAAAATTTTATCTGGTTTTATCTTTAGACTAGATAAATTTATAGCATCCATGTTAAGAACTAAAGCATTTATAATCCCCATTCTTCTTAAATTAGTTTCTAGAGCAGGAATTCTGCGTTTATTTTTATCAATTAAAATTAATCTTCCTTCATTTCTCATTAGTTGAGCCAAATGCGTTGATTTACTTCCAGGAGCAGCACACATATCAACTACAAGCTCGCTAGGTTTGGGATCAAGAATGACTGCTGAAAGCATTGACGCAATATTTTGTAAATAATAATATCCTTGTAGAAATTCATGAGAAGAACCTAAATTAAACGTTTCTTTAATTATTTTAAAACCATATGGAATCCATTCAATTGGTTTAAACTCTATTCCTTTCTTTTCTAGTCGTTTTTTCAATTCTGAAACAGATATTTTAAGAGTATTAACCCGAAATGAGGGTATTAATGGCCGTTCATTTGCTTCTAAAAGTTTTTCTGTGTCATCTCTTCCTAAAAACTGGAGATATCTCTCCACCATATATAGAAGATACCCATAACGTTCAGAGAGTTTTTTTGCAGTATTTTGTGCTTCTGTAATAAGAGATTCAACTCGAGTTCAATCCATTAATACTAATAAAAAATAATGAATTATAATTGTTATCGAGAGTTAATTAGTGTCATGATTGAAGTAGAAATAAAAGTTAGGATCTCAAATCCAGACATTATTAGAAAAAAGCTTGAAGAACATAATGGTATTTACAAAACATCACTTATTCATGAAGATACATATTTTAATATGCCAAAAGGATTAAGAGATTTTAAAAAAACTGATGAGGCCTTAAGAATAAGAAAATCTATTGAATTTAACAAACACAATAAGGATCTGGATCAAAAAATTAATTATTTTATAACATATAAGGGGAAAAAAATAGATAGCTTGACAAAATCACGTGAAGAGATTGATATTAAGATAAATAGCCTTGAAAAAATGAAAATACTTCTCAAAGAATTAGGATTTCAAGAAATACTTGCAGTAAAAAAGGAAAGAGAACTATACGAATTTTACTTTCAAAAATATCAAATTGAAATATTGATTGATTATTTACCAATATTAAAACAACATTTCATGGAAATTGAATATTTATCAGGCTCTGAAAATGAAATTGGAGAGATCCGACAAGCTTTATTTGACTTTCTAAAAGTTTTTGGAATCGATAAGAAAGAATCGATAAGGAAATCATATTTAGAATTAATTGCGGATAAATTTGAAAACAAATTAAAGATTTAACAGAAATAGATTTAATTTTCCCAAACTATTATTAATAATAATATTTAAAGAATTCAATGAGTATATTTTATGGAATATACTCATTGAGGAAATGGAAAAGAATTATACGTGACTTGTTATTTAATTCCTACTCTATTTTTTACTAATTAAAAAATAGACAAAAATGAATTAAAATAAAATGGAGACCAATTTTTAATATAAAAAAATCTAAGAATTAGATACAAAAGAATTAATGTTTTGAAAATATTATTTTTGGATCATTTACTTTTCAAAAGTAAAATCTTTTCTTAACATTGATTATTCTGAATTTTTCTTTAAATCCTTATATACTCCATCCAATATTTGAGCGATATATCGTCTCCCTTTAATAATCCACATGATTTTATGGCCTTCTCTAGCCTTTTTACCCCATTCTGATTTTTTATTGCGATTTTGTTCAATATATCGGTATCCAAAGAGATCCACATATTTCACTCCACTTGAAAATTTCTTAATTGGATATTCGATTTCCTCAATGATAACACTCTTTTTTCGTTCAAATATTGCTGTGTATATCTTTAAGCCATTTTCTTTTAATTTTTCCATAAAATTGAATCACTTTAAACAAAAATTATATCTTTTGCTATAACATTCTCCTTTCTTTTCTTTTTATTCTGAATGATTTCTATATCTTGAAGTTTTATAGTAGTTTTTGGAAACATTTCTCCACTATTTAATCTGCCAAATGTTTTTTTTTTTTCAGTTGAAAACAAACTGAAATTAAATTCCATTAGGTCTTTAGCTTGTTGATTTTTAAACTGCATCAGCCAAGTAAATTCATCTAAAGATAATAATAATTCATCTAACAGTGTGACTTTTTCCAATTCTGTAGTAAAATATGTATCACGTATTTGAATTGGTATTGGGCGCCCCCATTCTTGTAATTCATCTATTAGCATTAAAAAAAATGCTAATGGTTGCTCATCAAAAACGTAATCTCTAAGATTTGTTTTAAAATTATGCAAAGCCATTGCTCTAGCAGCTAAAATATATCCAAAATATTCATCATTGTCTTTAATTTCTTCTGGTGTACCTAATCCTTTTAAAAGTGAAAGGGCAGAAATAACACCATGATCCAATTCCACTGGATCTTTATATTTAAATTCAGGATGCCCATTTGCTTTTGTTAAGAATAACTTAGAATCTTGAGGTGGTAGTTGAATATATTTTTGTCCAGCCCCTTCTCTTATTAGATTACAAGCTTCTTTTGAAAGACCCTCTTCGATTATTTTCAAGTATTCTTCTTGTTCTCCTTTCCAAGCTAGATTAATTTCGAAAGGAATAAATTCGAGATCTAATGTTGGATAACATTTTAATAATTGATTTAAAAGGGAATAATTAACTGCAGTTGTCATTTTTCCTAATGGATAACCAATATCATGGATTAACCCTGTGATCCACCAAAATTTTTCTTTTAGGAGTTTCCTATCTAATCCTGTTAAATCAGATATTACTCCTTCTAAAGAACCTTGACCGAGGTCTTGTTCTAATAAAAAATCTCCTAGCACAGCCACTCGAAGTGCATGTTCAGTATGATCTCTATAATATTTTTTTACACTCGTACTATAAAGGAAGGCTTCTAGGTCTGGTAAGGCACGTATAAGGTATAACAAACCTTCTGATTCAATTCCTCTCTCTTTTGAAACATCATAAAGGGCAGATGATAAATCTTTTCTTTTACCAGTTAAAAAATCCAATTCCGACATAATATCTAATCCTTCAAGCCCTTCAAGAGATTTCTTTATTGTTTTTTCAAGTGGTTTTTGGAGCCTTTTATACATTTTCATTTCAAAACCTGAAAATATTTTGCCAAATCCTCCTAATTCCGCGAGTTCTTTTTTTGCTGAATCGAGTTCCTTATCTAAGTTTTTAAGTGAGTCTAAATTTTTATCTTTTTTAATTACTTCAACAATTTCTGATGGAGCAGTTTCTAATGATTTTTCAACTGTTTTCAATACATTACTTAGCCATTCAGAAAAACTATTACTTTGAGAGGATATTCGATTTAATACCCAATCATCATTAATTTGGAATTCTGGCAATTTAATACACTAATAATGATTAATTTTTGATCTTACTCTAGAGGCATTTAATTTTCTTATACTATTAAATTTAAGGTAAGTTTTGTAACTTTTAATTAGGAGACATCCAATCTCTCACTACGTCATGATGACACACTGTTAGTGAAGAATCAGAGGGTGCAATTAATTTCACATTATCTAGAACTTCTACGTAAGAAGAAAGAATGACTAAATTCTGATTATTTCCAATTAATTGAACTCCATCATGAAGTAAACAATTATCTGCTATTATTGCTCTTTCACATTTAATATTCTCTGAAATATACGCTTCATTATAAATCAAAGTTTCTTTAATTTCTGTATTTGCTCCTATATAGACATTTTCTCCAATTATTACATTCGGTCCTATTTGGCAATTTTTTCTAATAACAACATTTTCTCCAATTGCCACGGGAGGCTTTATTATTACTTTACCTTCAACATCTAAACTCTCATTAATTAAATTATCTTTTTTTTCTTGAAGGTTTTTTAATATATCTTTCATTAATTCAATATTGCCTTCTAATAATTCTTCTGGTTTACCAATGTCTTTCCAAATACCAGGTATTGAATAATGATATAATTTATTTTCTCTTGCAAGAATAGGAAATACATTTCTTTCAATTGACACTTTTTTTTTAGGTTCAATATATTGAAAAATCTCGGGTTCTAAAAGATAAACACCAGCATTTATAGGCATAGGAATTTGTTTTCCTTCTGGTGGTGAGTATTCATCTTTCTCAAGGAATTTTATTATTTTATTTGTATCTTCTTCAATAATTAATACACCATATCTTAATGGATCAGGGACCATTTTACTAGCAATCACTCCTACTCCTCTGTATTTATCATGAGCCTTAATAATTTCTATAAAATCAAAATTTAAGATGACATCTCCGTTCAACATAAAAAAATTCTCATCTTTCAGGTAATCTTCAGCCAATTTTATTGCCCCAGCAGTTCCCAAGGGATGTTTTTCATTGGTATAGATTATGTTGACTCCAAGTTTCTCTCCATTTCCAAAATATTTTTTTAGCACTTCAGACATTACACTGACAGCTAAAATTATTTGATTCACCCCTGCCGTTTTCAATAATAAGATTTGCCGTTCTATTACGGGCTTATTAACCACAGGAACTAAACCTTTAGGTATACTACAAGTTAGAGGGCGTAAACGAGTTCCCCAACCTCCAGACAGTATTATTCCTTTTGTCATTGTAATAATTTCACAAAAATGTAAAGGTCTTATTTTCTAAGATATTTTTAAGGAATTAATAAAGAAATTAAAATTTATTTCAAAAAAAAAGTTAAAAAAAAAGAAGTTTTTATTTTCTGAAGAGAGGATCAGCCTCTTGTAGAGTTCTTCTCTCAACTTTGCCCATAATACTTTTTGGAACTTCATCTATTATATCGATCATAGCAGGACATTTCCATTTAGTCATATTCTTCTCAGTCCAAGCGATTAGTTCTTCTCCAGTTATCTTTCCTTTATATTCAGGTTTTAAGGCTACCCATGCTTTTGTGATTTCTCCTACTTTTCCTGCAGGATCAGGTAATCCTGCAACAGCTGCTTCAGAAACAGCCTCATGGCTCATAAGCATGGTTTCAACTTCAGCTGGGAAGACTGAATGACCCGCAACCTTTATTAATTGTTTTTTTCTATCTCTTATTGCTATGGTTCCATCATCATTCATAAATCCAATATCTCCCGTTAAAAGCCATGTTCGCCCGTCCCATTTTTTTAAAGTGTCTTTTGTTTCCTCTGGCTGGTTTAAGTATCCTTTCATAACCTGTGGTCCACAAACACAAATTTCTCCTGTATTTTGTTCTCCGAATTTTGAACCTGACAACCCATTTGCAATTGGTCCTTTCTCAAATTCTTCTACGTCAAAGATTCCCCAATCTGTACCTGTCATTGGCATTCCAATACATCCAACTGGACTTTCACCAAAGAGATTGCCTGCACTTACAACGGGACTAGCCTCAGAAAGACCATATCCTTCTACAATTCTTCCGCCTGTATTCTCTTGGAATGCTTTTTGCACGGGGGCATGTAAAGGCCCAGCGCCTGAGATACAGAGTCTTAATCTGCCTATCAATCCAGGGAATTTTTTTAAATTTGGAAAATCTGCTATTCTTTTAAATAAAATTTCAGCACCAGCGTAAAAAAGACCTTTTGGAGCATCTATATGAGTAATTTCCTTTAAAAACTCGTCCGTAGGGGGTGGTCTTGGGAATAGCATCATCCAACCTCCTAAAGCAACAGCTACATTCATTACTGCTGTCATTGCAAATGAATGAAACAAAGGAATTGCCCCTATATCTCCTACTCCTGGATCTTCCCCTCCAACCCATAACATACACTGAGTTGCGTTAGAAACTAAATTAAAATGTGATAAAACCGTTGCTTTAGGTACTCCTGTAGTTCCTCCTGTCATAATGTATGTGGCAGTATGTTCTGTGGGATCAAAATCTACTTTTAGAAGATCTACCTCTGTTTTAAGAAGATCCATGAAGTTTATAGCACTAGGGAAATCAACTTTTCCTTTTGGTATCTTTCCAATCATTTTCCCTAATCCTTTCTTCACTCCTGATAAACCTGAAGCTAAATCTACTATATTGGTGTAAATTACCATTTCAACACTAGTTCTACCAATGATAGGTCTAGCTAATTCTCCATATAAGGCATCTAAAGTAATTAATACTTTAGCATTAGTTAATTTTAAGTGATGCAAAACTTCTAATGGTTTGTAAGTTACGTTTATGCCCGTTGCTATTGCTCCTAACTTCACAGTTGCATAAAAACTAATAACATACTGAAAACTATTGGGCAATAATAAAGCAACGACATCACCCTTCTTCACTCCTAATTTATCTAAAGCTGTTGCTAAAGAATCAATAGCTTGACCTGCTTCTTCATAAGTCATCCAACTTTCGATGAACCACATCATCCTTTCATTAGCATATTTTTTTCTTTGCCTCTCGAAAAACTCTCCTAATGAAATTTTTTCAAATTTATGATTTTTAGGTGTTTCTTTCGGCCACCATTTCTTAAACCATGCTTTGTTTTCGTCAACTTTCCATTCTGACATTTGATTTTTCACTTTTATTTGTTCTTATTAGTTAAAAGTATATATTTTTATGTTTGAACATTAAGTAAAATTAGCTTAAATTTATAAAGTTTATAAAAAATAACATTCATCAAGATATATAGACACCTTCTATTGAACTATGAACTTGATTTTATATTGAGAATTTGATATAACTCTCTTAATCGTGAAATTATTTTAAAAGGTATAATATTTGAACTATGGTTTGTAATTAATTTTTCTTTAGTTTTTCTTTTTGAGAAATAGTCATTTCCTATTATTCTTTTTTTTAAACGTTGACGCTGAATTAGAATAGGTTTAATTCCAGCATTTATAGCGCCCTCAGTATCTTCCTTACTATCCCCGATATATATAACGTCTTGAGGCTCTAATTCAAGTTTTTCGAGAGTGAAATTGAAAATCTGTGGATTAGGTTTTTTATGTCCAATTTCTCCTGATATAGCTATAAATTCAAAGTATTTTATGAGCCGATATTTTGATAATATTGAGTAGATAAAAGGAGGATGATCAAAATTAGTTATTAGTGCAAGATTTTTCTCATTTCTTAAAATTTTTAATATTGGAATAGCTTCAGGATCAAGTTTCACATATTTATGCCACGAAATAACACATTCATTAGCAATTTTTTTAATCTCATTTGACTCTAGATTTAATCCAAAATCCATTGCGAAGCTCTTAATTCTATTCTCATAAATTGTTAGATTTTCTTCTTTTTCTCTAGGTTCTTCTCTTGTAAAAAATCCACTACACATATCTGCAAACTCATTTCTTGATAATTTTAGACCATTATCTCTCATGAGTTTGTAAAAGGTTAATAACCAGTTATTCCATGCTTTTTTGTTATTCTTTGGTATTAAAAGTGTACCATAAAGATCAAAAAAGACTCCTCTTATGAACAACTTAATTCATTAAATTACTGTGTTTTAATAAAATATCTAAAAATTATAATAATAAAAATTATATGATACTAATAATTCGAAATACATAGAGTTTAAAAAAATTATATTGAAGAAAAGATGACTTGCATTCACGGTCTAGATGAAACTAATTGTTATACATGCCGAATAATAAGATCGAGTGTACCATTAAAAGGTATTAGGCTAAAAAAACTGAATTTTCTTAAAAGTAATAATTTCATTTCTAAAAAAAATATAGATCTAGGAAAAAAAATGACAGATGAATTAATATCTAAAAAAACTAGTCTAAATCCTCCTAATCTCATTTCAAAACCACCTTTTATAAATGAAATGCCTACATTTAAAGACAAACTCTTTTTAGAAAGATTAAAAGAACTCAACATTGCGAAGGAGGATACTTACGGGATAACAAAAAAAATTCCTCTTGAAAAGCCAGAATGGCAATTTGAAAAAGAAGAATAAGTTCTTAATTTAAAACTTTAAAAAATCTTTATTTCAACCCTTACCTAATACATTATTATTTTAAGGTATCCAATCATTATTATAAAATATAACATTTTTAGCAATTTTAATAAGAGGTGGAAATTGAATGGAAATTACATGGTTAGGACATGCCGCATTTAAAATTAAAACGCCAAGCGGAAGAATTATTTATCTTGATCCTTACCAGATTAAAAAAGGAGCAGAAAAAGCAGATATAATTGTTTCGACACATTCTCATGGAGATCATTTTGATTCAAGTAGTATAATAAATCTTAAGAGGGATGATACGGTAATTATTGGTCCTGAGAGTATTGCCAGCAATTTACAAAAATTTAATGGCACACCTTTAAAATTAGGACAATCCTTTGATTATAAAGATCTTTCAATTGAGTTAGTTCCAGCATATAATATTAAAAAGCCAAATCATCCAAAACGTAATGAATGGGCGGGTATAATTGTAACAGCGGAAGGTAAAAGTTTATATCACGCTGGAGATACTGAGCGAATTCCTGAAATGAAAGATTTAGTGAGCAGAAACATAACTGTCGCAATGATGCCATGTGGTGGAACCTATACTATGGATTTTAATGAGGCTACTGACTCTGTAGTCGATGTAAAACCCGAAATTGCAATTCCAATGCATAATTGGGGTAAAGATCTAACTGAATTCAAAAAATTATTGGAGAAAAAGGATCCAAGTATTAAATGTGTAATTTTAGAGGAGGGTGGTGAACCTCTAAATATCTAAATAATATTAGTAACATTTCTTTTTTTAATCTTTTAAGAATTTAGAATAGAGTCTATAACTTCTTTGAAATTAATTAGTTTTATAAATAAAAACGATGAAGTACAATATATGTCGAAAGTAGACGCATTTATTAAAAGAAAAGATGAAGAAATAGAGGAAAAAACACTAAGATCAAAAAGATATCAATGGTATATCGTAATATTTATGGGTTTAGTTGGTTTTCTCGATAACAACTTGAATTTAATGGAAGGACAAGTGATTCCTTTTATTCTTTCAGACTATAGTCTTCCTTCTAATGAATTTTTTGCTTTTTGGCAAGGAATTTTTGGGATTGCTACATTTTCAGTCTTTATTTTGTCATGGTTTACAGATGCTTTTGGAAGGAAAAAAGGAACGCTAGTATTATTACTTCTGATGGGCATCCCAGCGATTTTAATACCTTTTATTACACCGAATATCTGGAGTTTCTTTATTCTATATACTATCCTTATAACTGGCACAGTTAGTAATTTATGGGAGATACCAGTCAGTGAAGAATCTCCCGCCAAGAAAAGAGCTCTTTATGGAGGTGTGGCGACATTAATAAGTCTTATACCGCTTGCTGCAATTATAGGAGATGATATTGCAGAAAGTTTAGGTTGGAGATGGAGTTATGGGATCTTTGGTTTCATTATGATGGGTTTATTGGTTTTGCTTTATTTTATGAAGGAACCCAAACGATGGGTTGATGCCAAGGAAGAAAGAGGCCATGAATTCCTTAGAATGAAAAAAGCATTCAAGTCATTTAATAAAAAGGATTGGACTTATGCTTTTATGGCATTCGTAATTTATGGCATATGGGCAATTGGGTTAAAAGTAGGAAATTCATGGGCACAACAATACTATCTTGAAACGTCTCCTACGGTTTGGTACCCTCAATGGGATACGATTATATTAGTTGCTGGCCTTATGCTCTTATTAGGTGCGATTGTATCTGGTATAGTTATGGAACGAGTTTCAAGAAAGGTAACTCTTGTGTTTAGTACTATTGGGTCTGTTCTGGGATTTATCTTATTGGGACTTACAGGACATCCAATTACCTTATGGTTAGCATACTTCTCTATGACTGTATTATTTACTTGGATTATGGTTTATTTTACTGAAGTCTTTCGAACAGAGATTAGAACTACTGGAATGGGTATTGCTTCATTAGGTACAAGAATTTCATATGTTTTTGGTCCTTTAATAGCTGCTGTAATGCTGGCAACTCTAGATTGGGTAATGTTTTGGGTTATTCCAGGATTATTGTTGATAATACCTCTATTCACATTATTATTGAAACCTTATGAAACAAAGGGTAAAACACTTGAAGAAATACAAGAAGAGAGATAATAACAAAATTTAGTTTTTCTTTATTTTATATATTTATTTTTTCCTTTTATTCTGGTCTATTATTTTTTAATTAAGATAAGATTTAATACTATAAGATTTTAAAAGTAATATATAAAATTCTTAATTTTCAATAAAATTAGCGAAATATAGTTCAAAAAGTGAAGAAAAATGGAAATTGATGAAGAACTAAAAGCTAACACAAATGTAGCGTATATTTCTATGGAGATTGCAATTGATAGTAACATTCCTACATATTCTGGTGGATTAGGTGTATTATCGGGAGACACTGTAAGGTCAGCTGCAGATTTAGAGATACCTATGGTTGGTTTATGTTTATGCTACAGTTCTGGATATTTTTATCAATTTTATAATGAATTTGGTGAGCAAAAAGAAAAGGAGATTGCGTGGAATTTCTATTATGAATTTGATAAAGTAGAAAAACCAATAAACATTCAAATTGAAAATAAAGATGTTCTTGTAAGCGCTTGGCTTTATCGAGTAATAGGTCAATCTGGTCATGTCCTTCCTATTTATCTATTAACTACTGATGTTGAAGGTAATGAAGAATGGATGAAAAAAATGACGGGTTCATTATATGATAGTACAAGTCGCTGGAATAGAATTGTGCAAGAAATGATTTTAGGAATTGGTGGTGTTAAGCTCTTAAAATCATTAGGGTATGATAATATTGAAACTTATCATTTGAATGAAGGACATGGTTCTTTTGCTACTCTTGAATTATATAACGAATTAGGTAGTATTGAAAAAGTAAAAGAAAAAGTTGCTTTTACAACCCATACTCCAGTGCCGGCGGGTCATGATCGGTTTAAGAATGATTTAGTTAAAAAAGTATTTGAAAATAGAATGCCTTCAGAAATTCAAAAACTTGCAGATGATAATGGAGAATTTAATATGACTTTTCTTGGAATGGCTCTCTCTAGATACAGAAATGCAGTTGCGAAAAAACACGGACAAATCTCAAAGAAAATGTTTCCTCAATATGAAATTGACTACATTACTAATGGTGTTCATTTACCTTTTTGGGTTTCTAAACCTTTTCGTAAAATTTTTGGGAGAAAATGGCCGGATTGGCGATCAAATCCCTCTATACTGGAAAATGCAATAGAGTTAGATGACTTAGATGTTTTTGATGCTCATATTGAAAATAAATTCAATCTCATTAATTATCAAAAAGGTCATAGCTGGAACTTACTTGACGAAGAATTAATCACGGTTGGTTTTGCGAGACGTTTCGCAACTTATAAAAGAGCAATACTTATATTTCATGATATTGATAGATTAGGTAAAATATGCAAAAATAGTGTTCAATTTATCTTCGCTGGAAAAGCTCATCCAAAAGATCAAATGGGAAAAGATTACATCAAAAAGATCCATGAATCCGGTGAATATTTATATAGTAATTATGGTGTAAAAGTTGTAATGATGGAAAATTACAACATGGATCTTTCTCACATGCTTGTATCTGGAGTAGATATCTGGCTTAATACACCTAATAGATATCGTGAAGCGAGTGGTACAAGTGGGATGAAAGCTGCATTAAATGGCGTTCCTAATTTTAGTGTACTTGATGGCTGGTGGTTAGAAGGATATAAAATGAATCGCTTGGCAGGTTGGGCGATAGGACCAGATGACTCAAATCCAGACGATCCTGGTGTTTCAAATAATTGGGATATTGATTCGAATACGATCTATGAGACGCTCGAAAACAAAATTATACCCACCTACCTTGATCATGACGAGTGGATCTTTACGCAAAAAAACGCAATATCATTATCTGCGTTTTTTAACACCCATCGAATGGTTATGGATTATGCTGAACGAGCATATAAGTTAAAGAAACAACAACCTTGGAAATATGTTAGATAATTTTTTTTAATTTTAACTTTATACTTTATAACTATTTAATTTAGATAAGATTTTTTGTACAATTAAAAAGTCTAAATGGACGAACCTTAATATAATCCTCAAATCTTTCTTGATTCATATAGTCTTCAAGGATTTGTTTTAAAATCGTTTCTAAGGTATCAATGCCAAAATTGAGTCCTTCAATATCTCGTGAAAGGAGAAGCATAAAATCTGTATTTGATTCAAGATAAAAACAACCGGGATTTAGCTCAATACTTAAAATTGGTTCTAATATTTCATTAGCTTTTTTAATTATATCAGATATTGTAAATAAAATTATCAAATATTTGTCTGAAACGTTTTCTTTTAAATAGGAGTCTCTTATACCAGCAGCATGTAAGGGTACTTTAGTATATGATTTGATTAAATATTGAAGTCGATTGAGTTCTTTTCTAAATTTACTTTTATTATGAAAAAAGATAAATTCATTAGTTAATTTTAATGGTTCTTTATCGAGATAAGTAATTTTAAGAGGAGATTTTTCAAATTTAAATTCTTTAAGGAAACTAGACATTTTACTGATAGTATACAATAGCTTTATTTAATTATAGTTAATTTCATTTACTAAAAAAACTTCATGATTTTAGATTCTAAGGAAAAATCAAGATTCACTTTTAAATAAATGAGATTAGGTTCACTTAACTTAGAAAATAGATATATTTTAGCTCCAATGTTAAATATTACAACTGCTCCCTATAGGAGGTTTTGTAGAACATTTCATAGTATTGGCCTTGTTTCAGTCCCAATGCTTTATACCAAAAGAATTGAAAAAAATCCAAAATCTATAGAGAAAGACTTAATTAAGGTTGAAGAAGAACGTCCCATTAGTGTACAGTTGATTGGTTCTGATCCAGAAGCTCTGAAAAAAACAATTGACTATCTTGAAAGCTATAAATTTGATGTGTTAGATTTAAATGCAGGATGCCCCTCTAAAAGAGCTATTAAAGCTAAAGAGGGTGGATATTTGATGAAAGATTTTGAAAATTTAAAAACACTTATTCAAACCGCAGTAAAGTACTCCGCGAGACCAATTTCACTTAAAATTAGAACTGGGTTTGATAAACCCTTTAATATTAAAGAGATGGCAAAAATAATAAACAATTCTGGAATAGATTTTCTAATTATTCATGCTAGATTGGTAAAAAGTAACTTTTCTGAGGGAAATTTGGATTTAGGCACTGTAAAGAAACTTAAAGAGAGTTTAACAATTCCATTGATTGGAAATGGTGATATTGATAGTACAAAAAGTGCTAAACATTTTATCGATTATACTAAGGTAGATGCCCTGATGGTTGGAAGAGAATCTATGGGGAATCCAATTATCTTCAAAGAACTCCATGAATATTTCACAAAAGGTAAGGATATCCCATTAAATAGAAATATTAATCAAATCAAAGAATTTATTAGAATTTTCGAAGAAAAAATTAATGAATTTTTAGATGGAATCTCACATCCTTTAGGAAATGAAGAAATTAAATTTATAGAATTGAAGAGAAATGCAATATGGTTAATGAAAGATATTGAGAAATCTAAAATTATTAGACACCAGCTAAATAAAGCAAAGTCTATTAAACAGATCAAGACAATTGTAGCACAAGCTTGAAAGAAAAAATACTAATGGAATTTTAGAAAGATTTTCAACCCTCTTTTTCAAATTTTAGAGATTCTAACTTTAAGTACCGTTTTATTACTCTTTTAGGATCCTCAGGGAACAAGGATTTAAATTTTGGTTTTACTATTGCAGAAATTAGACTAGCAATGATCTTCTTTCTAATACCTATTTTTACATCGTAATAATGCTTCTTATTGTCGTCTAACCATCCTTGTTCCAACCAATATTTATAATCCGCATTAGTTTCGTCTATCCAATATTGAGAATACAATAATTTTCTAATTCTAAACGCAAGAACATTTCCTAGGCTTGGTTTTTGATATCTTTGTCCATTTAGTGCTTTTAGAAAAATTCTGCATGTTTTTTGAATTTTCTTAGTCATCCTTTCTTCTGCACCTCCATAAGGGACTGTTCTTAATTCTAATCGATTTACAAACTTGAATCCCCAAGAGTCAGCAACCAATTTGAAATATTTGGTGACATGTTTTGCACCGTTAATTCCTTGATTAGAAATACCAATTGCTATCTTTCCAAAAAAACGAGGCCTATGAAATATGTATGATAACCTGTCAAAAAAATTCTTCATGACTGCTGGAACTTGAAAGGCATAAGTAGGTGCCATAAAAATTACACCATCGGCTTCGTTAATTTTGTTGATGATATAATCCCTATCGTCTTTTACGAACGGACATTTATCTTCTCCTATAAAAAAGCAATTTAAACACCCTATACAAGATTCTAGATGGACATCTTTAAGATATAAATATTCAAAATCAACATCCTGAAGCAATTTTAATTCATGTTCAAATTTTTCCATGCATATAGTTCCATACCCTTTTCTAGGACCACCCATTATTGTTAAAATTTTCATCTTTCATCCTCTTACGGTATAATTTATCTATATAAAATAATAGAGGTAAATGCTATAAAAAATAACAAGAGACCAATTTTTAACCTATATAGATCCAACAACTGAATTATATAATTGAATTTCCCTACTAGACACAAATTAAAAAGAGACCAAAAAAAATGCTAAAATTTTTATCTATATTTTTGTAGGAGCTCTTCTGGGGTGTATACACCATCTTCTGTAATTATTCCAGTCACAAGCCTAAAAGGTGTTATATCAAATGCATAATTCAAGCACTCTACTCCATTTGGAACAATCTGAACTTTACCTAGTATATTACTTACCTCTTTACTGTCTCTTTGCTCTATGGTGACATCATTAATGGTATCGTCAAGTGATAGAGTTGATGTTGGGGCTGCCACATAAAATGGAATATTATTGTCTTTTGCGGCTAATGCCACTAAGTAAGTACCAATCTTATTGAATACAGCATCTGAAGAAACTCTATCTGTACCGACAATTACCTTGTTCACTTTTCCTAACATCATCATTAAACCTGAGGAAGTATCTGATATAACATTTACAGGGATTTTATCATATTGACATTCATATGCAGTTAATCGTGCTCCTTGTAGTCTTGGACGTGTTTCATCAGCTATTACTTGAATTTTCTTTCCTTCCTCAATTGCAGCTCTCACAGGTGCTAAAGCAGTACCATATTGAACAGTGGCAAGAGAGCCTGCATTACAGTGTGTTAAAACAGTATCACCATCTTCGAGTAATTCAGCACCATTTTTACCAATATTCTTATTTACGTTAATATCCTCTTGAGCCATAAGTTGTGCTTCTTCAACCACTAAATCAGAAAGCATTGACGGATCATCTGGATATTTTGAAATTATCTCCCAAATCCTATTTACAGCCCAGAAAAGATTTGATGCAGTTGGTCTAGTACTTCTAATCAGGTTCGCTGCTTCCTCCATTTTTTCTAAAAACTTATCTTTAGGAAGTTCCTTATATTCTATAGTGGCTAATGCCATGCCCATCGCAGCGGCAACGCCTATAGCAGGAGCACCACGAATATTCATTACTTTTATTGATGTTGCAACATCCCGATAATCGTCAAACTCAAGGAATTCAAGTTTATGAGGAAGTAATGTTTGATCGATCATCTTCACTTTATTATTAATCCATTCAATTGAAGGAATCATGACTTTATTTAATATTCTAAACTTTAAATAATTAATAATTCAGTAAAAATCATTCAATCAAATTTAATTATTATTAAAACTCTACTTTTACTCCATTATTAATCATTATCTATAACACAATCGGCTTCAATTTCAATTAACCAGTCAGAATCTATGAATTTATTAACTCCTATAAATGAAGTTGCTGGTTTAATATCGGAGAAAAATTCTCCGTGTGCTTGAGCTGCTTCCTGCCATTTTGAAATATCGATTAACATTATTCTTGTACGAATAACATCTCTTAAATTGCCACCTGCTTCCTCAATAGCTTTTTTTATAATCTCTAGACAGTGCTTTGTTTGACCATATAAATCATTAGGATATGCAGTTGACCCATCAGAAGCGATTGGGGCTGTACCTGATATAGAAATAAAATTCTTAATTCTTACTGCTCTTGAAAAACCAATTGGTTTTTCATATTGAGATCCAGAGGATATATTCTTTCTTGTCATTAATATTCAGAATCAATTAATCCTTAAAAACTAAATTTGAAATTATTTATTAAATTATTTTACAGAATATAACGGAAAAGGATATAATTAGAAGAACTTTTCCTTAATCAGATCAAAAAGGACTTTAAAATAGAAAATATGATTATAGAAAACGATCTAATTAGAATTTCTGTTGAAGAAAAGCAGAAATTTACACGAGAAAAAATAGAAATAAAAGAAAAAGATCGTTTAATTTCGATCCTTGCAAGTGAAGAGGGATATAGTACTCTTAATTTCTGGAGAAAAAACAAAAGAGAGACGAAAGCCTTATCATTTCTAAAAAGCAAGAAAAAGAAATTATATTACCAATTAAATGATGATGATTTCTTATTAAATTTAGATTATTGTTTGGAAGAAAGAAATATTATTCATGTTAAATATAAATTATCTAACAAAAGAGAACTAAATTTATCAAAAATTCTTGCAAATTATGAAATTTTATTAGGAAATAATCCAGATTTTACTTGGGTTCCCCATCTTTGCCCTGGAAAAAATTATGTTATTGGCGATCATGTATTTCGTTCACCTGTGGTTATTTATAAAAAAGGAAAATATGGTTTTGCTTTCATTCCTGATTTAAAAACTCTTGGAAGTAACCGTCCTTTTTCTTCCTTCATCAATTTCAATTTAGAACCCAATAATAATGAAAAATGGCCACAAATCTCTTTTGGGTTTGGAAATTATAAACCAACTCAGCATATTCTTTTCATACATGAACCACAGAAAGAATGGATGGTTGAAGAAAATACAGATTTGACCTTTCGGTTTTATATTATAATTTTTTTTAATAAAACTAACAATTATATTCTGAAATTTATCAATAACTTCCTATGGGAAAAATATGGTAGAAAGGTTCTTCATAACAACTTAAATCCTCAAATTTTTCCTTTTGAAATGAATGTTCAAGAAGGCTATACTGCGTTATTTGATCAACATAAGTTTTGGGGAGATTTTAAAATAAATAATGTAGAATGTGGGGGGATTTGGTTTAGATCCTGGTCGGGTAAAAAGAAAAAACCAATAGAGTTCATAAAACCCGAAAATTTAGAAGAATTTCTAAAGAGAAGTACCTCTACTATGCCAAGTTTACAATCAAAAGCCAATGATATGATAAATGAATTAACATATAATGCAGAAAAAGTTGAATGGTTTGATAATTATACCCGACGAAGAGCTTATATTCCAAGAACTGCTGAAATTTGGAATAATGCATTCTTTCTTAACATCAGAACTGGTTATGGATTAAGATATTTTGGAGAATTATGGAATAATAAAGATCTTATCGATAAGGGAACCAAGATATTAAATACTATTTTACAATTACCTCGAAGAAAAGGGGTATTTCCTAGTGTTATTTTGCCCGCATCCCCAGATTCTAATGTAATTTCAATTATTAATGGGCTTAAAGCATTTAGTTATACAGATGATTTTCATATAGTTGATTCTTGCCTTGCGATGTATTGGGCTTTAAAATATTACCAAGAATTTGAAAAAAATGAAGAAATAATCGAGAAATGTAAACAATTATTAAATTTGATTGAAATAATACAAATGAATAATGGAGTGATTCCAAGTTATATAAATTTTAAAGAGGATAAAACAATACCCATTTTTAGAGACATTTTAATCAATTCAGCTAGTTCAGGAGCATCACTATTATTTCTGACAGAACTCTATAAAATTTTAAAAGAAGAAAGAATATTGGAAATTATTAAAAGAATTGCTGGTTTTATCAAGACTGAGATTGTTCCAACAAATAAATGGCATGATTTTGAACCTTTTTTTAGCTGTAGTCAATATCCATTAGATACATTTGATAATTATACAAATAGTCATATTATAAATACCTTATGCGTTTATTGGTGTACTGAAGGATTTAAAGAACTGTATAAGGTAACGAATAACAGCGAACATTTAAAAACTGGCGAGTATGTATTAGCAATATTATCTTTATTTCAACAAGTATGGGATATGCCCTACATTAGTATTAATACATTTGGAGGATTTGGGGTGCAAAATGCTGATGCAGAATTAAATGATGCTAGACAAGCTTTATTTATCCATACATATATGGATTATTATCTATTAACTGGTAAGAATGAATACATGGAACGAGGAATTGCAGCCTTGAGAGCATCTTGGGTATTGCAACTATTACCAGAATATGAAATACTAAGTCCTGGTAATGTACAGGGAATTGATACTATTGAGGGAGTTGATAAAGGGGTTGTTTATGAAAATTATGGGCATTCTGGGAGTGATTTTAGAACTCCAGGACATATAGCTTTTGATTGGGGAGTTGGAACTGCTGCAACTGCTACAGCATATGTAAAAAAGCATTTTGGGGACTTATTCATAGATTTTAATCAAAAAAAAATATGGGGTATTGATGGCTTACTTATAAAAAATTATGAGTTTTTACAAGATAAAATTACAATAGATTTTGATAAGATTCCTAAAAAAGATTCTATTCTCTTCAAAGCTAGAGATGCACCCTCAGATCAAATAGAAATTATAATAAATAATAATTCAATAGGATTGTTTGATAAAGGAAAATTAGAAAAAGGATTTCGAAAAGAATTTAAATAGTTAAATGAACCAATTAAAATCCCCTATAATATCCTGTAGTCGTAGAACAGATATACCTGCATTTTTAATGAATTGGGTTGTTCAACAGATAAAAACAGGATATGTTGATGTAGTCAATCCCTTTAATCGAAGACAAATATCTCGAATTTCTCTAAAATCTGATGATGTGAAATGTTGGGTTTGGTGGTCAAAAAATTTTAAAGATTGGATAAGAACATTTAATGAAAATAAAATTCTTTTCAAACTGTACAAAGGTCATTCATTCCAATTTACAATCAATTCCCCTTCTGAATTAGAAAATAATCTAAATATTTCACTAGAAGATAGGTTTCAACAACTCGAATGGTTAATCGAAAAGTTTGGTTTACTTTCAGTTAATTTCAGGTTTGATCCGATAATTTTCTATAAAAAGCATAATTCAAATAAAATTTTTAGTAATTTAGACAAATTTAAATATATAATCAAAAATGTTTCAGCTTTTGGATTAACAGAAATGATTTTTTCTTTTGCTACTATCTATTCCAAAGTAAAATCTCGGATGTATGCAAGAGGCTATGTTCCAATTGATCCTCCTTTTGAAAAGAAAATAGAGATTCTTGAGAAAATGATAGGTATATGTAATACATATGAGATTAAAATGAAAGCTTGCTGTCAACCAGACTTAATAAAAATCGACGATATTGAACAAGCACATTGTATTGATGCCTATAGAATTGAAAAAATAGTAGGTGAACCAATTCCAAAACTTAAGGATACTGGACAAAGAAATTCTTGTGGTTGTTTTAAATCCAAAGATATTGGTGGATATTCAGGAATTTTCCGATGTAGACATAATTGTGCTTATTGTTATGCTTCTCCAGCAAAGAGATAACAAATAACCTACTGTTTTTTTATTTCAGAAACATATTTGTGTAATTCCCAGAAGGGAGGTACAACTCCTAGCTCAAAAAATATATCATAAAAGCAAAATGCACCCCATTGATCAATGATTTTACCTTTGGAGTTTAGGTATAATATTGTTGCTCCCTCAAATGTTACTTCTTTCTCTGTAGGATTGAAACCCCATCCCTTCCCTAGGTGTGTACCATGTCCTTTATAGCGAATCCAAACTTTATCTTCTTCTCCTCTCATCTCAACTATTTTATACTTTAGATCAGGAAATACAGTGCGGAAATATGTAATTTCATGCTTAATTTGAGATGGACCAACTTTATCTATTTGAATCCAACTTGGATTGTATTTAGGATCAATAATTTCATCAGCAATAGTAAGATCTGGTTTACTCCACATCACTTCATAAAATAATTTTCCAATTTTTTCGGTTTCTTCGATTTTCATGTTATAATTGTATAGTTCAATTTTGTAATTAAAAAACATAATTATAAATTTTAATACAATCTAAAATATTGAAAATTAAAGAAAAACCAAAATAATTGTATATTAAAAATAACTCAAATATTATATTAAGTTCTTAACCAGTAGAGATGTATTTTCATGCCAAAATGTAAATTCTATATAGTAGATGTGTTTGCTGAGAGAAAATTCGAAGGAAATCAACTTGCTGTTGTCATTTGTGATAAATTGATTTTCGAAGTAGAAATGCAAAAAATAGCAAAAGAAATGAACTATTCTGAAACAACTTTCATAACTTCAAAAGAAAATTATGATGTTCGTATTTTTACTCCTAAAGCTGAAATACCATTTGCAGGGCATCCAACATTAGGAACTGCTTTTGTAATTCAACAGGAATTAATTAAAAGAAATGTTAAAACTATTCTTCTAAATCTTAAGATTGGTCCAATACCTGTACTGTTTAAGTATAAATCAGGAAAACCTGATATGATATGGATGAAGCAAAATCCCCCAACATTTAATAGAGTTTTTGATGTAGAATTAATATCACAAATATTAAGACTAAATAAGAGTGATATTGATGCTAGATTTCCAATTCAAGAAGTATCTACAGGAGCATCATTTATTATTGTTCCTTTGAAAACCTTAGATGCGTTGAAACGAACTAATGTAGATGTAGATAAATATTTTGATCTAATGGAAAAAATTGAATCAAAAGTAATGTTAATATTTTGTCCAGAAACTCGAAATAAAGGAAATGATTTAAGTGTGAGAGTTTTTGGTCATTATCATGATGTACCAGAAGATCCAGCAACAGGTTCAGGAAATGGTTGTCTAGCAGCCTATTTGGTAAAACATCAATATTTTAACAAAAATCGTATTGATATTAAGGTTGAGCAAGGCTATGAAATAGGACGTCCTTCTCTACTTTTTTTAAGAGCAGAAGGAAATGATGAAGGAGAAATTAGTGTATCAGTAGGAGGTAAAGTTTTCCTTGTTGCTGTTGGAGAATTAATTGATAATTAATTTAAATTTGAAAAGTCCACTCCCCATTGCGCATTATCGATTCAGTAGTTCCATCTTTCCTTATTCCATCAACATCCATCTCACCAGATCCAATCATGAAATCCACATGAATCTTACTATAATTTCCCCCTACTGTTGCAAACTTTTTATCAGACATTTTTTCACCATTTTTTATACAAAATCTATAACCTCTTCCAAAAGCTAAATGACAAGAAGCATTCTCGTCTATAAGTGTATTATAAAAAAGTGTATTCATCTGAGAGACAGGTGAACTGTGTGGAACTAGCGCTATTTCGCCTAATCGAGAAGCCCCTTCATCCATATTAATCAGATTTTGAAGAAATTCTTCGCCTTTCTCCGCACTCATTTTTATGATTTTACCTTTTGAAAAAGTTAATTTAAAATCTTCAATCAAATTCTCTCCATCGTAGAGAGGCATAGTTGCCGTTACAAAACCTTCTGTTTTATCTTTATGTGGTAGGGTACAAACTTCCTCTGTTGGTATATTTGGTACATGTTCTATCCCACTTTTGGTTATTAGAGTGCCACTTTTCCAAATATGATCTCGAGGTAACCCAATTATCAAATCTGTCCCTGGTGCCTTTAAGCTTAAGGCGGTATATTGCTTATGGTTGAGATAATTACACCTAACTTTAAGGTGATTAATGTGATCTCGCCATGCAGAAATCGGATCTTCATTTTTTACTCGACTCATCTCAAAAATCATATCCCATAATTTTTCTTTTCGATTCTCCAGTGGTAGATCAGGAAAGACCTTATTTGCCCATCCTTTAACAGAAAAAGCGACAACAGTATTGTTAGATGGATGGTCTTCTCCTAATTTTTCTATTGGTTCGATTCTTTTGAAATAAGTCTGTTTAAATAATAATAATTTTTCAAGAGATTGTTTAGCAAGTAAATCAGGGTTGTATGCGGAAATATAAAGAATAGGATTACCTTCTTTGATATGGCGACACAAATAATCATATTTCCAAGTTGGAAACTCATTGAAGCTGTCATTAGGAGCATGTTGGAAGCGAGTTAAATGTATTATTTCGTCATACCACATTACTTCAACAAGTCTAGCCCCAATTTGATAAGCTTTTTTGGTGATCAGCCGTATTAAGGGGGCTAATTCAATAGAAACTCCGAAGGTAAATTTACTAGAAATACATAATTTTTGTCCAGGTTGGAGGTTAAGTGCTACTTTTATGATCACTTCAGCATATTTATCTAGATTCTTTTCAAATTCTGAAGCTATTGTACTCATTTTAAGGTCTTTTAATTTATACTATATATTGTATTTTACCTCAAATCTTTTTAACATTTTCAATTCATACCGAATCAAATATAAGATTAAAAATGTGTAATAAATTAACTTTTTAAAT
>JBHLLP010000025.1:0-52270 GCA_048885525.1 Candidatus Hermodarchaeota archaeon | reverse complement strand
CTAGTAGCAAACATTTTAATGAGGCTTCAAATGTACTAGAAGAAGTTTTAAAACAATCTAAGGATAAATTAGAAAATGAAAGAATTAACAAGCTTAAAAACGTAGCAAAAGTAAGAATTAATTATTGTAATGCCAGAATGAATGTTGAAAAAGCAAGAATTCTAGGAAAGAAGGGAGAACACTTTCTAGCTGCCGAGGAATTTTCTTCTGCTGCATCTCAGCTTAAAGCCATTTGTGATATGTTTAAACTCGAACGAGAGCGAAGAGAATTAGAAGCAATTTATCATCTTTGTAAAGCATGGGAAAGTATGGAATTTGCTGAAAATAATAAAGATTCTAATAAATTTGCAGAAGCAGCTCACTTATTCGAAAAAGCAAGTAGTTTTTTTAGTAATAATAAGTTAAAGATATTATCCTCAAGTAATTCTGCATTTTGCGAGGCCCTAGAGCTTGGTTGTAGATTTGATGAATCAACAAAAACTTCGATAAAAGCCGAGTTATATCCGAAAATTAAAGTAATACTTAGAAAAACCGCATCTTCTTATAAGAAAGGAGGTTTTATTAACGAAGCTGACTGGGCTTTAGCAACCTCAACTTATTTTGATGCAGCTTGGCATCTAATACAAGCAGATGAAGAGATGAATCTGGAAAAAAAAAAGAACCTTCTTAAAATCGGCTCAGAAATTCTTAAGTCTGCTGCAAACCTTTTTGGTAAGTCAGGTTATAACAATAAAGAAATAGAAATATTAGAACAATTAGAATTGGTGATAAAAGAAGAAAAAATAATTGTATCTGCCTTAAACACTATTAGCGAACCTTCCATAACAAAAAGCACTATGGGTTTAATTGCTCCAGCATGTCCCATTGAATCTAGCCAATCGCCAAGAATTAGTGACGTACGTGAATTTAGTGATGAAATAGTAAAAGCTGAAATAAGGGAAGTATCTAGAGAAAAATACAAATTAATCTATAAAGACTTGCTAAAGCAACAACCTGAAATACAGAAAAAAGAATTCAGAGTTGGTATTGCTCAAATAGGAGTATCACATGCAGGTGATCTGTTAGGTGAATTTTACACAGAAGATAATGGTCTCCTAAACCTTCGAAAAGATAAAGTTGATATTGTAAGTAGTAAAGTTACAGAGATGATAAAGAACGCTCATGACAATGAAGTTAATGTTTTAGTCTTTCCAGAAATGGCGATCGATTTAAGCTATGACAAAATACTTGAAGATATCTCAAATCTCGCAAAAAAATATAATATGTATATTATTCCAGGCTCTTATCACGATCATGCAACGAAAAAAAATCTTAGTTTGGTTATAAATCCTGAAGGTATTTTATGGGAACAGGAGAAAAATATTCCCGCAATGATTAATTTCAAGGGTTCCAGATTCAAAGAAGGTATTGAATCTGGGAGATTGCCTAGAAATGTTACAATTTGCAACACAGAGTATGGAAGGATTGCGATTGTTATATGTCGAGATTTTCTCGATATGGATCTGAGAGTAGAATTAAAGAATTTTGAACCTCCAGTGGACCTTATTTTTAACCCCGCCTTCACACCTGTTACTGCAGATTTTAAAGCAGCTCATTTTGATGCTCGTAGATCTATCTATGGTTATTGCTTCTTTGCTAATATTGGAGAATATGGCAATTCGCTAATATATACTCCAGAAAAAGAAAGAATCGAAAGGACTATACCTCCTAAAGAAGAAGGTTTAATCTACAAAGATATTGATCTTTTTAAACTACGTTCAGAACGTAAAAAGTGGCAAAAAATCCACGAGAAAGAAAAGCAATTTATACAAAGTACGAGGTAACATTATCATTTATTAATCGTTTGCTAACTCTTTTATTTCATACAAAATATCACCTTACAGAAGTGAATATTATTAAAATTTTAATAGTTTAGAAAATGAATCCCTATTCCAATAAAATATGATAGATATAATATTAATAAATCCTCATCAGAAAAAAAGAATTACGATAGGTTCTTATAGAGATAAAATAAAGTTTCCAGTACTTAGTTTATTGTCATTAGCTTCATATCTGGAAAAGGTAGGATTTAAGGTTGAAATTCTTGATCTCAATCTAAAACTATTAAAAAATAAAACTATCATACAAATAATTAAAGATAAAAATCCAATAATTATAGGTATTACATCTATTACTGCATCTATTTATGAAGCTTATAGGTTGGCTAGATTAATCAAATCTTGCTTTAACATTCCCTTGGTTATTGGAGGGCCTCATGCCACATTTGCCGATGAGGAAATATTAAATGAATCTAAGTTTGATATTGTTGTGAGAGGAGAAGGTGAAGAAACTCTTATAGAAATAGTGAAAACTATTAAGGAAAATGGGAATCTTGAAAATATCAAGGGGATTAGTTACAAGAAAGACGGAAAAATCATTAAGAATGAATCTCGGGAGTTTATCTCAAATTTAAATAAATTACCTTTTCCAGCACGACATTTAGTACCAATAGATAAATATCGAACTCATGCTTTTACTATTATGACTTCGAGGGGATGTCCTTTTGGATGTTCTTTTTGCCAAGTTCCTGGCAAAGATGGATTAAAATGGAGATATAGATCTGCAACAAATATTCTTGAAGAAATAAAAGAAATACTAAAAAGAAATCCCAATGTGAAGAAAGTTAGTGGTCCAGAAGGCAAGAGACCGATAATTTTTTTTGTTGATGATAACTTTATGGTGTCTATCAAAAGAATAGAAGAAATTTGCAGCAAGATCATTGATGAAGGAATTAAAATTTACTGGGATTCAAATGCAAGAGTTGACACTATCGCTAATATTAGTGAAGAATTATTGGATTTATTGAAAAAATCTGGCTGTCTGCATTTATTTTTAGGTGTTGAGTCAGGTTCTGAAAAAACTCTAAAATCATACAAGAAGCAAATAAAGAAAATGGATGCTTTAAAAGCTGCTGAGAGATTAAAGAGAAAGGGAATTTATTTTACTGGAGCCTTTATGTTAGGATATATTCAAGAAACAAAGTCTGATTTGAACGCAACAATACAGTTTGCCAAAAAGATGGAACCTACAATAGCAGCTTTCAGAATTTTAATCCCTCTACCAGGGACAAAAATTTATGAACAATATGTAAAAGAAGATTTAATCATGGATTTCAATTATTCTAATTATACTTCGGGAATACAAATCATAAAACATAAAGAAAACTTGGAGAGATGGGTATTAAAGTTTTACTTGATGTACTATCTAAGGTTAAGAAAAGAATATCTCAATTTAGGAATGTGGAAAATAGTTCGTCAAATATATAGTTAGTCCTACCTCTTACTTTTTTCAACTAGAAAACATCCTTAATTCAATCTAATATAAATTCCATTCAAGGATAATTTTATTAATAAAGTATTAACTCTAGAATAATGTAGATAAGCAATTTTTTATGTTATCTATAAAACACACTATTATAAATAAAAAATATCTACAAATTATACAAAAATTTGAGTATAAAATAAAAATTTATTGTGAAGTTTATGCCAAAAGCAGTTGAATACTATGTTGGAGAAGCATTAGTTGGGGAAGGGGATGATTTAGCACATATAGATTTAATAATTGGATCTAAAGATGGACCTGTGGGAGTTTCATTTGCTAATGCACTCAGTACACCCTCTAAGGGTCACGGAGGTTTACTCGCAGGAATACGTCCAAATTTATTAGCAAAACCAGTAAGTCTTATAGTCCCTAAAGTAACTCTTGCTAAAATGGGTGATGCAAGTAAAATTTTTGGGCCTGCTCAAGCTGCTGTTGCTAAAGGAATCGCAGATGCTGTTGAAGAAGGAATTATTCCAATGAATAAAATAGATGATTGGTTAATAATTGCAAGTGTTTATATTCATCCAAACGCTAATGATTATCGCAAAATTTATCAATATAATTATGGAGCTACAAAATTAGCAATTCAGAGAGCTTTAAGAGGATATCCCCCAATTGAAAAAATATTTTATGATAAAGATAGAGCTAAGCACCCTGTTGCGGGAATAAGGGTTCCCCGACTTTGGCGTCCTCCATATATTCAGGTAGCACTAGACCATCCAGCCTTAGAAAAGCAAATGAAGGTTGTTAAAGAATTACCTAAAAGTGATCGAATATTGCTCGAAGTAGGTACTCCATTTCTTAAGAAATATGGTGTAGAATCGATTAAAAAGATACGAGAATTAGCAAAAGATAAATTTATTGTAGCTGATTTAAAGACTTTAGATGTAGGAAAATTAGAGGTGGATTTTGCTTTTGATGCTACTGCTGATGGAGTTGTAGCAAGTGGCTTAGCTTCTTCTGCTTCACTTGATAAATTTATTTTGGAGGCACAACGTCTTGGTATCCATGCATTTGTCGATACGATGGAAGTTCAAAATCCAATTGAGAAGTTAAGTTCATTAAGACAAACTCCGGATGTCGTAATAATTCATAGGGCAATTGACGTTGAACAATCCATAGAAGGAGATAAATCTCCTGACGCTGCTCAAAAAGCTCGTTGGGGATTAGTACCTAAAATTAAAGAATTATATGCTGGTCAAAAGAAAGCTTCTGGAAGGGATAGAGTATTAGTTGCTGTGGCTGGAGGTATTGAACCAAGTACCGCGGCATATGCATTAGAACAGGGATCAGATATTTTGATAGTAGGCAGATTTATAGCTAGCGCTAAAGATGTTGAATTTGCTATGAGAAGAATGCTAGGCGTCCTTCCTGGATATCAAGATATAAACTTGAAAAGAATTCATAGTGAAGATGATGATGAGTCTGTAAAAAAAGCCACATGGGATTAAGTTTTCTTGGTTTAGGAAGTTTTACTTAATTTTTTTTGTATCTCGTTTTAGTTAAATTCTTTAATTTTACTTTTTGAACATAGTAATTCCTTCAGAGGGTTTCTAATTTGAAAACTTTATCATTTTTCTTAACTGGATTATTAACTTTAACCCCTATTGCTATTCGCTCTTTTTTTGAAGAAACATAAGGAGTTTCAGTTAGATTTTTCTTTTGTTTAATTTGAATTGAGTTAATTTCTTGTCTTAAATATGTGTCTGTATGTGTACCAATAATGAAAATTTCATCTTTTATTTTTAATTTTCCTGATGTTAGGAGAATCTTTGCAGCTTTTTTTTCAGGAAAATAATTCAAAATCTTTCCTATCTCAACTTTTTTATAATTTGAGATATTTCCATCAAATTCTCTTTGTATTTCACTGCCTTTTGGTAATCCAAAATAAAATCCTGTAGAAAAACCTCGATTATAAACTTTATTTAAACGTTTTAGCCATTTTTTAACTTTTTCCTTTGTGAAAGAATTTTCATAATAAGCATCAATAGCTTCACTGTAACACGATGTTGTTTCTTCAATGTAGATTGGATCCCTCATTCGCCCTTCAATCTTAAAGGCATCTATGTTTGCTTCAATTAATTTTGGAATATGTTCAATCATACAAAGATCTTTTGCGTTAATAAAGAAAACGCCATCATATAGCAACTCATTGTTTTGTTCATCATAGACACGCCATTTTCTTCTACATGGTTGAATACATTTCCCTCTGTTTGCTGAATAATCCTGGGATTGGCAAATTTCAGCAGAAAAATAACACCTGCCAGAAATTGAAGTGCATTGTGCCCCATGAACGAAAGTTTCAACTTCAGTTTTAATAAGTCGCTTTTTAATTTCTTTAATCTGGTCGAGTAATAGTTCCCTTGCTAGAATTAATCTTTGTGCGCCTAAAGATTCATAAAATATTGCTGTTCGGGAATTAGAAACATTAGCCTGAGTGGAAATATGAAAATTTAATCCTCTTTCTTTTGCTAACTGAATAGCCCCAATATCATGAATGATTACAGCGTCAATTTCTGCTTCTACTGCTTTGTCTAATATCTTTTCTAAAAGAGAGAATTCATTTTCATAAATTACTACATTTGTAGTAAGATAAGCATGAACATTATTATCATGACACGTCTTTACAATATTATTTAATTCTTCTAGTTTAAAATTGTCACTATACATTCTCATGTTAAAGGCTTCTACTCCAAAATACACCGCATCTGTTATACCTAATACAGCATTCAAAGATTTGTAATTCTTTAATGGAGCCATTAGTTCGACTCTTTTTTCAGATATATCTTTCATTGCATTTTTTTAAACATAATTAATTAATTAGAGATTTAACTAATTGAAAATAGTATGACATTCTCTAAATATTTAATATTTTATGGGTATTCTATCTTATTTCTAATAAAATGGGAGTAAATCCACAAAATGTATGAAATTATAATCGTATATTTAATAATGCTTAAAAATAGAAGAGAAAAAAATCAAAAATTACTCTATTCAAAATAAAACGCAAAAGCAAAAAAAATTATTGAATCCAATAGGATTGCGATATCAAAAGAATATGCTTAAAAATAAAATGATATTGGGTTGAATATTATGTTTATCAGTTTTAATAATGCTAATTGAAAAGATGTTTATGAGAATTTTATGTTGTTCTTGCCATTTTACTTTGTATATAACAACTTATATTCAGCAATTTATTTAAAATTATACTGGGAAGTGAAAATTGAGAAAAGAAATCTATTTTGATAAGAATTATATCTTGAGTTCTTCTATTTAATTTAATTATATTCTTTCTGATTCTATTCTTTCCCCACAATATTGACAATAATTTAATTTTTTACTAAAAAATACACCACAAGCTTTACATTTTTGAAGACTTTTATCGATTAATTCCTTAGCAACGTAGATAAATGCTTTTTCTACATTTTCACCAGTTTTTGAAGAGGTTTCAATAATTTTTTTACCTGGGGTATATTTTTCAAAGAATTCTATCGCTTCTTCTTTAGATACTTCTCTTTCATCTTTTAAGTCAATCTTTGTTGCAATATTTATTTTTACAACATCGTTAGATGCATTTTCTTCCACAACTTTTATCCAATTATCTATATCATATAAAGATTTTATATTAGTAATATCAAATAGGAATAATGCGGCTGAGGCACCATATGCATAAGCAGGGAACAACTTACGATATTTTTCTTCTCCTGCAAAATCCCAGATATTTAATTCTAGAGCAATTTCCGTGGAATCTTCTTTAATAACTACCTTTTTCCTTTTAAAACCAACACCAATCGTCTCCTTCAAATCCTCATAGAATACGTTGTCACAGAATCTTGTTATCAATGAACTTTTACCTACATTTTTGTCTCCGGCTACAATCACTTTGAATTTATACATTATAAAAAGATTATTTAATTGGTATTCTTGAGTTATGTTATATTTCAATAATATAAATAAATTTCTTACTTGTTATAGTCTTCAAAGAAGCTTCAAAATGAAATAAAGGCAGACATCTGCAAAGATCTTAAAGACTTTCTTTTATAATATAATATTTTAAGAAAGAAATTCTAATAAAAAAATAAAAATAAATAACAAAATTTTTGATTATTTTAATTGGTATTTTACCACTCTCGGTAAATGGTTAGCTATATCTGCTAGAATCACTTTATTGGGCGAGAATTCGCTTGGAATATCGGACCAATAAATTGACTATAAAGTCGAGAATATCCTTCTTGGTTCGAAACAACAGCAATCATGTCTGCTTCTTTAGTTGTAGCGGGAGCAAGAATTACTTCCTCAGCATCTCGAGTAACTGCGAAAAATTCTCCTGCGGTTTGAAGTTGTCTAAATTGTATATTACCAAGCTGCTTCATTTTTCCTATAATTCCGCTGTACTGCTGTAAGTCCCAATGACTTGTGAGCATGAAACGAGCAGCTTTCTTCTGAAATGCGTATTCTGAAACAACTTGTAGGATATCGGGAACTACGTATGGAGTCACAATTATAATTGAAGATTTTACTCGATATACTGCATCTTTAATTGCAGCAATCATAGCATCTTTACCAACCACTGGCCAAGTTGTAACCTTAGATATTTCTGGAATTGAACTTGAGGCATTAGAAATATCATTTAATTTGCCTTCATTATTTTCAGCGAGTTCAGTAGAATCATCAATAGAATTCATAAACTGTAGCGTAAAGTCTGCAATTGCATCTTTTACGTTTTGGATGGTATCTCTTGTGGTATTTGATAAACTATTTTGGAGAGTTTTAGCATTTTGTTCATATTTAGATTTATGATCCGAGAGCATATCTGTTAAGTTTGTATTCATATCTTTCGCTTCGGCATCCCATAATTTAATTTCACTATCTATTTTATCTGAACAATCTCTTTTACCATTATCGAAATTTATATCCACATCTCTCGTCCAATCTGCGTTTATCCTTTTAGTTTCAAGATCATAATCAGTATAATGTTTTAACGAATATTCTTTATGAGTGTTTATTGCATCATCATATTGTCTATGATGTGTTTTAAGTGAGTTTTCTAAGGAATCTTTAAGTTTTATTCTCGTATCAGAACAATCTTTTACACCACTTTGTAATGTATCATCAACTTCTCCAGCTAGATCCGTCGCTAAAGTTTCCAATTGTGCATCTACTGTCTCTTGAGCTTTAAAGTCAAGATCATTAGTTTCTGTGGCTAATCCGTCATGTTCTTTTACCATAATATCTGTTACATCTGATTTAATTTGATCTGTAGTTCCTCGTGTATCCACTATATAATCATCACAAGTTTTTATGAAATCGGGTTTCATGGGTTCAGTAAATTTTAAAACATTTTCAATTGTGGTTTTATGTCGAGCTTTGTATTTTTTCTTTTTACCCATCCAGAAAAATCCTTTTTTAGCCATATCCTCGCTAAAGTCAGTAAATCTATTTGCATGTTCAAGTAAATTATCTATTAAGGTTAAAGTCATACTCTTAAATTCATTTGTCTGATTGGTTAAGGTTCTATGTCTGTCATCAACAATAGCTTTTAAACTAGTTTGGAGCGTATCTGTGGTGTTTTTAACATGATTAGTGTGTTCTTTTAACAAATTGGAAATTTTTGCTTTTAAATCCGCAATTACTTTATCCATTCGTTCCAAGTATTTCTCTAGAATTTGTTCCATTTTCGGTTTAAGTTGGTTTGCTACATTTTTATGCCTCTCAACGTGTTCATCTAACTCCATCTTTAATTCTTTTTCTAAATTTTCAACTCTAGTTGAAAAATCAAGTAATAATTTTGAAATCAATGATGTAAGATCATCTTTTGTTTTGTTAATTTCAGCCTCATTTTTTCCAACAATTGTTTCCGAAATATTATTTAGACTTGAATTTAATTTGTCCATTATTGAATGGATATTGCCTTCTAATGCCTTGGTTGTTTCTTTAAAACGTATTGTAGCACTCTCTATCCGATTTTTTTTTGTATTATTTTTCGAATCAGAATCCTCAAAAAAAGCTTTAATTTGAGTATCAACAGCGTTTTGTACCTCTCCTATACTTTTATCTTGAATCGCTTCAAGTTTCTCAAATCGATCAGATTGATCAGCTAATATAGTATCTTTAATTTTAGCAATTTCAGTTCTAAAATTCTCTGATTCGCTGGTAAATAATTCGAAAAATGGTTGAAGTGGGATATATCTATCTATAATCCCTTCAACTCTCTTAAGAAAACCTTTCTCAACTAACCAATTAGTAATTTCTAATACAGTTTCATACTGTAAATCTTCATGTTCATCCACTAAAGTCATGTAAACTTCAGAAGTAGTTGCACGAGGCACTCTTAAATAGACCAAATAAATATTAATATGTTCCTCGGTAAAGCCATACCGCGTGAATACCTCTTTAGTGAAATCTTTTAACGACATAAGTTTTTCTCCATTAATATGAATTTGAATTCAAATTAAACTAAATTTAAGATGAATTCCTTATTATTATTTTAATCTGAAAATGTTTAATAATATTTATAAAATTCCAAAATTTAAATTTAAGGTTTAAGGAATTTTATTTTATTAAGGTTAATCGAATTCTAAAGAAGTTTTTGTCTTGTATTACATAATTGTCTACAACTTCAAGGCAATTCCGCTACATCAAATTATTTTTATTGGGAATAATTATTCCTCAACGCTTTTTATATGATACACTTTAATTAACTTAGACCAATTTAGGTGTTAAAAAAAGAATGGAAAACTTTAGTAAAATACTAGTTGGAATTTTTGCTTTCACTTTTCTATTCACATTGTTCAATGTTAATACAGTATTAGCTACTCCACAGGCTCCGATTGAGGTTCCTAATACCGGGTTATATCAATATGAGGTACAAGCAAATCACAGTTTAACATGGCGATTTCAAATGAAAACGAGGTTGACAGTTCAGGCAAATATATCAGTTCAAGGAGCTATCAATTGTAGTGAAGCTCCTAAGATTGGAGATAAACATTTTGAGATTGAAGTTGAAGCAGAGCATGACCTTGAAATGAATATGACATGTACACAAGAACAGAAAGAATTGGGATTATTACTCGGAAGTAGACATCAGGTAAGAAATCGTAATCGCAATTTATCATATCAAGAAGGAATTTGTATACAGATTCAAACAAATTTTTCAGCGCAAGAAAAAGTTCAAGCCAAACTTAAGATGCAAGCAACTAATAGAAACCGCGAAGGAACATGGGCTTTTTATAATGGAACTGCAGGACAATGGGAAGCTGTACCAACCCAATTACAAGGAGGATATTTAGTTGCCGAAACTAACCACTTCTCTGAGTGGACGATTCTTGTACCTGAATCTGATGTCGCAATTTGGGGTTTTGCTGGTATTGGAGCTGTTTTCATAGGAGTAGTAGCGATAGCTATTGTCTTAGTGGTATATAGAAAGAGAAAGTAAAAATAATCATAAATTTTTTTTTTTTAGATTTTATATAATAACTAAAAGCAATTGAATGATTTTTTTGGATACCATAGGATTAGGAAAAAGAAATAGGTATTTCTACGTTGTTATACTAATTTTATTAATATTTCTCCTTGAGTATAGTTTATTTTCCATCGATGTTAATGCAACAAAAAAAAAAATCGATGGTCTATGGACTGAAGATTCCATTAAACCAAAAGAAAGAGTATCATATGAGTTTATGAATAACAACACATTTGAAGTTTCTACAGATACATACATTCATCTTTATATTGAGTATGAAAACGGTATTTCTTTCCGCCAAACTTATTTTATAATAAATAATAGCGCTCCAATTTCATTAAATATCTCATCAAAATCAGAATTACAGAATTTTGGAATAGATCAAGCTCCACAACAACCTAAGAGAGCTAATTATCAATTTAAATTTGGATATAACTGTATTATTAGGTTAAGATCGAATACATCAATTTCCAATTTAACTATTAGTTATAAAAAAAATCAGCTTTACAATATTGATCCAGATAAAACATATTCATTAGCCATATTCGAATCTAGTGTAGATTCGTGGGAACTAGTTAATACGATTGAATTTCTCGATGAAGCAAGTTCTGAAAAATACTTAGAAAGTAACATTTCAAACCTTCAGCAAGAAACTGACTATTATATTACACTTATTGAAGTTGGCATTATACAGACGGATTGGTCTTGGTTAGTGATTACTATTGTTGTAATTGTAATTGGAATTGCTTCTTTAGTAATTTTAATTTCAAAAAAGGATTATTTTCAGTATCTAAAGACAAGAACTGTTCCAATTGAGAAAGGTGCTCATCGATTATCATTAGATGAAGTTTTAGAAAATGAAAATAGAAATAAAATTATAGAATTAATTCTAACTGAACCCGGAATACATTTCAATGAATTATTACGTAAGACAGGGCTTGCAGCAGGAAATTTAGTCTGGCATCTTGATATTCTTCAGACTTATAAAATTATAGGAAAAAAGAGGATAGGCAATTTTATCGCTTATTTTCCATATTATCAAAAGAATCCAATTTCAAATGTGGATTTAAAATTGCAAAAGAGTAAATTAACCTTAGAGATTTTAGAAATGATTGAAGATAGACCTGGAATATGGAATAACTTAATTACTAAAAAATTTAAAGTAGATCATAAAACGATTCAATATCATTTAAATAAACTAAAAGAGCTAGACCTTATTAGATTAGAAAAGGAAGGAAGAAAGAAGAAAATATATCCAAATTTGGATTCTGACTATTTCAATCAGGATATTTAAGTTCTTTGAAAAATGGTAAATTAAGAGAATATTTGAGAAGCCAAAATCATAACTAATTTTAAGTCAAAGAACTCTGTCAATTTAGGAATAACACTTTTTGAAGTTAAATATTTCTGATTAAAATGATTATCATGATTATAAACTAAAAAAGCATTTTTAATAGTAGTTTAATTAGCATGTATTAAGATAATCAATATAAATTCAAAAATGATAGATTCACAAACTTTTTTAAAATTTTTAAAGGGAAGAAGAAGCATTAGATCATTTCAAGATAAACCAGTAACAGAAAAAGAAATAGAAATGATATTAGAAGCTGGAAGATGGACCCCTAGTGCTTCAAATCGCCAACCATGGGAGTTTTTAGTGATAAGAAAAAAAGAAATTTTGGAGAAAATATCAAAATTTGCATTTTATGGTACGTTTATTAGAGAAGCACCAGTAGCTATTGCAATTGTAGGAAAAACAAAAACAAGTAGTAAATGGTATTTGATAGATACTTCGTTAGTTTCAATGCAAATGATGTTAATGGCTTGGTCGTTAGGGATTGGAACTTGTTGGATAGGAACAATGAATAGAGAAAAAGTAAAAAATCTATTAGGATTAAGGGAAACTGACCATATTTTAACTGTTTTACCTTTTGGTTATATCAAGGGAGATATTCCAGATCCAAAACCTAGAAAACCTTTAAATAAAGTAGTAAAATATATGTAATTCTTTTAAGAATAATTAAATCGGGATTGTAAGTTCTTCAATTGTTTCTGGAGCTTTAGTTAATTTTTGATATCCCAATTCTGTGATTAACACTGTATCTGAATGACGAAAACCGCCTAAGCCTGGTATATAAATGCCTGGCTCGACACTAATTACCATATTTTTTTCTATTAGTCTATCATATCCCTCAGCTAAGAATGGAGCTTCGTGTCCAGTAATTCCAAGACCATGCCCAGTACGGTGGATTATATAATCACCATATCCTTTCTCTGTTATAAAATCCCTTACTTTTTTGTCTACTTCACTCATGATTGTTCCCGGTTTTAACATACTATATGCGAGAGTTCTTGCTTCGAACATTACTTCAAAGGGTCTTCTAGCCTTCTCTGGTACATAACCTAAGAAAAATGTTCGTTCAATCTCAACACCATATCCGTCTACCTGAGCAGAGACTATCGAAACATGAGGTCCCCCCTCTTCCATAGGGGCAAATATGTGAGGTATTAAATGAGGATCATGAGAAATAATTGGAGGCCAAACCGCTCCAGTAGTCTATGTTGCTCTAAAGTTAGCATTTGGTATATCTTGCACTATTTTGGAAGTCATAGCATCAGTAATCTCTTTATATAATGAAAATTCAAGTACTCCAGGACGACATTTCTTAAGCAATACTTTATGACCCTTATTTACTACTCGACACGCATGATAAATTCGCCCTAGTTCATAATTGGTTTTATTAATTCGAACATCATCAATTATATCTGCAATAACAATCTCTCCAGGAGTTTTTTTAGCAATCCCTATTGGTAATTCAGATTCTATCCCAACCTTTGCATTTGAACGAATTTCCTTTTGGTAATAATCATACCAATTTTCGCCAGTTTGGGCGGGAAACTCATAATATATAACAAACTCAATTTCACAGCGTGCTCTCGACTCAAAATGTCCTTTCTCTAATCTAGGAATTAACATTTTTGGTACTCCTTCTTTTTCAATTATAAGAATAAAAGGTCGTTCATGGACATAGAAGGCGAAATTTGTTAAATAGTATATATTCACAGGATTAAATGAAACATAATAATCCAAATCTTGTTCCTCCATTAAAATTCTAACTTGTTTTAAACGATTTGATAATTCTTCACTACTAGGAGGATCTGTAATAGCTTTTAATTTTATACTCATAGTCATATCAATATTTTATTAGAATATAATAATCATATAAAACTAAATTATAATTAAAACATTAATTTTCTTGAATATGACTTTTGGATATTTTGGTTTAGTTCTACATGGACATATTCCATGGTGTAAAAAGTCGGGGACATGGCCTGCAGGAGAAGAATGGCTCATGGAAGCTATGAATGAAACATATATCCCTATGTTAAATATTTTAAGGGAATTAAAAGATGGTGGTATAAAACCAGCTATTACTATTAATATTACACCAATATTAGCTGAACAATTAGCAGATGAATATATGAAACAGAGATTTACAGAATATATGGAGAATTTAATATCAAGAGCTAAAAATGATGTCCGAAGGTTTGAAAACCATCAAACAAGAAAGGTTATTGCTGAATATTATTTAATGAATTTTGAGCACGTTTTAGACACTTTTTATCATAATTATTATAGAGACTTATTGGGATCATTTAAATGGCTCCAAGATGAGGGAGTGATTGAATTGATCACATGTGGAGCAACACACGGATTTTTACCGCTCTTTGAGAGAGAATCAGGAATTTTTTCTCAAATTCAGTTAGCTATTGAAACTCATAAGAAGTATTTTAGTAAAGAGCCTAAAGGTATCTGGCTTCCTGAATGTGCTTATAGACCAAAAATCTATAAAAATGGAAAATTTAGGGAGAGTATTGATTATTGGTTGAACAATTCAGGTATAGAATATTTTTTTGTAGATTCTCATGGAATTTTAAATGCTGAGATTTTAGAGCATAAAAATGACATTGGATTAAATACAAACTTTGGATATACTTTAAAATCAGGACTTTCAGTATTTGGCAGAAATAAAAGTACAAATCGACAGGTATGGGATGCAGAAATCGGATATCCTGGAAATGAATACTATAGAGAATTTCATAAAAAAGATTATGAATCAGGTTTGCATTATTGGAGAATTACTAGTAAAGAATTAGTAAATGGGGAAAAACAACTTTATAATTTTGAAAAAGCAATGGAAATAATTAAATCTCATGCAAATCATTTTGTTTCACTGATTTCTGAAGAATTGAGGCAATTTTCAGATAAATTTGGTCAAACGGGAATTATCATATCTCCATATGATTTTGAGCTTTATGGTCATTGGTGGATGGAAGGGATATCTTGGTTAAAAGAAATATTTGAACTGATTTATAATCATAGGGAAATAGAATTAATCAACATTAGTGATTATATATCTAAATTTAAAGAAAATTTTTCAGTAATTGAAATGGATGAGAGCAGTTGGGGAGAAGGAGGTCATTTTCAAGTATGGAAGAGTCCTGAACACAATTGGATATGGCCATATATCAATGGTTCAATCAAAGAGTTTGAAAATGTTTTGGAACAAAATCTAAATCCCCATGATTGGGGAAAAAGAATCTTACAACAAACAGCTAGAGAGCTTTTATTAATGGAAGGGAGTGATTGGCCCTTTCTTCTTTATACTAAACAAGCAAAAGAATATGCAAACCAAAGATTTCACCATCACCACCAGAGATTTAACAAATTAATCTGGGCAGCTAAGGATCTTAATGATAAAAATCGAATTCAACTAAATGAACTAGAAGAAATTGAATCAATAGATTCTTGCTTTCAAGATATAAACTTAAATTATTTTAAAGAAGTTAGACGATAAAAATTGCTGCAGCTACTACAGCAGCCCATTCATTTTCCTCTCTAACAGTAGCATAAGCAGTAATACTTTTAGTTTCAACAATTTTGCCTCCCATCTTAAATACTTCTCTCTTTTCATCATAATTTGCATCGGGATCAAAAGGAATTCCTAGAGTAGTTGCTAACATTTCTGCTGCTAAGTCTTCTGCAATATCCCCTACTTTTTCTGGTTTGACCCCAAAAGAATGATGTTCGCTTAAATACCCATATTGACCCTTATCGGCAGGCTTCGCAACCCCTATTGATGCACAAATTAACCGGTTATACTCATTAGAATCAGCCCTTGCTATAACAGCAAATATTATTTGACCAGGACGAAGCTGTCTTAATCCATCTTCAGCTTTAATTTCAATACAATATGGTGGTAAAATAGAAGAAACATTCACCAAATTAAACTTTTCAATTCCAGCATCTCTAAGGGCTTCTTCGAAAGCTGCAAGCTTAGATTTATGAAAACCTTTGCCCCTAACAAAGAATACCTTCTTTGGGACTAATGACATTGTTTAAAGCTAAATTCTCTATGAAACTTAATTAAGGATTTAATATTAAAGCTTATATTTAAATTTATTTGAAATATTAATGATATAATAATATATTTGATTACTAAATCGTTAGTATTCTTCTGCTTTAATACGTATATCTTCATATTCATCCAATAAACTAAATTAGAATATTATTGAGAAATGAATAACTTATTTAATTAAAATTATAAAGATCTATTTCAAATATCCTCAAATTAAGGCATATAAATAAATTGAAAGTAAAATTTCCAAGATTCTTTAAAAAAGCCGAAAAAGATTAATTTATTATATTTAAAGCATTTAATTTTATTTATGAATACTCACCAAAAAGAAGATTATTTAATAAAAAAGGTTCAACCCTTCGATGTAAAAAAAATAAAAAATGTTGATGATATTTTAATATCTCTTAGAAATTGTGGCTTTCAAGGAAGAAATCTCGGTCTCGCCCTAGATCTTCTAGAAAAAATGGTTACAAACAAAGATTGCTTGACAGTTTTAACATTAAGTGGTGCTTTAGTTCCAGCAGGTATGGGCGACCTAATTTCAGTACTTATGGAATATGAATTCATTGACGTGTTAATTAGCACGGGGGCAAATATTACGCATGATTTAGTAGATGCAGCAAGTAATATTGGACATTACTTAGGAAGTCCTAATGTAGATGACAATGATTTATTTAAATATAGGATAAATCGTATTTATGATATTTTTCTTCCTGAGGATAATTATGAAAAAGCGGATCAAGAATTATTAGGAATAATCAAATCTGTATTTGATCAGAAAAAAATACATATCACACCTTCAGAATTTCTACACAAAATTGGCAGCAAAATCTCAGCTAATTGTATTCTCTCGATGGCTGCTAAAAAAAATATACCAGTATTCATACCAGCTTTTTCAGATTCAGAATTAGCTTTAAAACTTATAAAGTATGAGATTTATAATGATTATGATTTCCAATTTGATATCTTAGCAGATGTAAGAAAGTTTGGAAATATTGTAAAAAATTTTAAGGAATATGGAACCATAATTGTAGGAGGTGGCGTTCCCCGAAATTGGGCTCAACAGATCTTCCCTATGATTGATCAATTTGATAAAATAACAAATATGGGATACAATTATTCTATTCGAGTTCATACAGCTATGGAATATGATGGTGGACTTTCAGGAAGTACGTTCTCAGAAGCAAAATCTTGGGGAAAATATTCTTTAGAATCAAAACACGTGAGTGTATGGTGTGATGCTACCATTGCTCTACCAATTTTAATCACCGGTTTATTACAGCGATTAAATAAAATTTAGTTAAAATTAAGCATCTTCCAATTTTATTACATTTCTTAATTCCTCTAAAGCTTTATTTTGTTTTTGTTGATCAAGTTTGCATTCTGTAATTTTCCAAAACCTATATTCATGGTTTAAATAAGCAGGACAACTTTTTTTTATATCTTCAGGGCAATCTGTGATTTGCCAGCATTGAAATTTACTTTCTTCGTAGAATTTATGAAATTTTTTTGGCAACTTTTTATATTGAAAATTAATTTCCTTAAGATAATTATCCAAATCATTAGAATTATAAGTATTCCAAAATAGCATAATCTTGTTTTTATTTTTTTCTAATTTTAAATAATCTAACATGGCAGCCATAGTTTTTCCCGTATAAGTAGTGTCAAGCTTAAAATCTCTTTTATGTCCCTCTAATTCAACTACTTTATCGACAGCATTTTGTCCTCTTATTGTTTTAATACCATAGCCAGATCCTAAATAATCAGTAATAAAAACAAAATTTTCTTCATTTATTTTAATACTAGGAATTGATTTATCCTTCCTCCTCAAGTATTTTAGTGCTTTATTAGCATTCCTTTTAATTGCAGATGGATTCGCGTTTAAACTTGGACCTACCGCTACAACATGAACTTTTGATTTTAATCCAAGTAGTTTACATCCAGCTATTAGACCCGCTGCTGTTCCTACTGTTGCTCCTGATACAAAAATTGTATCTGGTTCACGAATTATAGTTTGATCAATTTGGCTTTTTAGCTCAAATGCCGCATTCACAAATCCAATTGTCCCTAGCGAAGTTCCTAATCCAAATAAGGGAGATCCTCCAGGAAGTATCAAAAAATATTTTGGATGTAGTAGTTTGGAAAATAAGAATTTAACAAAAGTACTAACCATTCCCTTCCCCAAATGGAGTTTCGCGCCAAAATAGTCAAATAATAATAATAAACGTTGAACATGCCAAGTTAATGGTTGATGAAAAAGATAAAGATGGCATTTTAACGAGGGATTTAATTCATGGCAAACAATATCACACGCTAATCCATGATTCGTTCCAATTCCTCCAATTGTAACAACTCCTTTTTTTTTCTTTTTTAATATTTTACCAAAAATAAATTCAAATTTTCTTAATTTATTTCCGCCGTAAATAGGATTATTTTTATCATCTCTTTTAATATAGAGTTCTCCACCTTCTAAATCAAACTCTTTTTCCAATTCTGTAAGTCTCTCAACAGGAGATGGTACATTTGTAAGTAAAGGTATCCAAGGAACCTTATTCTTTAAGTTAGGATACACCTGAAAGAGGAAAGGCTCTTCTTGTTTCATACAAAATAAAATATGGAATATTTAAAAAGATTTTATAAAATTTAATTTTAAATAAAAATCTATTTAAGATATTAGTACAAATTTTAATAGATTTCATTATAAAAATCGAGTGATAATTAATATGGATTTTGAGAAGTTTTTGAGGATGATGGTCCTGAGCAAATTAAAAAAGAGGGGAATTGATATTAAAAAAATAATGAATAAACTTCCAGAATCAGTTTTATTTGAATAAAAATTAATAAACCTACTTTTTTTATTATTTTCTGAATTTTAAAATATCATTAATATCATTATTTCAAGATATACCCATCATTTTTTGATATGATTAATCCATTTTCAAGAAATTTATCAAAATGTTTCTGAATCATTAAAACTTCAGCAATAAGTTCAAAATCTTTGAAAATTGTGTACTTTCTATATATAATATTTTTATTTTTTAAATCTGTTGATCTAATTGGGCTTTTTGTTTCTGAAAAATGTGTAAGTATTCTTTCATCTCTTGCTCGCAATATTGATTTAAATTTTTCAAGTTCTTCTTTAATTCTGTTTTTTCCATTAATTACTTCTCTATGCCCAGTAATTACAATTTCGATATCCAAATTCTTAAGTCTTTCAATGGAGTTTTCAAACTCAAGCAAATTAGCGTCAATATTTCCATAATATGGATACTTTGTAAGATCAATGTCACCAAAGAACGCTATCTTAGAGTTTTGTTCATAAAAAGCACAATGTCCTGCGGTGTGCCCGGGAGTATGAAGAATTTTCAATTTTAGGTGGTTTCCAATATCTATAATCTGATTATCTTCTATTATGTAGTCTATTTTAATATTTTTCAATCGATAAGCTTTAATAAGTTTTCTTAAGTCATCTCCAACTATTGTGTTTTCAACATTATAATAAGGAACCATTTTTTCAATGTCCTCAATTATATGTTTATCTTGTAAATGACAGTGAAATTTAACGTCTTTGAATAAACTATTACCAGAAATATGGTCCTCATGCCAATGACTTAAAATAATATTTTTAATTGGAAATAACTTCTTTAATTTACTTAACCGATCATGTGAAATCCCTGTATCAATTAGGTAATCTCCTAATAAAATAGAATGTGAATAAGGATACTTTGCATTATTCTTACCTTCTATAAAAAAAATATCTTTAAACTCCTCGGAAAGAGGCTTAACAAAATCCTCCATTAAGAAACATCAATTTGAATTTTTTAGAAATTAAAGGATATTAAATCACTTAAATTTTTTGATTTATTTTTGCTTAATGTAGAAAGTGCCTCAATAAAGGAAGAACTTATTAAATTTATTTTGATATTAAATTATCGTACTTTTTAATGATTTTTAAAAAATTAGAATTAAGGTAATAATAAACCATTTCCAAGTGTCTAAAAAATGTATTATTATTGTCCTAATTGTGCTTCAATGAAAATGCCTAAAGTTATGAGTTATTTCCCACCTAAGACTGTAAAATGCTTAAATTGTGGATATATGAATTTTGAAACTAAATTTATTAAAGATAGTCAACAAAAAGCAACACCACTTCATCATTCTCATTGAAGATTTATTTTTTCTTTTTTTTTAAAAATCAAAGAATTTAAAGCTAATTAGTCAAGTTTTCAAAAAAGAATAGAAATAAAATAAATTACTTTAAAGCATAATAACAACGCTTTGGAGAATAAACCTTTCCTTCTTCCCTTAATTCTTTTATAATTTTAGAAACTTCCTTAGATTCAATACCAATTTGGTCAGCAATTTCACCGGGTCGTAAAGGTTTAGCGCTACTTTTAAAGACATTTAATACTTTTTCTTTAGAAGCCATAATAATTATTTAATATTTGATAAAATTTAATTTTAGTTTTAATAATTTAAAATTTCAAGATTAAATTGAATTCGCAATCATAATTTCCTTTTTTCCAAATCTTTTAATTTATTCTAAAATTTCCCATAAAAATACAGAATGCTCAATTAAGTTAAATTATCCTAATTTGATGAAATTATGAGTGATATCGAAAACAAGTTTAAAATCGAACGCTCTACAAAAATAAAATTTGCGATAGGGGGTGTTGGCTTTAATTTAAGTGCAGGAATGTTCGCAGCTTGGTTAATGAATTTTTATATTAGAGTTATTGAAATTAATTTTTTCTTTTGGGGACTTGCGTGGATTTTATATATTGTTTGGAATGCTATAAATGATCCTTTAATTGGATATTTAGGAGATCGCACAAGAACAAGAATAGGTAGGAGAAAGCCATGGTTGATCATTGCAACACCAGCAATTTCCATATCATTTTTTCTTATGTTTTTTCCTCCTATTTTAGATCCCTCATTAATGAGTTCTCAATGGGTTTACTTTTTCTGGCTATTATTTAGTCTATTATTATATGACACGTTTTATACTATCATTGGAATTATGCAAATGGCTTTAGTTACAGAATTATCAATTCTTCCCGAAGAAAGAGCAAGTACAGGACTTTTTTGGGCAATTGGCACTCTTTCTGGACAAGTAATCACATTTGTACTTCCTTTTCTTTTAATTATTAATGAAGATCCATATTCTCAAAATCTTCCTATATTTCAATTGTTAACAATAATTTTTACAATTATTGGCTTTATTAGTCTAGCCGGTATGTCTTTTTGGATTAAAGAAAAAAAAGAATTTATGCATAAAGAAACAGAAAGAATGAACTTCTTTGAATCAATTAAATATACTCTCAAAAATAAGGGTTTTATTATTTATACAATATTTGGTTTTATGCTCGGTTATATAAGTTCTGCAATATACTCTCAAGTAAGTTTTTATGTACAAGATGTATTGCAGGTAACTGATAATATTCTCTCACAACTCCCCATTTTTATATTTATATTAGCAAATTTGATTGGATATCCAATAAGTCTCTTTTTTAATAAAAAATATGGGGGTAAAAAGGCAATAATCTATCTTTCATTTGTCGCAATCGGGGGATTAATTATAATAACATTCATTTCAGATTTTTTGAGTTCAAATATTCTCTTATTTATAGTTGGGATTGGATATTCTGGTGTTTTTCTCCTTGCACCAATATTAATGGCAGATCTTGTAGATGAAGACGAGCTTAAGACAGGTCTTAGGAGAGAAGGAGCTTATTTTGGATCTACTGCTCTATTTACAAAACCAGCTCAATCTGTAGCTGCTGCTTTTACTGGATATGTATTATTCTTAACAGGTTATAATCAAAGTGGGGGTGTTCAAACAACCTTAGCCCAGTTTGGTATTAAATTGAATATCGGGTTAATTCCTGCTATTTTTTTAATTGCAGCAATCCTAATATTACTTCAATTCCCTATTGATGGCTCCACAGCAGAATATAAAGAAATGAAAAAAAGACTTGAAAAACTTCATGATGAAAAACTTGAATCATTCTTAAGTTTAAGCTAAGAAGAATGATTTTATATGAATAAAAATCTATAGTTTCAATTAATAACTTATAGCAATAAAATCATACAACTTGCTGGTTTTTCACCAATCTAAATCTGATAACCATAATACAACTTTTTATAGGCGAATTCTATTTTTACATTAAAGTAGAAGTTTATAAATAATGAAACAACACAATATTACATGATATTTATACCTAATGATGAGATTATTAGCCCACGATTATTACAATTAAAAGAAAGTTTAGAAAAAACAGCTAATAAAAAGAATATCATTGATGAATTTTGGAAGGAAATTGAAGAAAAAGGCACACCAATTATTGAACATGTCGAAAAGGAACCAAATTGTAAGCTTGTTACTTTTTTATACAAAGAAGATACCGAGACGGATGAAATTCTCTTGATAAGCGGAAGTTTAGGTGTTATTCCGCATAGAGGAATATTCAAACGCATACAAGGAACTAATATTTACTATAAATCGATTTTCTATCTAAATAAAACCAGAACTACATATGCAATTTCTAGACAGAAAGCAAATATTCCTCTCTATCCTACAAATGACGTCAATACACCAGTTCTTAAGGGTGACCCTTTGAATAAAAAGAATATTACAATGTTTAACCAAACACAAGCTATACTCGAACTCCCAGATGCCCCTTCACAGCCGTGGATAGAAGAAAAAGATAATATCCCGAAAGGAACCTTAGAAAAATTCCAATTGAAAAGTACAAAATTTGAGAAAGAATTTAGTATAGTAATATATCTTCCCCCAAATTACAATGCTTCATCTGGTCCATATCCTAGTTTATTTTTATTTGATGGATCTGCGTATAATGATCCAAACCTAATCCCAACACCTATTATACTTGACAATTTGATTTATTCAAAGAAATTACCGCCAATTATAGCTGTTTTCATTTATCAACATATTGAGTCTCGGAGTTATGAATTGAATGCTAATCCTGATTTTGCTTTCTTTATAGGAGAGGAACTACACCCATATCTTCAAAAGAACTACAACATAACTAATAAACCAGAAAAAACAATTGTTGGAGGTGCCAGTATAGGTGCTTTAGCAGCTTCTTACATAGGTTTAATGTATTCCTATAAATTTGGTAAAGTTCTATCTCAATCTGGTGCATATTGGTACCCTGAAAAAATGGATCCAAAATTAAATCCTTATTTTTGGAATTGGCAATATTTAATTGGGGAATATGTGAAAAAAGAGAAAGTTCCTTTAGATTTTTATTTAGAAGTTGGTATTTATGAAAGCAGAGAAAAATTACACGGACAACCCCCTCTTTTTTTCTCAAATCAACACTTTCGAGATGTTTTACTCAGTAAGGGCTACTCAGTTAAATATGTAGAATATGCTGGTGGTCATGATATCATTTGTTGGCGAGGGACATTAGCGGATGGATTGATATATCTTATTAGCAATCCATAATAAAAACAAAGAGAATGATATTTAATAAAATGATAAAGAATTAAGAAAATAGTCCAAAAAGAAAACGAAAAATTTTAAATATTTCTTAATAGCTTTTAGCAATATAAATCGTACAACTTGCTGGTTTTCCACAGACTAAACACGTTGCAAACTCATGCTTTTCTTCATCCACTCTCTTTCCACGAACAAGACCCCCAATCTCTTTTTCAACTACTTCCGCACAATGATACGCATCCATGTCAATTGAACAGAATCCACAACAGACTATTTTTCCATTATTAATAGCTGCAATGGCAGCATCTATTTCATAGACACACTCAACTTGAGACTCAAAATCAATTAACGATTTTTTTTTAATTTCTTTGGTATAATTTGCAGCAATGTTGTCAATTTTTTCTCTTAACTGTCCTTCCTTGATCTGGAACTTCTTACCATCATGTCTTTTAACTACAACTGCTTGCTGTTTTTCTATATCCTGTGGTCCAATTTCTATTCTAATAGGTACACCTTTTAGTTCCCAAAAATAATACTTATTTCCCACTGATTCGTCTGAATCATCAATTTTAACCGTATATTTATCCTTGAAGATGTTATATATTTCATTTGCTTTTTCCAGCACCAACTTTTCTTTTCCTTTATAGATTATAGGAATAATTATAATATGTATTGGTGCTAAATCAAATGGTAATACCAAGCCTTTATCATCACCCAAATATGCGATCATAGCACCATAGTTTCTACTCTGAGCAGGCCCATAGCAAGTCTGATATCCATATTTCTCTTGTCCATCCGTATCTACAAAATTTACATTAAATGGTTTTGAAAAAATTTGGCCTAATAAATGAGTGGAAGGTAACTGTAGAACTTTTCCAGATCCCATTAGTGCATCTGCAGCATAGGTATGAACTGCTCCTGGAAATTTATCCCATTCAGGCCTTTGAAAAAAGATTATTGGGATACAACATTCATCTTGAAGAATTTCATAAGTGGTTTCCATATCTTCCTTAACTTGTTTCATTGCATCTTCCATTGTGGCAAATACATTATGTGATTCAATCCAATGAAATTCTCTAGCTCTGAAGAATGGTCTTGTCATTCTTCCTTCATATCTCCACACTTGACATGATAAATATCTCTTAAATGGTAAATCTTTATAACTTCTTATCCATAAAGAATACATTGGGTAAAGAGCAGTCTCACTTGTGGGGCGTAATGCCAAACGTTCCGACAATTTCCCAGAACTCCCCGCTTCTGTGACCCAAAATACTTCAGGAGTAAAGCCATCAAGATGTTGAGATTCCAATATAAGGTTAGATTCAGGAATGAGAGAAGGCATTGTTAAAGGGAGATGTCCCTTCTTTTCTAATAAATCTTCTGTCTTTTTATACATTTTTCTAATTGTAAGTGTAGCCCATTCTCTATAAACAACAAAACCCTTAATATTATATCTAATATCAGCTAACTCTGCTTTGTTGATTAATTCCGTATACCAACCAGAAAAATCTTCTTCTTTTGAAACTGTTATACCAGTTATAGGGGCTTCTGTTTTCTTTTTAGCCATAGAAAATCATCAGATATAATATTATAAAAATTATATACTTTATTATAAAAAGTAATATTATTTTCTACACCATAACATCTAATAAGGGAGATTTTATGAATTCAAAAGAACGTGTTCGAGCCGCAATCCATTTCAAAACTCCCGATAAAGTGCCTATTTTTGATCGTCTATTAGGAGATGTTGGACCTTTAACTCTTTCTCATTCTAAACATTGGAAACCTGGCTGGAACGAAGGGGAAGAAGGGTTATTTCCTCATGTTAGAGGGTTTTACAATTGGGAAAAACCTGAATGGGCTAAAAATAATCCAAAATTTGAAGGGACCAAATGGAGAACTATCCCACATGAAGAAATTGATGAATGGGGCTGTATTTGGAACATGAAAGGTTATGATATGGATCAAGGACACCCAGGGAGACCCTCTTTATTGAATTGGGATGATTTTGATACTTATTTTGAAAAATATACTCCTGATGCTGATGATAAAACTAGGTTTGAAGTTGCTTTAAATACAAAGCAGAACCTTAGTGATAATATGTATCTGACACTAGTGTATGCTTTACATGGTCCTTCACAAGTTGTATCTGCAATGAGAGGCTTTAGTACTTATTTACTTGATCATAAAAAATTCCCTCAAGAATTACAAAAAGCCTTCGAAATAGTAGCTGATTATCATGTAAGATGTATGAAAAATGCATTTAAATTTGGATTAAATCCGGATGGAATTTGGCTAACAGATGATTTAGGAGAGCAAAAAGGTCCCTTCTTTAGCCCAAAAATTTTTAGAAAACTTTACGAATCATCATATAAATATATAATCGATGAGGCTCATTCGCTTGGGATTGATGTTCACCTGCACTGTTGTGGAAAAATAGATCCATTATTAGAAGTCTTCATTGACTGGGGATTAGATGCAATTGAGCTTGATAGTCCTAGAATGAGTGGATACCCTGATTTGAGGCCATATCGGGGGAAAATTATGTTCTGGGCATGCGCCAATATTCAATCTCTTTATCCTTTAGGTACCCCTGACCAAATAGAAAGAGAAGTTTGGCATATGGTCAGGAATCTCGGTACAAAAAATGGGGGATATGGTGCTTACTTTTATGCTGACTTTAAGGATTTAAATATGCCTCGAAAAAATATTAAAGCTTTCGAGAGAGGAGTCGAGAAATACGGAAATTATTCAAATATTCCTGTCCATTGGTGGGATTATCCAGTGGAACATAAATGGAATGATTTTGAAGTTCCACCTCTTCCACCTTTAGAACCTTAGATCATTACTAATCTAAGATCTAAATCACCTTTATTAATTATTTCTGCAATTCAATAAATTTAAACTTAATATAAAAATTTAAAAAAAAGTAAAGCTATATCATTTATACATAAATTTTAATTTAATAACTATCCGAGTTGACAGAAATGGGAAACGGTAGTGGAAGAGCTTTAAGTGTTATAGCTCTAATTATTAGTCTTGGTTTTGGTGGATATTTTATAGTAGATAAATTTATTTTGGCACCTCCTACTACAACCACTAGTATTCCTAGCACAAACCAATATTATGAGCAGGGTCCAGGAGTTTACATACCCGCTAGTGAGGCCTGGACCCCAGACTCTTATTTAAATATTGAATTTAATTTAACTGAGGGAGAAACTGTTTACTTCTCTTTTGAGGGACTTGTACTTTTTGATGATAGTTCAATTACAAATACTTACATTGAATTTCGATTTAAAGTTGATGGTATTATTTGGAATTCTCCTTATCGTCGCGTTTGGAGATATAACTTAGTAAGTGGTTTTGGAATCCGGTTTTCTGTAGTAATGCAACATTATAATTCAACTATGTCTGCGGGTCCCCATGATGTAAGTATAATAGCTAAAGGAGATCATAATATTGATCTTATATCTGCTTGGTCTTTATTTATACTAACGTTTAAATAAAATTCCTCACTTTTTTTTTAAATTTTATCTGAAAGTAGTTGTGCATCTGTAATAATTATCCCTAACTTTACTACTGCATCATAATTTTTTGATATTAAAAACCGTCGTAGTTCCGTTCCTATATTGTCCAGTGTCTTGAGATCATTTTCATTAGATACAGAATACTTTATAACGGATTTAGCTGATTTTAAGTACTTTTTAATTGAAGCATCAACGCTTTCTATCGAAACTTGAGTGGCACCAGCAATTTTAGCAATTTTTTTAACTTCTTCTTCTAAATGACCAAATGTAAAATACTCCTTACTTCTCGACAAGAATTTTTCTGATATTATTTTCTCTAAGTTTGCCCTTGATGCTGGATCATAAAAAGCAGTTAATTCTTGCGAACATATTGCCCTATATTTTCCATTTATTAAAATTTTTTTATCATCTATAAACTCTATTAGTTTCTCATAGTATTCCTGATCAATTTTTTGAAAATTTTCAATATTTCGAACTAAATCTGTCAATTTATCGATTAAATCGTAATAAAATTTTAATATCGATTTAATCTCGAGTTTATCCTTCAACTCTTTTATTTCAGGATAATATTTCTTAAGAATTAGATTAATATTTTTGTTAAATTTAGCACAAACTTGAGCTACTTCATCCACAACCTTGACAGAGTTTCTTTCTAATAGTTCAATCAATTGGTTTTCTAAAGTTGGTAATTCTTCAAATATTTCGAAGATCTTTTCCTTATATTTCTTTTCTATATAGCTCATTAATCTATAGAGAAGATAATAATATTCCTATATAATGTTATTTTTCTCAAAAAGAAAAAGAAATTATTAGAGTTCTATGTTGAAGATTTAGTTAAATTCCAAGGAAAATTTTCACAACAGTCATTACCACTCCAGTTACTAAAGGAACGGAGAAATTATCATCTATTCCAAATGAAAAAAGCTCTGTAATAGGCGCCATGAATCCTCCACAGATTAATATCAACAATGGTATATCAAAAAGACTAAATATGAAATATCCACAGATGAGTATTCCACCAGCATATGCGAGCGTTCCTTCGACTGTTTTATCAAATATCTTATGTTTCCCGAAGGCTAATCCAAATATTTTCCCAAAAATATCTCCAAATATAAGAAATATCAACACAGTTATAGCTATAACTTTTTCAAATAATACTATGCTAAAAAAACCAGCAATTAAAAATATCGTCATAGAGGAAAATTTACTGATTTCACCTTTTTTAAAAATTGATCTGATTTTTTCAGTTAGGAGTATATTTGTCTGCTTATTAATAAATCGCATTAGATCAACTAGTATAAAAACTAAAGCCACCGAGCCAATTAGTGTCAATGCGGTCACTTTTGGATTAACAATATAATGAAGGACAAAAAGAATTGCTACTGGCCTTATAGCAACGCGCCACCATGAAGCTTTAAATTCTTCATCTTCAATGACAATTTTCTTCTCACTGATGATTTTATAAAGCCCAATTGAAGCAATATGAATAAGAACTAATACAAAAAAGAGATTAAAAGGGTTATTAGGATAAATCTGAAAAACAGCAAAACCAAGTATGGGAAATGTAATTAGTGATAAAAGAGTGCCGATATTACAAACATATGCAAAAATTACAACTAGTATTATTAAATAAAGCATTACATAAAAAATTTCAAGACTAGTCATAATATAACTAACCAAATAGAATAGTAATAAACCAGTTGCCGTTGCCACGCCCTGACCACCTCGAAAATTTATATAGAATGGAAAAATATGCCCTATTATAGCTGCAATTCCGCTCAATTGCCAGAATATAAAATTTACTCTTAAACTATATGCTACTAACATAGCTAACAATCCTTTTAAGGTATCATATAATGCAGTTGGAATAGCATAAGATAAGCCTAATACTCTGAATGCGTTCGCAGTCCCTGGATTTTTCGTACCCTCTTCTCGGATATCAATACCCTTATACTGACCAAAAATAAACGCAGGTAAAATTGCGCCTAAAAAATAACCAATTATAACACTTAAAATACTTAGAAAAAGCTCAATAATATCCATTACTTCTTACTATTTTTGATTTTATTGTATACTTTAATCCTAATTATATAAAGATTTTGTTGTCAGTTGTCTTTTAAATTTTCTAAAACTTAAAAATTAATAATTAGAAATCAGAAAAAAATCTTTAATATAAATAAAATTATGCAAACAAAAAATTAAAAAAGGAAAAAAAAATTAATCTCCTTGCTCGAGATTGTTCAATATCTTTATTGTAGCTTGCTTTTTATCTGTTTGGACCGCGAGCGTAAAGTAACCTCAGTAACTTTTGCTACATCACTCACTTCCGCCTGTGTTTTCCTACAGTTCGAAGCTTTTGCTGCCATATAAATAACACTTGCTGCTAATCCTTTAGGATCCTTACCAGTTCGTAATAATCCATTTTTCGAAGCTTCTACAAGCATGTTAATAGCATTTTTCTGGGTTTCCATTGGTAAACCTAAATCATTACCGAATCTAAAAACTAATTGTTCCGCAGTAATTGGTTTATACTTCAAATTCAGCTCTGGGAGAACCTCTTTAACAACCATCCCCAAGGAACGGTGTACAGTTCTTCTTGGAGTCATTGATGCTTCGCATACTTCTTCAAGTAATCTGGGGAATTCATGCACTCTAATTGCAGCATATAAAGAAGCAGCAATGAAACCATCAATCGATCTTCCCATAGTTAATTTCTTTTTAGCTACTACACTATATATTTTCCAAGCAGTTTCCTTGATATATTCAGGAATATTCATCTTGGAAGTAAGCATCTTTAATTTTGGTTTAGCTTCCCAGAAATTTCGTTCTATACTTGAAATTAACGAATTCTGAATTTTGGATAATCTTGAGAATAATGTTTTCCCTTTAGCTCCAATAAGTCTTCCTTTAGAATCAATTTTAGTGTTCGGAAGCATAGTTCTTGGTCCAAATTCCCGCCACCTTGGTTCAGTACGTCTTCTCTTATTTACTTCTTCAACCGTGTACGCACGTCGTTCATTCCCGACTAAATTCCTACTTACAATCATTCCGCAATTAAGGCAAACATTATCTCCATCTCTTGACTCAATACAAGGATTATTACAACAAATATCATCTGATTTACAACTTACATTTTCAGAATCTGTTTTCGTTGAACGTAGTCTCTCTTTATAGCTCATATCTCTTCACTTTTTTTGTTTAAGCTTTTCACGTCTACAGGGTTATTAATCAATATTGTTACTGATCAATAAGTACGTATTTTTGTGATTATAGTGATCAGTTTGGTTTAAATTAATATCTGTTTTAAATTATAATCTTTATATTTTTGTAAATTATTTTTTTATTGACTATGTCTATTTAAGTTACTTCATTATATAAATATTTAACTATACAAAAGTGTGATTTGTCCACGAACGTGCGAAAAACGGGGATTTTAGTGGGATTTATAGAATATAAGTGTGAGAAAAAATGTGTAATTTCTGTTTAAAAACAATATAATATAGTAATTAAGAAAATAGCTTTTTTAGGGCTTTATTATATTATTATTTTTTGAACCCAACAATGGGAACACTTGAGGCCCATTGGGCAAAATAAGAATAGATGCATCCCTTCCATGCCTTTTTAAGCAAATATCAATTGCATCTTCAACAGTCTCTGCATACTTCAAGCCTATATTGCCTATCTCATTTTCATTTAAAGTTGATATTATGAATATATCAGCTTTCATAAGAACACGAGCGAGGATTTGGATTTCCCATTGATCAGGAACAATAATATCTTTATTGAGAATCTTTTCATAGATTATTTGAGGAGATATTCCTGAAAATATTAGTTCCTTAAATTTTTCTTGTCCAATTCCAATCCCATCAATACATTCGTTTACAGATATGATTGATCCCCCTTTTTTTACCGCCATTTCTCCAATTGCCATACTTTTTACAGCTTGGTATAAATTAAGATCAAGGGGATATCCTCCGTTTCCACATATTACTATATCAAATGGGTCTTTTATTTCTCTGAAGATATGTTTCAACTGATAATTTACAAGTTTTTCATGAGTTTTTTCAAAATTTCCAGAGGCTACTTGAACTATTTCATGGTGTTCGTTAATACATACATTAACAATAAAATCTACTCCTACTTTTCTTGAAATTTCAATAGAATTTTTGTGGAGTGGATTTTCCTTGAAAATCCCAAACCTAGCATAAGGAGATGCAATATTTTCAGCAGAATGGTTATTTTGGAGAGTTTCTGCTCCTGCAATTCCTGGAATTATTGACTTTCGACCGCCTGAAAAACCAAAAAAGAAATGAGGTTCAACATATCCAGTTAGAATTTTCAAATCTGCTTCATAATATAATTTATTTATTGAAATCGGATGATTATCAATTGTTTTTCCTATATCGATCATTGAATTTTCATCAGTTGCTATATGATCAATTGTCTTAATCCTTTTAATTAGATTATTTCCAAGAATTCGTTCTAATTCATCTTCACGGGAAGTACGATGCAGTCCTGTGGCTATTAAAATTAAAATTTTATTATCTTTAATTCCACAATCATTTAATTCAGTTACTAATGCTTCAAGAATTAGATGTGAAGGAACTGGTCGAGTAGCATCGCTTGCGACAATACACACTTTTTCTAAATTTTTTTTATTTTTAATAATTTCTTTGAGAGTTAAACTATCTATCGGCTTATTAATTGATTCTCTAATTTTTCCAATTGGATTATTGTATGGTTTCTGCTCTGAGGGTTGGAAAACTGTTAGATTCCAATCTGGATCAAGTTCTATCTCAAGACCTTCCTTTCCATAATCTAATTTCATTATTGTTCTGTTACATTAATTTTTGGTTTTTTTTGATCCATTTAATGGAATAAATTAAATTCTAGGTTAATTAAACAGTTTTATCTATAAAGATTTTATTTATAATTAAACTTGATGTATATTTTAAGAAAATTAATTAAAGAATATATTTCAAGGAAAAGAAAAATAAGAAAAAATAAGAAAAAAAAATTATTTATTAAAATTTTGAAATTGATTCCAATAACCTTCAAATGCTAAGGGTTTTTTACAGTTTTTTTTCATTTTTTTTTAACCTCTTTTTTTGAGTTTTTTTGTTAATTTTAATATAGATAAACTTCGTTATATAATTTTCATTACGAAACTCCCTCCGAAGTTCGAACTAAAGAAAAAGTTGCGAAATAAAACTAGAAATTATATAAGAAATCTGATTAGGCTTAAATATTACAACAATTATAATTCTCAGGTATATTTCAGTCAATTTATCGGAATTGTTTTTTCAACAAATATTTTATTTATCAATGGTTCAAGGGAAGGGAGATCCTTTAATTGAATCTCCTTGTTAACTTGATTATACATATTAAAAGTTTGCCAAACTGGCTCGTCGTTCTGTATTTTATCAATAAAATATCTTACTCTCTGTAGAGCGGAATAGGATTGACCTTTAAATACATAACACATGAAAAAGGGTGGCACTGAGTTCCTAAGAAGTGTATGCTCACCAAAACTAGCACGATCAAGTCCTTCAGAAAACATTTCACCAATAAAAGAATTAATGGCGCTAAAAAACCCTCCAAGAAGATGATCTTCAAAGCTTTTTATTGCCAGTTTCCTTGGCAATATTCACTCTTCGCTCAGCAATTTTTAATGCTTGATCAAAATCTTGTTTTAAATTATAAAATACAACGGTCATTCCCATTAAGGTCTCGAAAATTTTATTTTTGTCGCCAATATCTTCTCTTAATGATAAACTGTGCTCAAAATGCTTTAATGCTTGATCTGCATCCTCTTTGTAAAAGTAAAACAATCCTTTAAGAAAAGCTATATAAACTTCTCTTTGCTTGTACTCTTCTGATAATTCTTGAGTTAAAGCTTTTAGCAGTTCTTCTCCCTGATTAATGATAATAATAGCTTCATCTAGTTTTTTTGAAGAAACTAATGCATTAGCTATTATTAGTAAGATATCAACTGATAGAAAGTTTTTTCCTAATCCTAAACTCTATTCATATGTTTGTTCGCCAAGCTTGACAACATCTTTATATAAACCTTGTCAATATAAGAGCTCACACTTGAGGAGATGGCAATAAACAATATCATGAAGTGTTTGTCCTCCTTTTTGCTCAAAATTATTAATTAATTGGTCCGTCTCATCAAGTTTTCCTTCTTCAAGGAGCTGTTTTGCAAGAATTAATTCCTCAGGTTTTTCCTCCTTTATAATTAACTTTTCACTCATGGAAAATACTAGGACGGGAATCTATTCTTTTTAAGATAGTATGCAATATGAATATAAACTATATTAATATACTTAGATGTACAAAAATAGATCACTTCTTATGAATAATCTCCCTTGCTTTTTCAAAGATTTCAGTTGTATTAACACCAGCGGGACATTTAGTATGACAGAGTCCACATAAAGTACAAGTGTGTAAAACCTCTACTATTAAATCATTTAGCTCTAAATCACCATGAACTAAACCATTTAAAAGGTTTAAACGACCTCTTGGACTGTAGGTTTCTAAATTATATTCCATTCTCGATGGACATGAAATACAAAAACCACATCTCATACATTTTAATTCCAGTATACTTTCATCTTGATTTTCAAGAGAACGTATTTTATTTGTAGTAATTAACTTTCGAGAGTCTCCTTTTCCAATCCCAGGATTTAAGATCATATTAGGATCAAAGAGTTTTTTAATTTGTGCCATTAAATCAATTACTTCAGAATCATGTTCTAATTCTAGATATGGAGTTTTTATTTTTCCTATTCCATGTTCACCTGTTAATGTTCCACCAGCAGGTATTATTATTTCTCTATATAAATAATCTATTGCTTTTTCAAAATCTTTTACATCTTGTTCATCATTTTCATTAAATAAAAATGTTGGATGCAGATTTCCCTCCATATGGCAGATAATTGCGACTAATAGATTTTTGGCATTAATCTTTTTAGGAATTTCTTCAATTTTTTTAATAACTTCAGAAAATTCAGAAATCTGAATTGTACAATCTTCAACGCATGTGTTTGGTCTGACTCTTGAAAGAGCGGGGAGATTGGCTTTCCTTGCTAGGATTAGCCTCTCTCTTTCCTCTTCATTCATGGCAATTTTATGAAATATTGGATTTTTTTGAATGATTAAATCAAACATAATAGAAAATGCTTCGTTTACTTCTATCTCAGAATTTCCATCTATTTCAGCTAATAAAACATATCCTGGTGGAAAATCAAAGAATTCACCACCTAAATATTCGGTAACAGCTTTTAAAACAAGTTTATCCATAAATTCTAGTAAATTGGGCACAATACCACTTCTTCTAAGTTCTAGAACCGCATTTGTCAAGTCATTAATATATTCAAATATGAATAAACCCAATTTCCTAGCTTTAGGTAATGGCCTAATTCGTAAGCCTATTTTTGTAATAACTCCCAGTGTACCTTCAGAGCCAATAAATAAATCTTTTATGTTATATGAAGATACTGATTTTAAGACTTTTGACCCTAAATTCATAATTTGTCCATCTGGTAATACAACTTCCAATAACATTACATAATTTTTTGTTACACCATATTTGAATGCTTGAATACCACCAGCATTACTAGCAACCATTCCTCCTATTGTAGCAACTGAACTTGAACCAGGATCGGGAGGAAAAAAGTATCCATAGCTTTTTAAAGTTTCATTTAACTCATCACAAATTACCCCAGGCTCCACTTCAACAAAATTATTTTCAATATTTATAGTAAGTATCTTATTCATGCGACTTACATCTAATATTATTCCCCCATAAGGACTTAATGAACCAGATGATAAACTTGTTCCACTACCTCGAGGAGTTATTGGAATTTTATTTTCATTAGCTAATTTTAATATCTCAGAGATTTGTTTTGTATTTTGAGGAATTAATATTAAATCAGGAATCCAATCTTTATTAAAAATTGAACAGCCGAAAGCATAGCTGTATCTAATTTCATAATTATCAAAAAAGTATTTTTCTCCAACAATATCCTTGAATTTATTTGATAGATTTTTAGCGATTTTGTTATAATGAGTGTCCATATTACAATGGTCTAGATTACGTTTTTATAATATTTAATTAAATGTCGTTAGATATATTTTATTCTTTTAGAATTAAATTTTATATTGAAATGTTTAAAATTTTAATAACGATATTATATTTAATTAACAGAGAGGAAATTATTTTGTAGAAGCGATAAATTTTGGGGAAAATATTAAGAGATTTATGGATTTTAACTAAAGATGGCTTAACAATATTTAGCCGAGTAATTGATCCAAATATATGTCCACAGCTATTTGGAGGGTTAATGAGCGCATTAAACACATTTGCAGAAAGTCTTTCTGAAGGGGGTATATCAAATTTTGAACTGAGCAGTATTCGCTTCACGATTGAGAAAAAAAATCATTTCATTTTTGTTGCAAATTCTTCCAATGACATTAAAACTAAAAAAGTTATGAATGAATTAAAAAAGATTTCAAAAATATTTTTTAAAGTGTATCCAGAAGAGGTCGTAAAGAATTGGAGTAAAAATGTAAAGCTTTTTGCAAAATTTGAGGAACATATAATTGATTCCTTGGAAGAAGTTATCTAAAAATTTCAAAAATCTCTAAAGTTTTTTATCTGCTAAAAAGGTTTCAAATCTTATTGATTTATTTCTATAAACGAAAAAAATTTAAGACTAATTTGATTTTTTAATCATGAAAAGAAAAATAAGTAAAATAAAAAGGAAAAAGGAATGAAACCAACAGATAAGAAACAATCAACTAAAAAAGAAGAATTTGAAGATCTTCCACTAATTAATAAAGATCCGCTATTTACTACAAATAATTTAGATAATATGATTAAAAATTTATCAAGACCAGGATTTTTAGGATCAATTCATATGAAAAACGATACTAGAACTAATTCTAAATTAGTTGAAAATCTTGTAGAAAATGAACTAAAATTAAAGATGACTAAATCCCTAAAAAATACATTATTTAACCCAGTAACAAAGATTTTAATAATCTTAGCGATAATTTTTAATCTTACTTGGCTTCTCTTCGTTTATATTTTATAGAAATATACCGAGAAAGTATTAGAAAAGCCAGAAAAACAGTTAAATAAATTTTACAGAAGTAAATCAATTTTAATTACTTCTTAATAAATTTAAAAGATATTTATATTTTTTAAGATTAGAATTTAATATTTATTACTAATATTTTTAATATAATTATTACAAGAAAGGGTATTATATCATTGATTTATGATGTTATAATTATTGGAGGCGGTGTTACCGGTTGCTGTATAGCTCGTACGCTTTCAAAATATGATTTAAATATCTGTTTATTAGAAAAAGAGGCGGAGATAGCTTCTGGAACCACAAAAGCTAATTCTGGGGTAATACATGCGGGCTATGCCTCTCAAAGAGAATATATTAAACGACATTTATGCATTAAAGGAAATAAATTATATACTCAAGCAGCTAAAGAATTAAATTTCCCGTTCAAACGAATTGGTTCTTTTGTAGTGGCATTAGAAGATAATCAGATTAAAAAATTGGAAGAAGATAGAAAAAAAGGCACTGAAGATGGTATTCCAGGTTTGGAAGTAATATTAGATAAGAAGAAAATAAAGGAAATGGAACCAAATTTGACTGATGAGTTAGTTGGCGTTTTACATGCCCCTACGGCTGGACTTGCTAGTCCATATGAGTTAACATTTGCCTTAGCTGAAAATGCTTTCATTAATGGTGTAAAGTTTTTCAGAAATCATGAAGTTATTAAAATAAAACATCAAGATTACATTTTCACTGTAAGAACTTATAAAGGCGAATTTCAGACACGGAATCTTATTAATGCTGCTGGTTTATATGCTGCTAGAATCTCTAAAATGTTAGGTCTAGATTATTTTAGTATCATGCCAAGAAGGGGCGAGTACATTCTCTTTGATCGTAACGCTATTCAATTAAACAAAATTTTATTCCCAATTCCCACTAAAGTATCAAAAGGAATATTAGTTTGCCCTACCTTACATGGCAATACTTTTGTAGGGCCTAATGCTCAAAATCTAACTGATTATGAAGATATATCAACTACGACTGCAGGTTTAAAAGAAATTTTAGAAGGTGGAATGAAATTAGTTCCAGGTATTCCCGCAAGGAGCTCAATTAGAAATTTTGCAGGCTTAAGAGCTGTTCCCGACACCTACGATTTTATAATTGATAATACGGATGTTTATGGCTTTATTAATGTCGCTGGGATTTTATCTCCCGGTTTAACAGCAACTTTTGCGATAGCAGAAAAAGTGGTTGAATTTCTCGAATTATTAGGTGTAGAACTAAAAGTTAAGGATGATTATAACCCCATAAGCCCTAAACCAGAAAGATTTAAAGACTTTACAAAAAAAGAACTTGATAAAAAAATTCAAGAGGATCCATCGTGGGGTAGAATCATATGTCGATGTGAGACTATTCCTGAAAAAGAAATAATTAATGCTATTCACGCTCCAATTGGAGCTAATACTATTGATGGAATAAAATTTCGGTGTAGACCTGGTATGGGACGATGTCAAGGTGGATTTTGCAGACCAAGAATAATTGAAATCTTATCTCGGGAATTAAATAAATCATATGAAGAAATTACAAAGAGAGGAGAAGATACTAATATTTTGGTAGGAAAAACAAAGGATTTCATTTTAAAAGATATTCTAAGAGGTGTGAGTAAAAAATGAAAACATATGAAGTAGATGTTGCTGTAATAGGAGGTGGATCAGCCGGTTTAGCTGCTGCTATTGTTGTTAAAAAAGCTGAATTAAAAGTCTTAATTTTAGAAAGAGATAAAGAATTAGGGGGAATTACTCTTCAATGCATTCATAATGGTTTTGGACTTCATGAATTTAAAGAGGAATTAACTGGTCCTGAATATGTTCAAAGATTTATAAACCAGGTCAAAGAATTAGAAATTCCTTATAAGTTAGATACGATGGTAATTGAATTTACAAAAAATAAGACAATCTATGCTGTAAACAAAGAAGAAGGGCTTATTGAGATTAAAACCAAAGCAATAATCTTAGCAATGGGTTGTCGTGAAAGAACTAGAGGCGCAATTAATATACCTGGTTTTAGACCTGCTGGAATATTTACTGCAGGACAAGCTCAGAGATTTGTTAATATTGAAGGATATCTACCTGGGAGATCCTATGTTATTCTAGGAAGTGGAGATATAGGAATGATTATGGCACGACGTTTAACTTGGGAGGGATGTCAAGTAAAAGCAGTTGTAGAAATTCAGCCTTATGTAAGTGGATTAATAAGAAATGAAGTACAATGTCTAGAAGATTATGGGATACCATTAATAACTAGTTATACTGTCACTAAAATCCATGGTAAGGAGAGAGTTAAGGGAGTAACCATTTCTAAAGTTGACCGGAATTTTGATAGAGTTATAGGTTCTGACAAATTTATTGAATGCGATACATTATTATTATCAGTTGGATTAATACCTGAAAATGAACTTACTAGGGAAGCGGGGGCAGAGATATCACAAATGGGAGGACCTGTTATAGATAATAATTTAGAAACTACAATTGAAGGAGTTTTTGCTTGCGGAAATGTATTACAAGTTCATGATTTAGTTGATCTCGTTACAGCAGAAGCAAAACGTGCTGGTTTAAATGCTATTGAATATTTTAAAGAAAGATACAGTAAAAAGAAGGAAAAAAAAGATCAAATAAAATGTTCTTCTGGTGAAAATGTAAATTATATAAAACCTGATTTAATTAACAGAATCGATCTATCTAAAGATATTATTTTCACATTTAGAGTCAAGAGACCAGATCGGAGGGTTTTAATTCAAATAAAAGATGAGAATAATAAGATTGTTTTTAAACGGAAGAGGAGATATGTAATTCCTAGTGAAATGCTTGAATTAAAAATAAACGTAGGTGAATTACAAATAGATTCTAATTGTAAAAACTTAGAGGTAGAAGTAATTCCTCGACCAGAGGTATTAATTGAAGAGGATTAATTACAAAGAGAGGTAATAAGAAATGTCAACAAAAACTGAAGGAAATGAACTTCCCGATGGATTTAAAGATATAAGATGTATAATTTGTCCCACTGGCTGTCTTGTACATGTTGAGAATGTGAATGGAGAGTTAATTATTCAAGGTCATTCTTGTACGAGAGGGGAGGAATATGCAAGAGAGGAATTTGTATCTCCGAGAAGGATTCTTACAACAACAATGCGAGTAGAAAATGGGTTTTTACCGTTGATACCAGTTAGATCAGATAAACCTATTCCAAAAGATAAACTAGAGGATAGTTTAAAAGAGATTGCGAGAGTTGAAATTAAAGCTCCAATTAAAATGGGAGATATTCTCATAGAAAATATTCTAGAGCTTAATATCAATATTATTGCGAGTAGAGATTTAATAGAAAACCAATAATTTAACATTTAAAACATAATTATTTCATGTTGTATCATTAATGTCAGATTTAGACCAAGTATATCGAGTTCAAGAGTATTTATATTTTGGAGCTTACTGGCCAAGATTAAATTTTGATAAACTAAAGAGAATAGGAATTACTGCTATAGTAAATTTAATGGAAGAAAGTCTCTATAACCCTGTACATTTAGGTTTTGCCTATTTACATAAAGGATTTCCAGATGATTTTTATATACCACACGATTACCTAAAAGAAATTTTAAATTTCATTGATATACAAGTAAGTAATCATGGAAAAGTTTTAGTTCATTGTTCTATGGGAATCTCAAGAAGTCCAGGAATTATTTGTGCTTGGTTATTGAAGAAAAATCCAACTTGGAGCTGGATTGATGCCATCTCTTATGTAAGCAATGCTAAATTTATTGCTCCTGCAGTTGAAATTAGAGAATCTATTCTCGACTTTCTTGAAAAACCCGAATAAAGAAAAATGTTCTTTTTCTGCAGATTTTAGGTTTATTCTTATTTTGCTAAAATATATAAAATCTAACTTAGATTAGATTGTTAAAAAAAATTAGATATAATTTCTAAAAATAAAATTCAAAGGAGACTTATTTTGTCAGAATTCGAACAAAAAGTATTGAAGCTACTTGAGGATATTAATTATAAATTAGATAAATTACTTAAAACTGAACCTACTCCAGCAATTTCGGCACCAACGACTTCGGCAGCATCTACCCCTGTACCAATAACGGTCAAACCTTCAGCAATTGTTGAAAAACAAGAACAAGAAGCACGAATGGAAGAGAAACCTCCAGTTGAGGGACGTAGGATTTGTCCTGAGTGTGGAGGAACCACATTTGCCACACATGAAGATAAAAGTCAAGTATTGCATCAAATGGGCGGTGTAAAGATATACGCAAAAAAATATGTATGTAAGCAGTGTGGATATGAATACTAAAGAATATAGGGCAATAATTTTTTTTTTAAATTTTTTTCTATTATTTCTGAAAAATTTTATTGCTTTCCTTCGATCAACGATAATTCTATTGATTAACAATATTTTTTTTTGAATTCAATAGATAAAAATTATAATTTGATATTTATAAGTTAATATTTTTTTATTTTTTATAATTCCTTTAAGTTAGATTTTTAATATCAATATACTTTAAATTATTAATTAGAGATTTATTAATGTAATTTTGGTGTAGCATTAAATTCCTCGAAGAAGAATTAAAACTTGGATTCAATACATTAGGAATTTTGTTTTAAACAATTTTACTAATCACAAAATTCCCTACTCAGCTCAGATAGAATTAACTTTACGATGTAATGGGAAATGTCCATTTTGTTCAATCCATTCTTTACCAGAGTCCATTTTAGGAACTGATATGACCACGGAGGAAATAATGTATCTTATCGATGAATTAGCTAACCTAGGAGTGCTCGCTCTTACTTTTACAGGGGGAGAACCTACATTAAGAAAAGATTTGCCAGAAATTATACATCATACGGGAATAGTCCATAACTTCATGAACGGAATAGCTACAAATGGATATTTATTACCAAAATTATTAAAAGATCATAAAATTGAAGGATTAGATTATGCTTTAATCTCATTGGATTACCCCATAGCAGAGCTACACAATAAAATGCGAGGAATTAAAGTATTTGATAAGGTTATCGAATCTATTCATTTAGCAAATAAACAAGATATTAAAGTTATTATTAGTACTGTTGTTATGAAAGATAATATTCATCTAATGGATGATATTTGTCAATTAGCTGAAAAATTAGGTTGTTCGCTTGAAATTTATCCTTGTGAAGATATAATCAGGGATTATCCAAATAAAAGTTATCATGTCCATAACATTCAAGATATGATACCAGATATTTCTTTATGGGCGAATAAAGTTCGGATATTAAGAAAAAAATATCATAATATATTAACAGATCCTATTAGTGTTGAAGTGGTTCAGAAAGGCTTTGGGGGTTATCCAAGCTATAATCAAAATATTTTACGTTGTCATGTAGCGGAAGCATATTTATTCATAAGTCATGATGGATTTATTAGTTATCCATGCAAAATTCATCCATTAATAAAGTTTGATGCTTTAAAATATCCAGTATCTACGATTTATTATTCTGATGAAGTGAAAGAAATAATGAAAATACATGACAATTATCCTTTTTGCGATAAATGCCGCTTAGGTTGTGCGATAGCCTCATCAATACCTACTCGTTGGAAAACAGTTTATGCTAAATATGTCAAAGGATTTATAGATGGTGGCTTAAGATAATAGACATTCTTGCTTATTCTTAATTTTTAATAGGATTGAAATTTTTGAATATAAGAAAAAAAGAATTCAAAAAATTTAATTTTAAATATATTTTTCCTAATATAGTGATGGTATAATGTCAAATGTAGTAATTATAATACAAATAATGTTCATAACCATTGGTATGACAATCCTCAGAATTGGTCTTAATTATGTATTAGGATTAAGAAAAGAAAATCTGAGTGAATTGAGGAAAAAAGCATTGAATCTTCAAGAACGTATAAGAAACGCGCAAGTTTTAGGGGATTATCAATTATTAGCTCAGACACAGCAAGAATCAGTTCAATTTATGAAACTAATGATGAAAAAGCAATTTTTTCCTATGTGTATTAGTTGTAGTGTTTTTATGGGAATATTTGCAGTTCTTCTATTTATTTATGCTGATTATGCATCTGGATTATTACCAATCCCGATATTAATTTTCGGGAATGGATGGGTTGCAATCTATTTTATTTTTTCAATAGGTTTTTCTTTAATAATATATGGTGTAAAGAAACTTTATAAAAAAGTAACAGGGAAGGAAACAAAAACACAGAGTTCTTTAAGAGAAATTATGAGTATAGTTTCACCAACACGGCAAAATATGGGTCTTTCTTTCTTTGAATCTTCTAGCTCCCAAAATCAATTAGTGGATGAGGACAGTAAAAGTAAAGATTCTTGGAAACAGCGTATTGAAGAATAATCATCTTAATTTATTTAATTTATTTATTAGTATTTAATTTAAAAAAACAATGAATCGAAACATTATTTTAAACCTAATTTTCTTCGGGCTTTTTCTCGTTTTCTTAATCTTATCAATTATGTTAAATTTCTTTTTCTTTCTTCCAATTATATGCTTTTTACCTTTCTCATTTAGATCATTTAATAAAAGTAAAGTTAAAAATAAAGAATATATTAAAGAACCATCTACTTATCAGAATTATAAATATTTAGAAAAAAGATACTGTCCTAGTTGCGGTGGAGAAATAACAAAAGTTATCGCAAAGTTTTGTTATCGTTGTGGAGAAAAATTAAATAATGACTAAAGTGTGATGTTTTATGACCGAGGATAATGATGTGAAAAGACAAATGACGCTCTATTTTATTTTTGCGGTAGCTATGATAGGGCTCAATTATTTAATTCAAAAATTAAACCAATTAGCAGTTGCTCCTTTCATTTGTCAAAATTTTGGTTCAATTGAATTTTTTCATGTATTATATTGTTCAACTGATCCTTTTAATATCCCAGAATTAATTGGTTCTATATTTGCCGTAGGCATCACATATGTCATCAAATTCTTCCTGGATAAATTTATAGTTTTTAAAAAAACCGAAACACAATTAAGAGAAACTTCGATAGAATTCTTTAAATACTTCGGGTTTGCTATTTTAACTACAATTGAAAATATTGGAATTCAATTTTTATTAACAAATTTTCTTAATACACGACTAGAAATTAGCTTCATTATCGCATTATCAATAGGGTATTTGACAAAGTTTTTCCTTGATAGAAAATATGTTTTTAATGTTTAATGATTATTAATATTTCAAGAAGGTATAATAAAAAAATTTAATAGATTAAAAGGTGTTCTTAAACATATGCCAGATGAACGTGAACCTCATGAAGAAGATAGTGATAAATCAATTATAGATGCCCTCTCAACACTCGGTTGGGTAGAAGAAAAAGAGGAAGAAGAGCCAAGTATTGAAACAGAAGATAACCTAAAAGAACAATTAAATTTCTTTATGGAAGAAAATAAAAGATTAATAGGTGAGATCAACGATCAAAATGACAAGATAACAAATTTAGAAGAAAAAGTTCAAAAATTATCTCAAAAAGCAGAAGAAAAAGCTGTCCAAGGGCAAGCGATTCAAAAATTATATGAAACGATTGAGGAGAAAAATGATGAAATTGAAAATTTGAATTCAACTCTCAATGAACAATCTACAAAACTAAATAAAATAATTAATGATCAAATTGAAAAAATTAAAGAATTAACAACACAAATTGAACAAATTCAGTCAGATCAAACTACAAATCAAGATCTAGAAAATAAATTAAATGAAAAAGAGATTTTGATAAAAGAATTAAAAGAACAATTACAATACCTTGAAAGTGATTCTATTCAAAAATCAAAGTTTGAAAAACTTGAATTACTTCTAGAGAAAAAAGATGAAATAATAACAGAAAAAGAAAAAGTAATTTTTAATATTGAGAATGAGGTAAAAACAGCGAATCAAAAGATTCATGACCTCCAACAGCAAATTGAAACATTCAATTTAGTTAAAAAGGACCTTGAAATGAAAATAGAAAGAAACAAATCATTAGCTATAGAAGTTGAAGAGTTAAAACAGAAGAATATTACTAATCAGGAAATAATTGGACGTCTTGAAGAAAAATTGGAAGAAGCGCATAAAAAATCTGGTAACCTCACTGGTAAATTTGAAATGGAATTAGCAAATCTTCGTAGTATTCTTGATGATAAACAAGATGAAATTAAAAGTCTAAAACAAGAAGCAGCAAGGTTTCAAGACAACTCACAAGAACTAAAACAGTTAAAAGATGAGAAAGTAAAACTTGAATCTGACATTGAACAAAAAGAAAATGAAATTATAGAACTAAAAAAGAAGATCAAGTTAATGAGGCGTGATTTTCAAAGAATTTAATTTATAAAAAGAATTTTTCTTATAGTTTAAAGAATTTAAAAAAAGAATAAAAAATAAATATTATAAACTTATTTTTCCCGCCACTCCACCCCACACTCTCCGCAGCGATATTTTTTCCCATACATACGTGGGTAGTCTAATATGATGTTTCCTTTATCAACACTCTCATGAATCATAAGAGGGTTTTCATTACCACATTCAGGGCACTTTCTTCTCCCCTCAACATGTTCAACTGTTAGAATGGAGGCATCAGTTCTTCCAGGTATTCCTGGAGCAGCTCCTGAAGCTTTAACTTCAGAAATATCAGCTTTAACCTCTGCTGGAGAAACATCTTTAACCTCTGCTTTAATTTCAGGCTTGATAGCTTTCGCAATCCTATCATCCTCATCTTCTCCTTCTAATACCGATTCTGCTTTTAGTTGTACAGCATCAGATTCTTTATAGTCTTCTCCTCGAACTAAAGCATTTATAAATTCTGCATCATCATCCTCTTCAAAAATAGTTTCTTGTTGTAAACCAGCTCTATCTGCATCTATAGAACGTGCCCATTGTCCAGCTTTAACTTTTTCAGTTGTAGTACATGCATTTCCTTGCCAGATATAAACTTTGTTTCCCAAATCCGCAACAAAACAATCTTCTGATGCTAAAGATTCTTTTTTAAAGGGAACTTGAATCATTTTCATAGCATTGATATCCTCGAATTCTTCTGAGGAAACACGATAAAGAACATTTTTCCATTCGTGGAATTGTGCGAAATCTCCCGTAGTTACATCTTTAAGTAATGTTTTTGCATAATTTTTCTCCACAATTTTCATTGCTCCCATGGAATTAATAGCTTTGAGGAATTCCTTTGGTTCTTGTCCTTGATCTACTGTTATTATCTTCGCTGCACCACCACGTTGCTGATCGAGAGCTCTTGCTTGAGCAGCACCAGCAGTTTTCTCATCTACTGAGCATTTATTTCCAATCCATATATAAATCGTTTTTTCGTCATCTAATAAATAAACATCGCCGCTTGAAAAGATTAATTTATTGATTTCATTTAAATTTCCTTGGTCAATCATAAATAGCTTCAATTATATCAACCTTTTTTTTTTTAATTTGCGATATAGTTTTTTTAAAAAATCTTTTTTTTAACTATTTTATAAATTTAGATAATATATATGTATTTATCTTTAGACTTCCTTTAAAAATCATTAAGAGCTAGATTTATTCTTTTTACTAATTCTGGAATTATGTTAAGATCTATAGAACAATAAGCAATACGTATACCATTAATATTTTCATCCGATTTTTCGATTGGTATAATTCCTACTTTATATTCTTTTAATAAGTGATCAGCAAATTCTGTTGCTTTAATTTTGTCAGGATTTAAATTTACAAAAACAAAAAATCCCCCCGAATTAGGATCAATTGATATATTTGGATTACAAATTTTTTTAAGCTCAGAATTAATACACTCATACCTATTTTTAAGTAAATTTTTTACAGACTCGCGTGAATTGATGATATGTTCCATACTATTTTCCTGAAATAGTTTATGGACGAGTACTTGATAAAAACTATTACAATTTGATATTGTTGCCCGAATAAAGCCTTCTAGTTTATTATTAATCTCAGTTTTTAACTTTTCTAACTCTTCATCATTTTCTATCCATGATGGTTTTATACCAAGAGTGATAAAACCAACACGTCCACCATAAATCAAGAGTTCTTTAGTTATTCCGTCTAATTTAACAGGAATTACATCTTCATCTAATCGGTGAAGATCATAGAAAATTGATTTATTTAAAACATTATTCTTATAAATATATGGTTCATAGGCATCATCAACTAATATGATTATGGGTTTTTTATGATTTCTTTGACTATCTTTAAGCATCTTAACGAGAGTGGAAGCTTCTACTTTTGTAGGAACATATCCAGTCGGATTATTTGGAAAATTCAGTAAAATAACAACTTTATTTTGAATTTCAGCAACTTCATTAATCGCAGTTTTCAACGCATTAATATTCATCTCACTATTTTTAAAGAATTCAAATGTTCGAGTTTTTGCCCCAATAAATTTATTAATTATATTATCATAATTACCCCATCTCTTATTTGGCATAATAATATAATCATTTGGATTCAAAAACATTACACATCCTTGAAATATTCCATTTGTCACTCCCCCTGTGATTACTGGAGTTGTTATATATTTATCTAACCTGGATAAAAGAGATTCATCTTCCTCTCTATATAACGATTTCCTGATTATCCATTCTTTCCAAATTTTTCTTGTTTCAAGTAAACCTCCAATAGAAGTATATGGTATGATTTCTTTGATAGAAAGTCGGGAATAATTTGAAATTTCTTTAAGATAGCATGGTAACCAATCGGAACTTCCGCCATCTATAAAATCTTTTTCAAATCCATAAGCAGCTCCTAAAGTTCCAATTAATTCAGCTTCCTTTTTTGCTCTTCCTGCCCAATAGAAAATACCATCTGGAAGAAATATTTTTTTCCCTACTTCTGATAAAACACTGTATAATGGTGTTTTTTGAATAATGTCAAATTTCATAATTAATAGAACACATTTTAAAAATTATAAACAAAGTTATCTAGGAATAAATAATTTCGAAAAGTAAATGAAATTTATTTGCTGAATTTAAATATTAGAAAGAATTAAAAAAAAAATATGAGTGAACAAAATAATTTTAACGATTCCGAAAAAGAAGAACAGAAACCTTTATTAAAAGGTTGGAAAAATTTCATTGATGGTGCTAAGGATGGATTTAACAAATTTACAGTGTCTTTAGAACAACAAGCAAAAAAAAATAAAGAATTTTGGGCAGAAAACAAAGAAAAAGTTGATGGGTTCTTTAATAAAGTAAAGCAAGATTGGGATAATAAAATAAAGCAATGGACCACTGAAATGGAACAACGTAATTTAGAAACGAAAGAACAATGGGAGACTCGTAAATCAAAAATTCAACAAGACATAAAAAATTGGCAGGAAAAAACTCAAAAAGAATGGAAAGATGGTGTAAAGGCTTTTAGAAAAGGTTTTTTTAAAGCTTATTTCTGGTTTTTGGTGTTAACGATACCGATTCTTATAATAGTATTAGTTACATTAGCAGTCGTATTTAAGTTGTTTGGATAATTACTTTTTCTGAGTTTTCTCAAAAACCAGCTGTTATTTTTGTAATTTATTTAAAATTTTCTTATAATTATGATTGAAATTTTTGTAGTATCCTTCCTAGTAGCTCTTACTGGAGCATTGTCCCCTGGGCCTTTATTAACATTCACTATATATAAATCTATTAAACAAAAAAGAGGTTATATTTCAGCAATTTTTATCCTTTTAGGGCATGCTACAATTGAATTTTCTTTAATAATTGGACTATTAGCAGGAGCATTCTTTTTTTTTCAGGATATAATATTCTTGACTGTCGTCGGGATGATAGGCGGAACTTTTCTTGTAATATACGGTATTTTCGTAGTAAGAGACGTATATAAAACAACTTTTACCACAGATTTAGTTCAAGAAAATATTAAGGGCTATAAAGGTAATAGTTATATAGGAGGGATTGTTGTGAGTCTATCTAACCCATATTGGGAATTTTGGTGGGCTTTTATTGGATTAGGGTTATTGATAAACTATCATGTAAGTTTTGCCAATCCTCTTGGACTAATTTTATTTTTTTTAGGACATGAATTAGGTGATTTTATTTGGTATATTCCAATATCAATCTTTGTGTATCTTGGTGGAAAATCATTGAATCCTAAAATTTATAAATATGTTTTAATAATTTGTGGAGTTTTTATGGTAATTTTCGGTATATTTCTAATAGTGAATATAATTATCTTCCCTCCAGCTATATGATCTTAATATAATTCCTAAAGATAAAATAAGATTAGTATTTTTAATAAAATTGAGTTTTAGTATCGTCCTAATTCGTGATCCTCTTCACTCTCAAAAAGTTCTGAATGAGGTTCGAGAAAATGATTTTGACACATTGGACATGAGTTATATTTGGAAAGCCAGAATGCAACACATAGATAATGATATGTACTTGCACAAAAAGGACATGTAATTACTTTATCTTTAGCAAAATTAATGAACTTGTGGCAAACTGTACATTGAACATCAGATTTAGAAATACCTTTTCTAATCTTAACTCTATTTGCGAGAATTGTTTCCAATTTTGATACTTCCACTTGATATAGACCTAAGGAATTATTTAATTGATTTATTTTAGATTTTATTTCCGATATTCTTTCTTTTAATTCTTCTTCACTTAGCTTCTCAGCTAAAAAGGAAGATAATGCAAAGTTAAGAGGTAATCCCTCGAAATTTTCAGTTTGCTCGGTAATTTCGGTTATTGTTGCAAATAAGATTCCCTCTTTTTCAATTAAATCTTTAAAGCTCTTAAATAATTTATTTAGAAGAAGAGATATGAGAAATGTTAACTGTTGTTTTTTACGATTTAAACTTTCTTCCCAAAACTTAAAAACTTGATAGATATCAATATCATTTGATTTCATAGAATATAATTTCTTGAAGACACTATCTTTAATATTTTGGATTTTTTGATAGTAATCATTTAAAATCTCTTTAATTCTTTTTAATTGGGGGAATTCTTCCTTAATTATTAGTGAAGCTTCATCTTCATAGGCTCTGATTAAATCATTGACTTCTGAAATTTTATCTGTAACAAACTTTCTTACTTCTACTCTTAATTCCTCATCTTTGACAGTTTTAATAAAACTTAGATATTCATTTTTTCTGCGAAATATCTCAGAATTCAAGTTAGAAAAAATTTTTCTTAACCCAGAAGTAATGTTTTCATAAGGAATGAGCAGATTCTCAATATTTAAGACCCAATCTTCAATATCGTTAAGTATAAATGAAAAATCGTCAATTTTTTGGTAATAATAATTAGCTACTTCTTCAAATCTCTCAGCTTTAATTATATCATGAATTTTTTCTTGAAAATTCTTTTCCAAACCCAGAATATAATAATCTACAACCTTAGGTAAAAATTCACTAATTTTTTGATCCTTGAGAGTTTTTATGTTAAAACTTAATTCTTTTTCTTTTAAATCTATATCTTCAATTTCATTGAGAATATTATACAATTTATCTATAATTAATTCCTTAAGTAAAGGATTTATGAAATCCTTAAGATTTTGTATGACTTCTTTCCTCTCAAGAATATTAATAAATTCTTCTCCATGATATATTTCAAATATATCGTTTAAATATAGGAGATAAATTAAGTCAGAATAAAAATTAATTTTGCTCCCATCTTTTGAGCTGAAATATTGATAAATTTCTTCAAAATGAAATGTTAAAATCCTCTCTTTTTTATCTTTTTTACTTTTTGTCAAAAAGACTTCGTTTATACTATTAATAAAAATAACCAGTTCTTTTATCTCATCCCAAATCTCTAAAAAAGGAGGAACCTCATTCAACTTAAAATTTAAATTCTTAATTTTGTTAATTTCAAACCAAAGTTTTGTATTATCTCCTTGAAGTGTGTCAATTTCCTTAATAGACTCCTGTATTTTGGACCCTAAACGAGTACTTTCTTTAAGTAGCTCTTCTATTCTTATCAAATAATTATCTAAACTTACAATATCTTTTGAAATTCTTTTTATATTACGAATATTTGAGCTAAGGTTCTGTAAATTATCTGATATAACTCTTAACTCATTAAAAATTTCCATTTTTAAGTTGTAATAATTTTGAGTTTCAGGAGTTAACAAATACTTTTCTGAAAAGTTCTTAAGCTCCTCAATATAACTCCCATATTGATCATATATTTCAGAAGAAAGATGGAGTTTAGATTTCAAATATTCGTTTATTTCTGGTTCCTCAGCTTCTTTTAATTTAGTTTGGGTAATTTTATTTTTTATCTCTAAAATATCATCTTTAGTAAAACCAAGAATCTTTCTTGTATTATTATACGTATTATTAGAGAAATTCAATGTAGTTTTACCCGTTATTAGCGTTAGATATTTAATAATTAGTAAGCTTTCATAAAATAAATTCTTATTGATTAAATATTGAATATCTGAAATATAAAATTAGGGAGTTTACGGACTTATTCTCCCAATTCTTTAATCTCAAAAAATTTCTCTTTAGCTCCTTCAGCAGTTATAGTTAAGATGTCTATTCCATTTCCAGTCATAGCATCACGGGCGATAGAACTCCTGATAGCTTTTTCCACTAATTTCTCACCTACCGTAACAGTCATATCTTTTTTATATTCCGCCTCTAAAATTCCAATTGATAGTAACATCCCTGTTCCAGCAGTTCCATAATCATCTTCCATAAGTGAACCAAGTGCGTCGAGTGTATACAATTTTGGCCCATCTTTATCCATTCCCGCAATCACCAAATTCGTATATAAGGGCATCATTTTCCGAGAGTAAAGATAATTAGAGACCATTTTACCCATACTTCTTGTTGAGATACGCTCACCTGCCTCTAAATCATAGAGATTTGCTTGTGCTCTTAAGATCCGAACAAGTATCTGAAAGTCCCCTATAAGACCATAACAAGTTAATCCAATATAATCGGTAATTTTAAACACTTTTTGAGTCGATTTATTCGTAACAGTATAACCCCAAGTGGCTCGACGATCATTTCCGAGTATTACGCCGTCTTTACACTTGATTGCCACTCCAACCGCACCGGGTATCATTATCTGCTGTTCCGCCATTTTAATCCTCTTAATATCTAAATTATAGAATTAATTAGTTATCTTTTGATAATATAAATAATCAGAATTAATTAAAATTTTTCTTTTAATTTATAAAATTTTACCTTTTTCCCCTAAAAATCCAAATTGTTTATTCCCATTTCAAACTTATCATTTTTAATATTTCAATTGACCCTATGATCTCCAGATTATAATTAATTTTTACTTCTTAAAATGATTATTTCTTAATTGATGTGATCAAATACTTTATCTTATGAAATTCAATGGGGATAATTTTTTTCAATTAAAAATTTTTTAATTCGCCATTAAATCACCATAAAAACTATAATAAAGAAGATTTAGCCAAAATTAATATCGGAATAATTTTGTTTCTATAAAAGTTAATATATATTTTTTGACGGGTTGACCATTCTATGATCACATAATTAATTATATTCACATTTATTGCGGATCACTTTTATCAATTGTATTTTTCTTAATTCGCCACTAAATCGTAGCCAAACTAATATAAAAACTGGTTTTACCAATTTGAATATTTGAATAATGGTCATAATAACAAAAACATTTCAAATTTTTATCATGATCAACCATTGAGTGATCACAGATGATGGGTAATTTTTTAATATAAAAATTTTTTGTCGTGATTTTTTTTTTATTTAACTCTTCTCAGTCTTCTGATTTGCCATAACATTTAAATAACTCTTCAGATATTATATTATCTAAGAAACTTTACTAATAACTTCAAAAAAAATTAAAAATCTAAATTTTTAAAAATTTTGATTAAAAAAGTTGGAGGAATAAAAAATGGCTAAAAAGAAACATTCTTTCGCATGGAGCCCAATTCGCCGATTAATGAAGCAACAGGGTGCTAG
>JBHLLP010000024.1:39817-54645 GCA_048885525.1 Candidatus Hermodarchaeota archaeon | reverse complement strand
GCAAATTTATCACTGATTGTTATTTCATCTCCCGTAATCTCCATTACTACCTCTGGTTTTAACCAAATATCAGGTTTATCTTCACATATGACATTTTTTGGTTTTTTATTAACATTATATTTTTTTAAATCTCTAGTTAAAGATTCAGATAATTCATCAGTCAATCCTGAAAAGAAACGAGTAAAAGCTATAAAGTTATCATTCTTAGGGTCATAAACCGCACCGATATATGTTCCGTATACCCCAGTTCTTCGACCTTTTCCAAAAAAGGCACCAACTAACACCACATCAATAGTGTCTTTTAATTTTCCTCCTTCCAAACTTTTTAATTTAAGCCATTTATAACCTCGATTTCCTGCTTGATATATGGAATCATCTTTAATCGATTTAGCCATTATTCCTTCTGTTCCTTCTTCTCTCGCTTTATTAAAGAATTCGAGCAATTCATCAGTAGAATTTATCAATATAGATTCGACTAACCTTATTTCATCTCTTTCTTCTACAATTTCTTCTAGTTTTTTTCGCCGTTCCGGAAGAGCTTTATCTACATATGACTCATCTCCAAATTTTAAAAGATCAAAAACAAATAAACAAACTGGAACTTCTTTAGCAATATTTTCAATATCATATTTTCTTCTTCTTTGGCTTAAAACTTGGAAAGGAAGCATTTTTTCGTAAAAATAATCCATTGCTACGACTTCGCCTTCAAATATCACATTCTCAGCATGGACATTTTCTTTGATGACTTGACAAACATCAGGATATTGCTCTGAAATATCCAATAGACGCCGAGAAAATAGTATGACATCATTACTAATTTTATGAATTTGAAGTCTTTCTCCGTCTAATTTATATTCTGCAACAAAAGGTTTTCCTAATCTACTAATAAATTCGGTATAAATTTCTCTTGAAGCTAGCATACTAAGTATTGGAGTTCCATATTGTATATTGATCTCCTTTACTACATCTAAACCTTTTTCTGCTAAGATTTTCGCAATTTCTCCAAGATCTGGATGTAGAGTGTAAGATCTTTCGATAATTTCTTTATTTTCCTTGTTATCAGTAAAAGCAAGAGCTAAACCCTCGATTATAGTCGGTGATTGGACCCCAACTCTCAATGTGGATGTAATAACTCGTAATAAATATTTCGTTTCTAAGGCAGAACACTTTCTCATTAATCCTCTTAATATCCCGAGTTTAGTATCGTGTGATCCAGTACCTTCAGATAAAGCTATTTTTTTTAATTCAGAATATAATTCAGAAATGCTTAATGAAACTTCTGAACTTGCATTTTCTCTATTATAGTCAAATAAAGATTTTTGCTTCTTCTTTTTTGACAAAATTAATTCCGCAGCTGCTCCAATATCCCCTTTTTTTACTAAAACTTCCTTAATTTTCTTAGCATCAATTCCAGAGTGTACAGACAATGCTTCGATTATCATCTTTTCAGCTAATCCCATTTTAGGAAATTGTTTTATATTTGGGGCTAATTGACCTTGCAATAGATAAATAATTTTATCTAAATCTTCAAAATCTTTACTATTTTTAATTTCTTTAAAATACTCTGATAATAAATCAATCATTTCAAGTCTTTTAGAAGTACTTTCAAGTTCAGAAAATAATTGAGATAGCTTATTAAATTTCATAGTAAGACGCAAGTATTATTTTAACTTAAGATAAACCTCTCTACAAGAATTTAATAAATAATAAATAAGTATAAAATAAAAAGTTATAATAGTTTTGAGAGTTCGATAAATTTTTTCTGAATTGCAGTCTTCACTCCTGGATTTACGCCTGAAAAACTATTTGCTGTAAAATTCAGTTTTGAACCTTCCTTTATCGAGAATTGACAAATTGGTCCATCCATCTCCTCAACAGCAAAATTTCCATCAGGTTTTTTAGAAATCCAAATATCATCATAATGTTCTAGAATAGCAGAAAATACAAAGGATACTTTAGCATCAGTTAAAAGGTTTGCTGGTGAAACCTTTATTGCTGGAGCTGGTTTGGACTCCGGTTTAATTGCTGGCATTGATTCAGCTACTTCATATTCAGAAGCAATTTCTGGAGATTTTACAGGTGTTATTGGTTGTATGGGTGTTACTGGCTGTGTAGGTGTAACTGTTTTTGATACTGAAGGTGTTGACGTGGGTTTCGCTTCTACTTTTGGTTCTGGTTTAGTAATGACAGGAGGAGTTACAACACCTGCTTGAAAGGTAACAATATAATTATCTAACTCTGTAAACTTTTTATCTAATATAGCTTGAAGTTCTTCATTCAATTTGGTATCTTCTGGAACTTTTCCGATTTTTCGCGCATCTATCTCTTTTATATTTTTAATATCCCGTCCTATTATACTTTTACCTATGGTATATCCATGGCCCTTTAAAGATTCAGCTTGCCTAAGAGCCGTTCTTCGAGCAACTAATCCTTGCTTAACTCCATGCCACAAGAATACTGATTCGCTACTTTCATCTAAAACAATAACAGAAGTTTCTGGCATGAAATTGTCTCTACCCCATTTTATAGGGACAATTTCCCCCCCAGGACGAGCATCAAACATTAATCCAAAGCTATGGCTTGACATTGTTTATCATCTCTACTTAGTTATTCTAATAATCATGTTTTTTTTGCTATTAATAAAATAGTTTGCATAAATTTAAAAATTGAGTTTTCAAATATAGGTTTTTGATTTTAATTAATAAATCAAAATGTATTCAATGATAGAATTAAGTAAAAATAATTGATACAAATGCTCTATCTATAAGATTCTATAACACTAAAGATCAAACTAAGAAAAATTAAAAGACAAAGATTAAATTCGAATAATTAAATATTTAAATTAATAATTTAATGAGAAATTCATCGGAATAATCATATCTTTAAAATTTACCTAAGGGTACAGAAATGGACTTAAATAAATTGATAAGAGAAAATCTAAGGAGATATTCCGCTTATGAAACGGTGGAACAACAAGAAGAAGATAACTGGGTTAAATTAAATACTAATGAAAACCCTTTTCCACCCTTACCAGATATTTTGATTGATATTAAGAAAGCTGTAGATGAAAAACTTAGATTATATCCAGATCCAACTTCCTTTGAGCTACGTAAAGAGATTTTAAATGTTTTATTAAGAGATAAAGATACATTAACTAATCGAAATTCGATTTTTATCGGAAATGGGTCAGATGAGATACTAGATGTTATTTTCAAAGTATTTATTGACCCAGGAGATGAAATAGTCATATTCTATCCAACGTACGGGTTATATAAAACAGTAGCGACTCTCTATAATGCTAAAATTAATGAAATTCAACTAAATGATGATTTTTCTATCCCAGATTCAGCTTATTTAGCAAAAGGAAAACTAATGTTTATTAATTCTCCAAACGATCCAAACGGAAAATCTTTTGGAAATGCTACAATATTAAAATTGTGTGGTGTTTTTCCAGGTATTGTTGTTGTTGATGAAGCTTATGCTGATTTTTCTACCCAAACAAGTTTGCCATTATTGAAAAAGGTGAAAAATTTAATTGTATATCGCTCTTTCTCCAAGAGTTTTTCTCTTGCTTCATTAAGAGTTGGATTCGCTTTAGCAGATGCTGAAATAATTAAAGAAATGAATAGAGTAAAATTACCTTATAATACAAATTATTTGGGACAAGTAGCTGCTTTGTCATGTATAAAGCATAATAAAAAAATAATTGAGAGAAACAAAAAAATATTAAAAGAGAGAGAAAGACTAACTGAAGAGCTGAATAAATTCAATGGAATTAGCGTGTTACCTTCTGATGCTAATTTCATATTTATAAAATTCGATGATAAGTCTAAAACTTTAAAATTTGTCTGGGATTTAAAGGAATTGAAGATTCTAACCAGACATTTTAGTAAACCTAGACTTTATAATTACATAAGAGTAACTATTGGAACTGAGGAAGATAATAATAAATTTTTAAATGCATTTAAGACGATTGCAAATAAATATTTGTAATCTCATTTTATTAATATTAATTTAATTTTTAGGGGAGTTGGTATAAATTTCTAATTTATTTTTCACTCCAAATAAAAGGACAGATGAGGTAGAATGTCCTTTCTGCAAATATAAAATAAGAAAACCTTACCCAAAAGACCATCTTTGTCCTAAATGCAACAAATTTTTAGCAGTTTTATTTGATTTAGCTACAGATAAGGAAGAAAAAACTCTTCCTAAACAATTTGAGAAAAAATCTACAACAGTATCATCAAAATTAGGTATAAAAGTTAAAGTTAAGGACAAACCATTTGAAATTTCTTTAGATAGTGATAAAATTAAATTAAAGAAAGGAGAATATGTAAAATTAATGGGAATTACTTCAATAGAAAGAACTCAGCTATATTGTAGCAATAATAATTACGGTTATCTATTAGAATTAACAAATAACCTAGATTTTATAGCTACAGGTATCTTAGGTGGAGAGCTTGATAAAATGCTTTTAATTTCTGAGGCTAAAAAAAAAGAAGAAAAATGTCAGTTTTATGTGAAAGACCAGGTTATATATCTTGTTTATGGAAGATTTCCTGATAAAAAAGGTAAATGGATCCTTGAACAGATGTCAAATAATTTCTCAGAATTGATCCAAGATAAAGATATAGAAAAATTAAATAAACTTGAAAAATACAATATTGAGAAGGAATTCGAGAAAAGGACGCTTTTTATTCTCAATGAATACGCAAATAAATTACAAGATGTATTTACCGATCAAGAGATACCATATGTAGAAGATACAATTAGAATTGATTATGTGGGGTTATCATCAATGTCAATAGGTGTAATTTCTATTCTATTAGGAGATGAAGACTTAAAGATTGAGAATATTGGTGAATTTGATGACCCAGATGAACAAAAAGAAATGAAGGAGTCAATGCTTACAGCACGAATTGAAGCAATTGCTGCTAACACACAGGGAAATACTGGGGCCACACCGCGATGGCTCGCCGTAAAACTAGGTTTTCAGAAATATCGATTTTTAACATTTAAAAAATACCAAAATGATTATTTTCTCTCAATGCTCTCAGAAGGAAATCTTTACAGGATTGAAGAAGTAGAAGAATTGATAGATCCTAAAATCAGCAAAATAACACTTAATGAATTTTCCGGAAATTTAAAACCTTTTAATGTATTAAAAACTGATCTCGAGAAAAATTTCATTAAAAGAAGAAAATTTCCACCTTTCAGTTTTAATTAAACTCACTATTTTTTCGTTATTCAGAACTTTTTCTATTTTTCCTTTTTTAATTAATATATAAATCAAAGAGAATTTTTTTTGGGATACATTTTTATTGATAAATATACTCAAAAATAATTGAGAAATCGTGGGAGCTGTTTATGATTGAGATTATCAATGATAATAATGATATAATTGAAGTCTTTAATGGTATTATCGGTTTTAAATTCAATAAAAGTGGTGAAAATAAAGGGAATTATGAGATCTATTTTAAAAAAAATGGCTTAGATGAATGCATAATTAAAAATTGCTATTCAGTCATAAATTTCTATCCTCAAGATAAGGAAGATATAATAGAATGTGCATCAAAAAGCTATACTTTTGAATCTAATACTGAAAAAATAGCAAATTCATCTGGAGATGGATTGAAGGTCGTTTTCAAATCATTAAGTAACGTTAATCAAGAAATCAGCTTTAAAATTCAATTTACATTATATGAAAATAAGGATTTTCTTTTGATTAAATTAATTGACATCATAGATAATAGTCTCAATCAATTAGCTGTACACAGCATATCCCCATTAACTATAAAAAATAGCTTTTTATGGTTATCAGGTCTAGATCATCCAACAAATTTACATAATATAACATGGTTTAAACATGGATGGCAAAGTTGGAGTTACAGCAAATTAATCTTTGGAAATGAGGAAGATACTAAAGGACCTGAAAGAGAAATATTTAAAATGGTGTACGATAATCAAGATTATAAAATTGAAGGGAGATTTTATAGTGAATACTGTACAGTTATTACAGATTTGCAATCAAAAACTTCTTTAGTTTTAGGATTTACTACTTTAAAAGATCAATTTACTAGAGTTATTATGGATTATGAAAATCCGTTAGATCTAAAATTACTTACAACTATTGGGTGTATGGATGGAGTTATATTTAATGACAACTCAATTAACTCTTCTGAGGAATTATTTATTTGTTTTAAGACAAAAAACCGAGGATACTATGGATTAATTGATTATGCAAAGATTGTTAAAAGATATAATATTAAAAAAAAGATAAAACCAATTCCTATTGGCTGGTGTAGTTGGTATTATTATTTTAGAGAGATTAATCAAGAAGAAATGATTAAAAATTTAGAATTTTTTAAAAATAATAAAAATAATTTGCCTATTGATTTAATACAATTGGATGATGGATATTTTAAGGAGATTGGAGATTATAATAATATTAATTCAAAATTTCCAAATGGGCTTCCATGGTTATTCGAAGAAATAAAAAAATCTGAATTTCAAAGAGGTATATGGACAGCCCCTTTCTTTGGGGGAAGAAAATCAGATCTTTTTAAGAATCATCGAGATTGGTTTCTCAAAAAATCAGGTAAAATTTTAAAAACACACTTTTCACTTGATTGGCAAGGTTTTCAATTCAGTTTAGATTTAACAAATAAAAACGTACTAGCCTATTTGAGGACATTTTTTTCCAATCTTTTATACGCATTCAAAAATAATCAATTTACTAACATGGATTTTTTAGTTAACTACTTTAAGATTGATTTTCTTCATGCTGCTGTACCTTTAGATGCAGAATATAAATTCAAAAACTTAACAAGGGCACAATTATATCATAATGGAATTAGAACAATTCGAAATGCTATAACTGATAAATCCTTTTTATTGGGTTGTGGAGCTCCTCTGGGTCCATGTGTGGGACTGGTAGATGCAATGAGAATCAGTGAAGATACTGCACCTATATGGGAAATAGAAGACACACCAGAAGAATTAAAAGAAATACCTGTACCAGCTCTAAAGGAAGCTCTTTTGAACATTCTTTATCGTTCTTTTATGCATAAATATTTTTGGATAAATGACCCTGATTGTTTGATGATTAGACGAAATGATACAAAATTAAATCTTGATGAAATCAGATTACAAATGACTATTTTTGGGTTATCTGGAGGACAAATATTAATATCAGATGATATGTCTAAACTTTCTGAAGAAGAAATTAATGATGCTAAACTTCTTCTACCTCCTTATAATCCAAAAAAGTACGACCCTTTATTAGTTGATGCATTTACATCAGAATTGCCATCAATTTATATGCTCCAAACCAAAGAAGTAATAGGTAAAAGATATTTAGTGGCTTTAATAAATTGGAATAATGATTTCATCTCTAAAAAACTAAAGATTTTAGATCTAGTTCCTAATTTTTCTACTAATGATAAAAAATTCTACATATTTGACTTTTGGAATGAAAAATTTCTAGGTGAATTTAAAGTCAATGATAGTTTTGAGATAAGTGAAATTGAACCACATTCTTGTCGATATTTAAATATAATTCCTATAAATAAGAAAATAGAGGATTTACCAGTTTTAATATCCTCAAATTTACATATAACTCAAGGATGCTGTGAAATTAAAAACTTTGAATATTACCAAGAATTTAATCAATTAGAAATTGGTATTGAATTATCTGGAATAAGAGAGGGTTTTATACTATTAAAACTTCCACACAATAGGAAAATCGTTAAAGCAAATATAAAATATTCTTATATAGATCCCAAATATAACCTATGGAAAGTATTTATAGATTTTGAGAACAAAATTACTTTAAATATTGATTTAACCTAAATTTAATGATATCATATGGATCTAACTCCGAAAAGAATATATGAAGAATTAGGAAATAGCAAAATTAATAAATTTAGAGCTTATGATATTTTAATTTCCTTAATCGAAAATAGTGAAAGCGAAGAAATCAGAATAAGTGCTATAAAATATTTAGAAAAAATTGAAGTAAATCCAGAACATTTATTCAATTTATTGGAAAATTTATTAATTTCAGATTCAAATAGTGAAATCAGAAATAGAGCAGCTAAATTTCTTAAAAACAGTTTTCTTGAAAAGTCCTTTAATACTTTTAAATGGGTGATTAAACACGAAACCGATTATGAATGTTTAATTATAGCAATTAGATCATTAGAAGAAATTAATTCTAATGAATCTAAGTTGATTCTAATTAATGAAATTAAGAAAATAACAAGGATTAAAATTCTCAATAAAGAAAGAAAAACTGAAAATAAAAAATTCAAAAAAGTAATAAAAAAATTCATAAAAACAAAGAAATTAATAAATTTTACCCATACAGAGTTAGGAGAAATTTTAATTAACTATTTAACAATTTTCAATCTTATAAATCAATATCCTAATGTATATTACGAATTAGATCCACAAAATGGATTAATTAGAGAATTAGATTTATCAGATTATATGGAATATGAAGTAAAAGGAACTCCTTTTGGATGGAAAAATAACATTCAATCAATCAAAGAGATTATTGGCTTAAAATATTTAAAAAAATTGAAAAAAATTGATCTTTCAAATAATTTAATTACCGATGCCAAAGATTTACTCAATTTAAAAGAATTAACACATTTAATATTAAGGAATAATAAAATAATTGAAAAGGAAAACCTAAATTATTTTAAAAGGTTATCTAACCTCGAATTCTTAGATTTAAGAGGTAATGAACTTGCCAAAAAAATAAAACTAAATGAATTTGATCCAAAAATTAATGTACTTCTAACGGATTCGCATATTAGTATAAACTAATAAAAAAAGAAAGAAAGGAATAAATTTTTCTCTTAGACTGAAGTAAATTCTGTCTTTTTCCCAACACCAAATAAACCCAATGCTACACCTAATTCTTTATGATCTTTACCGTATTCTCTTACAGGTATACCTTCCATGACAGCATCAATTGCTTGTCTAAATGCTTTGGCTCCAGCAATAGGTCCATCAGGGTGGGCATGGATGCCTCCACCACTACCAATCATGATATTTGTGCCCAAATCTCCTACACATTTCTCTACTAGACTTGGAGTTATCCCTCCACTTGGCATAGGCATCGTTCTTTTAATATGTGGAGCATTTCTCATAGGCATTACCATATAACGTGCAGTTTCTTTAAACCTATCCGCCAAGGTAGGAGCTTTACCATAAGGTGCCGGATGAACTATAAAGTCACAACCCGCGAGTCTTCCAAATTTACCAAGTACCAAGGGACTTGAAATTCCACTTAGCGGATCTTGAAATATTGAACCTGCAAAGTCCATATGTCCTAATATTGGAACTTTAACAGAAGGATCCTCAGCTAATTTCCTCATAGCAGAATAACCTACTGAAACATGATTAACCATTAACGCATTTGCCCCATGTTCTTGTACAATATCTGCTAATTCAAACATCCTATCCACTCTATCAGTTATATTTACGGTATAAAGTGTTTTTTCACCCTTTTCCGAATCAGCTTTATCTAAAGCTTCCATAAAGGCGGTAACTCTCTCAGTAATTGGATTAAATTCAATATCAGCTATCAATTCGTCATCCTTGATCACATCACAACCACCCAAAGAGGCCTGATATGCTAAATCAGCTCCGATTTTTGGATCAGAATAAACGCAAGGTTTAATCATATTATTTAGAAGTGGCCTTTCTTTTACACCTAATATTTTTCTTACTCCAACATCTCCAAATTTAGGACCCTTAAACTCTTTTAAAAATGCACTTGGAAATCTTACATCTACCATTTTAAGTGGTCCAGCCATCGAAATATTTCCATAAATCGTTGTAAAAAGCATTGGAAATTGTGGTTTAAAATTTAATGGAAATGCTATTTGTACAACATATTGATGCATCTTAGGATTGCCAAAAAAATCTTCTGCACCTTCATATTCAAAATCAGGTATCCTCCACCAACCAATAACTTTAGCTACATGTTTTCTTCGTTGCTCTGGAGTTTCTGCTGGAATGGGTACAAAAGTACCAGTTGATTGTTCAACACATACTGCTTGCATCATATAAAATGCATCCATTTTCCGATGAAGCATTACCGTATAAGTAGCAATTATATGGGTTTCGAAATCTATATCTTCTGGAAGTGCATTTGGTTTTGCCAGATTTTCTATATCAAATTCATCAAATTCTTTAGGAATTTTTTCATCCAAATTTATCACAATAAATAATTGATTATTCTGAGTGAAAATAATCCTAGCAAATTCAAAAATCTTATGATATTGAATAGGTAAAAAAGGAAAAAAAATGAAGTTAATTTACATTTTGCTTTTTGCTTCAGCTCTGGTAGCAGCTTTAATATCAGTATAAGAATTTTCTAATATAGTCAAATATTCAACTAAAACTCGGTTTGATTTTGACTTTTGATCATAGATATTCTTAATAATGTTTAATAAATATTTTGGAAACATTAAATCCAGATAAAAATCCGAGATTAGAGCAATATATTCATTATTTTTATAATCTTGAAAAACTTGAATCATTTTTGTTTCCCACAGCATCTTTAATACCTCATCAAGGTCGTCAACCCCTTTAATTCTAAGTTTTTGAAGATTATTCTTAGTTACTATAGACTTTCTCAATAATCGTAATATTTCATAGACTTGTGGATTAATAAGAATATCTATGATTCTAAGAGTGTCTCCATCCGATGGGTGATAGGTTTGAAAAAAATTCTTAACTTCTATTATATATTTTTCTACAAGTTGTGAAGGTAAACCACATCTAATAGGATCATCTACTATTTTAACAGGAGGTATTCTTAAAGCCACAACATCTTTTATTAAAAATATAAACTCTGAGGACATATCTTGTACTGTCGTTTCCTTTACAATTTCAAGTTTAATGAGTTCATTTAAAACCTCTTCTAAATCTACAAAATCCTGTTTGTATCGATCTTTTAACCATATGATTAATTCTGACTTTGAAACTACTCCTTCATCTCTCAAACGATTAAGGATCATCCGTTTAATCTCATCTTGATATGTAATAGCAAGATTTTGTTCACTGTTTAATGTGGGATAAACCGATAACCTCCTAAATAACGAAGGAATCATTGATATATAGGAATTATCCACTAAATTTTGTAAAATAATTCGAGAGATATCTATTAATCCTTCTTCATACGATTCTGGATCATCATCAGAACTTAAAAGTAGAAGAATGTATAAACCTTTGTCAGGGCCACTGAAGTAAGACACAATGTTTAAAGAACCAACCATCATACTGATCATGCCTGATTCTTCACTATATTCATGAGTACTATAAACTTGCATGAGAGTTTTATCGGTGACATTTATTTCTTCGGGGTATTTTGCTAACATCTCTGTTCCAACTCTTTCATTCCATCTCATTACTACTAATCCAACTGGCATTAAATACCACCTTTCTGATATTTTTCTTTTTCTTTAGAAGTTTTTTTCCCTTTTATATTCTCTATTCCTAATATTGACTCCAAGGATAATCCAAGTATCTTCCATTTATCTCCTAATTTCTTTACTATATATTCCATCCTCATTGGATATAATATAGATTCAGAAAGCGGATTTTTTCTTTTTATTGCTTTTTTTATTTTTTTTACTCTCCTAATAAAAGTAGGAGTTTTTTGTCGTTGGTTTAAATAGTATATTATAAGGCTAGAGATAACTGCAATTATTATACCTATAATAACCCAAAAGAAAATTCTAAAGAATTCTGATGATAACCACAGTCCCTCATAAATAGGATTAATCAAATATAGTGTTAAAAATATTGATATAATTAGAATTAAAATGAGAATGATAGTAAAATTAAGACTTTGAATTGTTTTTCTCTTCATGTTTCCTATACCTTTTTTTCTATAATGTCAATAATTTTCAAAAAAAAGAATACTTATCTTTATTAATGTCGACATTAATATTTAACTTTTCATCAGAATAGTTTTTACAGTGTTATTAATTAAAAATTAATTTAAACGTTAAAGTATATTCCAAACCTTTGAAAAATAAAGTATTTCTTTCTATCTTGAATTTTGATCTTATTTATTAATAAGCTATTCTCAAGATAAGAGAAGATGAATAAATTCGATTCATGCTCAATACTTATTTAAGATGTTTAAAAAAATACACATTACATTACTGAGCATAAATCTAATTCATTACTTTCAAATTTAAACCAAAAAAGTAGTTCTTTCCAATATCTCTCATAATTTTAAAATTCTAAAAATTTAAATATTCTAATTTAGATTGAAGATTCATAGAAAAATAATAAAATACTCCTTTATTGATTAACTTGTATAAGATTTAGAATAGATATTATGTTAAGACAAGTGTATATTGTAAAGGATGAAAAGGTCCTATATAATAAAAATTTTGGTAAAGCATTATCTTTGGAAGCTTTCAATCAATTTTATAGGGAAATCACCGAAGGTATTGGAATTGAACTTGAAAGCTATGACTATATTAAATATAGAATTGTTTTTACAAGTGATGACGAAACAGGAATAACATTTGTATTTGTTATCGATATAAATGATGATCTTTCCCATACCAAAGCTCAATTGAAACTAATGAAAAAAGAATTTATAGAAACCTTTGGTGATAATATCGATAGTATCGATCCATCTCTAATGGAGTTACTTGATCCTTTAATAGATTCCATTCATAGAAATCTGAAAACAAAGATTTCTCTTGTGGGATTTTCTGGAGTCGGTAAAACTACTACCACAAAATTAATTTGTGCTACCGAGATTCCATCAGTTCATATTCCTACTATAACAGGAAAAATATCTACCGTTAAAATTGGGAAATTATATTTTCATCTATGGGATTTTGCTGGACAAGAACAATTCAGCTATCTATGGAATGATTTTATTATCGGAAGTGATGCGGTTCTCATCATTACAGACTCTACATTAGAAAATGTGGAAAAAAGTAAGTTTTTTATTGAATTAATAAAGGAGCATGCACCGTTTGCTCATACAGCCATAATTGGAAACAAACAAGATTTGCCAAATGCGTTAAATGTTAAAAAGATAGAGGAAATATTAGGATTGAAAACTTATTCAATGGTTGCAATTGATCCTAATAATCGGGATAAGATGATACAAATAATTGCAGATATATTAGGAATAAGTACTGATGCTTCTCCTTTATTAAAACCTCTTTTTGAAAGAGATCAATTAATTATCCAGGCGAAAATTAGTTTAGAAAACGGAGATATTGCCCAAACAGCTGAATATTTTGAAAAAATTTCAGATTTATGCCTTGATCTAGGAGATGATTCTCTTTACAAGGAATTTTATGAAAAAGCTAAGAAATTAAAGAGTTATTTAACTCATCAATAAAATATTATAACCATTGCTAATTTAAATTAAAAAAAAAATTGAGTTTTATTCTAATTCCTCAATATCAGTTTTAAGTTTGACATGTCGATAATTATCGTCAAGAACTTTAAGATATTCTATTAAAACACTATTCGATTTTGATTTTACACCATATTGATAAATTATAGTATTCAGTATATATTTAGGATATATTAACGAATTATGAAAGTCAGTTAATAATGCATAATACTCAGTTCCTTTAGTATCTTGAAATACATGAATCATTTTATTATCCCAAAGTTTTCTTAATCCTCCATCTATATCATCAACGCCTTTTTTCCTGAGTTTTTCTAGAACATTTTTAGTAACTATTGAAATTCTCAAAAGTTTTAATATTTCATAAACTTGAGGATCAACGATAATTTCATTTATAATTTTGAGATTATCCTCATCCGTTGGGCGATAAGTTTGAAAAAATTTCTTAACCGCAACATTATATTCTTCTACAAATGTCTCAGGAAGTCCACGTTCTAAAGGATTTTTAAGTAGTTTAATGGGGGGTCTTCTAATCATAAAAAGATCATTTATAAGAAATATTAATTCAGAAGGCATCCCTTTAACTGATGTTTCTTTTACAATTTCCTTTTTAATTAATTCCATCAAAATTGCATCTATATCAAAAAATCCTTCTCTATATTGATCTTTTAGCCATATTTTTAACTCAGATTTAGTAATAACTCCCTCTTCTCTAAGTCTATTTATAATTAACTGGTTTAAATTATCCACATAAGTTATAGCTAAACTTTGTTCTTCATTCAAATGAGGGTATGTTGATAAACGTTGGAATAAAGATGGTATCATATCTAAGTAAGCATTATCTTCAAAGTTTTGGAAGATAACACGAGAAATATCTGAAAGGCCACCTTCAAACATATCAGCATCTTCATCCAAGTTTAGGAGTAAAATGATATAAAGTGGTCTGTCTCGTCCTGTATAATATGATGCGATGTTCAATGGACCAACTAATAAACTTATCATTCCAGGTTCTCCAGTATATTCATGTGCTGCGTAGATTTGCATTAAAGTTTCCTCACTAATAATAAGCTCTTCGGGGTATTTAGCAAGGATTTCTGTACTTACTTTAATATCCCATCTCATAATAACTAATCCAATTGGCATTATTCTTCCTCACCTCTCTCATTTTCTAGTTTATTTTCTTTCTTTTCCTCTTCAGGTAATTCTTCTTCATAAACCTTCTCTTCAGTTACTTCCTCCTCATAAACTTTCTCTTCAGTTACTTCCTCCTCATAAATTTTTTCTTCAGGTAATTCTTCTTCATAAACTTTCTCTTCGGTTACTTCCTCCTCATGGATTTCTTCTTCAGGTAATTCTTCTTCATAAACTTTCTCTTCAGTTACTTCCTCCTCATGGATTTCTTCTTCAGGTAATTCTT
>JBHLLP010000024.1:0-39717 GCA_048885525.1 Candidatus Hermodarchaeota archaeon | reverse complement strand
TTCTTCAGGTAATTCTTCTTCATAAACTTTCTCTTCAGTTACTTCCTCCTCATGGATTTCTTCTTCAGGTAATTCTTCTTCATAAACTTTCTCTTCAGTTACTTCCTCCTCATAAATTTTTTCTTCAGGTAATTCTTCTTCATAAACTTTCTCTTCAGTTACTTCCTCCTCATAAACTTTTTCTTTAGGTAGTTCTTCTTCATAAACTTTTTCTTCGGGTACTTCTTCCTCAGCTGCCTTCTCCTCTAATCCTCTCTCTTTCTTTATTTTCTTCTTTTTAATTTTCTCCTTCTTTACTTTCTCTTCAATTATCCTATCTATAGCAGTTGTATCTTTTAATATTCTCTCTTTTTTTGGAGGTTTCTTTGACTTTAAATCTTGGATCCCTAAAACTTCATCAAGCGATAAACCAATTTCTTTCCATTCATTTCCAAACATTTTTACTATCATCTGTTCTTTTGTCGGGATAGAAGGTATCTCAGTTATTTTCTTTTTCGATTTTATTAAATTCTTGATTTTTCTTACTTTCTTAACATGTTTTGGTATTCTTGCTTGTTGGATAACTCTATATGCAACGACACTTCCTAAAACACCAATAATCGAAGCTGTTATTAAAATAAAATAGAAGGTTGGCATCCCTGGAAATATTTCCTCCATTTTCACTGTAATATAAATAATAAATTCTTGTGAAGTAAAATTTGCAGCTGTAATGTAAATTTTGCCTACAAATGATTTCGCTGAAATAAAAGTGTCGATATAATGTGTTTCCAAGGTCATCTTGTAAGTACCTGGTATGGTTTCATTAAAAGAATAAGTTAAATCTCTAAAATTCAAGCTAACTGATGCATTTTGTAATTCAACATCTCTAGTTTCATCCCATAACCTGACTTCAAAATTAATATCAGTTCCTTGGTTTATTTGGATTTGATTGTTACTCCCAATCTGATAAGGAGAGGTTTCAATAGTAGGAATAAATCTTCTCAACTGAATCACTAGATTAATAAAAGCATTTTTTTGAACATAATTCTCTTTCTTTAGAGAAACATATAAGAAATAATAGCCAACTTGTTTTAGGTCTGTTTTAAAATCTAACGTGTAAGTGTTATTTAGATTTTGAATTAATGTTCCAGAACCAAAACTACCAGCAACTTTCGTTCCATTTTCATATAACTCCTCCCAAATAAAAGTAGCTATATTCAAGTCTCCAATAATATTATTAGTGGAATAGTCTCGATATGTGAAATCAAAATACTCTAGATCTTCAACGTTTATCGTTGAACTTACATATAATAAATCTACAGTTTCATTATTTAGTGTTGCTCTTCTCTCGAAAATATTGAGATAAACTAGAAAATCAGATTTGGTTTTATAATTTTCAAGAGATGCAGTAATACTTATAATCTTTAATCCTGTACTCTGAGCATTAGCAGTATTTATTGTAAATGTAAAATAATCACTATTTTGAGGATCAGAGTAAATCGTAATGGGATAAAGCCCAATCCATTCATAAGTTAGAATTGCATTAGTTAGAGAAGTTCCCGATTCCTCAATCGAATATTTAATAGTTATATTTATGAGTTCATCAAAATAGGCCGAATATGTTTTAGATGGTATTGAAACATATGAATCATACTCGTGTGCGCTGATTATAGTTGGTATTGCTTTTATTTTTACTATAAAGTTTTGAGGATTTGGTTCAGGATATCCAGGATATAATCCTTTTATCCTAACTGTATAATATTTAGCATCACTTCCCGCGGAAAATATATTTGAATTAACTATTATAGTAAAATTTCCCCCTCCTACATTTGTTAATGATTGTGTATATTGAATCAAATCATCCCCAGCTTCTCTAATGTATATCATACAACTTGCACTTGGATTTGTTATAGGATTCCAAGTTTGTCCATTATCATCAGTGAGATAAAAAGATACTGAAAATCTCATATCCTGTCCCCATTGAACCTCTGTTGTCCCAGAAGCATTAAAGAATGAAGTCACGTAATTTGTAATATTAGGTATGAACATTTTGAAAATGAGATTAAATTCAATTGAAGAGTCTCCATATAAAGTATAGTTGTACCATGTAACACCATCACTATCTGTGGGATGCCATTGATAAGGACTTATATAAGTTACATTGAATTCAATATTAGTGACATTGAGTGAATTCAATGAAATATTATATGTTTTATCTTTTAAAAACCAAAATGGCAAATCAGTTTTTGTTGTATAAGCATATCCATTTCTATCTAAACGTGAAGTTAGATTAACAATTGGTTGCTGGGTTTTGTTATCTAACACTTTTATTAGAGCGGGATAAGGTACTTTTACACCACTTTCGTCCTTTATTATTCGTATATTTAATCTCGCTAAATTAGTTCGATTGAAGATGTTACATGTTTCAATAGTACTTACTTCAATGATACCATTACATAGAGTAAAATTAATTCCATTAATTTCAAGTAGTAAACCATAAACCTCATAACTTTCGCTTTCTAACTTAGCATTTTCTATACTAGGAATATCTAATTCAATAAAATCACTATCTTCACCAGGAGTATAATCATCTTCAAAATATATTAAATTTTCATTACCAATACCTATTGAATTATCTTTATCAATATAATATATCGAAATATCCGTAAGTTGGTTAACCATATTAGTTAAGGAAATATTAACTTTAATTATTCTCCTATTTCCAATTTCGGTTCTTGATCCATTGGCATAAAATAGTTCACTGACTGAATAGCTATTGGCTCCAGGGGATAGAGTGTTAGTATTATTTACCCATATTGTATGATCTCTAAATTTTTCTCCATCCTTTTCATATAAATTTCTGGAAACATAAGATTCGTTTAAAAGAAATCGTTCACCTGTATAATCTTCATTTTCATAATAAATTTTAAAATAGTAATAAGTTTTATTTAGCCAACAAAAAGTTGCCTTTCCATTTTGATCCAAAGTTAATGTATCCAATAAAATCCCTGCCAAATCTTCATAAATTTCAATAGATCCTAAATTCAGTCGTATTCCATCCCAATCCACAACTTCAAAATCAATTGTCCAAAGATTTAGATTTAATGTAATTGTATAGCTTGTTCCATTTAATTCCACCATTTGGTGTCCCACAACTCTTTCTTCAATACCTAAAGTATAATTCGCAGTAAAGTTATATTCTCCATTAAGTAATTGATAAAAACTAATAGATCCATTAAAGGTTGAAGTGAATCCCGAAGCAACAATGGTGCTTGAGCTTTCATCAATTATTATAATATGTACATTAGGGACGATATTACCGTCAACATCTCTTGTGTCTACAGTAACATCTGATTTTCTGGCTTGTATTTCATTAATCGAAGTTGATAATGAATAATTAAATCTAAGATCGTCCACTTGGAAAAATGCTGACTTCTCTTTTTTGAGTGTATTTGACTCATCACCCCATACTCCAAGTTCAAAAAAGATTTCTTTTCCTTCATAAGTAGATATATCGAAATTAAGATAACCAGTCAAGTCTCCGTCAATACCTCCTCCTAATTCATCTGAGTAAGTATCTACTACACCTCCTGGTTCTGTATGCCCAGGATAATCGATCAATTGTGTCTCAACATCCCATTTTTTAGCCGGATTATTATAATAGCAATATCCATCATAAGCTTCTAAATAATTATCATAACCAGTCTGAATTATATCATTATCATCATGGTTATCAGGGTTAGTATCATATAAAGTATCTGAACCATTTAGAACTCGAATAAAATATCCATCTTTATTTATAGTACCCATATTTTTCGGTCTTTCAAATCTGTGTGTTCGAATATTACGATATACGATTAATGAAATATCACTACCCTCCACAATTGGAACTTTAAATGGATAAGAAAATAATGTCCCCGCATAATCATTTACAAGAGAATCTGGTAGAGTGTGATCTTCGGCACCAAATTTATAAGAATATGTACCACTAGCGACTCTGTGACCACCATTTAAATTATCTTCTAACTTATTGACGAAATACTGATAACTAGTAACAGAACTGTTGTAAGGGTTTGGAGTAGGATTTGGATCGGCCATTATATATTCAACAGGATTATGTGAAAAATACCATCCAAATGGTTCAAATTTATCAGTTAAATCAATGTCTAACTCAAAATCACCATTTTTTATCCAACCAAAAGTTTCAGATGGTTGATCAGACTCACTATTCGAAATTGTTGGATTCCCAAAATATAAATAAGTATCAGTTTCCGTTTTGTCAGCAGTTACATTAGTATCAAAGAATACTGTAACATAATTTGTAGTAGGATAATCTTTTACAACATAATAATTACGTAAAACCCCAATTCCCCCTATCATCTCGACGATTCTAATATCATCTAAATCAGATTGCATTTTACCTGCTGACACCAAACTTGCATAATTAAAAGTCACATTCACGCCAAAATTCTTAATATTATGAAAATATGGATTTGTCACATTTATTAACATTCTATATTCATAGGAAGAATCCCACCATGGAGCATTACCAAATATACTTAATTTAGGACTTTCAAGAAACTTAATATCATCAAAATCATCATTCATCATATCTTCATTATTTTTATCCTCTTTATCAGCTGTAAAATTAGAAAGAATCGCTGAATCAATTGTTAAAAAGCTTGTTAACATCACTACCGAAAGTAATATAATTGCTTTTAATTGAAAACTAGACTTCTTTTTAACTATCATAAAATCATCTTATTTATTTGAAAAATTTATAAATAAATTTTTAAAAATAATATGGGAGAATTCAAATAAAATGTTATGCATATAGATAAAATCTTTTGTTAAATAAAAAAATCAAATTATAAAAAATATAGAAATCAAATTACTTTTTTATTCATCTTTACTTAATAAAAGATAAATTCTTCTTTTTTTTTGGCTATTAGGGTTATCTATTATGAAGTTTCCCTCAAAATCTGTATTACTCGCTATTATTCTACCAATCTTTTCCATAATATCGTTATTTTTGGGATAAAATTGAATCACTACTCTGGAATCAGGTTTTAAAATCTTAAAAAAAGACTTAGATAAACTATTTAACAAGAAATGCATTTTTTTATTATTTAGTTCTCTATATATCCATTGTAATGCTGAAATTGAAATAATTGCATCAAAGGAGTTTGACTTAAAAGGAGGAAAACACATATCAGCAACAATAGGATTTAAATCTTTTATATTATAGAAACTTAAGAATTCAGATATAATATCAAGAGCTACAGTCTTATATCCCATCTCTCTTAATAACATTGCGGCAAATCCTGGACCACTCCCTGCATCTAAAATTAACGCATTCTTTTTTTTAAGATTTAATAATTCCAAAACTCTAAAAGTTATTTTTTCTTGAATTTTCTTCATACTCTTAGAGCTTGCATACTGTTTTAAGATTTCTCCTTTAAAATAATCTGAAACATTATCATAAATTTCTTCTGGTCTCTTCCTTTTAACTTTAAAATAATATCTTTCGTTCAAATCCTACAAATCTTAAATAATTTAATCAGATAGTCAATTATGAAAAGTTAAATTAAATTTTCAATAATAAATCAAAAATTTTATTAAATTTTAAATATTTATAATTACAATTAGTTTATATTTTCTATATTTTAATTAACATTTCGTGATTTTAAGTGTCGGAAAAGGAAGAAAAACAAATAATAAGAAAAGCTACGTTAAATCTCAGAAGAAAGTATGGAAGAACAAAACAAATTAATATTGTTGAGAGAGATGCATTTATTCCAAAAAATCTTGAGCAAGAAATAAAAGAATCAATCTTGAAAAGAAAAACAATTTTAGCAACTGATATTGCGTTAAAACATGATATCAGAGTTTCTACTATAAAATTATTATTAAAGCAATATGAGGAAGAAGGATTAATAAAATTGTTAGATCCAACCTTAAAATTAAAAATTTATGTGCCTGCATAAAAATAAATCTCCCTAATTTTAAAAGAAGAAACGATTTTATATATATAAGGTTCTAAGGTTTATTGAAGAACTTTTTCACAATTTATAGATAATCACTTATAGAGCAGCTGTAGCCTAGTTGGTAAGACGCCGGCCTCGAGAATTGATTAAGATTATCAAGAAAGCCGGTGCGCATAAGCGCTCGGGGGTTCGAATCCCTCCAGCTGCGCTTGTAATAAAAACTTTATTGGATAATCTGTAAAATTAAATTTTCCATTTGAGGTTTTGCAGCTTCAATTTTATCTAAAAGATTTATGGTCTTTTCTAAATCAGTTTCATCCTCTTCAACAATAAATAACAAATAAAAATCTAGGTTTCCAAATTGGAGAACTTCAATTAAACCAGAAAATCTTTCTCCATTTTCAAATCTATCTGAAAATTCGAGTAAAGTGCTATTCTCTGAAACTATACGTTTTTGCAATTCAATATATTTTTCATATATTTTTAATTTCTCATTTAAATGGAGATGTGGTCTATAATATTCCCCCAAAGTTATACCTTTTGCGTCAAATAAAGCAATTAATATTGAATTGTAATTCTTGCTTATTTCAGAAAATAATTGCGATACCATCTCCATCTTTTCAAATAACATCGATAAACCGCTTGAAAAAGCATCCATTATCGATTTTATATCATAAATTGTTGTCTCAAAAAAAAATATATCAAAAGCATTAGAGTATCGTGTTAAAGCTTGCTTTAAAGTAAGAATTCTTTTATTGATATCCTTATCATTGACAAGTTGAGGATCAAATTTATGGAAAAGAATACATATTGGCACATATTCTTGTTCTTCTTTGAAAAAAAGTAGAATTTCCTCCAAATAGTCTATTGATTCAATATATCGATTAAAGTCCTGAGCATCTATAACATAGAACAATAAATCTGTTCCCATTAGATATTTTTCAGGATGTGCTAGATAATTTTCTCTATAAATTTTTTGTCCTCCAAAATCTAATCGAGTAAACTCAATTCCAAGAAATTTGAATGAATCACGGGCAATTCCCCGCGTTTGTGTTAATCTACTGATCTGTTCCTCAAAACCGAAGCGCTTAGTTATTGCTGTTATGATACTGGTTTTACCTGCATTATCAAGACCCATTACACCAATTTTCTTACTAATAAAAATCACCAAATCTATATTTTAAATAGGCTTAATGAACCGTCTTCTAAATTATTCAATATTAAGAACTATTAATAAATAATCGTTTTTCGTAAAAAATAATGATGACATTAATATTTAAGATTAACGTTTAAAATCATTATATTTTTAACCTCCAGCGAGAGCATAAGATATATAAAGCTCATCTCCATCATTAAGGCTTGTTTTATAGCTTTTAAGATATTTTATATTTCGGCCATTTAATAAAATTAACACTTGAGAATTAAATTGCTTTTTATTTTTATTCAATAATTCAGCATCGAGTTTATCTCCATTTTCACGTAGAAATTGAGATATTATATCTCCAACATTTTTTCCCTCATATTCTATGCATTTTTTATTAATTCTAAGTTGGAAAATATTTAATAAATTCAATTTCACTTTAGCCATAGAAATCCCTTTAAAATATCAGAGATCTTTTCCCTATTATTCATTTAAAGCATTTACTTTATTTTTTTAAACAAAATATTACATTTAAGTTTATTTCTTATTAAGAAAATATTAGACTTAGAGTTGTTTTATAATTTTTTTTAATTATATTCAAATAAAGATTGTAATATTATAATTCCCTACAGTTTTTACAAGACCAGTTTTCAAGTTATGTTCTTTAACTACAACATTACCTTTTTTATAAATATCAATTTCAATGAAGGTTTCATCAAATCTTTCTGGGTTTAAATTGCCACCATTGGAAAAAACTGTATAATCTATTTTTACATTGAATGAAATACTTGGTGAACTATTTAAACAAAGATCAATTTGTGAACGAGCAAATTGAGAAAGGACATCCCCTGAGTCATTTAATTCAGTTCTCCAAATACTTAAAGGAGTAGGGATTAGACTATGAAAACAACATACTCCAAATATTTTTTGATGACTAAGTGATAATACTTTATCTATAAATTTATTCATTCTTTTTCGGCCAATAAATCCATCGGTAGAATCTCGAGTCGTAGAATTTAATCCTTGAAAATACAATTTTTCATCTTCATATAAAGGATCAAATTCACCAAAACATTGTTTCCAGTATTCCCAAGCAGGTGGTCTTGAATCTGTATATCCAGGTACAATTAAATATGGATACTTTAATTTGTTTATTTTGTTTTTTGCTATTTTAAATTCTTCTTTATAGCTATTTCGTGTGACATTTCCGGTATGTACAACTAAATCTACATCTTTGATACTGTTTATTTTCTCTATAGCACGATCAAAATTAGTATTCACATTTTCTGATTGTTCAGTAATTAACGAATGTGATAATTGTATAAACTTACATATCGGATTCTGATTTTGTTTTATTTCTAATGGAAGATAATAATTCACTTGACGTTGAATCTCACGCTTTGAATTTGAATCAAAGATGGGAATTATCTTAAAATTAATATTATTTTCCTTGATGTCGATAATTGAATAGGTGAATAACTCTCGATATCTAGTCTTATTACAGCAAAATGTTCCCGCGTTAAAAATATATAAGTCTTTTTCACTACTACTAACAGTATATAAATTTGATGTATGTCTATGTCCATTCAAAATTAAATCTGCTTTTGATTCTAATAACATTTTAAGCATATCTCCTGAATCATCAATCGCCGATCTTTCCTTTCCTGTATTCGGGATTGGGATTAATTGATGATGAAAACATACTATCTTGAATTTATTTTCTCTTTCTTGTTTTTCCAATCTCTTTCTCAAAGCTTCTATTACATTATGATGAATTATACCACCAGCTAAGTCTGGTTTGGTGCTATCTATTCCAGTTACATATATCTCATCATCCTCATACTCATAATGTCTTCTTCCTATCATTTCTTCAAAAAGTAAGTAACCAACATTCATTGCATCGTGATTTCCAATAAGGATCATTAGAGGACATTTGGATATGGGTTTGAATTTCTTGAATTGCTCCATAGCATATTCATATTCTAGAAGAGTGCCTGTGTGTGTGATATCTCCAAGATGTAAATAAAGATCAACATTTTTGATTTTATTTATTTGTTGTATACCCAAATTATATGCATGAAGGTTAAAAGGGCCTCTAGCCCTAGTGATATGAGTATCCGATATTACTACAATTCTCTTTTTTGAATTAATTTTTTCTTCTGAATTTATTTTAACACTTTTTTCAGATATCATATTCATTTAACTTTTTTTTATTTTTGCTGGATGTCCAATATATATAGAATCTTCTTCTAATACATCGTTAAATTTTGTATATGAATAAGCAGATAATTTTGTATTTCGTTTAATATGAGTTCCTGGGAGCAATACACATTTAGCTCCAATCAAAACATCATCTTCTATAATTATTTTCTTTAAAATAAATTTATTCTGTTCAATTCCAAAACTCAATAAAGTGCTATTCATTCCTATGATTACATTATTACCAATATATACATATTCAGAAGAGATCCAACTATTATCACATATCCCGTTTTTTCCAATTTTTACGCCAAAAAATCGGAGTGTAAAACGATTTTTAAACCAAGGAAATGGATTTGATGCACTAATAAAAAGCGGCCATTTTTTAATCATATTTCTTAAATTCCAATAAAAATAATTCTTATCTTTTATATCTCTATCAAAAATTCCTTCTTTTGGATGAAAAACTAGTTTTATTAAATTCAAAAATAAAACTGAGACTAATATGGCACTAAATTGAAGTATATAAATTAATAATAAAATATTCAATGGTATTAGAAAGAAAAATATTAGATAAAATCCTTCTTTCCAGAAAAACACAAAATACATATACTCAAATATTATACATGGAATGAAACTTAATATAATAACAATCAAATATAATATAAGAAAATTATTCCTTAATCTTTCATCTATAGGAGTTGGAGAATCTCCTTTTAAACTTGCAGGTTGAAACATCTCCTAATTAATCCCTCCCTTTTCACTTTTTTCACTGTTATTGATCTCATCTAATGATTTCCCTTTTACTCGTATTGCTTTTTCTTGGGATTCTTCTATAGATTGAATTTGAAGTATCATACTTGCGGGTGTTCCTACATGGATTAAATCTCCTTCTAATACTTGATCTAATGCAGTATAACTATTAACCCCTAAAATAGCTCCATCTTGAAGTGTGGTTCCCGGGTTAATGATGGTTTGGGGGCCTACAATACAAGCCTTCCCTATCTTAACCTTTTTAATTAAAATTTTATCTTGATATATTAAATGTGAAAATATGCAAATATTAAGGGATGTCATAGTATAATCTCCAATCTCTACTAACTCTGGATCTATATATCCTTCATAAGCAACAACATTTCTCCCTATATGTACACCGAGAAAACGATAGACAAAAATATCTGACCAAGGTAATGGTAAAGCTCTTGCTAACCAAATCGGAAAATAGGCTGTCCAAAATCTTCGATGAGTGTATTTCCATTCTTTACTCCCCCTCTTAAATACCCCTTCTTTTGGAGGATATAATCTGTTTAATATCTTAAAAATTACAGTTGAAAATACGATAATCGAGAACGCAAATAAAAGCAAATTACCATATATATTTAATGGAAGCAACAACCATTCCCACCACTCACCAATTAAAATAAATGGTAAAAATGTCTTTTTAGTCAAAAGAAAATAGAGATCATTGTAAAACCACAGATTAATTAGGATCAAAATTATACAACCTACAAACAACTGCAAAAGGATAATTAAAGTAAATGGTGTTTTATATACTCCTGAAGTAGATATATATTCAACTCCACTCTGTGAATCTTCTGTACTTTCCATTAAATTAATCAAATTTTAATTATGATTTCTTTATATTATATTATAATTTTGAAAATAATTAAATCATAATATTCAATTTGGTACTTTGAATTCTAAAAGTAAAAATAATTAATAACTTAATACACTATGATTTATATATTATTAAAAAATTAAATTCATAAAATCAATTCAAAATTATAATAATATTTGAATAAGGTGAATAATAATTAGTATCGACTGGGCAAAAGCAGAAGAAAAACCCGATAAGAAACAGGCGGTTGAAGGGAAATTCTTGCTTGATCTTAGAGCTAAAGTTAATGACTTAGAAAAACAATTAAGTGATACTAAAAATGAACTTGCTGATTCAATGAGCAAACTTGATGAAACTCAAACTAAACTTGATCAAACTGAAAGTGAACTTGAAAAGACAAAAGCAGATGATCAAGAAGTAATTAAAAATTTAAATACTGAAAATAATGACCTTAAAACAGAATTAGCAGAGTTTAAGACTAAAACCAATGATCTTGAAAATAGCCTAGATTTAAAAGATGCAAAAATCTCTGAATTAGAAGAAAACATAACGAATTTAGAACCTTTTAAAGAAAATTCTTCAACCTTAGAATCAGAATTGAATGATGCTCATAGTACAATATCAGCAAAAGAAGAAGAGATAAGCAATTTATCTTCTAAAGTTGAAGAATTAACTTCAAAAGTCTCATCCCTTCAAGGTGAAATTACTCAGTTAAACTCTCAATTAAGTGAATTGAATAATAATCTTCTACAAAGAGATACTCAAGTACAAGAATTAACAGACCAAATAGCTGAAAAAGAAAAAGTACTAGAATCTACAACAGCACACCTTTCTGAAGTTGAATCTGAACTCGATGAACTAAAACCTCCAGAAATAGGTACGGGAGGTTTTGCAAGTGATGAGCGAATTACATGCCCAATGTGCGGCGCTGTAGGGTCAAATATCAAGGTCACGGAGGATAAGACCAAAGTGCTCTCATATGTTGGACACATCCCTATGTATGCTAAAAAGCATGTTTGTAAAAAGTGTGGCTATGAATTCTAATTGATTTTTTTAATTTCTCTTTTTTCTTTTCTAGTGATTTTCTAATTTAATTTGAATTTTTTATCTATTACTAATTTCAATTAAGTTATTTTCTATCAAAATTTTAAAATATTAAAGAACTTTTATTTAACATTATGAATGAGAATCCTAAGCAAAAATATGTTGGAACTTTGTCTCAAAAGGAACTACTTAAATTATATTCAAAACATGTAAATGGTCCCAAAGTTCGGATGTTTAAAGGATTTGGATTAGGAATCATTCCTGGGGAAAGAGATGGGATCCGTATGATAACATTAGAGGGTTTAAACCCAGGAACACCACCATTAGAACTATATAATTGTCGTTCTTCTGGGGGTGTATTTAATCTAGGACACAGAAATCCAAGGATCATCCAAAGACTTAAAGATGCTTTAGATGGAGGATTAGACTTAGGTGACCATCTTATTTTGTCAGAATGGAGAGCTTTGTTAGGAAAAAAGCTAGCAGAATTGATGCCTGGAGATATTAGTAAAACAACTTTTGGTGTAGGTGGTGGTGAATCAATTGATACAGCTATTAAATTTTCAAGAGCTTATACTAAAAGAAAGGGGTGCATATCAGCTATTGGAGGATATCATGGTCACACAGGCTTTGCGTTATTAACAGGGGATCCCAATTTTAAAGATCCTTTTCTTTGGAATTTTCCTGAATTTAAACAAATTCCTTATGGGGATGTAGATGCTATGCGAAAAGCAGTAACGGATGATATTGCATGTGTGATCTTAGAAACAATTCCTGCAAGTGGTGGTGTATTGATTGCTCCAGAAGGTTATTATCCAGAAGTTCGAGAAATTTGTGATGATCACGGTGTAATGTTGATAAATGACGAAGTTCAAGCAGGATTGGGACGAACAGGTGTTTTCTGGGCAATTTATGGAGGATTATATTCTAATGAAAAAGTAGTGCCAGATTTTATAGTTTGTGGAAAAGGAATGAGCTCTGGTGTTTATCCTCTATCAACTTGTAGCTATAAACCATTTATAGAAAAAGCTGTTTTTAAAGATGATCCATTTATCCATGTTTCTACAACTGGAGGTTCAGATCTTGGATGTGCCATCGCTTTCGAGATGTTAGAAATACAATCTAACCCAAAATTTCTTAATCATGTTAAAGAAATGGGTAAATTATTTGGCAAAGGATTAGAGGAGATTGTAGAAGATCATTCAGATCTTATTAAAGAGGCAAGAGGTAGAGGACTAATGTGGGGTTTAGAATTTCACAATGAAGAGAATAGCCAGTTAGGGATGCTTTCCATAATTAAAGAAGGTGTTTTACTCAATTACTGTGGTAACAAAAAAGATACTCATATTATTATGCCACCCTTGATTGTAAAGAAAGAAGAAATTGAAGAAATTCTTAAAAGAATTCGTCAAGGTATAATAGACTTGAAAAAAATAAAAAAAGAATAAATATTTTAAATATTAGATTTTTTTAGTTCGTGAAGTTTTTGAACTTCTTCTTTAACTTGTTTCAATTTTTCACCATGTAAAGGATATTTATAAATTGATAAAATCGCGATTCCTATTGCGACTGCGGGATAGGCAAACATCAAAATTCGAAGTCCCAGTTGTACTTCAAGAGTTATTGTACCGAAAACTTCCCAATCAGCGATGATAAAGACTGGACCAATACTTAAAAACACAATGATGATGCCTAATCTAAGAAAGAATGAATTAACACCATAATATCCTGCCTCTCTACGAATACCTGTAGTAACTTCATCTTCATCAATAAAATCTGCCATAACTAAATCTATTATGTACCAAGATCCTGACATTCCAAGCCCAATAAAGAAGAATACTATCATTGCGATTATTTCCATATTTGGACCAAGAAACATCAATGGCAAAAGTGTTAAGATCCATATTGTCATTGAAACCAACCAACTTTTTCTATTACCTATTTTTCGTACCACTGGTTTCCAAACAAATGTGATGAAAATAGCAGATGACAGAAACATGCATCCCATTAAAATTGATATCATAAAAGCATCCTCAATTCCTAAAACTGCTTTTGCATAAAGTGGTACTAATGTTGGAAGTATTCCATACACAAACCAATTAGCAATCTCCGCTGGAATAAACCATCTAAAAGATTTACTTTTCATACACAGCTTAATAGAATTAAAAAAACTCGGTGCTTTCTTATAATCATCTTTGAATTCAGCTTTTTCTTTTGGTGTAAATTTGATAAAAATTCCTCCAATAATGATGATTATTATAGCTAGGACGATTCCAAAAATTTGATATTCACCTAAAGCTATAAGCTTCTCTTCTGGAACAATAGGAGCATAATTAGCTATAAATAAACTGGGTAAGATGAATGCCACTATTAAGCCGAAAATAAGGAAAACCTGTCTAACGTTGTTAGCTTTTGTTCTTTCATCTTCAGTAATAAAGGTTTCAGGAAATAAAGAAGTAGCATTAAGGCTAAACATACTATAGAAAAGTTCAAAGAGTATTATTATAAGCATGAAATAAAAGAAATTTCCGAATTGATTTTCTATACCAATTGGTAATGGAGGCGTGAATAACAAAAATAAAACAACTCCTAAAGGTATTATAGCAATCATAATATAGGGCATACGACGACCAAACCTAGTATGAGTTCTATCTGATAAATAACCTAACATAGGATCATTGAAGGCGTTCCAAACTGCCCATATTATAAATCCAATAGTAATAAGTGTAATATTGATTTGGACCACTGCGAAATAAAATGTAAAAACTAGAAATGTAAAGGTTTGATAGGCAGCTTGATCAGCAATTTGTGCAGTAGCATAACTAGCAGCTTTTTTAATTGAATAACTCTCATCTTTTATTTTTTTTTCATTCATTTTTTTTTCTCATTCATATTAAAATTTTAAAATTTCTTGAAATGATTATATTTCTCTTTCTTTCCTAATAAAGATTTTATTTAGAAGAACCTTAAAGTAAAGTAAATATTATTTAATTCTTTAAAGAAGATACTTTAATACAAACTTTCATAATATTTTGCCTAAAATGGATTTAGAAAAGCTTTTTAAGCCAAAATCGATATGTGTTGTTGGTATTAGTAAAAAGAATCCCTTAAGCCCTGGAAGAATAGTTTTACTAAAAAATGAATTTGAAATGAATGTTAAAGTGTATGGAATCTATCCTAATGGAGGTGAAGTGGAGGGAGTAGATCTATATGAGCGATTAGACAAACTTCCAGAGATTCCTGATCTTTTAGTTATTGCTGTAGGTCCAGATGATACATTAGGATACATCCAAGAGTGTGCTGATTTAGGTATCCCAGCAAGTGTAATAATTGGAGGGGGATTTGCAGAAGTAGGTGGTGAAGGCATATCGCGTCAAAAAAAATTAGAAAAAATAGCGTTTGATAATGATATTGCTGTATTAGGTCCTAATTGCCTTGGTGTATACGCACCTCCTATTGTTGATACAATATTTCTACCTACAGAGCGTATCACAAGACCACCAAAAGGTTCTGTAGCTCTAATAAGTCAAAGTGGAGGATTTTTAGTTGATCAATTCTTTGTGAAATTTGCGGAAAGAAACATAGGTGTCTCTACTGCAGTTTCTATAGGTAATCGTGCAGTCGTAGATGAATCGATGTTATTAGAATACTTTAGCAAAGTAGATAAAGAAACTTCTAACATTGCATTTTATTTAGAAGGTTTTAAAGAGGGTAAAGCAAAAAAATTTGCACAATTTGCAAAAGAATCAGAAGATACTGTTATAGTATTTTACGGAGGAAAGACAAAGGAAGGAAAAATTGCGACTAAATCTCATACAGCAAGTCTAGCTGGTAATTATAATGTCATTTATAATGCCTTGAGACAAAATTATGTTATTCAGCCTCATTCTGAGAGAGAATTATTAACATGTCTCAAAGTTTACGATGTATTGTCACAACGCAGAAATCCGTTTGGTAAAAATGTAGTGACATTTGGAAATGTTGTAATAGTTTCTGGATCTGGAGGACACGCTGTTATAGCAAGTGATATGTTAAGAAAATATGGTTTGAATGCTTTACAATTAACTGAAAAGGAGAAAGAAGAATTAAAATCCTTAACTAGCCCTGTTGCTAGGGAAATTGCTTCATTTAATAATCCAATTGATTTAACAGGGTCAGTTTTAGATACTGATATTGAAAATGTTGTTAGATTTTTATCTGATATTGAAAGAATTGAATGTATTATTTTATTAATACTTCCATACCCACCAAATATTTCTTTTCAAATAGGAAGAAGAATTGCTAATGTTGTATTAACAAAAAAAAAACCATTAGTTTGTTTTATTCCTTATATTCCTAAATATTCTTTAATAATTGACTCATTAGAACTAGCAAATATACCTGTTTTTCATTCAATCAAAGAAGCAGTTCAAGCAGTGTCTGCACTTAAAGAAAGAACAAGAATTAGAAATATTAAACATGGTAATAAATTTTGGGAGCAAAAATCTTAAATCTAGGCAATATCAATAATATTATCTATTTCTTCTATTGATTTTTTCACATAATTGAAATCAGTTATTATTATATCTATTGCTTTTTGAGGGCAAACCTCAACGCAGCGACCACATCCTCTACAATCATTATTGATAACAGCGTGATTATCTATTATTTTTATAGCATTAACGAAACATATTCCTTTAGTACATGTTCTGCATCCAATACATTTATCAGAAATTTGAATTTTTACTCCTCGCATTTTTTTTATTTTAGAGCCAATCTTAGGAGATATAATGGAAGATACACGCCAAAGACAACAACATGGATCGCAATTACATATACTCAAAAGTTTTTCTCCTTCTTTAACACCTAACCATTGCGCATCTAATTTATTTCTACCAATCATTTGTATTAAACCAGCTTCTCTGCATTTCTTTAGATGCTCTAATGCTTCTTTTTTACTTACTAATTTCCCTAGTTGTGAATTAATATCCAAAACAGCATCTCCAAGAAAAAGACATCCTAAATCAATCGGATAGTCTTGACAATTCATACTCGATCTACATATGCAAAAATTCATAATCCAGTGGTTTTTTGCTTTATTTATAAAATATTCCAATACCTGGGATGGTAAAACATATTCTTGATATTCTCCCATTGGTTTGTTTATATCTATGACTTTATCTTGAGGAAGGTATATAATATCATCCCCCTTAAAAAGCAAATGATCAAAAAGGGTGCCTAAGACAGGTAAATTTGTCAATTTGGCAATCAATTTAACATTTGGAAATGTTTTTTTAAGTAATTTTACAAACCATAAAGGACGAGCCATTTAATCACAATAGACTATAAATTACTTATTAAATATTAATCTAAGTTTATTTTAATTTAATAACATTGTTATATTAAAGTCAAATAATTGGAGGTTTTTTTTGAGCAATTAGACTAAGTTCTCCCATATCATTAGTATAACCTCTAAGAAAAAAAGTATAACTGTAATCAGTATTTCCTTTTAATCTATATTTATTATGAAGCGCAGCAACTGCAGGAAAATCTCCTCCCACTCCTTGTTGTTTATAATCAATATTAAAAGTATTGAAATCACGACGAGGTAATTCATAATCATGTGTTGTAGTTTCTAAATCTTCCATAGTATAGGGCCAAGCACTTACATTAAGATAAGTTCCACCTACATCTGATACTAATAACCCATTTCCTTCTTTATTGGTTAAAGCAACCCAACGTACATCGGTTCTATTCCCATTTTCTTGTGGCTTAATATATGGTGTAATTAACTCTTCTACTAATCCAGAATATATCCCAATGGCAGCTCCAGTTTTTCTATCTAACATCGTCTCATGAGGACCTCTCCCAAACCAAGTCATTTTGTTTAATTCTTTTGGAATAGATGTCTGCATTCCAAAACGAATCATATCTCTATTTGGAGTAAAATTATTTTTTATAATTACACCTCCATTCCCATAAATATAATATATGGTTTCAAGGGGATTTTTTGAATTTTCTATATTAAATTTTACCATTATTTGAAAGACTTGAGGATTAACATTTTTATATTCAATTTCTATTATTTTTCTTGACTTTCCTGCGTTTCTCCAAGATTTATCAACACTCGGGAGTGGGCTATCGCTAAAATCAACTATGTCATCATCATTATCTGTTAAAGCACGCCAAAAATTTGGAATTAAAGGTTCAATAATTAGATCCATATTCCTAAAAGAGTAATGTTCTATTGCTCCCGTGTTTTTACCAAATTTAATGTAAAATTGTTCTCCTTTTATTAAATAGTAGTCATCAAATTCTTCAACCTTAATATGACTCATCTCATTTACATCCATTTCTGCTGTTATTGGAACATTATATGGAATATTAAACTGATCCCACGCGAGTATATGGCCCTTATTAGCCCAAATTGTATCCTTTTCTAAAACTGAAGAGATTTTAAGGTGATATTCAGTATTTTGAGTAACTTTTGGCACCATAAATGGTATTATTACATCTTTAATTTCTCCAGGTCTAATATCTACTTTATTCAGTTTACCTTCTTCAACTTTTATCCCATTAGCTGTTAATTCCCATGAAAAAACTACAAAATCTAAAGAAAGAAATTCAAACTTATTATGAATCTTGACTTTACCTTTAATTAAATCGATTGGCATTATTTTAATGTTTTGATAGACTTTTTTAACTTCATATAATGCGGGACTAGGTTTTCGATCAGGCATCACAATTCCATTAATGCAGAAATTTTTGTCATTTGGTTCATCACCAAAATCTCCTCCATATGCCCAAAATTCTTTTCCATTCTCTGAAGTTTTACGAAGTCCTTGGTCAATAAAATCCCAAATAAAACCACCAATTGCATTTGGATATTGCTCAAAAACATCCATGTATTCTTGAAAGTTGCCAAGACTATTTCCCATAGCATGAGCGTATTCACAAAGCATATATGGCTTTTTCATCCCTTCTTTTAACTTAAAAATTTTACGAGTCCCGGGTATTCCATATTTATTCCTTTTTATCATTCTTTCTAACATTTTTGGTGGAACGTACATATAGCTAATCACGTCAGAAACTTCTTGTAGAATATCCCCTTCATAATGTATAGGTCTTGTAGAATCAATCTTATACGAAGCTTCTTTCATTCTTTCAAATACATCACCCATACCGGCCTCATTTCCAAGTGACCACATGACAATACAAGCATGATTCTTATCCCTCTCAACCATCCTAATCATTCTATCAACACATGCTTTAGTCCATTTAGGATCATTATTTGGAAGAATATCACGTAAACCGTGTGATTCTAAATTACATTCATCAATAATATAAATTCCATACTGATCACATAATTCATACCATTTTGGATGATTTGGATAATGGCTTGTTCGAACAGCATTGACATTATTTTGTTTTAATAACTTTATATCTTGGACCATTCTATTATAGGGTAAGGCCCTCCCAAAATCTGGATCATGTTCGTGTCTATTTACACCCTTAAAAATAATTGATTTTCCATTAATATAAAATCCTCCATCATCTTTTATTTCTACCTGCCTAAATCCAAATTTACAATGTTCAATTTCAATTATATCATTATTTGAATTCTTTAAAACTAAAACTACATCATATAGATTGGGAGTTTCAGCTGACCATTTTTTCGGATTTTTAATTTCTTTTTGTAGTTCTAGCACTTTTTCTTTATTAACTTCAAGGAGTATATGTTCTTCCATCAATATTTCTGAGTCTATATATTCTTTCTCTTCATTAAGTAATGAGATCTGTACTTTAAACTTATTAGTATCATTTAATCCATAATTTTTAAGCTTTAGACGAATTTTAAGAGTTGCGTTTTTATAAATTTCATTAAAGACACTATATACAAAAAAATCTTTGAGATGAACTTTTGATGTAGAAAACAAGTATACATCACGGTAAATCCCACTTAATTTCCACATATCTTGATCCTCTAAATAGCTTCCATCAGACCATCGATATACTTCTACAGCTAAAGTATTTATGCCTTTTCGTAAAAATTCTGTAATGTTAAATTCAGCAGGTGTCATGGAACCTTGGCTATATCCAACTTTCTTTCCATTTATCCATAGATAGAATGCCGAAATAACTCCATCAAAATTTAAAAATGTTTCCCTCTGAAGCCAATCATTTGGAATTGTAAATTCTGTTCGATATGAACCTACTGGATTATCATCATGATCTATACTAGGAATATTACTTAGTTTTATACTATAAGGGTATTGTTTTTCAGTGTAAATTGGAATTCCATAATCAAACATTTCCCAATTACTTGGTACTGGTATTTCCTCCCATTTACTACAATCATAATATTCTTTATAAAAATCAATGGGGCGTTCTGAAGGTTTTTTAACCCAATTAAATTTCCAGTTACCATTAAGCGATTTATAATACTGTGAAGATTCAATTTTTCCTGTTAACGCTGAATCAATATCTTGAAAAGGAATAAGAGTATTATGAGGGGGCTCTTTATTTTGCCCGATCATCTCAGTATTTTCCCAATCATTTCTCTCCTTCATAACTATTAAATAATTATAGTTTTATTTCGATTTTTAATAGAAAGTCCAGAAAAAATTAAAAAGATTTGTATTATTTTTTGAATAGCATTATCTTAAAAGAATAAGCTGGAGAATCCCATAGATTTTCTGGAATAGAGATATGCAATTGATTTGCTTCATATTTCCATAATATATCTTTATTAAACCCAAGCATATTAATTTGTGAAATTTTGAAATTATTTAATTCATCAATTATGATTGAAGATTTTTTAGGTTTATCCAGCAATATAGCAAATAATATGTTTCCTTTCATAGTATAACGTATATCTATATTATCTACGGTTTTTCCTTCTGCGATTAACCAAGGATTTGTACCAAATATTGCCTCCCCATTTATTTCTAACCAACTACCAATCTCTAATAAACGCTTTTTTTGAATCTTTGGGATTGTCCCATCTGCCATAGGACCTACATTTAATAAAAGATTGCCATTTTTACTAACAATATCAATAAGCAATTTAATTAATTCTTCAGAAGTTAAGTAATCCTCTTCAGATTCGAATTTGTTATATCCAAATGAATTTCCAATTCCTCTGCATGTTTCCCATTTTTTTTTGAGAATTGAATTAAAGGTTATATATTCTGGCGTTAAAAAGTCGGAATGAATTATTTCTTTACTATGAATCTTTCTTTTTGTGGTCTTTTTGTAGGCTCTTTCTTCCCATTTTAAAATTGATTTATCTGCACGTCTGATAAGACTTTCAGGAAGAGATTGAAGGGACTCTATCGTATCTTTATTCATTTGCATCCAACGATCGTTGATTACACCATCAGGAATTTTATTGTAAAAATATGCAAAAATTTTATAGATATTCGTACCCCAGGGATAACCAATATCATTCCATAAAATTTTTGGCTCAAATTTTTTTATCAATTCATACCAATGATTATTAGCGTATTCAACATATTCTGATGGCATAATCTGGTTTAATAGTGAACTTGCTTCACTTATTATTGGATTTTGGTTAATCGACCAATCCAATACACCAGAATAATAGAATCCAATTTTCATACCTTCATTTTTAACAGCTTTGGTTAGCTCCCCTACGATATCTCTACTAGCACAATATTTTCCTTTCTTAGGGTTTGTATATTTACTTGGCCACAGAAGAAATCCATCATGATGTTTCGTAACAAGGATTACATATTTTGCTCCAGCTTTTTTGAAAATCTTCGCTATTTCTTCCGGATTCCATTTTTGGATCTTTTCATTAAAAATAGGAATGAAATCATCGTATGAGAAATTATCTCCAAATGTTTCTTGATGATATTTCTGGGTAGGACTTCCATCAATTCGAAGAGAATTCAAATACCATTCAGCATAAGGATTCTTAACGAAATGATCTAATTGATTTATAGATTCAATAAAAGTTCTTCCAGTAACAGCGAATGCTGGAACTGAATAAAGTCCCCAATGAATAAAGATCCCAAATTTTGCATCATTAAACCACTTTGGGACTTCATGTTTACTGATAGACTCTTTATCTGCTGAATATTTCATATTTTTAGCCTATAAATCATAAATTTAATGTATCTAATACATAACTAAAAAGAAATGAAATGAATAAAGTTTATACTTTTAAATAACATAAATGTTAAATTAAAACTAAGATATAACTCTAATTTCAATATGATTTTTTATGGATGTAAATATAGAATTGTTAAAAGAATTAGAACGTTCAATTAATACAATTTACCCTGAAAGAGGTAAAATTCCCATTAAGATTCTTGGTTATGGAGAATTAAGCTTAGTTTTTGAAATAGTAAATGACCCTCAACATTATGCTTATAAGAGATCTCCAATATTTGAAAATGAAAAACAAGCCAGAAAACACGAATATATTTTTAGGGAATACAATAGAATCTTAAATGAAGAGATAGATATTAAAACACCTCCCCTTGATGTTGTATGGTTTGAAAATGATGATGGTAAGATTATTTTTTATGGAATACAAGAGAGAATTCCTCCAGAATCCGTCGGAAACAAGGTAATTCATCAAGTTGGAAGGAAAGATGTAGAAACTTTAGCACTTAAAGTAATGAGGGAAATGAAAAAAGTCTGGACTTTTAATATGGAAAATAAAAGATTTGAAGTTGGATTAGATGGTCAAATTTCAAACTTTGCTGTTTTAAATTATGATCCAAATAACCCAAGAGTAGACGAGAATTCAGAATTACTATATATTGATACATTTCCTCCTTTTTTTCGTAAAAATGGGGTTGAAGCAATGAATATGAGGCTTTTAACAAAAGCACTTCCTACTTATATTCAGGGGTTAGTGAATGCTATTTTTGTTGATGATTTAGTTGGTAGATATTATATTTGGAGAGACGTGGCAATAGATTTAATTGCTAACTTCTTTAAAGAACAATTACCAAAATATATTCCAAGTTTGCTAAAAGTAGTTAATGGTTTTTTCAGACAAGAGGCAACTAAGTTTGAAATTGAGGCAATAACGCTTGAAGAAATTCAAAAATATTATAAATTCGATAAATTGGTTTGGTCATTGATGTATAATTTAAGAATCTTTGATAGATACGTTAAAACTAAATTATTTCGAAAGAAATATGAATTCTACCTTCCAGGTAAAATTAAAAGGTGATTATTGAAAAAAATTACTTATTAATTTCTTGAATAGGTATCCATTTCTCTCTATAATATTCAGAATAGAGTACATGAATGGTTGTAGGCTCAATTGGGTCAAATTCTTGTATTTTAGCTCTTCCTATAATTTCTTTTTTACATGCTTGACATCTAATCTTAGTCATTTTCTACCAACCTTAAGATTTTTAAAAATAAATTAGATTTAATATGAATAAATCTTGATAATAACAAAGATACATATATAATTGGTTCACAACTAAACTCATCCATTTAATAATTCTGACTATATATATGAATTTTAAACCTAAAGTTTACTTTACCTCGAATGTATTCTCAGCGAAGGAAATTGGGTCAAATGATCAAATCTCAGAAAAATATCGTAATATTATCAAACATTTATGGCAACAATTAGAGGAAATTTCAGAAATTGAATTTTTCGATGGAAGATTTCCATCAGAGGAGCAAATTAAAAATGAAATTGAAAGATTTAACCCTGATATTCTTGGATGCCACTTAAGTCATCAAATACCATCAAAAATATTAAAAAAATCAAATATTATAGCTGTTTCTACAGCAACAGCAGGATATGATCACATTCAAAGAATAAAAGAAGATGATATTTTAATTACTCACACTCCAGGGGTTCTTCAAGAGACTGTAGCAGATTACACTATAGCTATAATAATGGCGAATTTAAGGAATATAGTTGATCTTCATAATTATGTTTGGGATGATCAGTGGACTCATGATGATAAATGGGATTTAGATAAATCTCTCTCCTCTGTAATCACAAATAAAATAATCGGAATTGTAGGTTTAGGTGAGATTGGAAAAGAGGTAGTTAGGAGACTCTATCCTTGGGGTGTAAAAATCCTTTATAATGATAATAATCAAATGGAACAGTTTGAAAAAGAATATCCTTTAATTGAATTTAAAGAAAATATTGAGTTTATTTTTAGAGAATCAGATATTGTTAGTCTACATATTCCCTTAAATAAATATACAGAAAATCTCGTGAATCAAAACTTACTAAAGCTGATGAAAAAAGGTTCTTTGTTAATAAATACTGCACGAGGAGGTATTTTAGAACTAGAATCGCTATTAACTATGTTAGAAAATAAAGAAATTCAAATTAATATTGCTTTTGATGTGTTTCCTATAGAACCTATTGATTCTAAAAGTCTTATGCGATTGAAAAAAATAAAACATGAACAACCAAATATTAGGATAATTTTATTACCACATAATGCTTCTGCAGATGCTAATACTCGTGCTAAAATGAATATTCTTTTTTTAAAGGATATAATTAATTTAGTAAAATCCTCTTCCTTAGAAGATTTAAGAGAAATTCATATTATTCCAGAGCATAAAAATCTAATGACTGAAAAAAGATGGAGAATTTATAATTATTGGGAAAGAAAATGATTAGATCATTCATAGCTATTGAATTAAAAGACTTAGAAACTATTGAAAAAATTGTTCTGTTTTCTCAAAGATTGAAACAAAATCAACCTAATATTAAATTAGTAGAACCTGAAAATTTGCATATGACAATGAAATTTTTGGGAAATATACCTGAACATTTAGCACCCAAGATTTATACGATTTTACAAGAAGAAATTAATGAAAGATTATTTCAAGGTCAAACTCTTAAATATTATCTGAAAGGTGTTGGCCAATTTAATAAGTTTTCAGTTCTATGGACAAAACTAGTAGGTGACATTCAATTTATGCAGAACATTAAGGATTCAATTGAAAATTCCTTGTTTGATAAATTGCATATTGAAAAGGATAAAAGAACTAAATTTAAACCTCACTTGACAATTGCAAGACTTAAAAAGGGGAAAATAAATTATAAAACCTTTGATACGCTTAAGAATTTAATAAATGAGAATAAAAAATTTGAGTTTGGGACTTTTACTATTAACCAAGTAAAACTAAAAAAATCCGAACTTACTCCAAAGGGACCAATTTACTCAGATTTGACTTATTAAATGAAGAATAGAAAACCTATCAAAGCAATCGTTTGGGATTTAGATGGTACATTAATTCATTTTAAAATTGATTATTTAAGAGCACGAAGTACTGCCATAAAAATTTTAAAAAGATATGGAGTTCCTAAACATCTCCTTACGGTTAATATTTCTATTTTAGAAAATATGAAATCTGCTAGGGAATTTTTCGAAAAAGAAGGTTTAACTCAGAAAAAAATTAATGAAATAATAGAAGAAGTGGATAATGAGATTGTTAAAATAGAATATGAAGCTGCTAAGAACGCTACAATGATAAATGGGATAGATCAAGTATTAGAATTTGCTATGAATAATCATCTAAAACAAGCAATTTTCACATTTAATACAAAAAGAAATGCTGAAATTTCTCTCAAAAAAGTGAACTTATTACAGTTTTTTAACCTAATAGTTGGAAGAGATAATATTACCAATTTAAAACCTCATCCTGATCATTTAATTTATATCTGTAATGAATTAAATGTAAAACCTAACGAAATTTTAGTTATTGGAGATAATATCCGTGATATTGAAGCCGCAATCAATGTTGGAGCATATTCTATAGCCACACAAACAAGATTAGCAAAAGTTGAAACCCTCCAAAAAGCAGATAAAATCATTAAAGAAGATGGAATACCTCAAAAATTGATAAAATCTATTAAGAAACTTTTATAAACTAAAAAAAAAATTAATAAAATAATAACGAATTATACACAAAAACTATATTTAAATAATTGTATTCAAGGGTTTAAGTAAAATAATGAAAGTTGAGTATTATTTAGATATTTTAAAACCACATCAACCAGGAGTGGACTTAGTAGCTCGCACTTTAATGAAAATTAATGGAGTAACAAAAGTTCGCATCAAAGTTGACGAACTAGATCAAAAAACTGCTTCTTTGCATATGAATATTGAGGGGACTAATCTTTCGCTTGATGAAATAACTGAAGTTTTGGGTTCAATGAATTGTGCTCTTCATTCAGTAGATGAGGTAATATTGGAGGAAAAAGATTAAACACCATAAATTAAATTCTTTATTTTATATTTTTTTATAGAAGGTTAACAAAAAAAATAAAAACTAATTCTACTCTTTTTTATCTAAATAAAATATATTTTTTAGACATGCAAGATCCAAGTATAATTAAAATTATACAAGAACGAGGAGAAATAAATGATGAGTTAGACTATGCTTTAATGAATTATTTACTCAGAAATCGAGGTCCTGGATTTACTGCTTGTCAACCCTCTTTAGTAGAACTTGAAGGGGGTAAAAAAGCTATTAAAATGAATATAGATCATACTTTTGTTGATAAGGATAACCAATTAATGGGTTTGGGTATTGTTGGCAAGATTTACGTTGACTATGATTCTCTTCAGGTAATTTATTGTACTCCATTGGAAGATTTAGAAAGTAATATAGAGGTATTAAAATCAGCTGGAATTGAACCTCAACCCCGACCACGAGGAAAATATTAATTTTTTATCAATCCTTTCTGTTTGGAAAAAATAGAAATATTTATCCAAGTGTAGAAAAAAAATATATAATTAAGTTCATTCTTAACCTTACTGAGCTATAATGTCGAGTAATGAATCTAATATCGAACAACTTATCCAAGAATATCTACTAGACGAGGGATTATTACGAAGAAAGATTTCTGATCCTAAACTTGATTTTGGGTTTCAATTCATATTTCCTCCTGGTAAGGATCCTTTAGGACGCCAAATTGGCAGAAATATGGTAGTCATTAAACCTAAAAATAAGGGTTTAATTATAGTAAGCTTGGGAGTCCTAATTTCAGAACCCCATGTAAATGCTTTAAATTCATTAGAAAGTTCTAAAAAAATGAATTTTTTTATGGATTTAAGGAAGTCTTTTCTTTTAAAGGACGTTTTTTATCGAATAGATATAAAGAATCATAGATATGAAATAACAGATCAAGTTTTTCTTAAGAAAAATAGATATATTTCTAAACATTCTTTTTATAAAATTGTTCGAAAAGTATTCAATTCTGCCGCGTATAGTAATATCATATTAGAAGAATATTGTGCAGGTAAAATTAAGCCAGAGGATTTACTAAAATCTAAAGAATTCACATCTGATTCTGATTTTTCTTTATATTCATAATTATTATTTAAATATTACTGGTGAAAATTAATTTTTAAAAAATGGCTACAAGCATTAGGAAAATTAGATTACGTTCAGGGAAAAGATAGGCCTGATGTAGATTGTATACTGTGTGCTGTCCGTGATAATGATGAGAGAGTAAGATTATTAAAAGTTTATGAAGATAATTTATGTTTTATAGTATTAAATTTATATCCTTACAACCCCGCTCATCTGATGATAGCTACCCATAGACATCTAACTAAATTCCTTGAACTTACTAAAGAAGAAATCCTTCATATCAACAGAACAATTCAAGGTATCCAATTATTACTAGACGAGTTATATAATCCTAAAGGGTATAATATTGGTGTCAATCAGAGTCGAGATGCTGGGGGTAGTATAGAACATTTACATTTCCATATAGTTCCCAGATATGGCTCTGAACTTGGATTTATTGATATAGTAGGAGAAACTCGTGTTCTGCCAGAAAGTCTAGATTCTGTTAAACGCAAATTAGATAGCTCAATTCACAAATTTCTAAATGAGGATTTTTATAAGAATTTTTTTTGAACTTTTATTTAAATATTGAGTTCTTAATTGAAATCTAGTCAAATTTGAAAATTATTTGAATTCTAAAAGTGAATTTTATGAATGTTCCATTCAATTAAAAAAAGAAAAAAAAATTACATTAATTATAAAAACCTGAAAGGTTTACCTTGTAGCATTTCGAATATCTGCAGCTGTTACTCGTTTTCTTTTGTCAGCTTTACAAACCTTAATAGCTTCTTTAGTTGCTGTAGCTGCACTCTTTTCAAGGAAATCAATTAATTTATCTAGTGCTTCTGCTGCTACGAGATCTGCTCCCTCTTTTTTCATTAAGCGCCTTATTGGAGCTTTAGCAATATATCCTTCAGATTTCTTAGCAGGTGCTTTCTTTTTAGCCATAATTATTCCTCCACTATTTAATTAGTTTATTTTTAATTATTTTTTAGATGTTAATTATGTATAACTACACATTTCTATTATATAAATGTTATGATTGGAATTAATATTGCTATGAAAGAGCAATAAGAGATCATGTTGAATCGAAAATTAGATCGTTTTATTAATTTGATATTAATTTTTCCGACTAAAAACAATTTTTTTTTTTAATTAAATAACGCCTTGGTTTATTGATTTTTTTATGTTTTACTAATATTAATAATCCAATTGATCCAGTTGAAAATATATTAATCACTAATTAATTTTTATTAAAAGATTAATGAATCGGGAATTAAAAAAAATTTAAGTTTGACTTTAGAGAGTCGTGAATTCTAATTTTTTTAAGTTTTAACAGTTATTAATAGCTCAATAAATAATTTCAATTATAAATAATTTCAAATCAAATTTTTTGATTTTTACCGATTTCATAAAGTTCTACATAGAAAAAAATTTTTAACATAAAAACCTTGAAACTTAAGAAACGATATTATTATTTTTTTTTCAGATCTAAAAATTAAAATAGTAAATATTTGATTAGACTATTATAAAAAAAAAATTAGAACTGATCTTTAGTTTTTAATTGTGTATGTCGAAAAAGAACAACTTGAATGAATCTGAAATTGAAGATGCGCTTCAATCATTAGGATTCACTAAAAATGATTCAAAAGTATTACTTACATTATGTAAATTTAGAATATTAAGTCCAGCAGATATCGCAAAACATTCAAGTGTTGATCGAGCTCGAGTTTATGATTCTTTGAACCGACTGATTGAGAGGGGATTTATCCAAAAGGAACCTATTAAACGTGGTGCTAATTATCAAGTTATTCCTATTGAAAGAATTTTTAAAGTAATTCGTGACGAATATAAGTCAAAGATAGAAGATACTTTATCATTAGAAAAGATCATAAGTGAATTAGAAATTGATAAAGAAGAATCTGAACCACGAGTTTGGTCAATCAATTCTAGGTCAAAAATTCGAAAAAAAATTAAAGAATTAATCAATTCAGCAAAAGAAAGGATCTTCTTTATCATAACTCCTGATTTACTTATGCAAGAATTAGGGGGTTATGATTGGGTGTTAAAGGAACTTTGGAATATGAAGTTCTCTTCTGAAATTCAAATTATTATTGCATTAAAATATAATGAGATTTTAAAAGAAGAAATTAAAAAATTATTAAAAATTTCTGTAATAATACATTCCATTGAAGGGGATAGTGTTATTCCTTTCGGATTATTGATAACTGATAATCAGTTTTTGCTCACAACTTTAGATAGTGTAAGAGAAGCACCAGAATATACATCAGGTTTATGGTTAGAAAATGGTACTCAAAAACAAATTGTTGGATATGAACATTTGTTTAAGCATTTCATTACAAGTGAATGTAAATCAATAAAGTTAACTAAAGCTGTAAATAACCCATTTCCAAATACAACAATCTAAATAAAATTAAATAATTCAATAAAAATATATTGTAAAACACTATTAGAAAAATAAGTAATTAAGGTTAAAAGTTAATATATTATTCTTAAATTTATACAAAAATTAGGGGAAGAATTTAATGTCTTACCGTGGAAAAGTTATTCTATGTGGAGATGCTGGAGTCGGGAAGACAAGTCTATTAGCTCAATATGTTGATGACCAATTTAGTGATGAATACCATCAAACTATAGGAGCGAATTTTTTAATAAAGGAGATTGAATTAAGGAGAATTATTGATACGTTAAAGTTAAAAAATCCAAAATTAAAGAAAGATATAAAACAGAAGGGATTTAAACTCTATTTTTGGGACATTGGAGGGCAAACAGATAAACTTTGGGCTAATGAATATTACTTTGTCCAAGCAGTTGGTGCTATGGTTATTTTTAGTCTAGATAAAATCTCCTCTTTCGATCATATAGATTTTTGGATTTCAAAATTAAAGGAGTTAAGTGGAGACATACCATATATAGTTGTAGGAAATAAAAATGATTTAAAAAGAGAAATTAATGCAGAAATAATAGAAAATAAGCTTAAAAAGTTAGGAGTTAATTATTTTGAAACTTCTGCAAAATTAAATGAAAACGTCGATGAGGCTTTCGAAAGTTTATCAGTTCAAATTTTAAATACTTTTAAATAACTTCCATATAATTTTAAATATTAAATTTTATTTTTGACTTTAATATTTACAATTTATATTTGCTTAGAGATTATTTATGCATTTATTATGAGTATCCTATTGATTCCTGTTGCTCCGTTATCAAAAACAAAATCTCGTCTCAGAGATTGTTTTACAGCTGAACAACTAAGAGAATTAACAATTGCAATGTTCAATGATCTTGGAAAGACCTTAACCAAAGTCAATTGCTTTGATAAAAAAATTGTATATTGTAATACTCCTGAAATATTAGAAATTGCCCCCAATTATGATTTAGTAGGAATTAAAGAGGAATTGACAACTCCACCTAAATCATTTGATACTGTAATTAAAGATCTTAATACTATAGCTATTAAAAATTATAATGCAAAACAGACAGTTTTTTCTTTTTTAGACTTAATTTTAATTTCTGCTAAAAATTTCTATGAAATTGATGCACTTTTAAAAAACAATCAATTGGTTATATGTCCTGCGATCCATTCTGCTGGTATTTCTATTTTGGGAAGAAATCCCCCAGATATTATCCCTTCATATTTTTCTCATCCAAAAATACCTTCTTTATTTGCTTTACTTAATAATGCTTATGAGAAAAGAATAGATAAAATAGCTATTTATGATTCTTTTAGAGCGGGTTTTGATATTGATATAAAACAGGATTTAATACTTGCATATGAGTATTTAAAAATTCTTAAATTAACAGATACAGAAGTTTTTAAATTTTTAAAGCGTAATTTGAAGTTATCTATTAAAAAAATTAATGCTAATAACAATAGGTCTTTTAAAATAACAGAAAGAGAATAAAGTATTAAAAAGAAAAAGTTACGTTTATCTTTATTTTTTCCTTTAAGATTTCTTCAATTGAATTCTGGAAATCTTCCCTTTCAGTTTTGAGAGCTTCAAGATATCTAGTGTAATCCTTATTTTTTCTCTCAAAATCACTTTGAACATGTTCTAACTTCACAGTGTTGGAAGATATATCATTTTTTAAATTTTCTAATTTCTGAGCTAATCCAATTTCTTGAATTTTTCTTTCGATTTCTTTAATTTCCTCTTTTATTTTTAGATATTTCTCTATATTTTCTTGTAATTGTTTTTCATTAAAAATTGCGTTAATTTGATCTATGGTTTTTTGCTTAGTATCAGTTTTAAGGTTTAATTTGTTCTCTTCTAAAGTATGGCGTAGCTGTACCATAAGACTCGTAAACTTAGGTAATTCTTTTTGCTCATTAATTAACATTTTAATTGGATTTTTAGTAAAATCCCGCAAGTAATTTAAATCAATATTAGAGATATGAATATTTCCTTTTTCTAATTCAAATTTCAACTTTTTCAATGCTTTCTTAAATCCAATTTCATCATTAATGGCTAACTGTAATTGAAACAATTTATCTTTATTATTCTCTAATTCCTTAAAATAGTCATTTTTTTCTAGTTTTATTAACTCTGAATTTAGTTCTTCCTGTTTTTTTTTACGCCCCTCTAATTCTCTTCCAAATTCATCTAGATCAATTTTAGCATGTTCAATATTTTCCCTTAATTGAAAGAGTTTCGGTAATTTTTTAAGAAAATCTTCAGCATTTTTAACTTCAGTATATTTCTTTCTCATGAATTGATCTAGTGTTGCCTGCTTTTTCCCTAACTTACGAGTTATATAGTTTAATTCTTTTATTTCTGTTTGTACTTCTTTATGAAATTTCGGCAAAGATTTTCTAGCGATTTCATTAATTGTTGTGAATAATTTTTTAATAGAATTTAATAATTCCATGATAGTCTCATAATTTATATCCTTTTCAGGAATTTCTATCTCATCAATTTCTTTTCTTATTCGATCAGAAAAAAAATTTAATGATCTCTGTGCCTTTTGATCAATTTTCTCCATCCCTGTTTCTAAGAAATGATCTAAACATACTTTTATTTCAATTAAATTATCTCTTATATCTTTAAGTAATTTATTTACTATTTTCTTAATCTTGGAAAATTGAGAATTAAGTTGTTCATTATAAAAGGTTTCAAATTCTGTTAAATCTTTTTCAATCATTTTACTTTCTATTAGATTTTATTTTATTGCTTTAATAATCTTTCTTTCACTCATATATTTGCGAAGAACTTCCGGAATTGTGATTGAATGATCTTTATTTTGATAGTTTTCAAGAATACAACAGATTGTACGTTCAGTCGCTATTGCAGTTGAATTTAAAGTATGTAAAATTTCTTTGGTTTCTTGGGAACCAACTTTTCCCATACGAATTTTTAATTTCCTTGCTTGATAATCTAAACAATTACTGCAAGATACTAATTCTCGAAATGTTTCTGAAGCAGGGAACCAAACTTCTAAATCATACTTTTTTGCTGCATTATCGTTTAATTCTCCAGATGCTATATTAACTATTCTGTAAGGTAATTTTAATTCCTTGTAAATCTCTTCAGCATTTTTTATCAATTCCTCATGATATTTCCAGGAATCTTCAGGTTTACAAAATATAAATTGTTCTACTTTTTCAAACCTATGTACTCTAAATATTCCTAAAGTATCCTTTCCATGAGAACCTGCCTCTCTTCTAAAGCATGAAGAAATTCCTGCATATTTAAGTGGTAATCTTTCTGGTTCTATAATTTCATCAAAATGATACGCAGCTATGGATTGTTCAGAGGTTGCAATCATATATAAATCTTCATCCTGGATTTTATATAATTGCTCTTCAAAATCTGCTAATTCTGCCGCTGCTTTCATCACTTCATATTTTGTAAAGAAAGGAGTCCACATAGGGATATAATTTTTTTTAATTAATTTGTCTAATGCATATTTCAGAAGAGCTAAATTAAGGAAAACTAGATCTCCTTTTAAATAGAAGAATCTTGAACCAACGATTTCTGAAGCTTTTTTTGTATCTACTCCATCGATTTTTTCAATTAAGTCTACATGAGATAATGGTTTAAAATCAAAATCTGGTATTTTTCCAAACGTCCTTACTACTTCATTATCCTCTTCTGTTTCACCTATAGGTACTGACTCGTGGAGAATATTTCCTACTATATAGCGATATTTTTCTCGGCGCTCAAAATATTCTTCTCTTAATTTTTCTAAATTGTCAATTTTTTCTTTAATTTCCCGTGATTTTTTTACTTGTTCTTCTGCTTTCTCGTGTTCGTTTAATTTTTTGAACTCACCAATTTTAATTGAAATTTCATTTCGTTTTTTCCTTAAATCTTCTAATTCTTGTAGGACTGATCTCCATTTTTTATCGTATTCTAAAACTTTCTCAGTATTTTTTGGATCCTTAAACCTCTTTTTCTCTGATTCAATTATTTTTTCAATATTCTTTCTAAATAACTCAATATCAAGCAAAATGAATCCCTTTTATCCACGTAGAACCAAAGTTTTATTATTTGAATTTAAAAACTACTAATAAATTAAAATGTGAAATCTATTCAAAAACATTATTAAAAAAATTGATATTATTCATGTTGAATCCTATCGGCTATAGTGGAACGGGCTAATGCTGTTTTAATTTTTTTTTTATCATAACCCACCATATCGATGATCTTCATAATTTTTATTCTTCTTGCTTTTCCTTTTAATCCTTCTTCTGCCATAAATTCAGTAGCAAAATCCTCTTTCTTCTTATCTTCTGCCTCTGACATAATATTAAATAATATTTTTTTCCATAAAAAATTCACGAGAGGAATTCATTAAAAGTAGAAATAAATTAAAAGAAAACAAATATAACTACTTATTGAAATCTAATCAGAAAAAATAAATTAATTCCATAATTTCTTAAAACAATAAGATATGATAAAATATTTCAAGTTAAAGAAAAATATTAGGTGAACGTTTACAAAAAGGTGAATTTATTGTCTGAAAATCAGACCAATGTTAGAATAGGAGTCTATGTATGTGAGTGAGGAGTGAATATTAAAGCTTCCATTGATTGTGATGCGGTTAAAGATGCTATTGAAAATCTCCCAAATGTAGTGATTGCTAGAGTAAACTCCTTTACATGTAGTGACCCTGGACAAAATACCATAAGAAACGATATCTTAGAACAGGATCTGAATAGAATAGTTGTTGCGGCATGTACACCTAAGATACATGAACCTACCTACAGAGCTGTTTTAATTGAAGCGGGTTTAAGTCCTTATTATTTTCAAATGGTCAATTTAAGAGAACATTGCTCTTTTGTCCATAGAGATGACAAGAAAAAAGCTACAGAAAAAGCAATAAGACTCGTTAAAGCAGGAATCAATCGTGCACGAGAATTAGAAAATATTCCGCGAAAAGAAATTCCTGTAACAAAAGCGGTTTTAGTTGTTGGAGCAGGAATTGCTGGAATGAATGCTGCTTTAGATTTAGCCAACCAAGGAATTCCTGTCTATTTAGTTGAAAAAGAAGCAACTATTGGAGGTAAGATGGCACAATTAGACAGAATATATCCAACTGATGATTGTGGTATATGAGTTCTAGCTCCAATAATGGTAAACGCATCCAAACATCCAAACATCAATTTATTTACCTATAGTGAGGTTGTAGAGTTTAGTGGTATTCCTGGAGATTATAAGGTGAAGATTAAAAAGAATCCTCGGTATATTGATGAAAAAAAATGTACAGGATGTGGATTATGCACCACGAAATGTCCTATTAAGGTCCCTAGTGAGTTTGATAGAGGTATTGGTGAAAGAGGAGCAATATATATTCCTTTTCCCCAAGCAGTCCCAAAATTAGCTGTTATGGATAGAAGTGTGTGCATTGATTGCAAAAATTGTGAACGAACCTGCCCTGCTGAAGCTATAAATTTTGATCAAGAAACGAAATACATTGATATTAAAGTTGGAGCAGTAATTATAGCGACAGGATGGGATGAATATCCAATATGGGAGACTAATGAATATAACTATGGGTATTATCCTGATGTGATTACACAAATAGAACTAGAGCGAATGCTAAGTCCAATTGGACCAACTGGAGGGCATGTATATCGAGTTTCCAATGGAGAAATACCAAAAACCATAGTAATGATTCAATGTGTTGGTTCTAGAGATGTTAATGCTAATCCATATTGTTCCTTTGTTTGTTGTAGTGTTGCACTTAAAAACGCTCAATTACTCAAACAAGAGTATCCAGACATGGATGTTATTATGTTTTATATTGATATTCGAACAACAGATAAGGGAAATGAAGATTATTATAGAAAAATAAGAGAAACTGGTATCAGAATGATTAGGGGAAAAGTAGGTGAAATATTAGAGGATCATAAAACTAACAAGATAAAAGTTAGAGCGTATTCATCTCTAACTGGTGAGATTGTAAAGATTGATGCTGATTTAGTCGTATTATCAACGGGAATGATTCCTTCAAAAGGAACTGAAGAAATCGTAGAGGTAATGGGATTAAGTAAGGGTCCAGGAGGTTTCCTTTCAGAAATTCATGGATGTTTAAGTCCACAAGAAACAAAAGATATAGGAATTTACATTGCTGGATGTGCTGCAGGGCCAAAAAATATTCCATATTCAGTGTCTTCTGCTTTAGCTGCCGCAAGTAAAGCATCTACTATTTTATCTCATGACACAATAAAACAAGAATTAATTATTGCTGAAGTTAATGAAGATCTATGTATGGGATGTCATAGGTGTGAGAAAGTTTGTTTCTATGAAGCTATAAATGTAAATGAGAAAGAAATCGCGCAAGTTGATGAATTAAAATGCAAAGGATGCGGTGTATGTGTATCTTCCTGTCCAGCAAGAGCGATAGACTTAAAATATTATCGAGATATACAATTTTCTCAAGAAATTAAAGGTATTAGCAGTAGTGAATTAAGTAGTATTGAAAAAATTTCTGAGACTATTGAAGAATAAATAAATTAGGGGTTATAAATAATGATTAAACAAAAAGATAGTAGTTCTAGAAGGATAATCGCTTTTGGTTGTGATAAGTGAGGGTATTCAGCCGCTGATCTAACTGGTGTAACAAGAAAATCATATTCTACAGATTTTCATCTCATTAGAGTAAGGTGCACAGGACGAGTAGGAATTCATTTAATCATGGAAGCTTTTTTAAATGGTGCTGATGGTGTCGCAATAATTTCTTGAAAAGAAGGAGAATGCGAATTTGGAAATGGTAACATTAATACTTATGAACATATAAGTACTTTAAAGAAATTATTAAAACATGAAGGTATTTCTGAAGATAGAGTTCAACAATATTTTTGTTCAGCAGCAGAAGTTGAAAAATTTATAAATTCAGTTGAAGATATTGTCGCAAAAATTAATGCACTCCCTCCTCTCCCAAAATTTAATCCGAAATAGAATGAACTTTTCAAAAAAATCATAGTTGAAGAGCAACTAACCCAAAGCTCGGGTTTTCGGAAAAAATCATAACTATGATAGTTTATAATAATTATGAGTCTTGAAGAAAATTTTTCATGGGAATTCTTAAAGAATGTAGCAGATGCCTTAGATTCATATAGGATTCGAGCTCTTATAGATGCTAAAAAAGATATTTTAGAGACTGGAATATATGATGAAGCTCAATATGAAGCTATACTCTTCAAGATGTTAGACGAAGAAAAGCTAAAATATTCCCTTTTTAACTATTTGAAAAATAATTCAAGAAATAATTTAAAGACTCTTTCCAAATTTTCTGAACTTAACTCTTTTAATTTAAGTAAAACATTGAGCTTAATGGAATTACTTAAAAATGAAAAACTTATAAATGTAGAAATTTTAGAAGATAAAATCGAAGGAGATGAAAATACTCAAGATAAAAATATCTTCAAAGATTTTTCAATAACAATTAATGATGTACAAGTTTCAAAATTAAAGCCAATCTACGAACCTGTAAAAGTAATTTTTGATTCTAAGAATTGTTCTGGCTGTGGATTGTGTGCAGGAATATGTCCTATGAATTGTCTCCATATATATAATGGATTTGGCAAAATAGATGAAAACAAGTGTATTCGCTGTGGTTTATGTTATTTTATTTGTCCAAGAACTTATCTGCCTGTGAAAATTTTAAATATGACGCAAGATAAAGCTTCTGAGATTAAAGAATATCAGAATATTGGACCTTTTCTTGAAGCTTATTCAGCAAGAACTAAAGTAAAAGAAATTTCAGAAATATGTCAAGATGGAGGAATTTCAAGTACTTGTTTACATTATCTTTTTGATAAGAACAAAATAGATCTCGCTTTAGGAGCCAAAATGAGTAACACACTATGGCGCCCTGAGCCAATTTTGCTAAAAAACAAAGAAGATATCCTTTCCACAGCAGGAACCAAATATGTAAACAATCCTAATTTACAATTACTCAACAAAGATGAAGTAAACAATAAAAAAATCGCGGTAGTAGGAGTACCATGTCAAATGCAAGCAATTCTAAAGTCCAAGATATACGATATTGGATTGCCTTCCTTAAATAACATCAATTATCGGATTGGAATCTTCTGTATGGAGTCCTTTTCTTACGAATCTCTTATGAAAATATGTGAGAAATTGAATGTTGATATAAAAAGTGTTAAAAAGATGGATATCAATAAGGGAAAGTTCTTCATATTTACAAACAAACAAGAAGAATTAAGTATTCCTATTAAAGAAATTTCAAATTTAGCTCGAGAAGATTGTGAGGTATGTTATGATTTAACCTCAGAATCAGCAGATATTTCAATCGGGTCCATAGGTTCTCCATCAGGATGGAATACAGTACTGATTAGGACTGAAATAGGTAAAAAACTTTATAATGAATTAATTGAAGACAATTTAATTGAATCTAAGCCCATAGCAGAAGTGAAACCTGGTTTATCATTATTACAAAAAGTTGCTGGTTCTAAAAAAAGTACAAGTAAAAAACACATTAATTCAAAAAAAGAAGAAAGCATGAGAGTTCCAAACTACTAGGTAATCTTATTTTAAGAAATTTACTACTCCTATAACTTTATCTTAAGTAAAACCAAAAATTTAATATTAAGCTCTGTATTTTCTACCATTAAATCAAAGAATAAAATATAATACTAATTAATTGAGTTTAAATGAGTTCTTTATCTGCGATTCGACCAAAAAATTTCCGCGAAAAAGTGTTTTTTCGTAAACTAAGATCTCAAGTGGATGGAAATGCAAAAGTTGAACATGGGTTAACACAAATTAGAGGCATTGGAAGAAGATTCGCTCAAGTAATCACTAAAGTCTCAAGAATCGATCCTAATACTAGGATAGGTGCTATTTCTGAAAAAGATTTGAATAAACTCGAAGAAATAATCTTAAATCCTATTGAAAATGGTATTCCTAGTTGGATGGTAAATCGACCAAAAGATCTACGAACTGGTGAAAATCTTCACATTATAGGAAATCAGTTAGAAATTACTGTCAAAAGAGACATTGATAGAATGAAGAAAATCAAGAGTTATAGAGGCGTTAGACATCACTTAAAATTAAAAGTCCGTGGTCAACGAACTAGAAGCACTGGTCGTCATGGATTAGTAATTGGAGTTATGAGAAGGAAAAAAGGTCAACAACAAAAATAAAAGGTGGTAAAATGGGAGATCCAAGACGTCTGAAAAAGAAATTCAAGAAACCTAAACATCCATTTCAAAGAGATCGAATAATGGAAGAACTCGAATTTTTGGGTAAATATGGACTTAGAAATAAGCGAGAATACTGGAAAATGCGTACAATGCTAGGAAATTGGCGTGATATCGCTCGAAAATCTAGAACATTATCTAAAGAACAAGCTGTGGAAGTACAAAAGACACTCATTCAAAAATTAAATCGATTGGGAATTATTGGTTCAGAAGCAGAATTCGAAGATGTCCTTCTTCTAACGACAGAGGATATTTTAAAAAGAAGATTGCAATCACTTGTTTATGAAAAAGGACTTGCGAGTACTATATATCAAGCAAGACAATATATCACTCATGGACATATACAAATTAGAGGAAAAAAAATTAACGCTCCTTCCTATATTGTAAAAAGAGATGAAGAAGATCTTATCGGTTTCACCCCTAGCAGTCCATTTACAACAGCAAAAGAAAAAAGTTAATGGTGAGTAAAAATGAGTAAACGAGATGAAAATAAGTGGGCCATAGTGCATATATTCAGTTCTTATAATAATACAATAGTTACTGCAACAGATCTTAGTGGTGCTGAAACATTTGCCAAATGTACTGCTGGAATGGTCGTGAAAGCTAGCCGAGATGAATCATCCCCATATGCTGCTATGCAATGCGGGTTTCGTGTCGCAAATGACCTCAAAGATAAGGGTATTAATGGGATTCATATTAAAGTTAGAGCCCCTGGTGGAAATAAATCACAAACTCCCGGTCCCGGAGCTCAAGC
>JBHLLP010000023.1:0-54933 GCA_048885525.1 Candidatus Hermodarchaeota archaeon | reverse complement strand
ATAGCCCGCTATTTTTTACTATAATTTTTATATTTGCTATCTATTTAAGTTACTTTTATTAAGTAAAATTTATGAGATCTTCAACTTTATTATTAATTAACAATTCCCTTCACTATTATTTAGCATGGAAAAATTTGAATATAAATTACCTTCTGATGAATCTGAGCAACTTTTAGTAAAATCCCAAGATATATCTGACCCAAATTATGGATGTGAACCTGAAAAAAGAAATATTGAATTATGTTTACAATATGGAGTAATAAATCTTGATAAACCAAGTGGACCAACGAGTCATGAAGTAGTTTCATGGGTTCGTAAAATTTTATGTATTTCAAATGCAGGTCATGGAGGAACTCTCGATCCAAAAGTTACAGGTATATTACCATGTGCTCTTGGAAGAGCAACACGAGTGTTGTCAGCATTATTAAGTGCTGGAAAAGAATATATAGGAGTAATGTATTTACATAATCCAGAAAAAAGAAGAAGGATTGAAAAAATTTTTGAATTATTTACTGGAAAGATCTATCAAAGACCCCCATTAAAATCTTCTGTTGTAAGAAAATTACGTGTAAGAGAAGTTTATTACACTGAAGTTATTGAAGTCAATAATAATCACATACTATTTCGAATTGGATGTGAAGCAGGAACATATGTAAGGAAATTTTGTTTTGATTTAGGAGAAGCTCTTTGTTCTGGAGCACATATGCTTGAACTTAGAAGAACACGCGTAGGTAACTTTAAAGAAAATGATAATTTAACATCACTACAAGATTTAAAGGATGCTTATACAATTTATCAAAATGAGGGAAATGATTATTATTTGAAAAAAATTTTGTTCCCAATGGAGAAGATGGTGTCCCATCTGCCAAAAATATATATTAGGGATACAGCAGTAGATGCTTTGTGTCATGGAGCAGATTTGGCTTCTGCCGGTATATGTTATATTGATGCTAGAATAAAATTGAATATGTTAGTTGCTCTAATGACATTAAAAAAAGAGTTAATAGGATTTGGTATTGCTATGAAAGACGCATTTCAAATGTACAGAGCAAAATCAGGTTTACTAGTAAAAACTAATAAAGTTTTTATGGAGAGAGGAACTTATCCACGCTGGAGTGAGAAAGAATAAGTATTTTAAATATTATATACTTTGTGTTATGTCTAATAATAAGAATCATTATTATAGCAAATTTCCCGATGTTAATGTACAAATTCATAATATTTCAGTAAGTTTAAGAAGACACCTCTATATTTTTAAAACCACTACGGGAGTTTTTTCTTTTAATAAGCTAGACTTAGGTACCAAAATTTTTATAGAACATATGTATATTCCGAAAGAAGCCAGTGTTTTACTTGATTTGGGATGTGGTTATGGCCCTATAGGAATTGTCTTGGCTTATGAATCGCCTCTTAGTTCTGTTTATCTATTAGATATTAACAAAAGAGCTATTTGGTGTGCTAAAGAGAATATTAAACTAAATTTATCAAATGAAAGGAAAAATGTTTTTGCTTTATCTGGTAATTATTTCTACCCTGTTGAAAAAAAAAATTTGAAATTTGATGGTATTTATATGAATCCTCCCATGCGTCAAGGAAGGAAAGATTTCCTGAAGCTATTATCAGAGATCCCTAGATATTTAAAAAAAAATGGTTCTTTTCAATTTGTAATAAAGAGAAAAATGGGGGCATCTTACATTTTAAATTATTTTAAAGAAACATATCCTCGTGAGAAAATTAAGATTTTATGTAAAAGAAGCGGATATTGGGTTTTTCATTGCTTTGATTAAATAAAATTTAATAAGATCCTTGCCTCTTATGAGAAATATGATGAAAAAATGGTAAAATTTTTTAGAATAGTATTACTTCATTATTTATAATTCGTAAAAAGTGAGGATTTTTCCTTGACTAAAAAGAAACAGATAGACGTTTTACTCCATAAATTTGTTCCTAAACATCTACTCTTAACTAAAGAAGAATCTCAACATCTTTTAGAAAAATATCGGATTGATGTAAATGATTTACCACAGATGTTTGAAAAAGATCCAGTTGCGATTGCTATTGGAGCAAAGGAGGGAGATATCGTAAAAATAATTCGTAATTCCAGTACAACAGTTAGATCTGTAGATTATTATCGGTATGTAAAAAAAGAAAAAGTTTAATATTATCTTTTTATGAAAAATAACAAATGGTATGGTTTAATGAATTTTGAGTTCTGAAAAGTTATCAAATGAAGATAAGTGGATTATTTTAAAGAGTTTATTTGATGAAAAGGGTTTAGTTCGTCAGCATTTAGATTCATACAATAATTTTATTGAATATGAAATGCAGACTATTGTTGATGAATCTGGTGAAGTAATTCCTGATATACCAGGATTTAAGATTAAATTTGGAAAAATTAATGTTGGAGTACCAAAAGTAAGAGAAGCTGATGGAGCTACTATGGAAATTAGTCCAATAGAAGCAAGAATTAGAGAACTAAGTTATGCCGCAGATATTACGTTAGAAATGACCCCTATAACTATTGATGAACGAACTCAGAGAGAAGAAGCTGAAGAAACTTTAGATATTTACATTGGAAAGATTCCAATAATGCTTAAGAGTTGTCGATGCCCTTTAGAAAGCCTCTCAGAACAAGAGCTGATTAATAGAGGAGAGGATCCATTAGACCCAGGAGGATATTTTATAATAAATGGTACAGAACGGGTTCTTGTTACTCAAGAAGACCTTGCTCCAAATAGGATACTTGCAGAAGAAGCTAGTAGAAGTTCTAGTGCGACTCATCAAGCGAAAGTTTTTTCAACTAGAAGTGGTTTTAGAGCTCCTGTAACAATCGAACGGAAAAAGGATGGCAATCTCAGAGTATCATTTCCATCAGTTCCAGGAAAAATACCTTTAGCAATCTTAATGCGCGCTTTAGGATTACATTCTGATAGAGAAATTTTCGAAGCAATATCCGAAAATGACGAAATCCAAAAAGAATTAATTCCTGTAATAGATGTTGCCTCTGAAATCCAAGTACTAAAGGATCCCGAAAAATCACAGCAAAATGCCCTTGATTATATAGGAAAAAGAGTAGCTATAGGACAAACAAAAGATTATCGTATTAGGAGAGCACTTCAAGTATTAGATCGATATCTTTTACCACATATAGGGAATGCAGAAGAAGATAGAATAAAAAAAGCATACTATTTAGGGCAAATGGCACAAAAAGTAATGGAACTTGCTCTAGGATTAAGGGAGCCAGATGACAAAGATCATTATGCTAATAAAAGGTTAAAATTAGCTGGTGAATTATTCACTTCATTATTTAGAGTAGCATTTCTAAATCTCGTTAAAGATATTAAATACCAATTGGAAAGAACTGCTGTTCGAGGAAGAGCTCCGAATATAAAAACTGCTGTAAGAGCAGATGTAATAACGGAAAGGATTAGACACGCATTAGCAACTGGTAATTGGGTTGGAGGAAAAGCAGGGGTTAGCCAACTTTTAAATAGAACTAATCATGTTGGCACATTAAGCCATTTGAGAAGAGTAATATCGCCTTTAAGCCGTAGTCAACCACATTTTGAGGCTAGAGATTTACACCCAACTCAATGGGGGAAAATTTGTCCTGCAGAAACTCCCGAGGGTCCAAATTGTGGGTTAGTTAAGAATCTTGGATTAGCTTCAATAATATCTGTAGGAACTGATGAAAGAATTATTGAAAATATTTTAATTGACCTAGGAGTTATTCCTATAAATGAAGTTAAAAATGTAAGAGGAGAGAAAGTAAAAGTCTTTCTAAATGGGAAATTAGTAGGTATACATCAACAATATAATCCTTTTATACGTCAACTCAGAGAAAAACGGAGAAAGGGAGAGATTGGGCAACATGTGAATATAGGATATTATCATGACTCTAAAGAAATTCAGATTAATTGTGATGCTGGAAGAGCAACTAGACCTTTATTTGTTTTGAGAAATAAAAACTTACTCGTTTCAAAAGAAGATATTGAAAAGTTAAAACAAAAGAAATTTATTTGGTCTGATTTAGTCCAAAAGGGTGTAATTGAGTATTTAGATGCCGAAGAAGAAGAAAATGCGTATATTGCTATGTTTGAAGAGGATATTACTGGAGAACATACTCATTTAGAGATATCTCCTGCGGCTATCTTGGGAATATGTGCTTCTATCATTCCTTTTCCAGAACATAATCAATCTCCTAGAAATACATATGAGGCAGGAATGGTAAAACAGGCATTAGGTTTATTTGCAGCTAATATGCATTTAAGATTAGACACAAGAGGACATACATTACATTATCCTCAACAACCATTAGTAAAAACTAGTCCAATGGAAATCATTGGTATAAACAAGAGACCAGCTGGACAAAATTTTATCATCGCAATGATGAGTTTCGAGGGATTCAATATAGAAGATGCGATTATAATCAATAAAGCATCAATTGAGAGAGGAATTGCTCGTAGTCATTTTTTCAGAACATATGATGCAGAGGAAAGAAAATATCCTGGTGGAGAGGTTGATAAATTTGAAATTCCAGAAAGAGGAGTAAGGGGTTTCAAATCAGCTGAATCTTATAGATTATTATCTGAGGTAGATGGAATAATAGAACCCGAGACACAAGTTAATGGAGGAGATGTATTAATAGGAAGAACATCTCCACCTAGATTTATAAAATCATACGAAGAATTTGAGCTTATGCAACCAAATAGACGTGAAACTTCAAAAAATATGCGTCATAATGAACAAGGAATAGTAGATACGGTGATTATTTCAGAAACTGTGGATGGAAATAAATTGGTTAAAATAAAAGTTAGAGATTTAAGAATCCCAGAATTAGGAGATAAGTTCTCATCTCGACATGGTCAAAAAGGCGTATTAGGACTGGTTGTTGATCAAGCAGATATGCCCTATACTGCTTCTGGAGTAATACCAGATATTATTGTAAATCCTCATGCGATGCCATCAAGAATGACTTTAGGACAACTCTTTGAAGGGATAAGTGGAAAAATTGCATGTACGACTGGAAAATTAGGAGATGCAACAGCATTCGAGTGGACAGATATTACAAAACTTCAAGAGCAATTAGTAGATGCAGGATTTGAATTTAACGGAAGAGAAGTAATGTATAATGGCATTACTGGAGAAAAATATGAAGCGGGGATCTATTGTGCACCAATTTATTACCAAAAATTATATCATCTAGTAGCAGATAAACTTCATGCTAGAGCAAGAGGGCCCGTGCAAATATTAACGAGACAACCTACAGAAGGTCGCGCTCGTGAGGGAGGTTTACGATTCGGAGAAATGGAAAGAGATTGTTTAGTTGGTCATGGTTCAGCATTATTATTAAAAGAGCGATTATTAGATGAATCTGATCGAACGGTAATCTTAGTTTGTGAAAAATGTGGGCTTTTAGCAGTCTATGATAGAAATAGAGACAAACGTTATTGTCCAGTATGTGGAGAAGGAACTATTATTTCAAAGGTTGTTTGTTCATACGCGTTTAAATTATTACTGCAAGAAATGATGAGCTTAGGACTTGCTCCAAGACTTAAATTAAAAGAAAAAATTTAAATCAATTTTTTTTTTTGAATTTAATTGACTTATTTTAATTTGAAATTGAGCAACTAATACAAAATTTCATACATTATGAGAAATAAAAAGAAAAAAATAAGTTTTTAGTTTTAGTTATTTCCTAATCATAATTATAATGTGAATCCTAAAAAGCTAGCAAGTCCAGGTATCAAAGTATACAGAAGGAATAAAACAAATAATGTTAGTAATGATATCCATAAAGCATGATCCCATGCAACATCCAAAAGAAATTTAACTAGTACCAATACTATTAAAAAACCTACTATAGGTATTAATAGCGTTAAATAATTGCCATCACTCCAAGGAATTTGACTAAAAATTCCAAATATTGAACCAATTGCACCTAAAACTAATGGAATTACAAGAACACATATAAATGCCAAAAGAATTATTAAGAACTTTTTATCTGAGGCTTTAGTTTTTGATACAATGAGTATAACAGCAATATAAAGAATTAGAGTCACAATTATGGTGGCTAATATAAGCGATAATACAAACTCAAGAGTAGGGTCCATTTGAAATAACATTTTATCTTCTTTTTTTTATAGTTAGATTGAAGAAATTTTAATTATTAGATGAAAACTTTTCTTCTTTTTTAAATATTAACAAAGTAAATTATAAAAACAATAAGAACAAGTCTTTGGTTCATTTTAAAAGAAGTATAGCGCTTAAATATACGATCATTTAAAACTATAAATCATACTCCCCATGAGAGTAATAAAAAATGAAGTGCGAATCCAAGAAATATTGAGGCAAAAGCTACAGTTAATATAGAGAGTCGAATGGATACTTCCCTTCCGTATTTAGTATATATTACTAAAATTGTCAATGATACTAACCCTATAAAAAGAAAAATCCACCCAAAAACCCATATAGATAAAGAAGATATACTAGTCATATATAATAACATTATATTTTTTATGATCTGTATGTTTAGATATAATTTATTTTTTTTTAATTTTATTAATGAATAAAATTTATAATTATCACCTTTTGATATTTAATAAATAGAGAAACAATTATTTTCAAAGAAAATAAATTCGATATTAATTATGCATTTTCTAAAAAAATTAATTAAATCACCAATTTTAGATGATCCAGCAAATAATTATAAGAGTATTCATCGGCATTTTTATAGATATTCCAGGGGAGATTTTATAGGCCCTGCAATGAAAATTACTCAAACTAAAGCTAAGCTAACTCTTAAGGGAAGCCATGAATATGAGGATTTGATACTTGAAATAGTTACTAGTGGTATTTCAAATTCAGAAGAAAAGTTTGAAATTAAAGGCAGTTTAATAACTGGAGCAGAGATTAGTGAAGTGATAAATAAATTAGGATTTAATTGGGATCTTAAAGAATCAACAGGTCAAACGAAAAATTATAAAGCGGAAATCATCGATAATGTTAATAGAGATACATTATTAAAGAGTATTGATGTATTTCGTGAGCATAGTTATTTTCTTTTATCATTTAACTTAAATCCGAATTGTAAAGTGTCGACTAAAAAAAATATACCGCAACCATCTAAAAAGAAAGTAGAAGAAGATGATGTAAATAAAAGAATTCAATTCTGCACTGGATATATTAGTAATACTGAAAAAAATCTTAATAGTACATTGAATTCTACTTTGTCTGATTTTGAATCAGAACTCCCTAAGAAATGGAAAACACTCCTAATTTTAAATAATTATAAAATAACTGACATTGAAATTCCTAAAGGGATTAAAGATTCAAAATTGTTAAGAATTATGGCAATACGAAAAGGAAAGTTATTTCGAACTCTAAATGTGGATGATGAAATTATAGAAAAACAATATTCCATTATTGTGTAATTTTTAAAATTTAGGTTTTTTTAAACGTTTCAAAAAAATTTAATTTTTATCAAGGATAGTTATTCATCAAGGTAAAATTATATCATAAATGAGGCTACGTCATATTAACGAATTAAATCCTTATTTACAATCTTTTTTATATATAATTGGTGGAGAAATCGCAATATATGTTGGAATGGAGCTTATGATCTCTGAATCTAAAGATATAACTGATGAAGATATTACCGAAAACATAAAAGAACGTATTGAAGGTACAGAAATTGATTTCGAACCAGATGATACTGAAATCCTGAAATTAAATACAGTTCGAAAAACACTTTATAGATTATATTCTGAAAAATTAGCTCAATTTAGACGTATAAGAGATAAATCAACGGGATGGTTTATCTATTATTGGTGGCATGAATTTGATCTACTTGAGGAGATTATACTTGAAAAAAAGAAATTAATCGAAAATAAATTAAGAGATCGGTTAGAATTTGAGCAAAATAACTACTTTTTTATATGTAGTAATTGTCAAGATTCAAATATAAAATATAATTTTGATGAAGCTTTTGATCTGAATTTCAGATGCCCTGACTGTGGTGGTGCACTCGAAGCGCAGGATAACCAAGCAATCATTGATTTTTTAAAAAATAAGATTGTATTGAATCAAAACTTAAAAATTTCAATAGATTAAGAAATAAAAGTAATAATTGAGAAACATTTCTATTTATATAAAATGAAATTTATTCCAATACTATCTCTTTAAATGTTCATTTTAAATTTTATATGAAAGAACAAAGAAATTTTGCACAAATTAGATTTGGTACTTGTTCGAAAGATTGTTATTGTTCTTGTGTATTTAAAGGAACTTGGAATGATGAGGCTTATGAACACAAATTTCTATATGCCCATCCATTAAAAAACCATCCATTTACTAATGGTTTCTTTTGTCCAAAGTATACTCGAAGACAGGATTTACTATATCATAAAGCCCGTTTGAAAAAACCATTAATTCGCTGTGGATCAAAATCAGAAAATAGTTTTGAACCAATTTCCTTAAAAACTGCTCTTAATATCATTGTTGAAAAGTTAGTCAATATCCAAGAAAGAGATAATTTTTCGTCTGTATTAGGGGCTTTCTATTCGGGTAATGCAGGTTTATTATCAATGAATGCACCATTAAGATTTTTTAACAAATTAGGAGCCACTGTCACCAATAGAGGGATTTGTAATGAAGGAGGTTGCGCTGGACTCACAGAACTTTTTGGTACATATTCTATTACGAATCCATTTCAGTTAATGAATAGTTCTGCCCGATTAATAGTAATTTGGGGAAATAATCTTTCAGAGACTAATAACCATGCTTATTATTTGGTTAAACAAGCTATAAAAATGGGGGCAAAATTAGTTGTAGTAGATTCTCGTCGCACATTAATAGCTGAAAAAGCTCATTGTTTCTTACATATTTTTCCTGGTACTGATCATTTATTAGCTAAGATGATTATCAGTGAATTAATAGTTACAAATGCTTATGATAAAGATTTTTTAAGAACACACGTTGCTTATTATTCATCAATTTTTAAAGAAGTAGTAAAAATAGATAGACAAGAGCTTTTGGATCAAATTGGAATTGATTATCAAAAAGTCTACAATTTTGTGAAATTATTAACTAAATTTAAACATAAAACTATATTTAATATTGGGTATGGAATTCAAAAGTATTTCTATGGAGGTAGAATTGTAAAATCTATTGCTTTAATACAGATTATGCTTGGAAATATAGGAAAACCCGGTACAGGAGTTATATATTCCCAGAGTAATTTTTTAAAACCACTTCTTCAACCTCTATTAGATTATATCACTCAATATAAATCTGAATCAAATAGGAAAGAAGTTAGTATAATAAAACTTGGTTCTACTCTATCATCTGGTAATTATAAGATACTATTTATATACAATTTCAACCCCGCAAGTTCACTACCTAATCAAAACCTACTAAGAAAAGCATTAATGAATAACGATCTATTTGTAGTGGTATTAGACATGTTTTTAAATGAAACAACAAAGTATGCTGATATAGTAATCCCAGCAAAATTTGATTTAGAATCATATGATTTGATTTCTCCTTATTATATACCTAGTCTATCAATCAATCTTGCTGGTCCTTGTCCATATAAAGACTGTTTATCTAATTATGAGTTTTTCCAACAAATAGCTTTGAAAATTGGCTATAAAGACTGTTTAATGTTTCAAGAATCAGAAGAAACAATTTTTAATAATTGTTTGAAGTTATTACCATTAAAGATTCAAGAGGACATTAAAAAAGAAGGTTATTATTTATTATTCAATAAAAACTCCGTTCCATTCAGTAATTTGAAATTTCCAACTCCTAACAACCAGATTCAAGCGAATGGTCCACATTTTGAATTCGGAAAAAGTGAAATGAAGCGTAGATTAAAAAGAAAAAGAAATGAATTTCTTCTTATTTCACCTTCGCATTTTCATTTTTTACATTCTCAATTAGGATTGCTAAATAATACTTTTCTAGATGAATTCAATAAAGTATTTTTAAGTTCAGAAGATATCAAAACTTTAGATTTATTAATAGGATGTGAAGTACTTGTTTCTAATGAATTTGGATCTGAAATATATAAGTTAGCAGAATCTGATATCATTAAACCTGGAATGGCATTAATATACTCTGGATTATCGTCAACCTTGAAAAGGAATCCAAATGCAAACTTTTTTACGCCTAATCAACCAGAAGAATTAGGATTATCTGGTTCATATAATTCTACTATAGTTAAAATTACAAAAATTAGATCTTAAATCATATTTAAATGGAATAACAGCTTTATTTTTTCTTTTTAATAAATGCAATATCGCCTAAAGAAGATCCACTTGATTTTTTCATATATTTATTATTAGTGATCCTAGTATCAATCTCATCAACTTTTCTTAAGATTTTGATTTTATATACATCTTCTATCTTTTTAGCCAATTTAATTGTAGGTTCTACTCTTCCCGCTTCAATTCTTTTAATTAAAGAAGGTTTCTCATTTAACTTCTGAGCAAATTGATCCTGATTAAGTTCTAGTGAACTTCTTATATTTTTTATTTTTTCAGCAAATTCAGGGATTATTTCGAAATCGTCAATTCCATCTTTTTTTAAGACTTGCCGTTTTAAAGGTTTTGATTTGTCATTGGATGTTAATTGTTTATTTTGAGTGATTGTGGGGGATTTACGAATTTTTATACCATACTGAGCACAATTATGACATACAGTTATTTTAGCTCCTTCTAACAAAATTTTCTGTCCTTTACCCCAAATTATACTTCCACATATAGGGCATTCCTTATCAATTTCATTATATCTTGGTTTTGGCATAGAATTAACTCAATCATAATTAATTTGTGCAACCGTATTATATTATAGAATTTGAAAAAAACTCTTATAATTTACGGTTTATTAGCATTATAATTTATAATCTTAAAATTTTTTAAAAATTGAGATTTTTAAGTAATAGTAAAGATATAACCTTAAATTTAAATGATTAAAAGTTTATTTATAAATTAAAGAATTTTCTAAAAATTGTACATTATAGTGAGAAAAGAAGGGGTATACTTTTATTGACTACGACTAAAGATAAGAAGAAAAAAGAAGAGAGTAAAGACGGAGAATATCTTATAACTTACACCAGACATTTAGAGAAGCGACTCAGAAACTTAGAAACAGAAAAACAATTATTAGATGCAGAAAGATTGAGATTGGAACAAGAATTGCACAGTTTAAGAAATGAAATTGATAGATTACGAGAACCTCCATTAGTATCTGCAACTATCATTGATTTCTTGGACGATAAAGGAAGAGCAATAGTAAAAAGTTCAACCGGACCAAGTTTTGTTGTTAATACAAGTAGAAAAGTAAAAAATGAAAAATTAAATCCAGGAACAAGAGTTGCCTTGAATCAAAGAACATTCGCAATTATGGAGGTATTACCTACAAAATTAGATCCTTTTGTTAAAGGTATGGAAGTAATTGATTCAATTCCAGATATCTCCTATATAGATGTAGGAGGGTTAGAAGATCAAATGCAAGAAGTAAGAGAAACAGTGGAATTACCTTTAAAAAAGCCAGAATTATTCAAAAGGATTGGAATTGAACCCCCAAAAGGGGTTTTGTTATTTGGTGCACCTGGTACTGGAAAAACACTACTAGCAAAAGCAGTTGCTCATGAAACGGAGGCAACATTCATAAGAATTATCGGTTCTGAATTAGTTCAAAAATTTATTGGTGAGGGTGCACGTTTAGTAAGAGAAATTTTCAATTTAGCAAAAGAAAAAGCCCCTACAATATTATTTATTGATGAGTTAGATGCTATCGGTTCTCAGAGATTAAAGATAGCTACATCTGGAGATAGAGAAGTTCAAAGAACTCTTATGCAATTGTTGAGTGAACTAGACGGATTTGAACAAAGAGGAGATGTAAAGATTATTGGTGCTACAAATAGAGTAGATATTTTAGATCCAGCATTATTAAGACCTGGAAGATTTGATCGTATGATTGAATTTCCAATTCCCGATGAGACCGCTCGAGAGGCTATATTTAAAATCCATTCAAGAAATTTGCATGTTGAAGAAAATATCGATTTTAAAAGATTAGTAAACCTAACAGAGGGAGCAACTGGAGCAGATATTAAAGCAATTTGTACAGAAGCTGGAATGTTTGCAATTAGAAAAGATGCTGATAAGATTATCAATAAAGATTTCATTGATGGAGTAATGAAAGTAATGAATAAAGTTAAAGATCAGTACATAGAATCAAGACTTTACTCATAATTTCAAATATGAGTAATATATTTATGTTTCATTTACTTTTTCTAAATTAAGTAAAATTTTTATTCATTAAGCAATGCAAACAGAAGTATTATTAGGTTTAAGACAAATTAAAGCAATTTCAGACTATCAATTTGGGAAAGAAATAACTAATATTCTATTTGATGATCTTAATAAAATACGTTTTGAAAGATCACCAAATACAAATAAGATTAGATATATTTATTATAATAATAATTTATTACTTACTTTAAGACCTACAAATGGGTTTTTTACCTTATCTCTCTTTTCAGCCATTAAATTAATTAAACAAACTTCTATTCCAAAATTGAGAGTTATTGTATTAAATGAGATTTCAGAGTTTATAAAACGAGGGAGAAATGTTTTTTGTAGACATGTAATTGACATTGATGAAAATTTAAGACCTCTAGACGAGGTTATTGTTGTAAATCAAGAGGATGAATTGTTGGGAATTGGTAAATTGAAAATACCAGTTCCTTTTGTAAAATCTTTCTCCAGTGGGATCGCGGTTAACATTAGAAAAGGAATTCATAAATCAAAAATTTAAGTCTCAAATTATTATATATTTTAAGAACACAAGTAGTTGTAAATGGGAAAAAAATGGTAAAATTACCTAAAGAGATGCTGAATAAAGAAAAAAGTAGACCAAAACGTCCACAACTAGTCAAAACGCGTGAAGGTCAGCAAGTTGGATCAAGACAGATGCGTAGAAAGATGGCTCAACAAGGGATTGATATGGAACCAATTGATGCAACTCGAGTAATAATAGAAGGGTCAGAAAAATCATTAATTATAGAGCAACCAGAAGTTATTCTAATGAAACAAGCAGGTCAAGAGATCTATCAAGTTATAGGTCAAGCAGAAGAGATTTCCCCCGAGAGTATTTCAATTGAAAGCGACGAAGCGATAGCAGAATTAGAGCCCGGTGATGATTCAGAAATGAAAACAAAAATCACAGAAAATGATATTATGCTAGTAGCTACGCAAGCAAATGTAGAGAAGAATGAAGCAGAGTCAGTATTAAAAGAATGTAATGGAGATATTGCTAAGGCTATTTTGTTTTTGAAGAATAGGCCTTAATATCGATGCATTATTCAAATAATAAAGGTTAAGAATTATAAAATTTTTACTATTTAAACAGCATATAATTTTGATTTCACATGTCCAAAATTAAGAAAAAGCCGACCAAAGACCTTACCACTATTTCAGAATTGGATATTTCATTTGAAAAAATTATTCAGTTTTCGGGTTGGTTATTTTTACTGTTACTTATAGGGTTTATAGGTGCCTGGATTCTCTTTGATACTATTTTAGAGATGATAGAATTGGAAATAACAGCCACTTCCTTTTCATTTATTATATTTACTGGAACAAACTCTGCAATTAGTTTTGCTTTAGCCACAAAAATAAAAAATAATAGAGACAAGAAAAAACAACTCTTTCTTGATTGGATAGTAGGAGAATTTATCTTCAGTATATTAGCTATCTTTAGTGTTGCTGCATATCAATGGTAATTTTATTCTAAAGAGTTATTCGCCATAAGAAATGTACATTTGGATATTGTAATACCTTTTTTTGTATAATAATACATAATCTTAATTCTTATAAATTTTAAAAATGTAAAACTGGTGAAATACGGCGATAATTACGACAAAATTTGAAATCATATGTAATCACGGAAATTATAAATTAGAAATTGAAAAGCCTCCAAAGAATTAAGAATTTTTTCGTAATTTTTATAGACAAATTCTATATTGGCAAATAAAGAGTTAATAAAATAAGTTTAAATTAGAAAAATAAATAAATTTTTATATCATAAGAGGTAAAATATTAACGATAATAAACAATTAATAATTCTCTAATTTCAGTTCATACTACCGACAAAATTTTTTGATTGAAAATAGTGTTGTATTTCACTATATTATTTTAGTATATATAAAATTTGAAAAAGAGGAATGTTTATAGTGGTCTTGGTATCAGATTTAAAACCATTAAAAGAGAAAGATGCAGAAAAAATAAGACGTAAATATTTAACAAAATTATTACCGCGAGTTTTCAGAACTGAAGGTGATGTAGTTCCATTCGATCCGGTAAAAATTGAACAAAGTCTTATAAATGAAACCGGATTAAGCCAAAAATCTGCTGATAAGATTACCGAATTAGTTGTTAGGAGAATAATATCTTCTGGGATTAAATTTTTATCGGGTCCTCATATTAGAGAAATTGTGTGCTCAATATTATCAGAAGAGCACTTTGAAGATGAACGAAAAATATATACGAGAATAGGTATGCCATTAATGGATTATGAGGCAATTTTGGAACATGGAATTGATGAAAATGCTAATCAAGATATGAATCCAGAGAGTATTCATCATTGGGCGGCAAATAGAATTTCAGATGAATATGCTTTATTAAGAATTTTAGATTCGGAAGAAGCTCATGCTCATTTATATGGCGATATTCACGTACATATGTTACGATACTTCGATTTAAGACCATTCTGCCAGGAATGGGACCCACGAATGATTTTAGAACATGGTTTGCCTCCAGTAGAGAGTTGGGCACATTGTAGTAAATCAGGACCAGCAGGAAGCTTACGTGTTGCTGTGACTCATCTTGCCAAGTGGCTTGGAATTATTCAGGGTGAATTTTCGGGGGGACAAGGTTATGATTATATAACAACCTTTTTAGCTCCATATGCAAGAGGTGTTTCCGCTCGAGAAATTGAACAATCAATGCAGTGTCTAATTTTTGAAACTAATCAGATATTTGCAGCAAGAGGAGGTCAAGTACCATTTACTTCAATTTCCTGTACTCCCACTGTTCCTGATGGTTTGTTAAGTATCCCTGCCGTTGGACCTCATGGAAAATTGATAGGAAAATATCAAGATTATAAAGATGAATGTCTAAAACTATTCGATGCTTTAACAGATGTATATATTCAAGGAGATCATAATGGTAAAATTTTTGCATTTCCAAAACACGAGATTAAAATTAAAAAAGATTGGTTGCGAGAATTTGAGCCGTCTTATATAAAAGTTATGGAAGAAATAGCAACAAAGGGGACTCCATATTTTCTTAATATGTGTCCCGACTGGATGCCAGATGAAATTCATAGTCAATGTTGCAGAAAATTTTTAAGTGGATCCCAAATTATTGAACAATGCATTCTTGATCCCGAAAAAAGGAAAATTGCTAATGTATGGGAGAATTATGTTACTATTGGCTCATTACAAAGTGTTAGTTTAAATCTTCCTCGATATTCGTATTTATGCAAGAATGAAGATGATTATTTTACTATACTGGATGAGAAAATGGAACTTTCTGCGAGAATTTTACGTAAAAAATGGAATTTAATGGAAAAAAGATTGAAAACTGGACATTTACCACTATGTAGTGGTAAGATTAATGGGAATCCCATTTTTAATATAAAAGATCAAAACCTTTCAATAGGCTTTACTGGCTTAAATGAGGCAGTAAAAAGTCTATCTGGATATGAATTGCATGAATCTAATACAGCTTATGAGCTTGGAAAGCGAATATTAAACTATATGGTGGCAAAATGCAATACAATGACAGAAAGGGATAATAAGTATTATTCATTATGGGAACAACCGAGTGAATCAACCTCAAATCGTTTAGCAAGATTAGATCTAAAGCATTTCCCAAAAAAAGCTATTATACAATCAAGTGGTAAATCCGCATATTATACTAATTCTGATCATTTTAGGTATGACGCTGATATCCCATTATCAGAAAGGATTAAAAAACAAGGTGATTTCCACCCAATCGTAAATGGAGGAGTAATTACTCACATATGGTTAGGAGAACAAAAACCAGATATTAATGGTTTATGGGAACTCACAAAAAATATCTGCTTGAATACTAACACAGCTTACTTTGCATATACAATAGATTTTATATATTGTCTTGAATGCCAGAAAATATTTCGAGGGTCTCAGTTTAGTTGTCCACAATGCAATTCTGGTGATGTTAAAGTTTATTCAAGAGTTACAGGATATTATAGCGAAGTTAACAGATATAATCCTGGAAAAAGAGCAGAATGGGAAGCTCGTAGACGTGAGCATATTTTTTATTAATTCTTATTTTTTTATTTTTTAAATATAATCCTAAATTATTACATATATGATTAATGAGAGCTTATTTAAAGAAATTCAAGAACTAACAGACAACTGGATCAACACCCATGGAGGATATTGGCCACCATTATCAATGATATGCGCTATTATGGAAGAATTAGGAGAAGTTGCAAAAGAAATAAATGCACTTGAAGGATTTAAACCTAAAAAGTATAAGAATTTAGATTCCAATTTAGGAGAAGAATTAGCAGATCTTCTTTTTTCTATTATATGCATTGCTAATCATTATGGGGTTGATTTAGGGAAAGAATTTAATAAAATATTCATAAAGTATTCCCAAAGAGATTCAAACCGATTTTTTTAATTCAAAAAAATTCTGAATTATTATTATTCTACAAAACTATAATTTTATCCTTTATTTATAATATTTTAATTGTTTAAATTTTTCTTTTTAATGAAGGAATAGAAAAGATTAACTAAAATATTGAAATAAAGATGTTAAAAGAAGGATTAAAAAAACAAGAAATACTTAAAATTCTCAATGAAAAATTAAAGAGTGATTATTCATACAATTCAGGGTCAATCTTGGGTTCTATGTGTACTGAGCCTTTAGATATCGCTGTTGAATTTTTTATGAAATATATCTCTAAAAATCTTGGAGATCCAGGCTTATTTTTAGGAACTGCGAGCTTAGAGGAAGAATTAGTTGAAGAAATTGGTGAGTTATTTAATGGGAAAAAAATTGTCGGAACTTTCACTACGGGGGGTTCAGAATCTAACGTGATAGCTATGAGAATTGCTAAAAAGTTAAGATCGGATATATCTTTTCCAGAAGTTGTTATACCTTGTTCAGCGCACATATCATTTGATAAGGCTGCCGATTTACTTGGAATTAAACTAAGAAAAGCAAAATTAAAAGATAATTATGAACTTGACCTTGATCATTTTTATTCATTAATAAATAATAATACTTGTGGTGTCGTAGGAATTGCTGGAACTACTTCATTGGGCTTGATTGATCCAATAGAAGAAATTGGAAAATTAATTGAAGATAAAGAGATTTTTTTTCATATCGATGCTGCATTTGGAGGTTTTGTATTACCCTTTCTAAAAGAATTAATTAATAATATTCCTGCGTGGGATTTTTCCGTAAATTCAGTTGATTCAATTACAGCAGATCCTCATAAAATGGGTTTAGGAGTTATTCCTTCTGGAGGAATCTTTTTAAGAGATTCTTCAATTTTACAAAAAGTTGGATATAGTATTCCATATTTGGCCGGAGGAACTCATAAACATCTCCATATAGTTGGAACTAGATCGGGGGGTGCGGTAATATCATTTTGGGTTATCTTAAAATCCTTGGGATATAACGGTTTTAAAAATATCGTAAAAAAGTGTATGGATAACACCAAATATCTAGTAAAGCGAATAAATGAAATTAAAGGAATAAAGCTAGCTACTAATCCAGTTATGAATGTTGTTGGAATTACAACCAAAAATCATGAAAGTATTTGTCGAATTGATGAAGAATTAAGAAAAAGAAATTGGATGGTAGGAAAATTTGAAGATTTCAATCTAATTAGAGTAGTTATAATGCCACATGTTCAAAAAACGCATTTAGTAAATTTTACTGAAGATTTAGAGAATGTTGTAAAAAAATTAAAAATTAACTAAGATTCAAATTATAGCTTTATAAAAATTACCAGTTTAATTAATATAGCTAAAAAAAAATATATTTAAGGCTAATTATTATTTAATTATTAGTAAAAATTTTTGGGAGTTTAATTTCTAGAAGTTGGAATCAAGGCTATGGGTAAAGAAAAAAAAACACTAGGAATAAAAACAGCACGATATTTTACAAAATCTTGTTCTAAGTGTGATTTTGAATATCCTAATTGGTTCACAAATTGTCCTAAATGCGGAGCAGCTTGGGATGATACAGATATAATTGCTACTCAAAAGGAAGCCCTGAAAAAGACCATTAAAATTGTAGTAAAAATCACTGAAGAAACTTTTAATAAAGCACTTGTTCTAGTAAATTTAATATTTAGTGCTGATCAAGGGAAATCATGGTATCAAATGGAAATGAATGCCAAAATGGACTATTATATAGCTGAAATTGCTGAAGTTCCCATAGGTTCTACGATAATATATTATGTAGAAGTTTGTTTAGAAGATGGAGAGAGAATCATAGAAAACAATGATAATAAATACTTCTTTTATAAAGTTGGAGTACCTATTGGAGAACAAGAGTCTGAATCCCCAAAGCAAACACGTAAAGTTTTAAAAGAGAATATTAAAAAACCCCCGATTAAACCACAAAAGTATACTAAACTTCGTGTAGAATTACCTACACAAAAAACTCGTGTTACGAGAGAAATGATCCTACAACCAACTCAAACTCCCCTTGATAAGATTGAACCTATATTAGAAAATGCATCTTATGAATATAATAAAGTGGAACCAACTATATTTGGTAAACCTCAAACACAAATTGATCCAGATCTAAAAGTTTGCATTCACTGCAAATCAAAAATTAAAAAAATGTGGAGCACATGTCCAATTTGTGGAAAATCTATCTGATTATATAAATAAACTAGCTAAATATTTAAAGGAATAAATACTTATACATTCTTTTTATAAGAAATAAGGAAAAAACAGAATTAATTTGTGTTTTTACAATATTTTACAGCTTTATTCCACATTTATTACAAAATTGATAATCACTTGATAGAATTGATCCACACTGTTTACAAATAATAATTTCTTTTTCTGAAGGTTTACGGGTTTTTGTTTGGATCGGTTTGCTTTCTACATCTGATACATTTTGAATAATTCTTAATTTACTTACCTCTTGGGATTCGGTAGCTTCTTTTGCTTTAAATGGCATGAAATCTGCAACTGAAGTTTTTTCTGTTTCATCAATTTTTTGACTTAATGTTTGAAAGAGCGAAGGTGCGCTAGTTGGTTCTTCAGTTGGTCTGGGAGGCTCCGAAGCAACAGCTTTACTTTCTAATTTTTCTTTCTTTTCTTTTTTTGGTTTTTCCTTTTTTTCTTTTTTAACCTTTTTCATTTCTGTTAATAATCGTTCTTGTTTCTCCTTTTCCTCTTTAAGTTTCTTTTCCTTTTCTTCTTTTTTTTTCTGTTTTTCAGCTTTTTTCTTTTCTTTCTTAGAATAAATGGGTTTAGGTAAATAATCCATTAAAGAGTCTGAAGAGGGTTCTTTTCTGTCTTGAGGTATTAGGAATGGAGAAACACTTGAAGGTGAACTTTCAATAGGAGGGTTCTCTAGAGGGGCTTGAAATCCCTTTGGAGCAGGAGCAGGTATTGGAACATTTGATGTAAAGGGTACCGCTTTTGGTTTGTAGGTTTCATCTTTACCAGTAAATATGGGAGGTTGATAGGGAGGCATTTCATCATTTTTGGCAGTTTCAATAGATAAAATTTCTTCAGGAGTTTTAAATTCAAATTCAACAGATTGTTCACTAGGTATATTAACTGGAGTCTGGGGTAAAGGTATCTCAGGTTCAAATTCAGGTTCAAATATAGGGCTTGGTTCAGTTTTTTCTATTCGAATCGGTTCTGGAACTGGTGGAGCTTCATATTCAAATTCAGGTTCTGGTTCAAGTGTTATAGTAGAAAGGGGTTCAGGAACCGGAGGTGCAGCGTAATCTAATTCTGGTTCTAATTGACTTAAAGGCGTTGGATATGCTCCTATCCCAGTTATTGGAACTTTTCCAGGACTGAACACAATTCCTCTTGAGATTAACTGATCTGGGACTCCTGAACCAATCATTAGGCACGCAAGAATATAAAAACAATCACCTACCCCTTCACCTGTTTTTGCTGAAGTTTCCATATAATATAAATTGAAATTGCTTGTGAAAGTATTGATCTCTTCTAAGGAAACTGCTCTTAATTCGACTAAATCACTTTTATTACCAACGAGGAGTAAAGGAATCTCTGTTTTAACATTAACCCTTACTTCTTCTATCCATTGAGGGAGATGTTCAAAGCTTGCGGAATTTGTAAGATCAAAGATCAACAAAGCCCCTAAAGATCCTCTATAATACATTGGTCTGATCGAACTAAAGCGCTCTTGTCCTCCTGTATCCCATATCTGAAGTTTTGCACGTATTAAGCCTTCAACAGAATCAATATTAATAGTTTTTACATGAAAGTCTACACCAATAGTCATTTTATAATCTTCAGTAAAAAAGCCCTTGGAAAATCGAAGAGTTAATGCTGTCTTTCCGACCCCACCATCTCCTACGACAATCGATTTAAAGAGATAATCATATTCTTCGGCCATTACACGTCCCTATTTTAGCATTCAAATTATTTTGTTTTGAAATATTTTCTATATTGGTTAAGCTTTTATATATTATAACTATAAATCAAGCTTTTATATATTATAACTATAAATACAAATTTATAATTTTATTTATAAAACGAAATTCTGGTATTTAACTAATAACAAAGTAAGATGTCGTAATAATTTTTGTATTTTATATTCAATAAAGGTAATGAAGCTTTAAAAATTGAAGATTTATACTAAAACCATTATAACTTTTTCCTTAATTATGAGGAAATCTATTTAATATGAGGGTAAGATACTGATATAATAAAGTTTAGAAACTAAATTAATTTATGGGCTTCTTCGCATATATCCACATTTGCAAACCATTGAGTAATCTTGTTTAAATCTTGTTGAGGAAAGTCATATGAATGTTCTCGATCAGGATATATGCCATTTATAACCTCATCCTTATAATCTTTCAAAGCAGAACGGATGAATTCTCCGATAGTACCAAAATATTTCAGAAACTTGGGTTTAATGTCTGTAAAAATCCCTAACATATCATGAATAACTAAGATTTGACCATCACAATAAGGTCCAGCTCCTATACCAATGCTAGGTATATCAATGCTTTCAGTGATTAATTTCGCGATTTGCCAAGGAATACTTTCTAAGACTATTGAAAAAACACCAGCTTCTTCTAAATTCTTTGCATCTAAGATTAATTTTTTGGCAGCCTCAATCGTCTTCCCTTGAACTAAAAAACCTCCGAATCGGTAAATTGCTTGTGGCGTGAGACCTATATGACCCATTACTTGAATATCTGCCTCGATCATTGCTTTAATTGTAGGACACATTTCCGTTCCCCCTTCAACTTTAACAGCTTCAGCACCACCCTCTTGGATAAAGCGCCCGGCATTTTTAACGGCTTCTATTTTATCTATCTTATATGAAAGATAAGGCATATCTCCCACAATTAATGCATTTGACACACCTCGGCTAACTGCTTTAGTATGATGAATCATTTCATCCATCGTTACAGATAAAGTGTTTTTATATCCAAGCATAACCATTGAAAGTGAATCCCCGACAAGAATTAGGTCTATACCACAATTATCAACAATTTTCGCAAAGGAATAATCATAGGATGTAAGTGTAACTATTTTTTCGCCTTTTCTCTTCTTCTCTATTATATCTTTAGTAGTTACTTTTTGTAGAGACATATATTCAAATAACTAATTAGTTTTGAAAAATGTTATGAAAATTTGAATATATTTTTATTGAAATTAAGAACAGTTTATCATTAGAATTAGGTTTATTATGTAAAATTAGTACTTTTACGTTCATCAATAAGACTTTTTAATCTTTATATATTAATCCTTATAGTCAAAAAAGGAGGATTTAAGATTTATGATAGACCCGAAAGATATTGATTTCTATTCATTGGGTTTCAATTTTATCCCAACTAAAACAATGTTTATGGCTAATCATAAGAATGGTAAATGGGACGATGGAAAATTATTACCATTTGGAAATTTTGAAATTTCTCCAGCATCATGTGTAATAAATTATGGACAAGGTATTTTTGAAGGAATGAAAGCCTTAAGAGCAAAAAATGGAGAAATTACCTTATTTAGACCAGAAGAAAATGGCAAAAGATTTAATTTTAGCGCTAAAAGGATGCTATTGCCAGAATATGATATTGATAAATTTATTGACGCCATAAAAAGTGTCGTAAAAGCAAACGAAGAGTACATTCCACCATATGATAGTGGTGGAGCTTTATACATTCGCCCTATTTTATTCGGATATGGTCCAATTCTAGGAGTACATTCAGCAGAGGAATTTAAATTAATTATTTTTACGGTTCCAGTCGGACCATACTTCCCCGAAGGATTTAAAGGAATTAATTTAGAAATATCAAAAATTTATACGAGAGCAGCTCTAGGAGGGACTGGTTCAGCAAAAACTATATGTAATTACGCTGGGACGATGTTACCTGCAAAAGAAGCAAAATCTAGAGGGTTTGCCCAAATTATATATTTAGATGCTCTAAATATGGAATATATCGAAGAGGTTGGTGCAGCTAATTTTTTCGCAATGATTAATGGTAAGTTGGCGACTCCAAGAAAAACAGGTACAATTTTAGAAGGTATTACAAGAGAATCTATTTTAGAAATTTCTTCCAAAAAACTTAAAATAGAGGTTGAAGAACGAGATATTTCTTATAAAGAATTATATAATGAGTCGTGTACAGAGGCATTCTGCACTGGTACAGCTGCAGTTGTAACACCAATTGCATCAGTTAATTTAGAAGGAAAGGAGCGGATTTTTAATAATAGAGAACCAGGCGAAATAACAAATAAAATGTATGAGTTATTAACAGGGATTCAAAGATTAGAAATTGAAGATGAGTTTGACTGGATCACAAAAGTATAAGGGTATTTTTTTTAATTGTTAACGTCTTAATTTGAAATTTTTTCTATAAGAGAAATAAACGCTTTCTTTACATTATATCCTGTTTTTGAAGAGATTTTTAAATACCCTATGATATTATGGTATTTACTTATAATATCTGTTATAAAGTCATCAAAAACTTTACAGTCATAAATATCAATTATATCAGATTTGTTTCCTAATAAAAAAGCAGATATCTTTCCATATTTATGTAATTTCTTTATCCAATCTTCCACCCCTTGAAGAGTATTGAACCGAGATAAATAAAACAAAACAAAAGCCGCGATTGAACCATCAACAAAATCATTTAAAATTTGTTTAAATTGAGTTTGACCTGCAAAATCCCACATTACAAAATTATATTCATATCCATTTATTGTTAGAATTTTGGAAAAAAAATCAACCCCCTTAGTTAATTCAATACTATCATCGAAATTATCATGAATTAACCTATTGAGAAAGGAGGTTTTCCCAACACCACCATCTCCGGAGACTATGACCTTTACTGTTTTTTTCATATTAATATTATCTATTTTGGTTTTAATTTAAAAAAGTACAATAAAATGTGATTTCCGTAATAGTAGAACATAAAAAAATTATGGTATAAGTCAAATAAAAATACTTACATAATTGTAAAAAAATAAACTAAGAAATATAGATAAGGATTTGTAATATTTTTGTACCTAGCTCGATTATTTCATTATACTCGTAGAATTATGAACTTCCTGTACAAATAAATCTTTTATTTTCATCCCATATCTTTGCTTTGAAAAAAAATTTTTCCACTTTTTAAACACTTAGCTTCAAGTCTCAAGCGTCCCCGAGAGACAGGATTTAGAAATTCAATCTCTAAATCTATAGTTGTGACATATCCATTCGAAAGGATCAAAGATAATGCTGCACAAGCACATGTAGAATAAACTAGGGATGTTAAAACTCCTGTATTAAAATTTGACTATATCTATTACTCGAAAATCTTTTAGAAATTAAAAAGCAAAAGAATAAAAAATAAGGAATCCCACTAATTCTTGATGCTAAAATTTACAATAAATGATTTTCTCGACCTTAGATTAGAAGAAGGTAAGACTTACATTTATGTGAATAACAAATTGTTTTTACAGTGTAAATATGTTTTATTAAGCTTTTCTAAGGATGATTTTGAAAATACTGATGATATATATTCAATAGATGAAGCTGTTGAAAAATTAAATGGATATTTTGAAGTTTCTGAAGATTCAAAGTTAAAAATACCTCCAGAAACATTATTTTGGGCTCATTGTTCAAATCTTCAAACTTGGTATGAAAATAACTATGATACCAGTTTAATTCATTGTAATTTAGCTTTTCCTTTACTTAAAGAATTAACTAAGGTAGGAGATCATGTAGCAGTGAATGTATTTAAAGAGGAAGTAGCAAGAAGATTTGAATCTAATAATTTGAATGTTATTAGATTCTTGTTATATAATAAATATTTAGATTGTTTAAATCAAGAGGAATTAGACCATATAAGTTCTGGCTTATTTGATATTGCTATTAGACAGTTAATTGAATTAATGAGATCTATTTTCACAAACTACAGAGAAATAAAAGATTTACTAGATCTACTGCTCTTCTATGATTTAAATTATAATCAATATTTAATTCTTCAGATCCTTAAACATTCAAGTTCTAAATATAGGATTCAATTTACCCAATTAGTAATACTTCATCTAAATTATAAAGAATTCATTGACTATAGGATCCCTTATGGAAAGTTTTTAACTTACTTTGAAGAAATACTTGACTTTTTATACAATAATTATCCAAAAATTAATGAACTACTTAAAATTATCGATTCTGGTTTTATGAGTGGTGCTACTTCTTTAGATGAGAAGCGTTCCTATGGATTTATATCTTAGCTTGGAAAAATATAGGAGATATTAATATTTTCATACATTTTTTTTCCTAGGATTTTTTCAAATAATAATAACGATATGCTGTTTTAAGTCCGAGTTTTGTATAGAGGTTCATAGCTTCTTTATTATCAACTTCTACTTGTAGCCATATTTTTTTAACCCCACCCAGTATAGCCCAATCATTTACGATTTTGAAAAACATTGATGTAGCAATATTTTGCCGTCGAACATTTGGATCTACTACAACATCAGCTATATATAAGAATCCATGCGGATCTAATATCCCCATAAGAGTTCCCACAACTTTATTCTCATATTGAGCCAAGATAAAACGTTTTTGTGGAACTATGATTCTATTAGATAATGCATCTAACACATTCTGGGCTTCTTGGTTTCTTTTAGTGTGTTTTGCTAAAAAACTGGAAAATTCTTTTACTCGTTCAGAATAGAACATATATGAAAATTCCTTATTTATAGTTTTATTTCTTAATTCTTGAATAGAAGCAATCATTGTGTGGGTAAGACAACCAAGTTGCTGATATCCACGCTCTAACAGTTTAATATCTAAATTAATAGGCTCAAAAAAGTCTGGTATTGTAAAGATTGTAGGTAAATTGTAAGCTTTATATGCCTTTTCAGCGATATTTATATCTCTATCCAAATAATTCAAATGGCCAGTATAATTTAAAGGAAAAACAGAATTAGCACGAGATGTCACTCCATCTGTGAAGCGCAGTATCCAGCCATTTAAGAAGTAATAATGGTCTGCTGGCCACGAATTCATTAATATCTCCTGTAAACATTTTATTTCTTTTTTTATCAACATCTATATTTGGCTCTTATATCTTTTTTTTTATATATTTTTACTTATCCTTTTTATTTTTGTTTTAACTGTCGTTTTGATTAATATTATATCATAAAATCGATAGATAGTAGCATACATTATTAATTCACTTCTATATGCGGGATAATTTTTTGATCCCGAAAGGCAATTATCTCTAATTTATATACATTCTTCTGGATAATATTTTATTTATTAAAAAAAATTTATTTATATTTACCAATTTTGTATTTTAATTTATTTCAGTAATTTAATTGACATAAAATTGTGATAAGAAATATAGTCTTTGATTTAGGGAATGTTATTTTCAATTTCAAACCAGAGAAATTCTTACTAAAATTTTCTAAGAATAAGAATTATATAAAAGAATTTATTTCAAAAGTGATTAGAAGTAAAACATGGATAAATCTAGATCGTGGAATTATTTCACTAAAAAGTGCTGAGGAAGAATTTATTAAGAAATTTCCAGAAGAAAGTGATTTTATTTTGATGTTTTTTGAACATTGGATGGAAATGCTCACACCGATCCAAGAAAATGTAAAAATATTATATGATCTAAAACACAATGGTTATAAAGTATATATTTTATCTAATTTCATCATCGAGGCATTCGATTATGTACAAACCAAATATGATTTTCTTTCTCTTTTTGATGGGAAAATCATTTCTGGGAGTGAAAAAGTTATTAAACCAGAATTTGAAATTTATAAGAAATTACTAGAAAAATACAATTTAACACCAGAAGAAAGTATCTTTATTGATGATGTCCGTGCATTTCTCTCTCAAGCGAGAAAATTGAACATGAAAACTATTTTGTTTTCACAAAATACAAACTTAAGATTAGAATTGAGAAAGTTCGAAGTAAAAATATAACAAGAGTATTAAATATCTTTTCGATTTTTCTTAAACCACTCTATAGCAAAATCAACGATTGCTCGTTGAGATATTAATCGTGATTCAGCTAAACCCACTTTACCAGGAATATAGTTAAGTTTTAATTCGAAATCTCTCCCCAATTGATCAAAATCATCCATGTTAAGGTTAAGCTCCTCCCATTCTACCCATTGTCTCTTATTTTCTATTAGCATGGCGGACCAATTTGTTCTATATTGTTTATTTGGGTACTCACTTCGATATTCTGCAAGATGAAGGGATGAATTATTTTCATGAGAAACTCCTACTAACAAAATTTGTCCATCAAGCTCGTAAATTTTAGCTAATGGAGAATTTTCGCCTAGATCTGCCGTTAACTCATGATTCTTTGTAATATATTCGGCATGTTTGCCCCAAGCTGCAAAAGATGATACTGGATGATTGCTACGAACAACACTTGGCCATTTCCTAAATACTTCTGTTATTATTCCTGTCCCTCGAGTTGGTGTTATTTCAGGATGATAAGCAGGCATTTCATTTCGAATTGTCTGCCACCAACTTTCAGGTACTGGAGGATTTTCCCAGTGAGATGGATCAGTGTTATCACTTGAAAAAGTTGGCATTATTAATGTTCCTTCTGATGTAAGAGTTTGCATTAACGCTTTTATGACAGCAACAGGACCCCCTACTGTCCATCCTATCTTACTCAATGATACATGCAAAAGAACTATTGATCCAGGTTTGATACCAACCACTTCAAAATCATGTTTTAATGAGGTTATGGTATTAGGTTGTTGAGTAGAACGTACAACTTTTTCTTCAGATATTTTATTATGCTCAGCTTCCATAAAAACAATGAATATAAATGAATAAAAAAATTTTTGGAAGAAAGTTTCTTTGATTTCTCGACAAAAATACTAAATTTATACTCTGTTTTTCTTTAAAAATATCCAATTGTTGATAAATATATGGTTGATAATCATAGTTATAGTTTTTTTGGTCAAAAAGTAGGCTTGATTATTCAAAGCTCTTCAAAAAGTGAGCCACATATCTATTTTAGGCTAATTAAATGCAAAAATGACGGTTCATGGGAGAAACCAAGTACCGGAGAAGGTAAAATAATCAAATTCTCTTTAGAAGAGATGGTTTTAATTCTTCGATTGTTAAACAAGGAGGTAAATTCATGGTCAAGTTATCATATTTTCAAGGATAATAAGACTCAGATTTCATTCAAATGGGAGGAGGGAGAAAATGCTAAGTTATGGATTCATATCGGTTCTTATTCAAAGGTGCTGGAATATGCGCAATTTAAGATTTTACAAAAACTTCTTACGCATATATTAGAGGAAAAAATAGAATTCGCTACTGTACTAAGTAATTCTAAAAAAAGCAATCCCGATATAGTAAACAGCATTATCATCCAAGAAGAAATTATCACAGATGGCTATAATAATGAAAAAATAGAGAGTAGAAGAGAGGATGATGAAAGTCTTAATAAAGTAATAAATATTAATGGATCCATAAGAGGGGAGACTGATAAAGCCCTACTTATCCAATTTGATAATGGATTAGAAGTATGGATTCCTAAATCAACGATTCATTCTAGCTTCGATAATACAAAGAATTTGATTCAAAATTTCCATATAGATTGTTGGATCCTTAAAAAACATAAGATTCTTTCTTAAATTTATCATGTCCGAAATTGATCAGTTGTATAGAGACAAATATAGATTTATTATCTATCATGGTCATATTCATATATTGCCAATCTATGAAGAGATTGAAGATAATGACAATCTCTACGAAATTCAAAAATCTGATTGTTAAATAGGATTAGATAAAAACAAAAATATATTCCGAAAATCTTTTAATTTTTTAACCTTTTAAGTAAAAATGAGATTTTCAATAGTAGATTAAAATTATGTAAAAACAATTAGGATAAACTTTTAAAAATTAATTAATCATATTAAGATGTAATTATGTATGATGTTGTAATATCAGGAGCAGGTCCATCGGGATCAAAATGTGCTGAAATTTTAGCCAAGGAAGGATTTAAAATTGCTATATTAGAAAAAGATATTAATTGGCGAAAACCATGTGGAGGAGGTCTTCATTATAGAGCTTTTGACTTAATACCAAAGCTAAAAAGATATAATCTTCCAAGAATTCGAGGGATAGTAATGCATTCGGCAGATTATCATAAATTAGAATATAGAATAAGGGGACAAAAATATGGAACGGTTTTGGATCGATTAGAACTTGATAATTTAATGAGAAACGTTGCTGTTGATGAGGGAGCTGAACTTTTTAACAAAAATTTATCTATTGATTTTATATTAAAAAATAAAAAAAAAGTTGGGATAAAAACAAAAACTCCAGTAGGCACCAAGGAATATTATGGAAAAATACTTATTATTGCTGATGGCATGAGTTCTAAATTAGCACCAAAATCAGGATTAAGATCAAAATGGAAAACAGAAGAACTCGGGATTGCAAAATGTGCGATATTAGAGGGTGATAATAAATTGAATGAAGAGTTCATTTATACTTATTTTCGACCTTACAAGGGTTATGGATGGATCTTTCCATTAGGGAATAAGAGATTTAATATTGGAGTATTAACATTTGGTGAAGATAATTTCAATTATAATTTGATGGAATTATATAACGAATTTTTTAAAAATCAACACATAAAAAAATATATTCCAGATTTAAATTATAAAACTATCTGGACAGGAGCTTTTCCTTTTCCTGCTGAAGGGGTATTAGAGAAGAGTCTATATGATGATAATTTAATGCTTATCGGAGATACAGGAGGTTTTGTCTCTCCTATAAGTGGTGAAGGAATTCACACATCAATTATCTCTGGTAAAGTAGCAGCAGAAGTAGCAATTAACGCTTTACAACAAGAAGATTATTCTAAAAATATTTTAAAAAAATATAAATCTCATCTTGAAATCAAAAAGATGATTAGAAACTTTAAATTCAAACGTTCAATGATTAGATTTTTCTATGAAAATAGAGGAGAGAATTTAAATAAATTATTAGCGCTTGCAGAAAAGGATCCAGAGTTCAAAAGTCATGTTGTAGATATGTTTTTGTCCAAATCATTACCTAACAAAGAATTTCTATCAAAAATCAATACTATAAATTGATAAGATAGAAACATTGAAACTCAATTTAACTCTAATCTACTTATTTCATAAAGCTATTAATTCACCATTTTTATTGAAGAGATATATTAGACATAAATTGTGCTGAAAAAATGAGATTTTCTCTTGCCTTATGGAGTCATACAAGCTTGCTAAGCATATAAATTATAGCAATATTGCTGATGATGGTTTATACAAGAATTACAAAAAGTTTCTCCACATAAACCACAAACTATCTCTTCATTGTTATAAATATTTAAATTCTTCTCACAATAATTACAATGTCTATATCTCCAAGCAAAATAATCCTTATCTCTTTGGAACTTTCGCTTTTTTATCTTATACATTAATCCTAGCATTAATACTATCTTTTAAAAAAACAATTTAAACTCAGCTAAAAATTTCTAAACTCTCTTATGAGAGTTAATAAACTTTAATTATACCTTAAAGATTGTATTAATTTATTTCAAATCCTCTATTAATTCAAGAAATCCCGCATATGGAATAGCAGTCCAACTTTCTGCAAATGTAGCTCCTGCAGAACGAGAAAGTAATGATACTTTTGCTGCTTCTTGCTCATTTTTTACTTCAAATATATCAAGAAAATCATATCGACCCAATATTGCATAATGTACGATCCATTTAATATTTGGAACCTTTTCTCTAACTAAGTTTATCCATTTTTCTCCTTGTTCTTTTCTTTTCTCTACTAAATCGGGATTTTGAAGTTTAGTTGCTAGAATATATATTGGCATAAAGAAATGTATAATAATTGAGAATTTAAATCTTATCAAGGCTATTAAATTCTAATTATTTCTTTTTAGCTAAAGAAAAATAAAAGATGTATTATTTCCCACCATGCTTCATCATAAGTTTTGCTATTGCTTCAAAAACTTTCTCAACTTTTTGACCTGTTTTTGATGAACATTCAAAGTATCCATCTAAGTTATGCAATTGTGCTAAATCAATTGCTTGTTCCACATTTACTGTTCTTAAATTCTCAAGATCTATTTTACCTCCAACAATAATAATTGGAACAGTTAGAATACCCATATCATCTTTAAAAAAGGATAACCAATTTTGAATGTTCTTTAGACTCCCCTCTTGAGTTATATCATACATGAATATACCTCCATTTGCACCTTTAACGAAACTAGGAAAAAGAATTTGATATTTTTCTTCACCAGCAAAATCCCAAATTTGAAGCATAACCTCCTTTCCATCAACTTCAAAAGATTTTTTGGTAATATCTGTTCCTATTGTCATTTTTAAGTCTTCTTTAAAAGTTTTTGTAACAAATCTTCGAGTTAAAGATGTTTTTCCAACACTACGTTCGCCAAAAACACATAATTTATATTTTAATTGTTCTGAGATAAGAAACACCCTATAAATAGATTTATCAAGAAGATCAAGTTTTTAAAAATTCTAATTCATTAATTTTTAGGAAATTAAATAAAATTTATTGTGGATATATATAAATACATTTTTTATTAAAGAGAACTTACGTTTTTCATTGGCATAAACACTCAAATTATTCTGGAAATAAAGGTTCAAATTTATTTTGTTTTGCAATATTAATTATTTTATTCTGTTCATCATCGTTAAGTTTTCTGTAATTCATCGCAGCATTTAAAACTAAAGCCCAGAGTCTTACATCGCAAGGTAAAGAATATGTTGTAACCCCTTCTTGAGATAATGTAAACCACACTGCTTGCTCGACTAATTCTTGGTTATCAAGCGGTTCATACCACGTTCTATAGATAGGTTCTCTTATCCATCGACCTTTAGAAATAGCTTTTATAGCAACGACTCCGATATTTTTTTCTTGTGTAATTTGAAGAATCTTCTTAAAATCATTTTCTGGAGAAGGATTTACAAGAGCTCCTACATAAACAGGTAATAAAACTGTGTCAAAATCATTTGATAATTCGAGTGCCTTCTGGAGTAATCTTACATCGTTATGTACCGTAATACCAATATATTTTATTAACCCAGTTTCTTTCGCTTCTTTAAAAGCTTCCATGGCACCACCATCTCCTAAGATTTGATTCAATTCATCTATAGATGATACTGCATGGAATTGATATAAATCAAAATAGGTTGTGCCAAGTTTTTCTAGCGATTGATTTAATTCTCTCAAAGCCCCTCTCTTTTTCCTTTTTAGCGTTTTTACTGCTAAAAAAACTCTATCTCTAAATTTTCGAACCCAAGGATTAAGTTGAATTTCTGCATTCCCATAAGATGGTGCAACATCAATCATATTAACGCCATGATCCAATGCAAGTTTTACAGCTTTATCAGCTTCATTTTGATCAAAATAACCAAGTCCACATCCTCCCATGGTGATTACACTAACTTTTACTCCAGTTTTTCCAAAAATACGAGTTTCCATTTTTCGTCCATTTAAAGAGATTTTCTAATTGAAGAGAAATTAGATGTTTTAAATAAGAAATTAAGAAATAAATTGAAAAAGTTAAATATTTTTTTCAGCTCGCGCTAATTCTGCCTTTTTATCCATTATTGCCATATATGTCTCTTTAGTATTTTTAGGAGGAATAATTTCCTCTTCTTTTTTGTGAAGGTGAATAGCTTCTGATGTACAAGTAGGAACACAGACACCACATCCTATACATCTTTTCCTATCAACATGAGCTATGTTATCTTCAACATGTATCGCATCCATATTGCATCTCTCTTCACAAATTCCACAAGCTGCGCATAGATCTTCATCAACAGTAGCATAGAAATTAGTTGCAAAGAATTGGGCTGGTTCTGGTAATTTGTTTTGGTTAACAAGTATACCACAACAACATCCGCAGCAGGTACATATACTCATTGGCCTGATTTGATTACCCGGTTGTATAACTAGGCCATCTTCTTCAGCTTTTTTTATAACTTTTAGTGCTTCTTCTTTAGAAATTTCTCTACCTAATCCTTTTTCTATATATGTCGTTGCAAATGACCGAAAGCCGAAACACGATTCCCGGAGATCTGTCTTTTTACAAGGATCTCCAACGAGATCTTTTGCTTGTCGACAAATACATTCCTGAATTGAGATTGGTTCTCCTATATTTTCAATCATCGTTCTTAACTCATCATACGTAGATATATTTTGCTCATAGGTAATGCTTTCTTCTATGGGAATTGTACGCACCTGAGGAATACCTGTTCTGTTGAACTCATGAATATATGCTTCTTCAAAATACTGCATAAAGTCATTATATAAATCTTTAGTGAGACGATTTAATTGAAATTCATAAAAACCAATTACTAATGGAGCGTTTGCATAATATTTAATTATTTCATCTCCTTCTTTAGTTGAACCGAAATGTATAAGCCCTTTTTGTTCCATCTTATCTAACTCTTGTTCTAATTGTTCCATTGTTATTCCGCTACTTTTGACCTTTCTAAAAATTTTTTTTAAAACAAGAGGTTGGAATCCTAAACACATTGCCAATTCTGCTTGTTTAGGAGTAAATAGATGTTGTAAAAGTCGCAGCTCAACACCAGATTCAGTAGCAGGGAATCCAATTGGTAATTTATCAAGATGTTGTTGTAATTTTCGATAAATATCTAAATTTTCTTGATCCATATTTATTCATTATACTCAAATCTTTTTGAAATTAATCATTAAATGGAATAGGTTTTGAACTATAGTTTAAATCAAAGGAATTTGAAAAATTGATATGCTATTTGGCAAGATTCGTTTTTCCCTTATAAATTTACTCTTTTGTCCTAATTTTAATAGAAGAATTCTGATTATTAGCTTGGTATAAGAATATAAGAAAAATTTTTTCTTTAAATAGGCACAGTAATATTTCTATTTAAACCGTTATAGATAGGTGAGAAAAATAAGTTGTCAGGAGATTGTGTGTATTGAAAATATAGTCGATTTCCAAGCTACCTATTCAATTCTTAATTTAAGCTTATCAACCTTGATTAGGGAAATTCTCGACAAATTAAAGAGGGGATTTATTCCGATCTTAGAAATTCGGATATTCTTGCATGCATTAAAATCTGTGCCTTTTGCAGATGAGCCAAAAGGAGAATTATTATTACACAATTTAATAGATTGCGTGAATAATCAATGGTATCTTATAAAATCTGTGTGGACACCAGCTAAAATTGGGGAATATGTCTCAAAATTACAGATTTTAATACTATGGGATTACAAAATTAACCGTTCCCTTATATTGTATAATGACAATGAAATTAAGTGGGAGATGGATGTTTCTTTTATATTAAATAAAGGTGAAATCGAATTTTTTAATGGTATATACAAGAAAGAAGTAATAGCTTAAATTAGTTATGGCCATCTTGGTATTGTTTAAACATTTATCTTAGTTCAGCAATTAAATTTCATTTTCTTAGCATTTTATTTGAGTAAAAACCCTCTAAATATCGAAAGTGTTCCTACATCAATTATAATTAATGCTAAAATCTCGATTATAATTGATCTGAGAAACCCTCCAATTAAATTGACGAACATACCAATAATGGCGAATATTATGCCTATAAAAAACCATTGTACTTTCTTTCTAGTTTGTTCTTCAACTTTTTTAGTTATTAAAGCATACTTATATACTACAAAAATAGATAAAGCTATTCTAACAAGAGTTATGAAAATATGCCATTCAATAGGTGTGTTTGTATCAACAATATCTTGAGCATATCTAACCATATCTAGTTCTGGTTTCCAGATAAAATATCCAACACTCATTATGAAGAATAATACTATCATTGATCCGAGGTATTTCAGACTCATAGCAACCTTCTTGAATTTTTCTAAAATAAAAACCGTCATCATTAGGGAAATAAAGATAAAGTTGAAAAAGATATGAGCTGTTATCATGATGGGAATAATTATCTGGGGATTATTTAATATTAAATGATAAATTGTGTAGATTAAAAATCCGAGGGAAGAAGAAATAAAAAATAAAGTAAACCATATATTTAACAAATCTCGTGGATTCAAAGATAACACTCTAAATCCCACGGTAAACGCAATTATGACATTTAATATTGCTGTAATGATTTTAATTATGTTAAAAACATCCATATAATATTCCCCTCATCAAACTTATAAAAAAATTATTATAAAAATATCTGATCATTTGAATTGATCTAAATGAACAACAATATTATTAAATACTAATCAAAATAATTGTTTTATAAATAATTAAATTAATTTTCTTTATATTTATTTATTATTGAATAATTTACCACTATTTATAATAAATTTACCACTATTTATGATAAATTTACCACTATTTATGATAAATTTACTACTAAATTGAAGAGAAACTTTTTTATTATTGAAGGCAACAATTAAACAGTGATATTTTAACTTTTATTAGTTTTGTGAGCATAATATGAGAAATTTTAGAGAAATTAGAATAATAGTATTAATAATTATAGGAATCATTTTCGCTTTCTTACCTATAATTACATCTAATCTCATACTTATTACAGGAAATAGCAATGAAAATTTGGGTTATTGCAATGATTTTACTTCAGAAAAGAGTAATTTAAAAATCGCAGCATTGTCAGAAAAAATTCATATTGATAATAATTGGACTGATACTAAGATTGCAGGAATATGTAATGGATCAGGTACTTATACCGATCCTTATGTGATAGAGGATTTAATAATTGATGGTGGAGGTACCGGAAGTTGTATCTTAATTGAGAATTCAAATGAATACTTTAAGATTGAAAATTGTACAACCTACAATTCAGGTATTAGTATTTTTGCGGGAATTCAATTATATAATGTTAGCAATTCTCAATTATTAAATAATAATTGTACAGATAATCGCGCTGATGGAATACGGATAGATTATTGTAATAATAATACTATTTCAGGAAATTACATAAGTGAGTGTGACTCTCCCAATGTGAGGTACAGTATTCATATACGGTATAGTGAAAACAATACTATTATAGGAAATACTATAAATAATTTCGATAGTGGGATACTCTTACAGAATAGCGATAATAATATTATTCAAGCCAACAACGCAAGCAACACTTTAGGCGGAGTAAACTTGAGATATAGTAATGAAAACAATGTTTCGGGAAATATAGTAGCCAATAATGACGATGGGATAACTTTACAATTCAGTAATAACAATTATATTTCGGATAATACGGCAGAATACAGTACTTTTTCTGGATTTCAAATTGATGATGACAGTAATCATAATATCATTTTACTAAACACTTTAAAAAATAACGGTTTGAATGGTATTATCTTAGTTTCGGGTAATAATAACAATGTTTCAAAAAATACTCTATCTAGTAACAATGAGAATGGGATATTTTTATGGAATGGAGTTGATAATATTATCTCTGAAAATACTATAACCTATAATTCTGAAAACGGAATACGTTTAAGCAATGATGATAGTAATCTAATCTTAGAAAATATAGTAGAATACAATAGGAGGGGGATACACCTAACAAATGATAACACTAATAACAACATTTCGGGAAATCGAGTAAGATACAACTCTATTACTGGGATATATATACAGGACAGTTATAACAACTATATTTTGGAAAATATTGTAAACCATAACTACGGTGATGGGATTTTTATAATATCTAGCAATAATAATCTAATCTCAGGAAATGATGTGAATTTCAACAGTATTGATGGGATAAGCTTACAAAATAGCTATAATAACGATCTTTTACAGAATACAGCAAATGATAATAATCAATGGGGAATATCATTTGATAACAGTAATTATAACAATGTGGTTGATAATATCGTAACTTTAAATGATTTAGGGGGGATTTATTTAGTAGACAGCCGTAGTAACTTCATTTCGGAAAACTATATAAATAATAATGTAATGAATGGATTAAAATTATTAAAAAGCGATTCTAACACAATTTCGTTAAACATAATAAGTAACACTTATAGAGGGATATACCTAGAATTTTGTGTTTTTAATTCTATTATGACTAATACATTTACCAATAATGAATATGGTATTTATCTATATAAAGGCCATTCCAACCAGGTTTCAAATAACGCTTTTATCGGAAATATGGAAGATATTGTCGATTTACAAGAAAGTGAAGGAGGAGGTGGTATAAACCTTCCCATAATAATTGGGGTAGTATTAGTAATAGTAAGTATAATGATCATAGCTGTATTGTTAACTGTAAGAAGTAGATCTTCTAAACCTAGAGGTTTTTCAGTTGAGAAAAAAATAATTCTCCAAGAAAAAGAGAAAAAACCTGAGATAGATTTAGGATTAATTATTCCATCGGAAACAGCAAAAGGAGAAGTATTAAAAGAGGAAGAAGTAATTCCATCAGAAGAAATATCTATGGAGGAAGAAATTGTCGAAGAAGAAGTTGTAATCCCCAAAGAAGAAATACCCCTCGAGGAAAAAGTCATCGAAGAAGAAGGTTTAATTACCCAAGAAGAAATACCCATTGAGGAAGAAGTTATTGAAGAAGAAGCAGCAATCATCCCAGAAGAAATATCTATGGAGGAAGAAGTTATCGAGGAAGAAGTTGTAATCCCCATAGAAGAAATGCCCCTCGAGGAAAAAGTTATCGAAGAAGAAGCTATAATTGCCCCTGAAGAAATATCAGAAGAGGGAGAAGGCTTAGAAGAAGTATTAGCGAAAGTTTCCGATATATCTGAACCTATCGTATTTATTAAAACTCTTGAAGGTCATTTAATGGGTGTAACTTCAGTAGCGATTACTCCAGATATGAAATTTATAGTTAGTGGATCGAAAGACAGGACAATAAAAATCTGGGATTCTTTTACAGGCAAACTTATAAGAACTATATCAGGACATGATAAATATATTACTTCATTAACTGTTTCTCGTGATGGAAAATATATAATCAGTGGTTCGAACGATAAGACTGTGAAAGTATGGGAACTTCTTACTGGAAAGCTTATTCATACTCTTAAAGGGCATAATTTCTATGTTTTATCTGTAGCTATCTCTCCTGATGGAAATTATGCTGTTAGTAGTTCTTTTGATAAGGACATTAAAATATGGGATTTGACAAAAGGGGAGCTCTTAAAGACGCTTAAGGGACATACAAAAGAAGTAGGGTCTGTAGCTATATCTCCGGATAATAAATTTATTGTAAGTGGATCAAATGATAAAACTATAAAAATCTGGGAGCTAAAAACTGGTGATAACGTTAGGACAATTTTGGGTAATAAAAAATATATTAATTCTGTTGTGTTCTCTTCAGATGGGAAATATATAATCAGTGGGTCAAACGATAAATCTATTAAAGTATGGGAAATGCTGACTGGAAACCTTGTGAGGACATTCAAAGGGCATACTCTTTATGTTATATCTGTTTCTGTATCTCCAGATGATAGTTATGTGGTTAGTGGTTCATTTGATAAAAATATTAAGGTATGGGATTTGAAGACTGGGAACCTTATAAGCACTCTTAACGGTCATAAAAAAGAAGTAGGTTCCGTTGTTATTTCTCGTGATAATAAATATATTATTAGTGGATCAAATGATAAAACGATTAAAATCTGGAAATATGCATAAATGAATTCCTTAGGGTCAATAAAATATTAATTATTTATTTTTTAACAACCTTTTTTCATTTATTATATATAAAAAATAGAGGATTATAAATGAAAGAATATACCATTGCTGAAATTCAGACATTAATGGAAGGAGGGAAACTTACTGCAAAACAACTTACCAAAAGTTATTTAAAAAGAATTAATAAAATTGATAAAGCAGGTCCAAAAATTAATTCAATAATTGAAATTAACCCTGATGCATTACAAATCGCACAACTCCTTGATGATGAAAGGAAGAATAAAACAATACGTGGACCATTACATGGTGTTCCCGTCCTAGTTAAAGATAATATATGTACAGCAGATAAAATGATGACTACAGCAGGATCGTTAGCTCTTAAAGATTTTCATGCTACTCATGATGCCTTTATTATTCATCAATTAAGGAATGCAGGAGCAATAATCTTAGGTAAGACAAACCTTAGTGAATGGGCTAATTTCCGATCCACGCGATCCACTAGTGGTTGGAGTAGTCGTGGAGGCCAAACTTTAAATCCCTATGTACTTGATCGTAATCCATGTGGTTCCAGTTCTGGTTCAGCTGTAGCTGTAGCAGCAAATCTATGTGTAGGAGCAATTGGTACCGAAACTGATGGTTCTATAATTTGTCCATCCCATACAAATTCAATAGTAGGAATAAAACCCTCAATTGGTTTGGTAAGTCGAACAGGAATAATTCCAATATCACATAATCAAGATACTGCAGGACCAATGGCAAGAACTGTTGAGGATGTAGCTATGTTATTAAGTGTCATAGTAGGTGCCGATCCAAAAGATCCAAGTTCGATAAAGATTAATAATGAGATCCCTTTTGATTATAGGGAATTCATAGATCCCAACGGGTTACACGATGCTAGAATTGGGGTTGCTCGTAACTTTTTTGGTAAAAACGAATATGTGGATCAAGTTATAGAAAAAGCTATTGATAAAATGGAATTGTTAGGTGCTACGATTATAGACCCTACAGATATAACATCAGTAAATGAACTACAAGATCCTGAATACGAAGTCCTTCTCTATGACTTCAAACACGATATGAATGAATTTCTGAAAAAGTATGTTCCAGAAGATTTCCCTCAATCTTTAAGCGACTTAATCCAATACAATGATAAAAACAAAGATCTAATTATGCCTTATTTTGGACAAGAGATTTTTAAAATGGCAGAAGAAAAGGGACCTCTCTCCAGTGAAGAATATAAATCTGCTTTAGAGAAGTGCCAAAGACTTTCTCGAGATGAAGGTATTGATAAGATTCTCCAAGAAAACCAACTTAATGCAATAGTTGCTCCTAGCGGAGGTCCAGCATGGTTTATAGATTTAATCAATGGAGACCATTCCTCAGGCGGAAGTTCGTCACCTGCTGCTGTCGCAGGTTATTCAAATATAACAGTTCCTGCGGGTTATGTTTTTGGACTTCCAGTTGGTATTTCATTTATAGGGGGTCAATTTCAAGAGTCAATCCTTCTTAAATTAGCGTATGCCTACGAGCAAGCATCAAAAGTACGTCAACCACCAGAGTATTTAAAAACACTTAAAATCTAATCCTCTTTATCATAGGTGGCATTGTCTATTTTATCCACCCATTTTTTAATGGTCATTATACTTACTTTCTGTTCATCGGCAATATCTTGAAGGGTCCTCCCCAAATCGTAATATTGCTGCCTTAACCAGTTTAAATTCATGTAGTTTTGGGTTCCAATTTTCTTTTTTGGTTTATCATATCTATCTTTAAACTTTTTATGGCATTTAAAACAATGATATACTACCTTCTCCTTTTCTTTTATACGTTTCATATAGATAACACAATAAGGGCATTTTCTTTTTTTCTTTTTTGTATTATATCCTAAAATTGCTATTGGAGATATTACTAGTAATAAGATCACGAACATTAAGGAAATATAAATGGCTATGTAAACTATTGAAGCAGCACCTAATATGAAAGCTATGATAATAATGGTTTCTAACTCATCACTCAATTTTGTAAAACCACCTTTTTTAGTTTTATTGTAATTTGTTTAGGATTATATATTTAGTTTTTAGTGTATGACTATGAATGAATTTTTGGATTGTTTTTAGACTTTAGGGAGTTTTATTGCTAAATAAGACGTTTCCCTCTCATATTAAGCTTCATCATTTTTGAAGACTTAATATTCCTACTATATCTGGAGAGGATAAAATAACTTAAATTATATCATTAAATGTGTCTTCTCATATCATCAAAAATGAAATGTGATATATATTGAATGAAAAAGCTTTCTTGGAATATCTTCTAGAGAAAAATGTTGATAAAGAACAAGCAGAGATTCTTATTTCAAGATTAAATGAATATAATAATTATCTTAAAAAAGAGAATAATGATGTTAATTCGATTCCTAAAGGTGGAATTATTAGTTATACAGAATATTTAGTAGAAAACAAAAGTGAGACTGTATTAGAATTATTAAGAGCCTTAATCAATTATGGATATTTTATAAAGAACTATGATTATATCGTTGAGATTATCGATATCTCAGAATCATATAATGCTATGGATAATCTTTACCTAAGAATTGAAGAAAAATATGGTGAAGAAATACGAGATGAAATTTTTAAAAATATCAACATTCCTGCTCTAGGAGTTCATCCTAAAAAAAAGCCAGAATTCACTAAAGAAATTATTAAAAGATTAGAAAAAACATTAGGGGAAACGAAAACAATTGAACTATTGAAACCTTGTTTACATGGTCGTCCTGGGAATATTAAAAAAGATAGAGAACATTTCTTAAGTTTAAATGATATTGATGAATTTTTAGAAATTAAAAAGCAAGAGATAATTGAACGTCTTCAAAAACATCAAAAAGAGGGAACTTTAGAATTTGCTCAATATATAAATGAAGATGTAATCAAATTTATAAAAAATGATCCTACAATAACTCCTGGAAAAAGAGAAGGAGATAAAATAATAGAAACGAAAATGCCTTATCAAATAAAGAAGCATCTTAACGCGGAAAATGAGAGATTAAAACGGTTTTATAGTTGTTACTGTCCTTGGGTACGAGGAGCACTCAAAAACGGTACTGAAAAAGAAATTTCTCCTAACTTCTGCCAGTGTAGTGCAGGGTATATCAAACTATATTGGGATATAATTTTTGATCAACCAACTTTAGTAGAACCAATCGAAACTCCTCTTACTGGAGGTTTAGTATGTAAATTTGCTGTACATATCCCTAAAGAATTCCAAAAATAAAGAGTTATTTTAGAAAAAACTATCTTTATGATTTTTTTAAAAATTTATAATGTAAATAACTTTTTAATTAAATGAATAAATATGGAAGATTCATTAAAGCAGTGGTTGCAGGAAAATGATATACAATATATCCTGCACACACATCCCGCAGTGTTCACTGTTCCTGAAGCGAAGGAGCATTGTGGTCACATTCCAGGAACTCATTGTAAAAATTTGTTTCTTAAAAATAAAAAAACGGGGCAACTATATTTAGTCACTATTCCTCATGAAAAACGCTTGGATATAAATCAATTCCGGAAAATGATAAATGCTCCAAAAATTCGCTTTGCTGCGCTGGAAGAACTTTCTGGTATATTAGGTATCACTGCTGGTGCCGTTTCTCCAATTGGGTTAGTTAATGATATTAATAATAAGGTAATATTCATCGTAGATGAAAGTATTTGGAATGCAAAAGAGCTATGTTGTCATCCAAATATAAACACTGAAACTTTGCAAATTCCTGGATCTGAATTTCAAAAATTAATCAAAGCTACGAGAACTTCAATGAAGATAAAAAGACTTCCATATTTGGAGTCTTAAACTCATTAGAATATATGATCTTCTAATTATTCCTATTAAATTTGATTTTAAAAGAATTATTCTCCAGATTAACAGATATCTTCATTCTATCCCTAAAGCTGTTCGAGCTTTATCCAAGTCGTCAACTCCAATTACCAATCTATTATTCTCAGCTAAATAGATTAAATCAATATTAACTCCAGCATTTCCTATTTTACGAGCGATCTTACCTCCTGTACCGGGTTTTCCTACATCACGGTTAATATTTATAACAAGTACATCACGTATAGCCCGTACTTCAAAACCTGCATCTTCGAGTGCCCATTGAGTTGTAGTCTCATCTTCAACTAAAATGTGAACGACACCTTCACCTTTTTGAGGAAATGCGCATAATCCTTCCATATTAATGCCATTTTTTCCTAAAGTTTCACCCATATCAGCTAAGGTTCCTGGTTTATTTTTCAAAATAACAGTTAAATCTTTCATTCTTGTATTTCTCTTCTACTATAATTGATTTTAATTAAAAAATTGATTTTTTTAATATTTTCTCGAGATTTCTTTTCAATGATTTATTATGTCTTTTCCATATTTAATCTTTCTTTTGATTTTTATCGTCTTTTATTTCAATCGATTCAATTTCAAGCTCTTCTTACGCATATTTAAATGGAAAAAAAATAAGCAAAAAAAAAGAAAAAAAATATAAGATTAATTTCCACCATTAGCGATATACGCAATAATTCCAATTATAATGAGAATCACTAATAGAACTTGCCAAAAGCTTATCAATAATAGGATACAGCCAAGGAAAAGCCCTAAAACAGCTAAACCTGGTCTAGAATCATGTTCATAATAAAATCCTGCTAAAGCACTGCCTATTGCTACAAAGACTAAGGGGGCTGCATAAAGATTGTTCCAAATGGAGAATGACATTAATCCGTTTACATCAACACCTACTATCACTATCAATGCAAGAATATCAAAAACTAAAGCAACAATACCATAAGTTGGAACTTTATATTGTATTCTACTTTTTGATTCTCTACTTTTCACAACTATCTCTCCAATGATGGCAATTGTAATGAAAATTATATTAATGCCTAGTAGAAGTTCAATTCTATTATTTGACATTAATATTCCTATTCCAATTAAGACTCCAATTATCGAAACTAATCCTCCAACAAATTTAGGATATTCAGCCACAAATTCTTTAAAAGAATCTGAAGTTTCCTTTTGTTCTAAATCTCCTATTTTTTCAACGGTGAGTTCCTCAACGTCCATTTCTATCACATCCATATTCTTTACTTGATCATAATATTCTTTCATAAAATCACCTTTAAGTGTTTAAAAATAATTAGTTTAGGATTATATTTTTGGTTTTATGTCCGGAACTTTTATTGGACTTTTGGATAACTATCAGACTATACCACTTATTAAAAGATAAACTCTCATATTATAGCTTAATTTTTATAATCCCAAATTTTAATTTGATAGGTCTAGTTTAATACGTATCGAATGGTGAATAATATGACTAAAATTGTTATTATTTCTACATCAGATCGCGTTTATGGCGTAAATAAGGCTTTAGAATTATTAGAAATTAATCCTGTTAAAGATAAGCATGTGATTTTTAAACCTAATTTCAATACTGCAGATCCTCCTCCTGCTTCAAGTTCAATGGAAACCGTAAAGCAACTTATTATCAAATTAAAAGAAATGGGTGCAGAATCAATTACAGTTGCTGAACGAAGTGGTCCAGCAAATACTGCTAAAACCTTTAAAAAAAAAGGATTGTATGCATTAGCAGAGGAATTAGATTTTAATATTGTTGATTTGACCGAGGTACCCAAAGAAGAATACATCCTTAAAAATCCCGAAGATAATCATTGGAAAGATGGATTCCTATTTGCAAAGATATATGATAATGCTGAATGTATTGTTGAAACTTGTTGTTTAAAGACTCATATGTATGGTGGTCACTTTACCTTATCACTAAAAAATGCCGTAGGAATGGTATCTAAGAGCAACATGGGAGAGTTACATTCTTCAAAACATCAAAGGAAAATGATTGCAGAAATAAATTCTGTATACAAACCTGACTTAATTATTATGGATGGTATTATTAGTTTTGTAGATCGTGGACCTATGGAAGGTACTCGAAAAGAAGCAAATGTGTTTGTTGCCGGAACTGATAAGGTAGCTGTAGATGTTGTTGGAGTTGCGATATTACGTATACTAGGGACAACTCCAGAAGTATCAAAAGGTCCAATTTTTGAACAAGAACAAATTAAAAGAGCTGTAGAACTAGGAATTGGAATATCATCATCAGAGGAAATTGAATTTATCTATGACTCCAAAGAAGCAGAAAAGCTTGTTGAGCAGATTAAAGAAAAATTAACAGAATAAGTTTAATTAGCTTAAACTAATTTATCTTCTCTTTCTTGAACTTGCGTTTTAATCTCAGCGTTTCAAAAATTAAAGGAAAAGCAAGTTTAGGAAGGAAGAAATTTAGTTTCTTCTTTGAACCTGTCATGATTTTTCCCCATTCGACCATGAATTTATCTCCTTTTTTTTGACTGAGGGAAGCGAAAGCATCAAAAAAGATTGGATGCTTTGCACAGAAACGAGCCATGCGAATAGACCACTTAAAGTCTTTCCCAAAACTTTTCATCCATCTTCCCTGATATCGTTTAAAAAATTTTTTTGTAAAGTTATTTTTTTGAAAAGCTTCGACAATTGTAGTAGCGGCAATTTCAGCAGCATCCATTGCATATTGTAATCCTTCTCCAGTTAGAGGATCTATCATTCCTGCCGCATCCCCTACAATTAGCAAGTGATTATCATAACTTTGTGGTATTCCACCAAAACGTATGGGTGCTGCTTTCATTTCTCCAATTTCAGCATTAGGACCTAAAGCTTCACTTATGAAGGGATCATTCTCAATTAAATCATGATGCAATTTATACAAATTTTGAGTACGAGTTTTTCCAAAAGGAATAAGATAGCAACAAAAGACGAGATCATCATCTGCTTCTTTCATGAGAGCACAGTAACCTGGCACAAGTTCCATTGTTATAACAACTATTCCATCTTGGTCAAATTTATAAGTTCCGGCCTTTATATAAGCTCGACTACACACTGTTTGGAATGACTCTTTTACAATTCCTAATGATTGAGCGATATGAGAAGATGCACCATCAGCAATAATTAGAACTTTTGCTTGATAAGGGGATTTCTTTCCATTCTTTGGATGAATAGTCCAATGTTCCTTGTTTTCATCAAAATTTACTTCCTTAACTGAATAATTCTCTACTAGGATTGAACCTGCTTCAACTGCCGTTTTAATCAGCATTTCATCAATAATTTTTCTTTTGACTGCTATTACTAAGTGTGAATTCGTTTCCGCATATGAATCTCCCGTATATACAATTTTTCTAGGACTAACTAATCCCCCTTGAGCTGTCCATCGTCCTTTCTTCTCATCAATTAATTTTTGTAAAATTCCCATCCTCTCGAGGTGAACTTGAGCACGTAGAGGAAATGCATCCCCGCATATTTTATCTCGAGGAAATTCTTTTTTTTCAAGTACTAATGGAATCATCCCTTTTTGAGTTAAGTAATAGGCACAAGTTGATCCTGCCGGTCCAGCACCAATTATGCACACATCATGGATCCTTTTTTCGGACATGGTTAACACTATTTCAAAAATATCTCACCTATGTTTTAAGGTTTTAGGTCTTCTGTGAAATTCTTAACTTTTCTTAAAATTACTATCCATAGAAATATTGAAGCTTTGGGTGATATTAATTGGATATCTCTTTTTGAGTCAAATAATAGAGATCTTGATATTGTCTGTGGAATTGTAATTTTATTTACATTATCAAACCAAATTTTCTCAGAATCCAATCATCAATAATAATGTCTTGTAAGCGATTTTTATCTCTTGAAAATTTGGATTGAATGGTTGTTTTAGGAACACATATCACTTTCCCATTTGGTAGTCGTACAAATATGGTTTTTTTATTATCTTTCATATAATAAAATTTTACAACACTCACGGGTTCAAATGAATCCTGACTCTTAATTATAAAATTGGATGTCATCAATTCTACAAAACAAACCTACTATTTATTTTAACCCAGTGTGCGAAATTTGTTATGTTTTGGAATAAAGTCTCTAGTCTATTAAATAATCCAAGAGTCCAAAAATAGTTTTGAATGAGAAACTAAAAATATAATTTTTACTTTATTTTTTTTAAAAAACCTAAAAAAATAATTTAAAAGAAAAGGTGGGTAAATTGCTTGATTTAGAAAAACAAGTTATTGAGATTGAAGAGCAAGAATATATTTCAGATGTAAGAGCAAAAGCAAGGAGTAAGAAAACATTAACGGGAAAATATTATGTGTACTTATTGCGTAAAGAACCCATTAAATATTTATTAATAATTGGTGCAATATTAGGGTGTATTATATCCGTATATCTTACTGCAGGAGTAAGGATATCCTGGTGGTGGATTCCACTGAGCACGTTTTTTATAGGACCATTAGGGCTAGTCTTTTTTGCTTTAATACTTCCATTTATCCCTTGGATCGTTTATATAATACTTAGAGTTGTATTTGAGATTATAGTTAATAGTTAAAGGAAAAAAATAATTACCAATCATATTTCTTCTTTCTTATTTTATTATTTTAAAAAATATTACTTATAAAAGACGGTTTATTAAAGTCATAAAATTTTATGTTCCTTAAAGGTTTATAAGGAAATTCTAACCTTTATACTTGGAGTGCAATTCTCTGATAATTTTATTAAATGCTTTTTCAACGTTTTGGCCTGTTTTTGCAGATGTCCTAAAATAATCAATATAAATGCCCTTATCTATGAATTTTGATACTTTATCATCGTTTAAGCTACTTTCATCAACTAAATCGACTTTATTTCCAAAAAGTATTACGGGTATATCCCCACAAAATTTCTTAATTTCTTTATTCCATTTCTCAATATGGTTAAGACTTTTTCTACCAAAATCATTCTCTTCAAGAGAAAATACAACAATTGATGCTAGACTTGACTTATAAAACGCAGGTCGCAAAAAGTTAAATTCAGCTTGCCCTGCTATATCCCAGAAAAATAATTCACACCGATCACCTTCAATATCTTCTATATGTTCAGAAAATTGTGCTCCTATAGTTTGTATATAATCCTCTTGAAAATTTCCTTGAGTAAATTTACTTATTAAGGAAGTTTTACCTACGAATCCATCACCAATAACAGTAATTTTAAATTTGAATTTTCCCATCAAATCACTTTTTAAATAGATAAATCACCTAATTATTAATATCAACTAAACTTTAATAAATAACTTTTCATTGTGTTAGTTACAAATGAGAACTAAATAATAGTGTTTTTAAATGTTTTAGAGAGGGAATATTATGGTTTCAATAAAAGAGAGTAGGATGGAAGTTTTGTTTGGATTTTTTGGGGCTTTATTTGTTTTAGTCGGCCTCCTCATAACAGCATTTTTTACACCAGGTTTTAACCCATTAGATTATACTATAAGTTCATTAGGGGAAGGTAATGCAAGATCATTATTCAGTATCAGTTTCGTAGTTGCTGGTTCTTTATTAATCCCTTTTTACATTTACCTAAAAAAGGAGTTAGAAGCTATTGAAGAACACATTGGAAAACTCGCAACAGGAGTGGCAATCTTTTCTAACATGTGTATAGGTCTTGTTGGAATAATCCCAAATGAGACTTTTGATCCCGTAGCTTTTTTTACCTTTCATGGAATCGTTGCAGGAGTAAGTTTTATTGGCACTTCAATCTATATAGTTTTGTATAGTATATTAATGTATAAAGGCCCTCAGTCATTAATGTATAAAGGTCCTACGTTCAAACGATATTTAGCATATCTTGGTTTTACAATTGGATTTGTGTTAATTTTATTTGTTTCAACGTTAAATCCATTGCTGGAATGGATTTTAGCTTTTCTCACTGTTTCTTGGATATTAATTGCAGCATTTCAGTGTATCTCTTTTAAATTTTCGAAAATTCCTGGATTATATTATAAAAAATCTCAATATCCCAAAGCTTTAAAATTATTTGAAGATGCCGTTCAAATCTTAGATAACCTTAAAATGCGAGATGAGCCAATATCTCAGACTCTTAAAGAAAACATTGAATTTATTAAAAATGAAATGGAAAAAGATCACTCAAATTAATAAAAAGAAGCTTAGCTAAAAGGATATGGGATTTCTATTGGTTTTAAAGCAGGAACAACTCCATGCTTGATTTTGATAACTGAAAAAGATTTTCTTTTTAATTATTTATCTCAATAAATTCTCCTTTCTTTCTCCATCACAGCCTTCTTAGTGATATAACCTTCTTCTTCATTTACAAAGATAATTTTAAATATTTCCGAATTCTAATATTTCAATATCAATTTTTTATGAAAAATTTAATAATTAGGATAAAATTTTATCAATTCCTATTTTTGAAAAAAAGGGTAGAAAAAAATGCAAACTGAACAAACACCTTATGATGTTAAAATTTGGTTAAAATCTTACGATAAACATGTTAAACCAACTTTAGAATATCCTAAGGAAAGTTTAGGAAAATTGTTTGATAATATAATGGCAAAATTTCCTCAACGAATTGCGTGTTATTTCATGAAAAAAGAAATGTCATTTAAAGAACTTAGAGAAAAAGTGCATCGCTTTGCAACTTATTTACAGAAGAACGGTTTAAAGAAAGGAGACTGTGTTGCTATTAATTTACCCAATTGTCCCCAATATTTGGTTGCTCACTTTGGAACCCTTTTGGCAGGTGGAGTAGCTTCGGGTTGTTCACCCCTAATGAGTGCAACAGAGATAGCATACCAAATAAATGACAGTGAAGCAAAGTTTTTTGTCACATTAGATGCTTTTTATGAAAAGGTTTTATTCCAAGTGCTTGATAAAGTTCCAAAATTGGAAATTGTTATCAGTACAAATGTATCGGACTATATGGGGCTTTCTAAAATTATTATATTTCTTGGAAAATCATTAGGGAAAATCCCAAAAGGTAAAGTTAAACCATTTCATGGAAAGAATGTATTAGATTTTCGAGAGATAATGGATACAGAAATAGATTTAAAGGACATACAAATAGATGTAATTAAAGATTTAGCATTACTTCAATATACTGGTGGTACAACTGGTCTCCCTAAAGGCACTGAGCTTACTCATGCTAATTTGATATCAAATATTACTCAAGTTATAAATTGGCTTGATAATCAGGAAGCAGAAGAAGGAGATGTAAACCTGTCTGCTTTTCCTCTATTCCATTTAGCGGGATTAGCAATGAGTATGCTAACTTTATATATTTCTGCAGGTCAAATCTTGATAGCAAATCCTCGAGATACAGATCATATTATAAAGGAGATAAAGGAAAAAAATCCTAAAATAATAGTGAATGTACCAACATTATATTTGGCTATTAAAAACAATCCTAAAGCGAAGGATATTGCTAAATCTACTTTAGATAATATTGAAATTTATGTTTCTGGTGCAGCTCCTTTTCCTGCAGAAGCAATTACCGATTTTGAAGATTCAATGAATGCAAAAAATAAAGTATTAGAAGTATATGGAATGACAGAAACCTCACCTATTCTTACAATGAATCCTTATTATGGTAAGAAAAAAATTGGTACTGTTGGCTTACCTGTACCAGATACAGAAATAAGACTTGTCGATGTTGAGACAGGAGAACAAGTAGAGCTTGGTAAACCGGGAGAGATAATTTGTAGGGGACCTCAAGTTACAAGAGGATATTATAACAAACCTGAAGCAAATTCAAAAACAATTATTGATGGGTGGTTTCATACCGGGGATGTGGGGGTCATGGACGAGGATGGATTTATAACAATTGTAGATAGAACTAAGGATATGCTAATAGTAAGTGGTTATAAAGTTTATAGTGTTCATGTAGAAGATATTTTAACAAAACATCCAGATATAGAAATGGCAGCAATTATTGGTCTTAAAGATCCAGATCGCCCTGGAAGTGAAATAGTAAAAGCAGTTGTGCAATTAAAAGAAGGAATTGACCCAACCGAAAGTATAAAAGAAAATTTAAAAAATTATGCCATTGAACATCTCTCAAAATATGAAATTCCAAAAATTTGGGAATTTAGAGAAACTTTACCCCTCACTACCGTTGGTAAAGTATTAAAACGAGCACTTCGCGAAGAATAAATCATAAATAATATATAACTCATTTTTTTTTCAATTATCTTAATAAAAAAGAATTATAATCATTTCAAGTTAAAAGATGTTTATAAAAACTATCCCTGGTGGGAATACAATGCATAATAAAGCATTAAGGTTTTTCTAGGTTTATAACGCCAATTATTTAGGGATAGATCTGATTGCAGATTGCAGGGGAAAAAAATAAAATTGATCACATCTAACCCTTAAAATAAAGCCTTAACCTTATTATGCATTTGTACTTATGACCTATAAAAAAATATCATGTAAAAAACATGATGGGATTACCGAATTTCCAATTTGTAAAGATTTAAATAGGTAGCAAGTTGTGGAAACCCTTTCAACACCACACACTTGCGCGATTGAGAATAGAAGGTTAAATAGATCGCCCAAAAGCTCCCCACGTACACCCCCACCTGACCAACCTGGTCTTTTATCAATGCAATCATCTTGCTCTCCTAGAATTAACAAATCTGTAAAACAAAAAACTGACTCTTAAATAGGATATAATCTTAAATTGTTTACAATATATTACATTTCAATTACTATTTTAATGTGTTTGAATTAGAATCAAAAGAATTAGTAGATGCAAAGGAATTCATTGAAAATGGGAGATTTGATGAAGCTTCTCAAGTTTTAAAAAACTTCGGGGAAAGGAAAGATATTTCGAATTATGAACAAATATCTTATTATATTCTAATGGGTCTTTTATCTAACAAATTGAAAGATAAAGAAAAACTATTGGATTACGCTGAAAAAGCTTATCATGCAAGTGAGGGACAAAAGGATTCCCTTCAATTAGTTGATGCTTACATCGTAAAATCGATGGCTTATTTTTCAGGTTACAAATATGAAAGAGCTCTCATATTACTTTTACAGAGTGAAGAAATTCTTAAATCCCTTGACTTTGAGACATCGAAAGAACGCATTAAAAGAGAAGCTGAGATTTCCTGCTGTAGGGCAAATATTTATTTTATGAGGAGAGAATTTGATAAAGCTCTCGAATATGCAGAACAATGTCTAAAGTTAAATAAAAAGCTTGATCTCAAGTTAGGAATAGTTGAGTCTCTCGACGTGATGAAAAATATATACCATACTTTAGGTGATTTTGAAATATCATTGGACTACTCAAATCAGTGCCTATTGCATGCCAAAGAGATTGATTACAAAGCACAGATTCTAAACTGTTATATGCATTTTGGCATTATTTATGCTTTTAGAGGTGAGATTGATAGTGCTATAGAACAGTACAATGAAGCTTTAGCAATTGCCAAGGAAATAGATTATAAATTTGGAATTGCACAATCTCTAAATAATCTTGGAGATTTGTATCGGAAACAAGGTCGGTTTAATCTTGCTCTGGAGACTTTGGAAAAAAGTGTAAAATTGTTTAGGGAAATAGGTGTTTCTGGAGTGACATCTTTAGATTGTTTATTTCATTTAGCTCTTGAAGAGGGTGATATTGTATTAGCTCAACATTACTTAGAACAATTAGAGCAAATTCAGAATAGATCGAAATTTAGTAGTATGGCTTATCGTGTTGATAAAGCTATATTTCTGAAGACAAGTCCACGTTCTATCCATCGAGGTAAAGCTGAGGAAATATTGAAACAAGTTGTCGATGAAGAAATTGTAGACTATGAAATAACATTAATTGCACTATTACATCTATGCGACTTACTCTTATTTGAACTACAAAATACAGGTCATCTTGATATAATCGATGAAATTAAACCTTATATTATCAAATTACTTAACCTCGCTGAAAAAAACCATTCATTCCCATTATTAGCTGAAGTATATATGTTCCAAGCAAGACTAGCATTAGTAACCCTTGAGTTAAAAAAAGCTCGAAAACTTTTAACTAAAGCACAAAATATAGCTGATAAATATCATCTTGATCGCCTTGCAGTTAAAATTTCAACCGAACATGATGAATTACTCAAACAACTGAAAAGATGGGAAGGAATTAAAGAATCAAACATATCCTTAAATGATCGAATGAAACTAGCGAACATAAATGAACAAATGGGCAGAATGCTTCGTAATGGAGCTATAGAACAACTTGATTTAAGAGATGAAGAACCTATTGTACTTATAATAATGAGTAAGGGCGGAATTTCGTACTTTAGTTATTCATTTAGAGAAGATTGGGATTTTGATTGGCTTTTTAGCTCATTCATGTCTGCGTTTGACACATTTAGCTCCGAAGTCTTTTCCGAGTCTATCGATCGTATCAAAATTGGGGAAAATGTAATCCTGATAAACCCAATTGAGTCATTTTTAGTATGTTATGTAATAAAAGGACAATCTTACCCTGGCTTAAAGAAATTACATATTTTCTCAAAAGCCGTCAAGGATAATACTGAAATTTGGACAAGTTTGAATAGAGCAGTTCAGACAGGTGAAGTGTTAGAATTGAATAATCCCCCTTCTCTCGGGGAAGTTATACACGAGGTTTTTAATCCTTAATCCAAATTGCTACACTTTTACAAATACAGAAGTTAATTTTTTTTATATTTATTATTGATTAATTTACCACTATTTAGCTCCAATTACGCTAAAATCCCTTAAATATTAAACTTGAGCCTTATCCAATCTTTATCATCTCCATCCACGCTACAAAAAAAAAGAAAAAAATAATAATCCAGAAAAATATTTTACTTTTTTAAAAAGTAAATTCCAATACAAAGACAAGCAATAACGGTGAAAAACAATATGGCTCCATTTGGATTTATTACATTAACTCCAACAGCTCCTAATAAGATTAGAGGTAAAGTTAAAAGTATTGCTCCTATAGTAAAACCTAAACCAATTTTTTTATTATAATCACGGCGTTGAATAGAATCAGCTTTTTTCATAATAATACCGATGAATAGAATTAGAAGTGCCACATAATTCAGTGGAAATACCGATAACCACGCCAACCTGTAATATAATAAATAATCCCAGAAGGCATCCCATACTTGAATTAATGCAATAATACAAATTGCAAGAGCTATAGGGAAATCTAACCATCCCCACTTATTTCCTCTTAAATGGATGCTATAGGCTACTAAAAGAACACCAATAAAATAAGCTGGAGTACCAAAATATGACATTTCATCAATTCTGATATTAGCTCCTAAATTCAAAAATATTAGAACACACGATATTAATATAATGATTGTACCACCAATAAAATACCCTAAACCCTTATTTTTACGCTTTTCCATTTTCCTTTAAAACTTGTCTCTTTTACAAATGGGTGGATTTCACATTTCTGTAGTTATTAAGTAAGTATTATTTATAAAACTAATTGAGCAATTTACCACTATTTAGCATAAATTTACCACTATTTATCCTAAATTTACTACTACATCGAGGAGAAACATTTTTATTCTTGAACGCACCAACTAAACAGTGATACATTAACTTTTGTTATTTTGGCGAGAATGAAATGAAAAAATTTGTTAATCTTAAATTAATAACTTTGATGATTTTTGCAATAATTTTGTTTGCATCCCCACTAATCACCAATACTCCCAATTCTACTATGGGAATTATTTATAAAAACTCGGTAAGTGATGATTTAAATAATAAAGGTCTGAAACTCTTAAAAGTATCGGGTAAAATCCATATAGATGGTAATTCAGGTTGGGCTGCCTTTAAGGTTGCGGGAAATTGTACGGGGAATGGAACATATTCCAATCCTTACGTCATTGAAGATTTGGAAATTAATGGCGGAGGTTCGGGAAGTTGTATAATAATTGAAAACTCTGATGTATTTTTTAGGATTGAAAATTGTACTGTCTACAATTCAGGAGTAGACTGGGGTGATGGGGGAATTAAATTGTATAATGTCGATAATGGACAAATAATCAATAATTATGCAAATAACAACGATTTTATAGGGATAATTTTAGAATATTCCCAAAATATCAGTATTTCAGGAAATATTGCAAACAGTAACATTGAATATGGGATTGGTTTATGGTATAGTCATAATAATATTATCTCGGAAAATACGTTTAAATATAATGGATGGGGGTTATCCTTAGAATCTAGTAATAATAATGGTATTACGGGGAATAATGCAAATGAAAATATCAATGACGGAATTGGAATATGGAATAGTATTAATAATCTTGTTTCAGAAAATGATGTATTTGCTAACGCCTATCGAGGAATTTTTCTGTATAATGGTGATAATAATAATATTTCGGGAAACATCGTAGTTAACAACGGAGATTATGGAATACGTTTGGAGTACAATAGTAATAATAATATATTTACTAATAATTCTTTTATCAATAACAATCAAAACGCAATTGATTATGGTACAGATAACCAATGGGACAACGGGTCCACTGGAAATTATTGGAGTGATTATTCTGGTGTTGATGCTAATGATGATGGGATTGGAGATACTCCATATGATATT
>JBHLLP010000022.1:0-56732 GCA_048885525.1 Candidatus Hermodarchaeota archaeon | reverse complement strand
AAATATAAAAAGGATATGAAAACCCAAGATTAAATAAAAAAATAAAAACTTCTCTAATAAAAGAATTAGGAAACGATAGTTTCACAAAAGAGGAATTATATAATTATTTAGACTCAAAAAATTTTGAGATAAATAATAAATTAATGAGAGATTTATTTAAAGAAGTTAATGATGCCATGGAAGAAAATCTCTGTTTTAAAGAAAAAAGAGAGATTAAAAACCTAATTATTTAAGTTTTTGTTTGTTTTCTAATACTTTTTCTGGAGTTAGGGGATAATATTTCCAAAATATTATTATTTCGGTTTTTTGGATTTTTAATCCCAATTTATAGTTTTAAAGGATACCTTCCATATGTTTTAACAGTTGAAATCGTTTTTTAAAAAGAATTAACCTAGTTCATCTAATCCTCTAGTTTTTATTGAGGGACGGGGTGGTACTCTGAAGAATTTTTGCTTGGGGTAGCCAATAATTATAACGCCCCAAACGTTACCTTGAATTCCTGCAATTTCCTCTCGTATTTCTTTATTTGATATTAAAACTCGATGAGCTAAACCAATCCAGCAGGTACCTAACCCCAAGGATTGAGCACTTAACATCCCATATGTCAGAGCTATAGTAGCATTCATATTATCATTTGGATTGGTTGAATGAATAATCATTACATGAGGGGCATTATAAAATATTGCATCATAGCCTAATTCTCTTACTTTCTTAAGATTTTCACTATATCTTGGAATATTCGAACCAATTATCACATCCATAACTGATTCTGACAATTTTTTAATTACATTATCATCTGAGATAATTGTACATTCTAATGTTCGGATATTAGCACCTGTGGGAGCATATTTCATAGAATCTAAGACCTTTTCCATTATAGCTCTTGGAACCTTTTCTTTTTTGAATCTTCTCATAGATCTTTTAGCACTCATGAATTTATGCATTGTTTCATACGAAATTAATGTGCCAGGATCATGAACACCTTCGAAAGTTACTACTTCTCCAATATTTTCATAAAGAATAGCATCCACAGGACACATTGCAATGCAACGCCCACATAAATTACACAGATTTTGAGGATCTTCAAATACTACTTTATCTTGTTCTTTATCTCGTCTAAAACATCTTGGACATGTAATTAAGCAAATTTTACTATCTATGCATTTTTCGTAATCGATTCCTAGTATGGGCATACTTCAATCATTTTTTTTTTATTTCGAAATTAATATCTTCGAATTTATTGTGAATCCTTCGGTAAATTTTGAATTTTCCATCATCTACAGCATGGTTCACAATTTCTTTAATCTCTTTTTCATTAATGAAACTTTCTGAGATTAGTTTTTCAATTTTAGAATAAATTAATTCTTTAATCTTAAAAGAAAACCTGTTTTTCTTTTTTAAATTTATTGCTTCTGAAAGTTCAAGATGCTCCTTATGATCCCATATATTTTGGATAAGTTCTTCAATGCCTTCACCCGCAATTGCATCAGTCATAGAAACTGGTGGCCTCCATCCACTTTGAAAGGTAGTATCATCAAGCATCATCTCAATTTGAACGGCTATATCTTCTCCACCTAAATCTTTTTTATTTATGTTATACATATCGCCAATCTCAATGATACCAGCTTTTTGCATTTGAATTGCATCACCATATCCAGGTACTAATACTACTACAACTGTATATGCGAGATTATATATATCAAATTCAGCTTGTCCAACGCCTACAGTCTCAATAATAATTACATCCATTCCATAAGCTTCAAATAATAAACTTATATCAAAAACAGCTCTAGAAATTCCTCCTTTATATCCTCTTGATGCTAGACTTCGAAGAAATATATTTGGATGTAGTGATATATCTGTCATACGCACTCTATCCCCTAAAAAAGCCCCTCCACTAAACGGAGAAGTAGGATCAACACATATAATACCCACAGATTTTCCTTCTTCTAATAATTTTTTAGAGATTTGACCTGTTAATGTACTTTTTCCAACACCAGGAGATCCAGTAATTCCAATTATATATGAATCATGAGTTACATTTTCAAAATGCTTAAATATCTCATGTGCTTTTTCTGGTTCATTTTCTATGATAGTAATTAACCTTGCTAAAGCGATCTTATCTTTATTCTTAAACTTATTAATTAATGTATCAAGATCATAAGCCGCTTTCAATGAAATACATTCCTCAACGAGAAATAGTTGTAAAATTAAAAATTGATTAAAAAAATATTACATGTCTTTTTTATTTTTTGACATGCGTCTTTATAAATTCGACAATATCGGAAGTCATTGAGCCTGGACCGTATATATTTGCAACACCCATTTCTTTTAATTTCGGAAAGTCTTTTGCGGGAACTACACCACCAACAAGTATCATAATATTATCTATAACCCCACGCTCTTTTAATAAATCAATAACCTGCTGTGTATAGGCAAAGTGAGCTCCAGAATGAATACTTAATCCTATTACATCTACATCCTCTTGTATTGCCGATTCAACGATCTGGTGCACATTTTGAAATCCTCCAAAAATAAGTTCCATTCCAGCGTCTCTAATAGCTCTTGATACAACAATTCCACCACGCCAATGGCCATCAATACCAGGTTTAGACATTAATACTCTTATTTTTCTCTCACTCATACAAAACACCTCAGTATTTAGATCGCCAATGGAGGATCCCAAGTTCCCCATATTTCTCTATAAATATTGCATACTTCTCCAACAGTAGCTCCTTCCTTCGTTGCTTCCATGACAACTGGCATTACATTCTCTTCTTTTTCGCATACATTACGCAATTTATCTAATATTTTTTCTAATTTCGCATTATCTCGCCTAGCTTTTAGTTTTTCAATTCGACGAACTTCAATATTTATTGCTTCTTCATTAGTTCTAAAAACATCTGTAACTGTGTCATAAGGTACAATATATTTATTAACTCCAAGCATTATTTCATCTCCATTCTCGAGTTTCATTCTCCGTCTATGGAAAGCATCCCTCATTTCTTTATATAAGAATCCTGATGAGAGCGCCTTATCGATTGTACCAACTTTTTGTATCCTATCAATATAATTCCAGACTCGTTCTTCAACTTCATCTGTTAACCATTCGATAAAGTATGAACCTGCGAGAGGATCTATTGTATTATGAATTCTTATTTCATCTGAAATTACTTGTTGAGTTCTTAAAGCAACTAAAGCAGCTTCTTCAGATGGTAGACAAATAGCCTCATCATAAGAATTGGTATGTAAGGATTGGCACCCTCCTAAATTTGCTTCTAAGGCTTGAATTGCAGTTCTTACTATATTAATTTTAGGTGATTGTGCTGTTAAAGAAGATCCCGCAGTTTGTACATGGAATCGAAAACCTAAGTTCCTTGGATCCTTAACCTCATATTTATCTTTCATTAATTTATACCAAATTCTCCTAGCAGCTCTAAATTTAGCTATTTCTTCGAAAAAGTCTTTATGTGCTGCTAAGTGAAATGCTAAGCGCCCTACAAAATCATCAGCTTTCCATCCCCTTTCAATTAAATTATCAATATGAGAACATGCACTTGCGAATACAAATGCCAATTCCTGAACTGCATCAATTCCTCCTTCTCGATAATTATATCCTGTGAAGTTTATTGGATGCCATCTAGGGACATTTTTCTGTGCTACTGTCCATTCAATAAAATCACAAGCTAGACGAAGTATGTGGTTGGGCGGACTATTCTTATAGGGAATATATCCTACAGTCATAGTTAAAATATCATTTTGAGTTGTTCCTATCAGTTGTTTAATATCATATCCACGCATTTGAGCCATATTAAAATACATTGAACATACAGGGGCAGTTGTAAATGGTTCTACCACTAAAGCTACGCTAATCTTATCAATTGGGATATCTTCTGTAAGAGCAAAAAGACTATCAATACAATAAAGTGGTACACCTGAAGTTCCTACTTCTGGAGCTCCATCCTTATTTGTAGGATCAATTCCGTTAAAAGTTAGTGCATCAACTGCTGCACTAAAACCAGTTTCACCATTCTCATAAAGAAACTTCCATCTTTTATTAGTTTCTTCAGGAGTTCCATGACCTGAAAACAATCTCATAGTCCATAAACGTCCTCTATACATTGAGGGATAAACACCACGTGTATAAGGCGGTATTCCAGGAAAACTGATATCTTTTGAATAATCTTTATCTTTTATATCTAAAGGTGTGTAAAGGTTTTTAATAGGGATTTCAGAATCAGTGACGAATTTAACACCTCGTTCTTTCTGGTCTTTATAAAACTTCTCCCAATTATCTTTTTCTTCTCTGATTTTTTCCAAATAATTTTTATCAAACAATCTTAAATCACATTAATTAGCTAATTATTCTTATGTAATTTAATAAAATATAGTTATAATAATTAACTAATCTTTTAAATGAACTTCTCTCAAATTTTGGGTAGAGTTTCATAGAATAATACTAATAATAGAAGATAGTCTTAGTATGACATAAAAAAATTAAGTTTATTTAAACAGATTTGTTTAAATATAAAAAAGCAACTGGGAAGTTAATTTTTAAAAGATAGAAATTTAAAAATTCTTACTATCTTGAAGATAAAATTTAATCAAAGGGTATTTAAAACAAGACTATGGAAAATAAAGTTAATGAGTATATAGAAAAACAAAAATCTCCTCAAAAGGAGATTTGTCAGAAATTAAGAGAAATTATATTGAGTACATTTCCAAATATAGTTGAGGAGATGAAATATGGAGTTCCTTATTATGGAAATAGATATTACATTGTTGCTTTAAAAACACATGTAAATCTGGGTTTCTCGATTAAAGGGTTAAATAAAGAAGAGATATCATTATTTGAAGGGAGTGGTAAAACAACAAAACATATTAAAATTAACACTATTGAAGGTTTAGATGAGAAAAAGATCATAAAACTATTAAAAATGGTAAAGGATTGAATTGAGAAAATCTTAATAGTTATTAAAATAAATGACCAACTATACCAATTCCTATTACATTTGAGATTACAGCTGAGAAAAATACTTGGATTATATTAAAAGAACTCAATATTACTGCACTAAATCTTTTTGTATGTTCATAAATTATAGTATTAACGGCAGTAGCTATAAGTAAAATTAAGAAGGTAAATAAAACAGAAGGTAAGTAAGAAAAATTTTGAGCAAAAATCATTAAGATTCCATATATTATAAATGTATAGAATATAATTAGTTTTGCTTTAGCTTTTTCAGATTTTACAAAACTTAATAGAGGGTATATGAGCTTTCGAAATAATATTTCTATTGAATAATAAACTGGAAAAAATAATATCGAAATAAATATAGCTATGAGATTTGAAGGCCATATAAAAGCAAAAGGGTAGAAGAATGAAAAAATTAAATAAATAACGATAAAATACCAAGCACATATGATTGAATAGATAAGAATTTTTATATCTAATTCATTTTTAATATGATTTATTATTTCTTTTAATTTAGATTCAACTTTTTTTTTTTTAAAACCTATGAAATATTTAATTATTTTGATTATTAAGTAGAAGAGACTAAAAAGAAGGGATGCAAAAAATACTCCAATCAAACCAAAAATAGATGCAAATAACTGCCAATTTAAAATAAAAATCGATGAGAAAAAAAGTATTAATACTATTTTGCCGATTTTTCTCGTTTTAGGAAAGCGTTTGTTTTCATTCTTAATAACGGGATTGCTTGATTTTGAATTTAATCGAAAAAATTTTGAACTATATGAAATAAGTAGAAGAATGATAGAGATTAGTAGCCCTAAGTTTAGAAAAATTAATACATAATTCCAAATATAAGTTATCGTAATTGGTCCATTTATGCTTTCAGAATTAAAAAATTGTATTTCGAAATATTGAATTGAATCAAGAAGAACTTGGTTTGAGAATAACTGATGACCACCTCCAATTAGAGGTCTAGTTACATTAATAACTGTACAATTTGTTAATTTTTTTGCTAACAATGCTTGTTCAGAATAATTTAAGGCTTCATCATTTACATGCATAATAATCAGTAGATTTTCTGAATTGGTAGCATTAATTAAATTGGCAGGTATATATTGCTCATATCCTTGCCACCCAAGCCCAAATTTAGGCGGTGTGAAATTTACAAGGGGAGCCCAAGCAACTGTTGCCTTAAAATCTGGATTAAGAGCTTGATTCATAAGAACAACCATACCTCCAAGTGAATGACCAATTAATCCAATTTGAGATGTGTTAATATCTGAAAAAAATGATGAACTCTTGAGCTTTTCTAATAACTTTGTACAATCTTGAGCAAGAGCAGGTGAATTTGTTGAACTGTCAATATCATTAATTGTACCACCACTTTCGCCGTGTCCGTGATAATCCAAAGCAGCAACGTAGAAGCCGCGCTTAGTAAATTCTATAGGAATCCTAAGATCGAAATCACGTTGGCTACCAATTCCATGGCAATAAATAATCAAAGGTTTTTTCTCTTGAAAAGATAAGGTTCTAGAGGGATAATATAAATTTGCGTATAGCGTAGCTCCCGCTGAATAAAACTGAATTCTTTCACATTTTCGATAACTTTGAAATTTATTAAAATTTAAAGCGGCAAGTGTGAAAATCAAGACTATAATTAATAATATAATTTTTGCAAGATTTTTTAGATCTCTACTATCAACCTCTTCTTTAAAGAACGATGTAAGTTTTTGATATAACTTTTCCTTAATAGATGATAATCGATTCCTTAGGTTTATAGTTTTTTCACTTGATTATTAAAATTTATATTTAATAAAGAAATTTGAGTTATAATTTTAATTTTGCTTTAAAGTTAATTAATTCTTTATATTATAATTAAGTTTTAAAAGCCCCTTTTATTATTCAAAAGTTATATAATAATTAGCTTTATCTTATGAATTCTTAGAATTTGAAATAATAAAAACAGGAAAGATTGTAAAAAATGAACAATATTAAAACAATAATTTTTGATTTAGGAGGAGTCTATTTTACACCTGGATCTTATTTAGCAATCGAAAAAATTAGAGAAATTTATGATATTAAAAATGAAAAATTACTTCGAGAATTTTTTAGTGATACACCAAATTCAGAGGGTCACTTGTTAAGGAAAGGATTAATGACTATGGATGAGTTTGAAGAAAAACTGTTTTCAAAATTAGAAATTAACAAAAGAGAAAGAAAGCATACTAGATATATATGGTTTGGGTCTTATTGTATTCATTATGGCATTGAGGATTTAATAAAGAGTTTAAAAAAAAAATATCGATTACTAATTTTCAGTGGTAATGTCAGAGAGCGGGTTGAATACTTGGATAATAAATGTGATTTTTTAAAATATTTTGACGATGCCGTATTTAGCTTTGATTATAAGAAAAATAAAGATGATATTGAATTCTATGAAGAGTTAATCAAACATATCAAATGTAAACCATCGGAAACCATATTAATTGATGATGAAAAGAAAAATGTAAAGATGGCACGATCTTTAGGTTTTAAAGGAATCCATTATTACTATACGGAAAAATTAGTGGAAGATCTTAAGAATTATGGTATCAATATTGATATTTAAAAAATTTTACTCTGTTAAAATTCGATTTGATATACTTATCTAATTCAAATTTTATTGATATTAACATTTGTCTTTTTTCTCCTTACACGTTCAAATTCAGCATAATAAATCATAATGAATAAAATTAATCCTATCATTAAGAAAAAGGCGTCTTTAATCAGTAGTCTTTCGATAATTAGAGTTATACAAAGTGGTAAGAAATGACCACAACTTAAGACTAAGACTTCAATACGAGATTCTAGTCGACTTCCAAAAATCCTTATGGCAAGTAAAGCAATTAAACAACTTAAGGAAAAAATGGTTAATATGCTCTGCAGTATAATTAGAGGTGAAATAAACGATATCATTTGGATGAGGGAGACTAACCAGTTGCCATAAATTCCAATTATAATACCTTCAAATAACGCTAATCTACTTTCAATTTCTTCTTTACTATATTTTTGTTTTTGATCGGACATTAAGATTTACTCCAAAATTATTACATTATTTTAAAATATTAGAAGAATCATCATATTTATATTCTTCATTTGTTCTCTGTATTTAGGGAAAGAGTTATAATTTTATTGGTATAAGTTTTTTATTTTATCTTAAAATAATCTTAAGAGATTTCATCATGATTTTAAAAAGAATAGATATCTATAATTAACTAACTTAAAAATACTTTAAAAAAAACAAATATCTATTAAAAATGCCTCCCGAGGATATCCTTGTATATATTAGTTTAGGCGTTTCTATTGCCGTACTTTTCTTTATAATATGGGATCATATCAAAGATGATAGAATTTTAGCACTTGAAGTACAAGATTTTTATAGTGATATCGAGAGTTTAATATTTACTAGTCTACAAGTAAGATATTATGAAATGCTCCAAACAAACAAAGGAGAAATGGAGGATTCAGAATTAAAAATTTTAATAAAGAATAAAAATCGTGATGTAATTCAAAAAAATTACTTAGAAGCTAAAATCAGACAAAATTTTAAGTTATATGCTCAATACATAGGATTGACTTACAATAAAGAAAATAATGCTTATTTAAATGGAACTGTCTACATCTTAAAAATAGACGGTAGTTTATTAAAAAGGAATGTCGAATCTAATACCGAAGAAAATGTAGTAACTTCATATACTGAAATCAAACCTCAGCAAATTAAAGAAATATTATTATATCTTAATAGTCTACGCTTCTATTGGAAAAAAAAATATTATAAGTTTGTGTTTCGTCCACATTTACACCAAAAAATAGTATTTGATGATTTATTGGGTTATATGAAACCTTTAGAACAAAAAAGGCAGAAAAATTTAAAGAGATTTCAAAGAAGGAAAACTAGTTAAATTATTCTGTTTTTTCCACATTTTTAATTAAAATGAAAAAAGTTTTTAAAATTAATTTTAGAATGCTTTTTTATCGTATTACTAAAAGAAATATTTAGTGAATTGAGATTCCATTATTAAAAGAAATATAAATTTATTCTATAAATTACTTTTGTTCACTATAGTTATCATATGAGTTTAACCAAACCGTTTAATTTTTTAAAATAGGATCATTAAAATAGAAATAATTCCTAATTAGAAAAGATTAAAATGATTTTTCAGAACATAATTGATATGATTTTTGGATGGATAGCTGATAATATAATTAATATATTAGCTGTTGCACTAGCAATAATAATCGGATGGCTAATTTATATAGTTTTTAGAAAGCAAATTAATAGACTTAAGAAACAGGAAAAATTAGAAGAACAGACAGCAAGAAACTTACAACGAATTGTAAAAGTAATAATTGTATTAGTAATTATCAGTATGATTTTAGTACAATTTGTCGAAGCAATTGGTTTAATTACATCATTATTTACGCTAGTTGGAGGTACGATTATCGGTTTTGCTGCGATTAATACGTTTGGAAACGCAATTGCTGGTATTATAATAATGACAAGTAGACCATTTGTGGTTGGGGATTACTTAATTTACAAGGACAGAATGGTTGAAGTTCGTGAAATAAAACTAATGTTTACAATATTAGTTGATTTTGATGGTATAATAATTTCAACACCTAATCAGAAATTATTATCAGAGGAAACAGAAAACCTTGGAAAAAAAAATGTAGTTAGAAGAAGAATTAAAATCACAGCAGATTACACTGAAGACAAAGATAAAGTAGAAAGGGCTTTATTAGAAGCTACAGAATCTATTCCTGAAATTCTAAATGATCCAAAACCATTCGTAGCAATAACAGATTTTCAAAGTTTTGCGGTTGAATATACCCTTTTTGTGTTTATTAGGGAAATAAAATCAATGCTAAGAATATTAGGAGAACTACGATCATCTGTGTTTACCTCTGTACAAAAATATAACATCGACATAAGTACACCTAGTTTAGTTAAAAGGATTGAATAATTAAATTATTATAATCTTTGAAATTTTAATTCTTGAAAATGCTTTTTAATTTAATGGTGAGAGTAAAATTAAAAGTCTATCAAAAAGACTTAGCAAAGTTAAAAAGAAAACAGAAAAGATTGGTACACCTCCTGGAACATTAATATATGCAGGTGAGAAACCAAAAGTACCTACAAGAATAAAAGTTATTGATTATAATAAAGATAAATATTTAATTAAAGAGGAAGTTGAAGCTGTTAAAAATTTACAGGTTATAGAAAAAGATTTTGTCAGATGGATTGAAATTACAGGATTAACTGAAGTAGAAAGAATTGAGGAAATTGGCAATCAATTTAATATTCACCCTCTTGTTTTAGAGGATATCTTAAATCCTAATCAACGGCCAAAATTTGAAGATTATGGATATTTTATTTTTATTGTACTTAGAAAACTTCTTTGGGATGAGATAAATGAGATTTTTGAAAGTGAACAAATTAGTTTAATTCTTGCAGAAAATTTTGTGATAACTTTTTCAGAATTAGAAAGTGATACTTTTAATCCAATTTTAGAAAGGATTAGAGGAGCACGAGGCAGAATTAGATCAATGAAAGCTGATTATTTAGCTTATGCATTGATTGATGTTATTGTAGATAATTACTTTTTAATTTTAGAAATTATTGGTGAAATTATTGATGAATTAGAGGATATTTTAGTAAAAAATCCAAAACCTGAACTAGTGCAATCAATATATCGATTAAAAAGAGCTAATATTGATTTAAGAAAATCAATCTGGCCACTAAGAGAGGTTATTAATAAATTACAAAGAGAGCAGACTAAACTTATTAGCGATGAGTTGCAGATTTATCTCAAAGATATATTTGACCATATTTACAGAATAAGTGATCAATTGGAAAACTATAGAGATATTGTTTTTGGAATGTTGGATATGTATTTATCAAGTGTAAGCAATAGAATGAATGATATAATGAAAGTGTTAACCATTATTTCTACAGTATTTATTCCTTTATCATTTTTAACAGGATTTTATGGAATGAATTTCATTCATATGCCAGAATTCTCAAATCCAGTTGCGTATCCCATTTTAATTATAATAATGATTCTTATTGCCATTACAATGCTTATATTTTTTAAAAGGAAAAATTGGATTTAAAAAAAAATCACCTATAATTTGATTTCAGATTTTAGAGTTTATCCAGCAACGATAACTCCAGGATGCCTTATTTTTTCTCTTTCAGCAAATTTCGAAGAAAGTTCTTTCTTTAAATCAGCTAATTTATTTTCTTTTTTTCTTACATCTTTTTCCTTTTCAATTACGTCATTTTTCTGTTTTAATAACTTTTTCTTTTGATTTTCTATGTTATTTTTCGCATTCAAAATTTTATTTTCAGACGCTTGTGCTCGAGCAACTTTCAAGTATTTATTTTGTGTATTAGCTAATTTTTCTCGTGCTTTTGCTACCTCTAATCTTTCTTTAGCTAATCCTAATTTTTGTTCAGCAATTTGTTTTTCTACTAAGGCAATTTTTTTATTAACTTCAGCAATTTCCTTCTGATTTTTTGAAATCTGTTCATTATAAACCGCATAATTATTTTCAATTTTTAGTTCTTCATCCGAAAAGTCTAAAATCTGATTCTTTTTAATTTGTGTTTTTTCTTTAACCAAAATTCTTCTTTTAATCGCTAAATCTTTTTTAATTTCAGCTAAATCATATTCAATTTTTAGTAAAGATTCTCTAGCTTCTGCCTTTTTAATTTCTGCTAAAGCATTAATTTTTAGCTTTTGGGCAAGTTCTTTTTCATATTGTGCTATTTTAAGATTGTGTTGAGTCTCCTTTTCAATTTGTGTTAAATTTTCCATTTCATCTTACCTTTTTATTTATTTACGTTTAAATTCTAGATGAATTAAATTTGACGTTTTTTCTTCAATTTTAGTGGTAAAATCTAAGTCAAAATATTCAGATAATAGAAATTTGTAGAATTTTGTGAAAAAGTTTGAATAAACTTCATCCATATCATGTAAACCTCTAAAAATGAATGAGTTCTCCTTAGTCTGGATATCAAGGGTATTAAACCATTTTAATCCATTTCTACCAAAAAAATTAATTAGAAAGTCTGTATATGATTTCAATGTTTCTTCATTCATTAGTTTAGCTGTTAAGAATTTCATTATATCTGAAAATAAATCAGCAAAATCTTTTGCTATTATATCTAAAGAAGAATCATCTAATTTTGAAAGAATTTTAGAGAAAATTGACTTCGACATCATAATCATTTCATTAGTTTGGTTGAACAATTCTAAATTAAGCCATTGTTCAATAGCATCTTTAGCAACCAAGCCACGTGTCTTATTCTGTTGTTTTGCAATTAAATCTAGTTTATTGATTATTCCTTCTGAAAGCCTGAATCCAAGAAAATTACTCTGTTTTTTAGGAGATGTTTTTTTCATTTTAAAATGTAGTATATTCTTCTATTTTGACTTAAATTTCTTATATAAAAAAATGTTTTCAGAGTATTTAAAGTTATCGATCTACTTGAATGTTTTCATATGAAAACATTTAAATACTATGTAATCATTATGCAGTAATGTATATAGAAAAACAATAAATATGAGGAAAATCACGTAAAATGAAAAATGAAGTTAAAAAAAAGAAGAAGAAATATGATTATGAATATGATGATTATTCTAATGAAAATGATGGAGATTACGAAAGTAAGGATTCTGATGGGGAAGAAGATTGGGATTATGAAGATGATGAGGAAGAAGATTCAGAGAATTATGATGAAATTTATAGTTAACCTATTTAGATTAGTAAATAAATAAAATCATTTTTAAAAAATAAGTTAAAATAAAAATTTAAAAATAAAAATCAAACAAAAATGGTGGATTTATATGGAAGAAGCTAAAAATATTGAAAAATTAGCTGAAGAAAATTCGAATATCGCAAAGCAAGAAAAAGATACCGCAGATGAAATGAAAGTTTTAGCTAAACAAACTGTAAAAAGGGCTAAAGCTAGAGAAGAGTTAGTAAAAAGCGAATTTGATTTAGCGAAAATACGAGAGCGATTAGCTGAGAAGACTAGGAAATTAGTTGAAGACAAAGAAAAAGTTAAAAATCTTCTTAAACTTAATGATGAGAACTTAAATGCTGAGAAATCTCTCGCGATATACAATGAAAAAGTTGCTGAAGCTCAAACAAAAATCGCAGAGGTTCAACGAAAAATTGCGAATATTGAAATTGAAATTGCTGAAGTGAAAGTAAAACTTGCTAATAAAAAACTTGAGGAAGCTAAAGAAAGAGATAATCTAGCAAAAAAGCAAAGAGCTTATGTAAAATTAGTAAATACCAATGCTCCTGGTGAGAAAGTTACTAAAGCAGAGGAAGCATATCTTAAAATTCAGAAAGATCTAACTAAGCTTGAAACTGAGGCAATGACAATAAATAAAAATATAGTTGAAAAACAAAATAAATTAGCTGATCTTAAGAAAGAGCTCTCAGAAAAACTAGCAGAAAGAGAAAGAGTCAGACCTGCTGAATTGAGTGGCTAAATAACAAATTTACAATACAAAAATAGGTATTTTTTTTTTTTTTTTAAAATAGAGTATCGAATAAGAATTTGTTTTTAGAAATATATAGCTAAAATAATTGAAAATATAAAATGAAGAAGATCTTATGGTGGTAAATCAGCTATTAATTTTAATTTTGCTTTCATTTGGACTATTGATAATCTCTTTTATTATAGGTATAACGGGAATTATCAAATTGTTGAAAAAAAAATCAGAGGAATACTATATATTAATAATACTCATTGTTGGTACTATGATTTTTTTAATTCCCGTAATTTTAGGCATATTACAACATTTAGTACCATAATTGTTGTATTTTTATTAAGCTTGTTTATGGCTTTTTTCTATTTTTTCTTTTAATTGTTCGATTTCGATATCTTTTTTTTCTATTTCATGGTTTAAATTTTTACATTCAAGTTCTAGATCATTTAATTCTTTCATGAGTTTTTTCTGATCACCTTCAACTATCCCCTTCTCGACACTGTCTAATTCATTACGCAAATTCGTAATTATTTCTATTTTTTTATGAAGATCTTCTTTTATATTTTTAATTTCTTCTTCTCTTGCAATTATATCTTGTATTATCAGTTCTCTTTCATCCATATCGATTAATTCTTCAATTCTAGTCATATATCGTTTTATTGCAGTTAACTTTAATTCTTTTTCTTCCTCCTTCTTGAAAAAAAGGGCGATATTACTATCCTCACCAAGTTTTAAAATAATAATAGACATATCATCAGTTTCAAAAATCACTTTTTTATATTCTTCAAAATTATAATTACAAATTTCATACAGTCTTCTTATGTGATTCAATACTTCTGCTAAATTTTCACCTAGTTTTGGGATATTAATCTCTTGTTCAAATGTAGTTTGAAAAATTGTGCCATTATTATAGAACATGGCCACATGTTTAACTTCTGGTAAAGCTGCTTTTATTCTTAGAATATTTTTAAATACTATCTCAGGATCACCTTATTATAATTTCTCTTAATTTATTGTTAAAAGCATAGATTTGAGATTTAATCTTTTTTGAACCAAATTTATTCAAACAGTAGAATACTACTAGAATTAAACCAACAATCCCTAAAATAATAATCCCAATTTGAAAATAAAAAATTAAACTATAATAGAGTGAAAGAATTAATAATTGATAATTAGATGTAAAAAATCCTAATTTGAAAAAGGATTTAAAGCTTATTGGACGTTTATTCTGTTCGGCAATATTCACTACAAGAATATTATCACCTAATGGTGTCAAATTATCACCCCAATTTGCCCCAAATGCAAGACTGTAAAAAACTTGCTTTCTAGTGGTTAATAGTGCTGTTTCTGTCATAGTATCTGCAACAGGGATTAAAACTTTAGTTATAGGTATATTATCAATACAACTACTTAAATAAGCTGAAAACCATAGAATTAAGAGAAGTTGTAAAAAGAGATTACTTCCTCCAATATTTAAAATAAAATTTCCGAGAACTTCTGTTGCTCCTGTTATCTCCAATCCTCCTACAATAATAAAAATACCTAATAAATAGAAGATCAACTCAAAATCTATTTTACTTATAATTTCTCTTGGTTCTAATCTCGTGATAATTATTAAAATTATAGCGGTGGTTAGAGCAATAATATCTGGAGATAGAATTGAAGATGGAATAATTGTGAGTAAAATTAGTAAAGTAATTAAAGTAATTAATGATTGATATAACAACTTTTTATTTTGAACGACATTCCAAACGTCAAACTCTTTTAATGCTTTTTGACCTTCTTCTGGTATTATTAACTCTTTCTTATAGAGTAGAATGAAAAATAAGAGAGTAAATATGAAAACAATGAAAGAAATTACTCCAACGTTAATAAAAAATTCTATAAATTCTATGCCTGCATAAGTTGTGATTAAAATATTCGGAATTGAGGAAATTGAAAAGACTGTACCGCCTATGTTTACTAATATTGCTTGAGTAAGAATATATGGAGAAGGATTTATATTTAAAATTCTTGAAACTGTAATAGTAAGTGGTATTATAATGATAACTGTCAAAATATTATTTAAAATTGCTGATATAAGTACCGTTACGCAACAAAATATAATCATTAGACGAAGAGGCTTTCCTTTTGAGAGTTTAATTAGTTTTCCTGCGATAAATTGAAAAGTTCCAACTTCATGTGAGATTTGTACTATCATCATCATTCCTATAATTAAAATCAAAGAATGCAAATTTACAAAACCATCTTCACTTGAACTAAATAATAGATCAACAATTACTGAAAAATCTAATCCTTCAAGAAAGATTAAAACAAAATAAGTAACTAATGCCCCCAATAATGATACAATTGCTCTATTCATCTTTTCTGTTACAATAAAAAGAATTACTCCGATAAAGCTTGAAAGGATAATAATTACACTTAATAACATTTTGCCAATATTTTACTTTAAATTTCCATTAATCAAGAATTATAATTGAAATTAAATATATTGTTATAAAAAAATTTACTTATAATTCACCAGTAATTCGTGTTCTCTATACATAGAAGTAAAAATAAGTAGAAAAAACTATTTTCTCTACTTAATTATATATTTCTATTTTTAAAATTAGAATTATTTATTTTTCTGGAGCAAAACACTGTTTTACCAATTTTCCTCTTTCAGTTAAGTTTATAACGACAACTTTAGGACGGCTCATAGCTTCAATAGAATATTTTACTCCTTGAGTTCCTAAACCTGAAGATTTTGTTCCTAAAAAAGGAAAATGATCTGGACCACGAGCACTTTGTCCATTAATTTGAACCGTTCCAACCTCTAATTCTTGAGCTATATTAAATGCTAAATCAATATCATTTGTAAAAATCATTCCTTGAAGTCCATATTCTGATTTATTTGAAATTTCTATAGCTTGTTCAGCACTATTAATTCGAATGAAAGGCAGAACTGGTCCGAAGGGTTCTTCCCAAGCAATTCTCATATTTGTGTTAACATTATCTAAAACTGTAGGCAAAATAATATTCCCTTCACGTTTATTTCCACACTTTAATATTGCTCCCTTATCAAGAGCATCATTTATTAAGCCTCGAACATACTCACATTGTTCTGAACTGATAAGAGGTCCAATTTTTTTGTTTTCTGCTGGATCTCCCGTTGTTAATTTAAGGGTTTCTTCTGTCACTTTTTCGATTAGCTTATCTGCAATACCAGGCATCGGTAATACTCTCTTAACTGCGGTACATCTTTGACCACTAAAAGAAAAGGCACCAGACACAATTGCTTTCACAGTAATTTCTAGTTCAGCATCGTCTAAAACTATTGCAGCATCTTTTCCTCCTAGTTCTAGCAATATTGGTTTCATTCCAGCAACTTTAGCTAGATTTTTCCCTGTTTCAGAAGAACCGGTAAAATTAATCATATCAATTAAAGGGTGACTTACTAAATAATCTCCAATTTCGGAACCTCGACCTGTTATGATATGAAATGCTCCGGGTGGAACACCTGCTTTTTCTAAAATAATTCCAAAATGGAGCGCAGTTAATGGCCCTTGAGTTGGAGGTTTCATTACAACAGTATTACCTGCTATTAATGCGGGAGCTATTTTTGAACCAGTTAAATTAAAAGGATAATTAAATGGTCCTATACATAAAATCACTCCCAACGGGACTCTATATGTCATTGACACTTTTTCTCTTGTATAACCTTCAAAAGCATCACCAATAATTGTTTCTCCAGATAACAGCAAACTTGAATCGGCAGTTGCTTTAAATATATCTGCCGTTCTTGTAATTTCAGATATTGCACTATTAATCGGTTTCCCAATCTCCTTCATTAATAAAAATCCTAATAGTTCTGACCATCTCAACATTAAATCTGCTGCTTTATTTAATATATTGGCACGTTTATTCAATGGGATATTTTCCCAACAATTGATATTGTCATGAGCTACTCTTATGAGTTCATCTACTTCATCTTTTGTACAAGCTTGGACATTTCCAATCAACTCATTATTATAAGGGTTATGAACTGGTATTAATTTTCCCGAATGAGACTTTTTCCATTTATTGTTTAGATAATACTTGTAATTTATACCCTCTTTCAATTTCGAAAATTCTGGAACATCAATCATATTAATTCTCTCTATAATTTAATTCAATTATGTTCTATGCTTCAAAAACTTTTCAATTATTTTAGCATTTGTATTATAAATTATAGAAATAACTTACAATGTTCATTCTGATTAATTAAGGCCGTTGATTACTAAAAAATAACTTTTAAAGGTTAATCTTTCAAATAGAATAGAATTTTAAAAGAATTAGAATGCTCCTATAACCTTGATACAAAGTATTTAAATTTGCCACTATTATCATTAATTTCCCATGCCTTAAAAAAATCAAATGGTGTTTTTGTATTCCAGATATTCTCAATATTTTCAATTCCTTTGTAGAGATCAGTCAAAAGTGTAATATCACACGGATAATTTCTATGTGATGGATAAAGTTCAAAAATTTTTTGTTTTTCACACAAATCTATCAATTTAGAAAGAGATTTGAGGACAATATGAAAATCTTCTTTTTTAGGTAAGAAGTGATCTCCATAATACGCCACATCGCTTGTAAAAAGCTCATCTTTGGAGGTTAATAAACATATTGAACCAGGAGAATGTCCCGGACAATGTATAACCTTTACCTCTATTCCACCTAAGTCAAAAAGATCTCCATCTTCTAAAGCTTTTATTGTCTTTGAGGGAGGAATTAAAAAATCTTGTTCTGCATATATTTTTACAATCTCATTGGGAGAATCTTTAAAGAATGATAGATCATAAGGTTTCGAGACTTTATCCACTTCATTTGCATGAATATAAACTTCTTCAAATTCTACATTACCCAAAGGATGGTCCCAATGATAATGTGTATTGAAAACTAAAAGTTTTCGTTTTCCAATTAATCTATCGACAAGAGGTTTTAGCGGAGAAAGACCACAACCTGTATCTAGTAAAAGAGCTGAATGGTTTCCCAATATCAAATATATATTAAGAGGATCATTGGTGTAAACAGGATGAACTATGGAGATATTTTCTTTAATTACATAAAGATAATCTTTATGTTTTGAAATTTCGAAATGTTGATTATTATTGCTCATTATTTAGAATATTGAATTTTTTAAACAGTTTTTAAAAAAATTCTTATAAATTGTAAACGTACATTTTTATTTAAACTAATTTGAATTAAACCAAACCAAATTATCAAAAGAAATCAATTAAATTTAGATTGAATTTATGAGTTTAAATTACTAAATCCTACTTTAAAGACTTTAAAAATAAAATTAAAAAAAATTAATTAATTTTTAAATTGCTTCGTCTCATTAAGTAAATAATACCTATTAATGCTGAAATAGAGATAAGAAACATTAATTCTATATTGTAACCAGGTATAGGGGGAGTAAGTACGGTTATTCTATTTCCGCTAATCCATGCATAATATGGAAGTCCGCTGAATCCTATTCTTGCTGGCATTTGCTCTGTGAAACTCCACCCTTTATTAATTCCAAATCCTTGCTGATACTGACATATATAAAGAAATGGAACATGGTAGTTTTGGAGCTCATCAGCAAGTTGATCAAAGAGAGGTTGTGGATCTGCTGAAAAAAATATTTGAGTAAATAAGTCATCGATAGTGTCATTTGCTAGAAAGCAAAAATTGTATCCATAATATGGAATAACTCTATTTTTAGAGGTAAAAAATGCATTCATTAAAGGCCATGGATTAGTGGCACTATTTGGCCATATGAAAGGGAACATATCATACAAGACAATATAACCAGTAGCTACTTGGTTTATCCATGGATTAGGATCAGTATAACTTACAAAACCGAATCCAATGTCATTGAGAGCAGCTTCCATAAAGACAGGTTCTTCCGACCCTGTAGCAGACATCATATTATGGGTGTCAATTGGATCTGAGAGAGCAACATCATTCCAATCCTCTGTTTTATTGCTTGAACTTAACCCTCTTGCTGCTGCTTTTCCAGCGTAATAAGGATCACTGAGTAATATCTCTCGTGCTTTAGTAACATTATAATATGGTTCAGGTACACTAGGATTATAAACGATGCTCTCTAAACCAAAGCAAGTTTGTGAAAGATTACCCCATCCATCTTGAACAACTTCAAAATATGTTTGATAATCAAATGAATAAGAGAGAGCTCGTCGTACAGTTCGATTGACTCCATCTGGTAATTGAAGACCAGTCAAAATTGGAAAAATTTCTTTAGGGGGCATCCCTCCATATCCATCTTCAATAGGGGTAGGTGTGTTAAGACCTTCTTCACATTTAAAGGTAATATCAATAATGCCTGGATCAAGATATGTTGGAACATATTCAAGCAACGGATCAGCTATTACAGCGTCATGGTCAGTAATTGGTATTTGTGCTTGATCAGCAATAAAATCAATTTCACCAGTCAATATTGCTGTTGTTCGTGATTGAAAATCAGCAAAATGGCGGATATATACATCGGTGATACTAAATAATCCCTCTGATTCAAGTGCTGTTTTATTCCAATAATAATCATTTTTAATTAGATGCCCTGTTGAAGTCACAGCATAATCATAATAGTCAAAAATATAGGGACCTGTACCAATCAAATGACCGGGAAACACAACGGGATTATCCTGGGGGAAATCGGGATGTTCTCCAATCCCATAAATGGGAGTATCATACCAATCGCTATAAGACTCCATAGAAATCATTGTAAATGTAGCGCCTTCAAAATAGCCGGGACCGATCGTCCATGAATTAAATGTAACGTTAATTAAATAGGGATTTATAATTTCTGTTTTATTTATATATGGAATTTCACTACCTAATCCAAACAAATCATCTTTATACCATGATAAGTTCCAATTGGGAGTAAAATCGTCTTTCCACTGTGAAGCGTCAAACCAAAAAAGGTCTCTATTTTGAGGATCACCATTACCTGTCAAATTCCCAGAAATAACAATACTTCTATCAAGATTCCATTTTGCGACATCTGCATTCCATTCAGAACCGTCATGAAATGTGACTCCTTGCCTTAATGAAAATGCAATTGCTTTAACGCCCCCTGTATGACCCCCCTCATCAGGTCTGGGATAAATAGTCCAATTTGTAGCAAGAACTGGATGGGAAACATCAGCAAAATCCGTCCAAACTAATCCTTCAAGGCAAGCCCAGATATAATAGTTGTTTGGTAGAGAGATATATATAGCTGGCTCCCAATCTCCAAATCCAGATGCAACCCAAGTTCCAACAACAAAACTTTTGGTTGATGTTTGAGCAGTTTTAGGATAATTTGCGGTAGCGATGATTGGTGTTGAGATAAATAGAACAACCATTAATAAAAAGAAATTTTTAGATGATATTTTCATTAAGCTCAACCTTTAATTTTCTGTAAATTAGTTATTAATATTTTTTATGAAATGATATTATTAATGATTTCGTAACAGAATTATTTAAATCTTTTAAAAAGTAAGGTAAAGATAATCCTTATTAGTGATTTTAATATTTAGAGAGCAGATATTATATTTAGTGTAATAATTTTCTAAAACCTTCATATAGAAGAAACGAAAATTAAATCATTAGCTTTATTTCCAATCAGATTTAATAACTATTTATGAGAATTTTATACATCGACATTGATACTCTTAGAGCAGATCATTTAGGATGTTATGGATACAATAGGAACACATCTCCTAATATTGACAACATAGCAAAAGAGGGTACCATCTTTACCCAATGTTATGCAAGTGATGCTCCTTGCCTTCCTTCCAGAGCTGCATTTTTTACTGGAAGATTCGGAATTCACACAGGTATTGTTGGACATGGTGGGACTGCGGCGGATCTTAGATTAACAGGTAAAAAAAGGGGATTTTCTGATCAACAGAAAGAAAGATTCTGGATAAGTCAATTAAGAAAGAGGAAGTATTATACAGTGTCTATAAGTCCTTTTGCTGAACGTCATTCTGCCTTCTGGTTTTATGCAGGATGGAGAGAAATGTATAATACAGGATTAAGAGGGTTTGAAAGAGCAGATCAAGTCTTTCCATTTGCAGAAAAGTGGTTAAAAGAAAATGCTAAAAACGATAATTGGTTTTTACACGTAAATTTTTGGGATCCTCACACTCCATATCGAACACCCAAATCTTTTGGTAATCCATTTGAAAGTGATCCAGCTCCCCCTTGGATTTCTCAAGAGATTATAGATCAGCATCGGAAAAGTTATGGCCCTCATAGTGCTTGTGAACCAGGAGGATATAGAAGTTCAAGACATTTAAAGAGTGACCCTAGATTATCAAAGTTTAGAGAAATACATAATTTAAGTGATTTTAAATTATGGATCGATGGTTATGATGTTGGTATTAGATATGCTGATGAATATGTGGGTAAATTAATTGAAATCTTAAAAAGTTACAATTTATATAATGATACAATAATCATTATAAGTTCGGATCACGGAGAAGGTCAAGGTGAGTTAAATGTATATGGAGATCATGCAACTGCTTGCCATATTATCAATAGAATACCTATGATTATTAAATGGCCTAATAAAAACTGGAAGAGTATCTATAATTCTTTGATTTATCAATCAGATATTGCTGCTACACTTTTAGAAGGACTGAATATAAAGGTACCTGATGAATGGGATGGAGAGAGTTTTTATCAAGATTTACAAAATGGGAAGCCTTTTGGAAGGAAATATCTCGTTATTAGTCAGAATGCATGGAGTTGTCAGCGTACTATACGGTTTGATAACTGGACGCTTATTAAAACGTATCATACGGGATTGAAAAATTTTCCTGAAATTATGCTCTTTGATTACGAAAAAGATTTTCATATGACTAAAAATTTGGCTTCTAATAAACCAGAAATAGTGACTGAGGGATTTAAATTTTTAGATGAATGGTTTAGAATTATGATGGAGGATTCTACATCAGAAATCGACCCTATGGACACTATTTTAAAAGAAGGCGGACCATATCATACTAGAGATCAATTTAACAGTTATATTAAAAGATTAAATAAGACTGGGAGAGAAGAAATGATTAAAGTAATTCTTGATAAAGATGAGCCCTATTTGTCTTAATTGTTAATAGTTAGGTTAAAATATTGGATAAATTTACTATTAATAGAATTTAAATAAAAATATCGCGCTGGGGATACTTATGGCTCAAGGTAAAAACATGGTACGGTACATTATCAGACGTATATTATATATGGTTCCAATGCTCTTACTAGTCCTAATAGTAAATTTTATCCTATCAAACGTGATGTTTGGAGATCCTGTGCTGAATGCATTGGGAATTTTGCCCGATCAAGATATAATCGAAGCAGAAAGACGAAGAATGGGATTCGATCAACCAATATTCATACAATTATTAATCTACCTTAAAAATTTCTTTACGGGTAATTGGGGAAGTTCTTATATTATATCCGAGGAAGAACCTGTAATAGAATTAATTGGAAAAATTTTTCCCAAAACTCTCGAATTGGTAATCATTCCAATTATAATTATTCCAATTATTGCTGTTAAATTTGGAGTTGTCGCAGCAAGAGAAAAAAATAAACCAAAAGACACAATTGTTAGAGTTATAGCAATTTTAGGTACTTGTATACCAGTCTTTTGGCTCGGTACAATGCTTCAATATTTTGTTGGTCAAATATTATTTGTATATACCTATGGAGAACTCAATTTAGAGATCATGCATCCTAATTCAATTACATTTAGGTATCCTAATCCTGATTGGCCCTTTTCGACAGGATTTAGGATAATTGATAGTTTTTTATTTAATGATCAAGCTCTCTTGCAGGACACAATTTTACATTTGATTCTACCAGTAATATGTATGACATTTGTTTCTTTAGCGGGAATTACACGACAAACTCGGGCAAGTATGTTGGAAGTTTTAGAACAAGATTATATAAGAACTGCTAGAGCAAAAGGTGTTAATGAAAATGATGTAATTGATAAACACGCACTTAGAAATGCTTTAATTCCAACAAGTAATCTCATTATTGGGGGAACAGCCGCCAGATTAACTGGCGCTCTTTTTCTTGAGTTTGTGTTCAACTATACTGGGATGGGATACTATATGTATTATGCCATTTATTTAGGCGACATTGCTGTTATTAATGGGATTCTGGTATTTACTGTAATTATAATTTTATCTGGGAATTTAGTTGCAGATGTTATGTATACAATTATAGACCCCAGAATTACATATAGATAGAGGTGCTAAAATGACTCAAAAATACGTTAGGGAAAATAAGACTAAATCCTTAATGAAACCTAGAAGGAAAATATTTGATCTTTTAAAGTTCTATTTGATTCCAGGGTGGCGAGATCCTGAATTCTCTGATATTGAGTACGAAATAGGCAAAACGCAGTCTAAGAGAAAGGTATTTAGACGATTACTAACACCGTTAACAGTTGTTGGTTCTATCATGATAATTTTTATTATATTTTGTGGAGTTTTTGCTCCTTTGTTAACGCCATATACTGTTGAAGAATTAACTAACCCACTTAAGAGCGGAGCTAATCCGTTCGCACCCCCATCTGCGGAACACCCATTAGGTACAACAGACAATGGCTATGATATTCTCGGAAGGTTGATTTGGGGTTGTAGAACTGCGGTTTCATTTGGTCTTACTCCCATAATAATTGGATCAGTTGGAGGCGTAGTAGTAGGTACAATTTCTGCCTATTTTGGTGGTAGGACTGATGCGATTATAATGCGTTTAGCTGATTTAGTAATAGTATTTCCAGCAGTGGTATTACTGATTCTTTTTGCTAGAATGGTGGGAGAAAATTTACTACTAATGTTGAGTTTTTTTGGATTACTTTCAATTCCCATCTACGCCAGATTGATGCGATCTTCAGTTCTTCAGGTGAAACAGAGCTTATTTATTGATGCAGCAATAACGGGAGGTGCAAAATATTTTAAGATCATGGTTAAACATCTTATACCCAATGCTATATCGCCCATTATCATAAATTTCTTTGGAGGGGTTGGAACCGCAATCTTAGGTTTGACTTCAATTAGTTTTTTAGGTTTTGGAGATCGAAGTCTCCCAGATTGGGGAGCTGATATTAACTTTGCTAGAGTCCAATTCTCAAACTATTTTGCAGCTTTTTGGCCAGGACTCTTCATTTTGATAGCTGTAATGGGTTTTATGTTAGTGGGAGATGGATTACGAGATGCATTGGATCCAAAAAACAGGAGGAAACAATTATGATTGCCTTATTCTTTCAGTATTATCCTAATTATGTGATGATTTCTATTGAATCACTTTTTTCATTATTAATATTATATTTTATCGTAAGAATTGCGAATAGTAACATATTAAAAGAGGACTACATCTCTCTTAATAATAAAAATCGGAGTATAAATTTTAGTCTTTTAATCGTATTAGGTATTATTTTAACTAAAAGATATATTCTTGCTTATCTGGGTTATTTTAGTCAAGAAATTATACTTCTAAATAATGAATTTTTCTTTTTTGCTGTAATGAGTAGTATATTTTATCTTCTTTTGAACTTCTTTATAAAAAAGTTTAGAACTAATCGAGAAGATAAAAATTATTCCAATCAAAATAATAAATTTCTAAAGCGAGGCATTTTAATCATAGGAGCATCATGGATTAATGCTTTGATCTTCCTTTCAATTGATATCCTAGGAATTCCGCTTGGAGATCTCATTCCATCAGATTTGTTTAATCCATCTTATGATGTATTTTTACTAGGTTTTGAATGGGCTTTTTTTATTGTTATTATAGATATTTCCTTAACGATAATTATTAACAGAACTTATCCAATTGAAAAACGGATTTCGAAAGAAGTACTTAATAACTCAATGTTATTTTCTGCACTGGCTTCATTCGGCATATGGTCAATCCAACTTATTGTAGTTGAGTTATATCTAAAAAGGTTATTCCAAATAACACTTTATGACCAGGATATTAGAATTTTGGCTTTAAGTGTTTCACTTATTTATATTTCTGTATTTTTTATAGTTTTAAAAAAGAAATTTTTACCCGAAACTATTGAAAAAAGCAAAATTGAAGCCCTAAAAGCTATGGACTCATCAAAAGAACTTGGATTGAAGATTAGGGATAAAGATAATATAATTTTAGATGTTAAAGATTTAACTACTTATTTCTATACAGAAGAAGGGGTTGATAAAGCCGTAGAGGGCGTATCATTCGAAATTAAAGAAGGTGAAGTTCTAGGTTTAGTAGGAGAAACTGGATGCGGAAAAACTGTTACTGCCTTATCAATTCTCAAATTAATTCGACCCCCTGGTAAAATTGAGAAAGGATCAGTAAGATTTGGCAATAAAGATTTAACAGCAAAATCGGAAAAAGAAATACTACCATATCGCGGAAATGAAATAACAATGATTTTTCAAGATCCATTGAATTCATTGAATCCCGTTTTTAAAATTGGAAATCAAATTTCTGAAGTATTTCTTCTGCATAAAAATCATGAGTTAATTATTGAATCTTCTAAATCAAATAAAAGTATCTTCAGTATAGCCCAAGATTGGAGTAAGCAGCTAATGAGAGAGCTAGGTATTCCCGCTCCTGAGAATGTTTTCAATCTATATCCGCATGAATTGAGCGGCGGCATGCGTCAAAGAGTTCAAATTGCTATGGCTCTTGCGTGTAGCCCTAAACTTTTAATCGCAGATGAGCCCACGACAGCATTGGATGTAACTATTCAGAATCAAATTCTCCAACTAATGAAAGATCTAAAGTCGAAATATAATACATCTATCCTCTTTATAACTCATGATCTGGGAATAATCTCTAAGATGTGTAATCGTGTTGCTGTAATGTATAGTGGTTATATTGTTGAATATGGTTATAAAAATATTTTATTTAGCAAGCCTTATCACCCCTATACTAAAAAACTTATATCTTCTGTACCAATAATCAGTAAAAAAAAGGATTTATTAGATATAATACCTGGTACGGTTCCAAACCTAATTTATCCTCCTTCAGGGTGCAGATTTCATCCCAGATGTGATTTTTGTTTTGAACCATGTGATTCAATAATACCTGAACCTATTGAGGTTAGTCATAATTATTTTGTCTCTTGCCATCTTTATAACCCTAAACATAATAGAGAGGTGGATAATAATTGAATATTGAAATTACAGTAGGTTATCTAGTTGGTATATTAATAATATTTTTTATTTCATTAACAACATCATTTTTCTATATTAATTGGGATGATAGATCACAATTAATAGAAAAAAAATTTCAGTTTTACTTCTATTCATCGATTCCTAGTATTATTTATTTTACATTCTCCTTCTTTGTAATACCAATAGATTTCTACTACAATTTATTAATTATTCTAATAACAACTATAGTAAGTAGTTTTATTACAAAAACTATCATTTTTTATAGTTTTAGTTTTGAGAAGTTATCTGAAATCAATGAACTTGAAAGAGGTAAAAAACTCCTTAAAGTTAAAAATCTCAAGGTTTATTATCCATTATTTGGTGGTATTCTTAAAAGACAGATTGGTGCGGTAAGAGCAGTTGATGGTGTATCATTTAGTATAAAAACAGGAGAAACTTTAGGATTGGTAGGGGAAAGTGGGTGTGGGAAAAGTACAGTTGCTAGAGCAATTTTAAATTTAGTAGAAAAGCAAGAGGGAGAGATATTTTTTAACAATAAGTCTATTTCTGAAAATTTCACGTCTTATTTAAGACAAAAAATCCAGATCGTTTTCCAAGATCCTGATGCTTCACTGAATCCAAGATTAAAAGTTGTGGACATTATCGCTGAACCTATTAAAAACCTTCTAGGAATTACAAAAAAATCAGAAATTAGAAAACACGTCCTTAGGTTAATGGAAGAAGTGTCATTAAAACGGGAACATTTAGACCGGTTTCCTCATGAATTTTCGGGGGGTCAAAAGCAAAGGATTATAATTGCTAGAGCATTAGCTTGTAATCCAGAACTAATAATCCTTGATGAACCAACGTCTGCTCTAGACGTATCTGTACAAGCACAAATTCTTAACTTATTAAAAATATTACAGAAAAAGTATGGATATGGTTATTTATTTATAACACATAATTTATCTGTTGTCAATCATATCGCAGATCGCGTAGCAGTAATGTATTTAGGGCGATTTGTTGAAATAGGAAGTGTTGATCAAATTTTTAATAATCCCTCTCATCCGTATACTCAAGCTTTGCTCGCTTCTCGCTCTGAGATTGATCCCTATAATGAAGATATAAAATTCATTATCAGAGGAGAAGTTCCAAGCCCAATTTTTCCCCCATCAGGATGCTTTTTCAATCCTCGATGCACCTCTGATGCAAGAACCAAAGTGTGTGAATTTCAAATTCCTCATAAAATTGAAGTTGAAGAAAATCATTTTATCTGGTGTAATAAAGCTTAATATTTTTATGACGCTCTTTAATTATTCTGAATTTCGTTCCTTAATTTCACTAATCTAGCAGGAAAATTTGACATCATAGCATCAATATATCTTCCATGATAATTCATTTTCAAAAACTTTTCCATACTTCGGTTGAACAACACACCCCAAACATAAAATTTAAACCCTTTATTGATAACTTTTTTGAATAATTCAAAATTTGCAAAGTTATAATTAACATTTATGCCTTCAACTTTTAATTCTTTCATACTGTCTAATTCAAGATGGTTCTCCTCTATTTTTGAATATCTGAGAGAAATTGAGTTAATCAGTGAGACATTTTTATCAAATTCTCTAATTTTTGAAAATAATTTTGTTAACGGATTTGGATCGGTTGAAGTTTTAGCAATTTCTATTTTATCAATTAAATTAAACTCACGAGCAATCTCAATTATTCTTATTCCTATCTCAGGTGCTTTAATATCAAAGTTATATCTTATTTTAGAATTTTTAAACTTATTAAACAATTCATGAAGGGTAGGGATTAATTCACCATTTTCTAATTTGAACTTTTTAACTTTATCACTCTCTAGGTCGATGATCGGAATAATTTCACCATTTATTCTAAGATTTTGTTGAAAAGTAAGAAATATTTCCTTATCTTTTGATAATTGCGCTTCTGTTTTAATACCATCAACACCCATATCAATTGCATTCTGAAATGAAGATAATGTATTTTGTAATCCAGTAAATCCAGCACCTCTATGACCCCATATAAAAGTTTTGTTCATGATACTGCCCTCACTATTTCTTTATTAATTTCTAGTGCTAAATTAAGTAGATCAAAATATACAACAACATATTGAAGATCACCTTCAACACTAATATTACCATTTACAAATTCATTAAAAGCGTGAGTATTTCCCATAAGAATTTTTGTCATTATTTTCTGAGGACATGAAATATGAATATTTGCTCCCTCAATTTCGCCTTTTCCAAATTTAAATTCACCATTACCAAATTTGACCCAATATGTAAAGTCCGGATTATTCAGTTTTGTTTGTACAAGATTATACTTCAATTCCTTAAGTTCTTCATTAAATTCTTTGTTTTTTACAGCTAATATCTCGTAATTTTTATAAATTTTCAATATACTCTGATTTATACAACAATTTTCACATAGAAATTTATCAAATGTTACAACTCCACAATCTCCCATATTGCATTCAATTTGATTAGTTTCACTATTCATGGTAATACTATATCCACATTTTATAGGTAGAGTTTCAATTATCCTCCCACAACTACTACATACAAGACTCATTTTTTATATCACCATTTTATTACTTAGTATCCTAATAGAGATAATAAATCTTCACTTGAAGAAATATAAAATTTCTTATAGATAGTATTTTACCGATAATGTGAAATCCTAAATTTCTTTTTAAAGAATTAATTATTTAGTAAAAATAATTGAAATTATTGGATAATCTCAAAATTAGTAACTTATTTTAAACACTTTATAAAATTATTAATCTCATAATCTTAAGGCTCATTTAATGGATATTACGAAACATAAGGATTTAATCTTAACAGAAAAATTGGCAGATAAGGGAGATTTTGAAGAAGCTCTTCAACTATTAAATTCTCTTGAGAAAAAGAATGACCTAAATGATAATGATCAACTCTCTTATTTCCTCCTAAAGAGTTTACTTTTATTTAATTTAACATTTATTAATGAATGCTTTAAATTCGCAGAAAAGGCTTATGAAAAAAGTAGAGAATTAGGATTGGATCTTTATTCAGTTGATGCACTTATTCTTAAGGGTAAAGCATTAACAAGACTTCAAAGGTTAGATGACGCTCTTGATATATTTTTGCACAGTGAAAATTTATTAAAAAACATAACCCAAATTTTACATAATGATTTAATAAAAAGAGAAGCGTCTATAGAAGTTGGAAAATCATTTATCTTTTTTTATAAAGGTGATGGAGATAAGGCATTGAAACAACTTGAAAAAAGTTTAAAATTGCGTGAGGAATTAGGAAACAAGAAAGAAATAATCGAAACTTTAAGCTATATAGGAAATGTAATTACTTTTTATAAAGGAAATCTGGAACTAAGTTTAGAGTTTGCGGAGAGATGCAAAACGCTTATAGAAGAAGTAAATACGAAAAGCGTTCGATTTCCCTTAGCACTGAATCTTATTAATCTTGGAAACATTCAATTCCAAAAAGGAGCTTTTGATCATGCTCTTAATTATTACAGCGATAGTATACCAATTTTAGAAGAACTAAATGATAATGAATTCTTGGCAGCAGCTTTGTCTAATATTTCTAATATTTATTTCGAACAGGGTGAATTTGAGCGATCTTTAGAGATTTTTAAAAAAACCTATACAATCCAAGAAAAAGTTGGAAATCCTTGGTATATAGGGATAAACTTTTTAAATTTAATTAATAATCTTGTTATATTGGGTGATATTTCACAAGCAAAGAGTTATTTGGAGAAGTTCGAGAAATTCAACAGTCAAATAGTTAATGATTTCGCTGATAAGTGTTATCGCTTTTGTTCAGCTTTAATATTAAAAACTAGTACTCGAACTCATAACAGGGCAAAATCAGAAGAATTGTTAAAAAACTTTATTGAAGAGGATATTGTTTTTAAAACTGATGCTCTAATACAAATCTGTGATCTATATTTAACCGAACTCCGCATAACTAATGATCTTGAAATTTTGGATGATATACAACCATATATTGATCAACTACTAGATATTGCAGAAAAAAAGCAATCATATAATATACTTTGTGAGACATATCTTTTACAGGCTAGAATAGCATTATTGGTTTTTGATATAAAGAAAACTCGTCGACTTTTAATTCAAGCTCATCAAATTGCGAAAAGACATAATCTTAGGAGGCTAGCTCAGATAATTTTGAGTGAGCATGAAGAATTGATAAAACAATTAGATACTTGGAAAAGATTAAAAAAAATGAAAGCTCCAATAAGTGAACGCATAGAACTAAGCCAATTAAACAATCAAATTAAACGTATAGTCCAGAAAAGTTTAAGTATATCTACTCAAATTAGTGAAGAAACAGTCACAGTTCATAAAGATAAAAAAATTTGTCTAGTGTGTAAAGGAGAAGTATTAGGCTTTTCATATATTTGTAAATGTGATGCAATTTATTGTGAAAATTGTGCACGGGCATTGAGTGACATAGAAAATGTATGTTGGATGTGTAATACTCCCATAGATCGTTCAAAACCCATAAAATCCTTTCAACTGGATGAAGAAAAAGAAAAACTTAAAAATAAAGGTAAAAAGTAGAGTTTTCTAAAAAATAATAAATTGAATATAATAAAAGATAGACAGGTTTTATATATCTTCTTCTCAAGGATTAGAAACAACTTCTTTCCGATAATCTACTCGAGGTAGCTTACTGATTGGGTAGGGTAGATAAGCGTTGTCGGGAATTGGGTCAATATAAAAGTGCCGGAAGTTTTTATCTTGCATTCGACAGAAGGGGCTTCGGTGATTGTAAGCGGGATGTTTGACCATTCGCATCCATATCTTTTTCAAGGATTCATTACGTATATTTCCAAAAGCAAGAGGTGAAAAATCGCAGGGAGAAATATCCCCGTAAGCAGAAGCGTATAATTGAATATTTGCTGCAAGACATCCTATTCCTGAGAGGTAAGCTTCCACAGAATTCTGCCACGATTGAGATGACAGAGGAGGTACAACCTTTTTTGCAAAAGCCTTAGCAGAGTATTTATGAAGTTCTTCTCGCAAATTAAATGTTAACATTTCACTCGTATCATGCAGCAGGTGTCCAGTAGGTACACAATCGAAATAGATTATATTTTTCAGACCGAGATCACTAGCTAATTTATGCAATTTCCTATACAAACCCCTTTCTGTTCCAGAACGAGTTGCATAACCGGAAAATCCTCCAAAGATCCCTTTTGATTGCACTCTCTTAATTCCTTCGATGGCAGTCTCAAAAAGACCTGGCATTCCTCTTAACTTGTCATGTTCTTTAGCATAAGGTGAATCTATACTCAAGAATACCGAATAGAGCCCAGCATCAGATAGTTTGTTCACATTTTCCTCTGTGAGGAATTGTCCATTAGTGAACATAACTGGCAAAGCCTTTTTTTTATCTACATAAGAAATAAGCTCGAAAAGGTCTTCACGTAATAATGGTTCTCCTCCTGTAAATGCAATAATAGTAACTCCTAATTTCTGAGCATCATCAATTAACTTTTTTGCCTCGTCTGTGGATAATTCTTTCTTATCTTTTCTAAGATGCCTCCCAGCGCTGCAATGGACGCATTTACATTGACAATTGTAAGTTACCGCAAATGTCATCGCAATTGGGAGAGGATACGGCATTAATTGGGATCTAATTAAACCCTTCAAAGCCCGTATCATCGGTCGACTACCAACAGGTGGGGCAAAAGTATTTGAAACAATCTTCCCTTTCCATCTGCCAACTTCCATATTTTTATAGAAATTAGCTTGTAAGAGAATCATGAAAATTAGTCGGTAAATACTTAGCCTGTCAAGAAGTGGATTGAGAATCCCTGAACCTACAACTTGACCATTTTCAAGCTTTTTATAACTTATGAGATTTCTCCCAAATAGTTTTAAAAAAACTTGTTCAACTTCCATTTTTTTTTCCTTAAAATTTTCAATTTAAAATTAAAATGTTATTAAATAGAGTTTTAAGCCATAAATTATTTGACTAATTTTGGTTAAAAACTTATTTATTTAATTAACTAAGTTATAGTGTAAGCTCAAAACTATTTAAAAATTATGTAAAAAAAAATTCCTTTATATTAAGTCGATAATTCTTATCCTTGTTTTTACTAATGTAAAAATTTAATAAAATATAATTACGATTATTAACTAATTTTTTAAAAAAGATTATTTAAAAAACAGAATATTATTTGTTGATTTTATTATGGATTTTTCCTTAACTGACAAACAAAAAATGCTAAAAAAAATTACCAGGGATTTTGCTGAAGAATATATTATACCCGTGGCAAAGGAAAGCGATGATAAGCAAGAATTAGATAAAACCGCGTTTAAGAAAATGCAAGAAATGAACTATTTTGGAGCTTGTCTTCCAGAGGAGTTTGGAGGAGCAGGACTTCATAATGATACAATAGGCTTTAGTATTGTCATTGAAGAAATTTCGCGTGCAGATGCGGCTTGGGGAATTACGATTGCTGTGCATAATGGTGTTGTTGCATATCCTATTTATAAATTTGGAACTGAAGAGCAAAAGCAAAATTATTTGGTAGATCTTGCTAGAGGCAACAAAGTAGGAGCTTTCTGTTTAACTGAACCGAATGCAGGTTCTGATGCAGGAGGCGTTCAATTAACTGCGGTTAAAGATGGTGATGAATATGTTCTAAATGGGACAAAAATTTTTGCGACATCAGGAGGTATTGCTAAAACCTTATTAGTAGTAGCAAAAACAGGAGAGAAAGATACTAGAAGAGAATTGACAGTCTTTATTGTAGATGGAGATACCCCTGGTTATTCCGTTGGAGTAAAAGAAGATAAATTGGGTGTTAGGGCCTCAAATACTTCAGAACTCGTATTTGAAGATGTTAGAGTACCCCAAGAGAACATTTTGGGAAGTAATGGAGAAGGGTTCAAAATGGCAATGAAAATTTTAGATTTTGGTAGAATAGGTATTGCCGCTCAATGCGTGGGTTTAGGACAGGCAGCATTAGAGGCTTCAGTTAAATATTCTAATGAAAGAGTCCAGTTCGGACAACCTATAGGAAGATTCCAAGGGATACAATGGAAAATAGCCGATATGGCTTGTGCTGTGGAATCCGCTCGTTTATTCACATATAAAGCGGCATATTTGCATGATAAGGGAGAGGAGTTTGGAATGGCTAGCTCTATGGCGAAATTGGTAGCTTCTGAAGCTGCAATGCAAGCTGCTCATGGTGCTGTTCAAATCCATGGAGGATATGGTTTAATGAAAGCATATCCCGTAGAAAGATATTTCCGAGACGCAAAGATGGGTGAAATCTATGAAGGAACGAGTGAAATTCAAAGATTAGTAATTGCGGGAAACCTATTAAGAAAGGGAATATAATCAAAATTAATTAAAAATAATGAAATAAAAAAATCCTTACAAAATTTTTTATTTTGTTATCGGAAACTTTATTTTTCTAGAAGTTTTTATTCGTTTCAAAAGAATATATTTGATTTTTGAGTAAAGTTAATGAGGCAATGATTTCGGATTGAAAATTTTCGTTTGTATTAAACAAGTACCAGGCGTTTCAGAGGTAAAAATCGACCCAAAGACAAATACGTTAGTAAGAGAGGGTGTTTTATCAATACTTAATCCGAATGATCGAAATGCTCTTGAATTGGCTTTAATTCTTAAAGAAAAACATGGAGCAGAAGTTATAGCTTTAAGTATGGGCCCTCCTCAAGCAGAAGAAGTATTGCGGGAAGCATTAGCAATGGGAGTAGATAAAGGATTTTTATTAAGTGATAAAGCTTTTGCTGGGGCAGATACTTTAGCTACATCACACACTCTTGCCTTAGCAATTAAAAAAATATTAAGTGAATCTGATTCAGCAGAAAAATACCTTATAATTTGTGGAGCTCAAGCAGTAGATGGGGATACTGGACAAGTTCCACCAGAATTAGCAGAAGAATTAAAAATTCCGCAAATCACCTATGTTCAGAATGTTGAATTAAGTGAAGAGAAAATTATTGTGGAGAGAAAATTTAGAGCTACTGAGATAGTTATTATAGAAACAAAAATACCAGCATTAATATCAGTACTAATTGATATTAATAGACCAAGGTATCCAAGTATATCGGGAATTATGAGGGCTTATGAAAAAGCAAATGTAATACATTTAGATTCTAAAGCTTTAAATGCAGATAAAACAAAAATAGGGTTAAATGGTTCAATGACTGAAGTTAGGAAAATCTTCATTCCCACGAGAAGGGTAAACCCTATCATGTTAAATGGGTCTACTGAAGAAGTAGCTCAAAAACTATGTCAACATTTAAAAGAAGATAAAATATTCTAAGAGGACTATTCATTTGAGCATCATAATTAATGAAGATTTATGTACTGGCTGCGCTAGCTGCATAGCGAGCTGCATGTATGATGCTATTGAATTAGATAATAATATTGCAAAGATTCTATCAAATTGTACTCTATGCGGAGCATGTGTTGAAATTTGTCCTGAAGAAGCGATTTCATTGGAAAGAGTTGAAGTTAAAGCTCAAAAAGTAGATATTTCAAAATTTAAAGGAGTTTGGGTCGTTGCAGAACATTATAAAAAAAAAATTCAAAACGTTTCATTACAACTTTTGGGAAAAGGACGAGAACTGGCAGATCTTTTACAAGTAGGTTTATCTCTTGTTATATTGGGAGCAGATTTTGATGATACATTAGAAGAACTTAGCCAATACGGCATGGATGAGATTATCTATATTAAATCCCCAATATTAAAAGATTATTATTCAGATTTATATACTAAAATAATTACAGAATTAGTGCTAGAAGAAAAACCTGAAATAATATTAATTGGGGCTACTCCTACTGGAAGAGATTTTGCTCCCAGAGTAGCAAAAAGACTCAATGCAGGATTAACAGCAGATTGTACAGGACTAGAGATCAATCATGAAACTAGAGATTTACTTCAAACTCGTCCAACGTATGGTGGAGCCATTATGGCAACTATTAGAACACCATCTAGTAGACCACAAATGGCAACTGTAAGAGCTGGCATTTTTAACATAGTTAAGAAGAAAAAAAAAAAGGTAAATGTTAGAAAAATTGATTACACATTTAAAGAAAAAGATTCTGTCTCAAAGATAATAAAAGTAATAAGTAAAACAAAAACTACCGTAAATCTGGAAGATGCCAAATTTATTGTTGCCGGGGGTCGTGGTGTAGGTTCCAGAGAAAAGTTTAGGATTATAGAAGAATTAGCAAAAGTATTGGATGCTGAATTGGGTGGATCCAGGATAACTGTTGAATTAAATTGGTTAGATCCAGACAGACAAATAGGTCAGACGGGTAAAACAGTATCTCCAAAATTATATATAGCTTGTGGAATTTCAGGCGCGATTCAGCACATAGTTGGAATGCAAAATTCTGAAATTATTGTTGCAATAAATAAAGACCCTAATGCACCAATCTTTAATTGGGCTCATTATGGGATAGTGGGAGATTTGCATGAAATTATCCCTGTTCTAATTGATGAAATTAAAAAGATTAAAGTTGAAGAATAACTTCAATATCTCCTTATTTTATAATATTGATTATTGAATTTATTTCATTGGAATAATTTAATTACTCATTTTTACATTTATATTCATTTAAAAGTGAAAATATAAAATGTAATAATCAAAGATGAAAAACTTAATTTATTCATATATGTCTGAATGCTCAGACCCAAAAGATTTAATGCTTGCAGCATCCATTCGAAAATTTGGAAATTCTTTATCAAGTAATCCAATTTGGGTATTAATTCCAAAACCAGTAGAAAGTATTGCTAAAGAAATGAGAGAGCTATTTTTATCGTTGAATGTTGATCTTATTTCTTTTTCACCTAAGGATGAGCCAAATTTTCCATTTTTAAAATTTGTTCTTGCTGCTGCAAATGCTGAACTATTAGCAAAAGAAAAGGCAAAACTTCTTGCATGGCTTGGTTCAAATACACTAGTATTTAATGAACCAAAACACTTTCTTTTAGATGATGATAAAAATTTAGGATACAGACCAGTTCATCACACTAATATAGGGTCGTTTTTTGATGAACCGATTGATCCATTTTGGGAACAAATATATCAAAGATGCAATGTATCTGAGGGTCAGATTTTTCCGATGAAAACACATATAGACCATAATAAGCTCCGACCTTACTTTAATGCGGGTTGTTTAATTATTAGGCCAGAGAAAGGGTTGCTTCAATCATGGTGGAATTTTTTCAAATCTTTATTTAATGAACAAAACTTTAAAGATTATTATAATAAGACCTATCTTTATGCTATTTTCATTCATCAAGCAATTTTATCAGGTGTGATTCTCTCAACCATGGAACAAACTGAACTTTATGAACTTCCTTTTGAATATAATTATCCATTAAATCTATATTATAACTGTCCGGTTGTTTACCGGGCTATAAATATCAATAAATTAATTACAGTTCGTTATGAGGATTTAGGAGATATTAACAAGGTTCCAATTCAAGATCCATTGAAAAGTTGGTTAATTAATCAAATGGATGATTTTTTCGTAAAAACGTTATCTTCTGTTGAGAAAGTTAAATTTGGAAAAGTTCCTTTAGTTTATCCTGTCCCGATCATTCTTGCTGGAGCACTTGTTAATAATCAACCTAATTTTGAGACATTGGGAGACGTTGGAATAATGGGTATTAAACCTCCGCTTGTCTACATTTCTTCAGGTCAAGATCATTATACAAATCAAGGAATTCTCGAAAATGAAACCTTTAGTATAAATTTTCCAACAACTCGCCTTCTTGTAAAAACTGATTATTGCGGAGTAGCCTCTGGACATAATGTGGATAAATCACAATTATTTAACGTATTTTATGGTGAATTAGAAACAGCCCCAATGATTCGAGAATGTCCTGTGAATTTAGAGTGTAAAGTTATCAAGGAATTCTCAATTCAACATAGACAGATTTTTATCGGAGATGTAGTACAATCTTATGTTAGGGAAGATTTTGTAATTGAAAGCGAAGAAGGCCAGTTGATTGCAGATATGGCAAAATTAGATCCAATTATCTACGCATTAGATAATCAATATTATAAAATTGGTGAAATAATCGGAACTGGATATCAAGAAAGCAAGAAATTTAAAAAAGGTTAATTGAAATTTAAATTAATGAAGACAATTAGACTAATTGGAAAACTAAGGGAATTAGATTATTCCCGCTCTAATGAATAATATAAAAAGATGAAATTCACAGACTATAATAAAAAACACGAGAAAAAAAGAGTGTAATGGAATGATATTTTAGTATTATTCGTGGAGGAATAAATTATGGGCTAAAAACAAACATTCCACTACTAGAAAAAAAATAAATTTTTTTCTAATATGTATTTAGTCATCCATCTTAATAAATGTTTCGTGAATTTAATGAACGTTCTGTTCCATTATTGCGTGAATTGTATTGCTATGATATAAATATGCGTTTATAATTTTAATATTTCTCTCTAACATCCTTATTTCAAAAATAAAAGCGAAAAGAGCTCATAAATTTAATTAAAAAGAAAATTTTTTCTTAAAAAATATGAATAACAAATCAATTTTTATGAAAAAGATTGTCCGATTTTTTGCACAAATTGTAATTCCATCTCATTTTTATAAAAATAATTTTGCATTTTATTAAGATCTTAATAAGAATAAAGTTTCAATATATCAATCATAGAGCTTATTTTTCTAAAATTTCCAATATAAATTGGATTCTAACTAAAATATTTTTTTCAATATTAGTTTTGTGAAACCTAACTTAAAGTTAACTTTAAAATCTTAAAACTAATAGCCTTATGTTTTAGAAATTCTATTATATTTTAAAGGTAATTATAATGTAAAAAAAAAAGAGATTAATAAATATTTAAATTTATGATGGACGTTTTGTTAATATCTTCCCCTTTTTCTTCAAAACATATACAACAACAACTGCTCCAGCTGCAGCTGGGATGCCTATTGCCAATGCAATTATTAATGCTGGATCTAGTGGTGGTGTATAAGATGCTCGTAAATCACTTGTTATCAGTGGGATAGTATCATATTGGCTTAGGGAAATATAAAATGAAACATTATTTCCTGCGGGCGCACTAACTTCAAATAGCAAAGTAAAATGATCAGAAAAAACTCCAAACTCATAAGTTGTATTATAATCAACATTTGTGGGGAAAATTTGCTCAATTTCATTATTTGGTCCGTTTGCGTTAATCCATGGAAGATCTTGAATTAAGTAAAGATCATAATCGCCTATACCTAAACCATCCGCAGTAACAACTAGTTGTGTCCATTGATAGGGTTTACCACTACACTCAAGAGCGAAATAGCTTTCACCACCATAGGGAGATAAACTTTCAGTATGGTTAAACCAAGTTGTTAGTCCGTAAGGGTAAATTGATCCTGTTATATTAGAATATCCAGTAAATGTATAGTTTGTTATATCCCTTGAATGAAGATGTGGAGTTTCTACAATGTCATATGTTTCATGATGCGCATAACCCCAGAAATCTTCAACAGCAAACTGAACAGAAACTGTCCCTGGGCAATCCCATTGTTCAGGAACAATTAATAATTTATATGTTCCTCCTTCAAGACCAATAGTATATGGATCAGAAGCTAAATTTTCAATAATATAGGATTCTCTTGTATCAAAAGTATGACCACCATCATCATCATCTAAACTAACCTCTAGATTTAATAGATCCGTAGGCTGAATTATTTGTGAAGGTGCCCAATAGTCATCATATTTATAGCCACTCTCTCTTATAAGCACAAATTGCAAATCCCCTCTAATTGTATTATTTAACAAAGTTAACTCTTGAATGATAGGTACAGTTGAATAATCTCCAGAACAACGTATTGCCATCCAGTAATAATTACTTTCAGTTATATTTGGATCCAAATCATCATCAGCTCCTTTAGTCCAAGCAGCAAAATTAGCATTAGATATATCTAATTCAATAGTACCGTCAGCAGTAAAGCCACTAGTACCATCATTGTCCATTGGAATAGAACCCCAAGCAGGATCAGTATAAACTAGAGGTGTATCAATAGATCCCGCCACTCCTGGAACTGAAAAGTCAAATGTCATCCCAGTCCATCTTGTAGGGGCTCCAATATATAAGTAATCATTAACTTCGCTATCTAAACCATCGGTCGAAAAAGCGGGATATGGATAGTCGGAAGTATAAAATATCAAATCTGTATCATTTAGAGTATAGAGATGTGAAGGAAAACTACTTGCTGCGGCCCAGATATTGTCTACTGCCCACATTGTTGTATTTAGTCTAACTTGAGCCATATTTGGGATAATAATATCAATCCCTACTGGACTTTTAAGACTTTCAAAATCAGGATCTGCTTCAAAATCAAGGGTTAAGAACTCTGATGGATAATCAATTGGATAGGTTAGAGTATTAACAGGAATTGGCATATCTGACCATTCATATACTTGTGAGCTAATTTTAAAGATCCCATCAGATAAAGGAACTGTGTTTTCAATTACAGCTTTATAAGTTCCAGCTGGCATGAAATGCCAGTAGAAGTCTGTTGAATCTGCAGAACTAGTAAAGAAATCTGAATTGATGTCATAACAATATAATTCTTTTGAATTCATATAAATAAAATCTCTAGCACTACCAAATGCGTAAATCTCTGGATTTCCAGGAGATAAACTAGTATAGTTAAATCGAACAATTGAATCCTCCCGAAGAGAGAATTGTATAGCTGTTGATTCATCACCAGATATCATATACGATGTTAGAGAGTCTCCGAGGTTGTATTGTACAGTTTCGATTTTTTTTAAGAATAATGAATACCTATACCAATCACCAAAAATCATATCAGTAAATGAAACATATGCATAACCATTCTTAGGAAAATAAATTTCATGAGTCCCTGTTCCTACCGAAATGTCAAGAAAATAACCATTTGCACATGGGGTCCAAATATCTATAATCGGTGTAAAGCCGGTAGAATAATCTTCAAATAAGTCTAGTGTAAAGAGATCTCCCTTTTTTCCACTAATTCTGAACCATTTTGATTGCCAATTAGCATATTCCCCTAGATCAATAGACAATATTCCATCACTATTTCCTCCAAATTGCAGCGAATTTATGGGTAAAGATGATATTTGAGTGTGTAAAAATTCTAAATATAAAGAACTAGGAGCAGTATGGTAAACCTCAAAAATTAAGCGATATGTACCAGCTTGATGGGCTGTAAATATCAAGTAGTTAAATAAAGTTGTACCAGGTGTCGTTGAGTGAGATACAGGGACTGGGTAGCAATTTGCATCCATAAATCTTCCGGATGGAGAAATTAAATAATAATCATATGATGCTGCAGCAGGATTTGCCATTATCCAATCAAATTTTAATACTTTCGGGCCTCCACTTTTAATAATAACATCGATTTGCATTGGTTGTTCATCGTTAGCCGGAGCGTTTAATGTACCTCCCTCTACCAAAGCATAATAATCAAATAATGTACTAACAGTAAAAGGTGACAAGTCTTCAGCTTCAGCATTATATGCAGAAACATTTAGCCATCTCACTTGAGTCCAAGGATTAATCTCGTCATTATATGAAAGACTACCCACCCAGTAATCATCTAATGTCATTGGATAATATAAAGATATATCTTCACCGGGAAAGCTTACAATTTCCTCGTAACCTGTTGATGATCCATCCCAATCCATTATAGTAAATTTACCTTGATTTGAACCATCGATATAAACAGTACCTAAAGTATTAGGAGAGGGAATTATCGCCCCATAACCTTGAGGTCCTAGAGGATCTTCTTTATCAAGATCAAACACCGCGTCTTCTTGAATAACTGTTGCTAAACCATTAGAAATTGTAAAAACATTTAGGAAAAGAGTGAGTAATATCCCTAAAATTACAATTGTCTTTTTTTTTTTAAATATTGATCTCATTATATTTCATTTTGTTTTTTGTAAAAGGATCAAAAAAACGATCTGTAAGCTAATAATTAGTAATTTGTATATTTAAATAAACGGGTATAATCTTACACATCTTTATCTTAGCCTTAAAGAAAAAAAATCTAATTGTGTAATTTGGGGTTATTATCTTCGAGAGCAAACAAAGCAGCCCCTATTGCTCCTGTTAATTGGGGATAAGGTGGTATAAGAATATCAGCATTTATTTCAGTCTTTAAGATTTCTCCAATAATAGAATTATAAGCTATTAAACCTCCAGTCAGAATTACAGTACCCTCTAATTCTGTCATTTCTATTATTCTTTTTATTACAGAACCAAAGGCGCTTTTAATTAAATCTTCAACTTTTTCTCCTTCTTTTATTCGAGTTAGAATTTCCGTTTTTGCAAAAACTGTGCAAAAACTTGCTAATGGAACTTTAGAGGTAGATTTAGTAGCTAAAGTATTTAATTCATTTAGAGGGAGATCGAGTCGATACGCAATTTCCTCAATAAATGCACCTGTACCCGCAGCACATTTTCTATTCATTTTGAACCTCAATATTTTACCATTCTCATCAAGTTTAATAACCTTGGTATCTTGTCCTCCAATATCGACAATTGTAATTTTCTGCGGAAAGTAATGATAAGCACCTTTAGCATGACAACTAATTTCAGTTTTATAAGTATTAGCGAAAGAAACTTTATCTTTTCCATATCCAGTTGCAGTTATACGCTTTATAGATGTATTTGATAATGAAGCATTAGAAAGGGTATTCTCATAAGCATTTTTACTTGAATTTTCAATAGAAGTACCAGTACGATTAATAAAAAAGCTTACAATCTCTTTATTACTATTTAATAATACTGATTTTACGTATGATGTTCCTACATCAATACCTGCGAAAAAAATTTCGTTAAGCATGATTTTAAAGTAATTCGATCATGAATTAGTTGCGATTTATTGGAGGTAATTCCAATCCTTTAATTATGGATACAAATAATTTATTATATGGCGTGGGGATTCCTTCAAGTTCTCCATATTCAACTATTTTTCCATTAAGAAATCCTATTTCTGATGGATTGCCCGCATCAATATCTGCTTCCATTGAAACTCTGTGATGACCTGCCTTATCCAGATAACTCATACCTTTATCTAAAAAATCTGGTTCGAAGTTGATTCCACGTGCTTTTGCAACTTGTATCCCCTCACGTAATATTTCTCTGCAAATCTCCCTAGTTTCCGAAAACTCCATTGTTTGTTTCATTGTTGTTCTAGTGGTGACACAAACAGGACTTATGGTATTGAGTATACATTTTGTCCATTCAAATTTTTTTATTTCTGGAGTAAAAATAGTTTCTAATCCAGCGGAGTCAATGATCTCTGCTATTTGTTTGGCTTTTCCTTCTGCTTCAGATGATATTACACCTAAATAGTTTGGAGGGTTAAAAAATGACATTCTTATAACTCCATCCTCTAAAATATTGCCAGCATAGTTAACCACAATGCGAATCGTATTTTCTTCTCCTATATATTCTGCAATAAGTTCCTCTGTATCAAATCCATTTTGTAAACTGATTAAGGTTGTATTGGGGTTCACAACTTTTTTAATTTGTGGTAAAATTTCAATAAGGTGAGACGCTTTCACAGCGATAAATAAAGTGTCTATTTCCTTATCTTCCAGTTCTTCTATAGAGTAGCAAATGTTCTCCTTTGGGAATTTTACATTGAATTTTTTAAGGTTTGTTAATGTTAATCCTTTCTTTTTAATCTTATCCATATGACTCTTATTAATGTCAACTAGAACCACATTTTGTCCTGATTTAGCAAGATGAGCTGCTAAAATCCCCCCAGTTGGACCAATTCCAATAATTCCGATTTTAATTTTTTCCACCATATCTAATCCTTTTTAAATTTTTAAAAAAATCTCTAGATTGAAACCTCTAATAATTTTTTCATAATTTCTGATAATTTTTCTGCTGCTATTCTTCTCTTTTTTAGATTAATAGTATTTGCATCTATAAATTGAAGTGCTTCTGGAATACAAAATTTTACACATAAAGGGTCACCCTCACAAAGATCACATTTTAAAATTTTTCTATTTTTGTTAATTCCTACTCCACCAAGTGGACAGAACATTATACAAAGTTTACATCCTACACATAATTCTTCATCTATAATTACTGCTCCTGTTTTCTCATTTCTACTTATCGCACCCATAGGGCAGACAGTTTCACAAATGGGTGTTTCACATTGTTGGCAAATCATTGGCACGTATAATCCTGAATTTTCCCATTTTATGATATGAATTCTTGCTCGAGAGGGATTACTAACTTTTTCATGATAGAGAGAACATACATTTTCACATAATCTACATCCAGTGCATTTTTCAGGGTCGACAAATAATATTTTTTGCATTCTATATCCCTCTATTTCATATAATTTGAGTTGGTTCGTTTTCAATTCCAAGTTTTCGTAGACTTTCTTCAGTAGGATTTCCATTCTTATCCCAACCATGAAGACTATAATGCTCATCGAGCATTTTTTCAAATTTTATTCGATCGATTTTTATTCCCCTAACTCGTGGAAGTCCTATAGGAGTCGGTTCCTCAAAGTATCGATCTGGTAATATATCATCTTTTCTTGAAAAACCTTCTCTAATATTAAACATTCTTTCGAGAGTGTAAATTCTTTCACCAATTTCCATAAGTTGGGAATCTGAAATCTGCAATCCAGAAACTAAATAGATTAACTTTGAGAATTCCTCCCATTTTGGAGCATGGACTGCTAGAAACACTGTTTGAAATTTACATGTACCAATAGAATCTGTAACGGCATACAAAAGCTCTTGCCACCAAACCATACGACTCTTTCCTTCGTAAGATCTATAATCAGAGGACATTTTACCACCATATATTTCCTCCAAAAAATCTTCTGGTAATCCATAAAGATCTATGGCGGGACGGCCTCTCAGATGATCAGCGCCTCTAGTTGAAGTTATAATACCTAATGCCAAGCTAGGTGTTGGACGTTCATCTGAATGTAAATTACTCATACCCTTTACTTCTATTGCGTAATATCTAGATTCTTCTCCTATTTTAGGGATTGCTGTTTTGAATCCATCAGCAAGTAGATTACCAAACCCTTCTCGATAAGCAATCTTTCTAATTAATTCATAGAGAACTTCTTCATTACCCCACTCAATCTTTAATCCATCTGTTACTTTTTCAGTAATTATTCCTTTCTCATAGAGTTCCATAGCCCAAGCGATAAGTCCCCCGGTTTCTAATGTATCTAAACCATATTTATTAACAAGATGATTAGCTGTAAGAACGGTTTCCATTTTTTTACAATCAACCATAGTACCAAATGCACCTAAAGATGTGTATTCTGGACCTTCAGCAAAAAAGGGAGCAAATAAACCTTCTTTTAATGTATAACGATGACGACAACTTACTGGGCATCCATAACAGCCAGACATTCCAATAGTATATTTGTCCATTTCTTCCGGTTCAATATCCCAACCTTCTTCTAATTGATTTAACTGAAAGTTTCTCGTTCGAATTAACCCTGTGGTATTTGTGGTGCTATAAATAACAAGTGTACCCCATTTCGATGCAGCTCTTGAATAGCGATTTTTCATGACCATTTCGATCATTTCTTTACAGTAATCTAGTAATTCAATAGGATGGGCAAATTCAATATCCATAGTTCCACGTGCAGCTATTGCTTTTAAGTTCTTTGATCCCATAACACAACCCATACCTGTACGTCCAGCTGCATTTTTCATACCAGTTCTTACATTAGCAAAACGTACAAGATTTTCTCCGGCTTTACCGATAACTAAAGATTTAATTTCTTCATCTTCATGATCTGAACGGATGATATTTTGTGTTTCAAATGTATCCTTTCCCCATAGATGACTCGCATCTAAAATTTCTATTTCTCCATCATGTATCCAAATATAACTAGGATTCTCAGCTTTTCCTTTTATTACCAAATGATCAAATCCAGCCATTCTCATCTCTGGTGCAAAGAATCCTCCGATGTTTGAATCACCAATCGCACCTGTTAATGGTGATTTTGCTGCGATATCACATCTTCCACTCCCCATAGCAGGGATTCCAGTTAATAAACCTACACCTACAAGTAAAACATTTTCAGAACTTAAAGGATCAACTCCAGGTGAAAGATGATTGTATAGAAGATACATATTTATACCTCTACCACCCAAAAATCTTTCTCGTATTAATTTTGGAATCTTTTTTTTTGTTATTTCTCCAGTTGTTAAATCAATATATGCAATCTGTTTATTCCAAACTATACTTTTTCACCCCTACCTTTTTAAAATGTTAAATCGCAAATCACTATGCTTTTCAGTGCGATGGGAATATGTACCCACTTGTGCTACAGAAATATACTCAATAATAATTCTAATATTAGTATTCTCTTGCAAAATTAAATATTTTTACTTTTTATTTAAATTATCCATTAGATTTAAATATTTCAACGAAAACTAATAAGTATTAATTTCTTTAAATTAATATATTAGACCCCTTTTAGTATCAATTTAACAAATAAAACATCATTAAAACAATTATAAAAGACTTAAAAATAATAAATGTAGAATTTAATTATAGAGGTGATTCATAAATGACTGAAGTGACTAAATGTAGGTGTATGAATTGTCTTCAACGCTTTCCGGTTCCACCAAATGCAAAAGAAGCAACTTGTCCTCATTGTAAAATAAAATATAGAATTTCTTGGCCATGGCCAGGTCAACCAAAGGTTCGAGGTTTGGCAAAATAGAATCAGCTTATTAAAATATCATTGCGAATTCTAATATTTCCGTAATATCATAGATTTTTAATGATCTATCTCCAAAATTTTTCATCCGAGAAGCGAAACGAAAATTTAACTGGCATTGTGGACAAGCTGTCGTTAAAATATTAACATTAATAGGGATAAAATCTTCTCTTAACCTTGTTTGAGTTGATTCTAAACTCACATCGTTATTATAGGTCCAAAGTCCACCTCCACCTCCGCAACATCGTGCACAATTTCTACTTAACGGCATCTCAACTAGATTAATTTCAGGTATTGCTTTTAATACATTACGTGGTGGACTATAGACATTGCTATGTCTACCAAGTGAACAAGGATCATGATATGTTACGTTTAAATTTAAAGGTTTAAGGCTAATTTCCTCAGTTTTAATTTTATTTTCGAGAAATTGAGAAGTATGTTGAATTTCACAAGGCAAACAAATATCAAGGATTTCAGGATAAAGCCTTTTAAAGGTATAATAGCAGCCAGAACAAGGAGTTACTAAAACATTAGCTTTAGTTTTCTCAATCCTTTCAATAACGTCGGTCGCGACTTTTTTAGCTTCTTGCCATAGTCCAGATGAGATTAATAAATACCCACAACAGCCTTCTTTTTCTCCCAACATTGTAAATTCGGTATTAGTTCGGTTTAATGTTCTTATAAAAGCTTCAGCTGTTTTTGGAGTTCTTGTTGCTACTGTACACCCTAACCAACAGAGAGTATTTGCTTTCTCGGGTAAATTTAGATTAGAAATATTTTTTATTCTTATAAGACGGCGATTTTTTGGTGTAGCCCCAGGGTCTCCATGGTCAAAAATATTTTTAGCTGCTGTATGAAAAATTTGTGGTGCCATATTCTTTTCAGCAATAAGATGTCTTAAATAAAGTATTGCTTCATGAAATTCTAAATTTTGAAAGCATTGACCATAACAAAGTCCACATTTTGTACAACTATATAATATCTCAACAATTTTATTTGATAAGGGTAAATCACCTTTCATCACTCCTCTGGTAATGAGCATTCTTCCTTTCGAAGACCATGACTCAATCCCATTAAAAGAAGAACTTACTGTACAATAACCACTGCATGTAGTACACTGCTCACACTTAGTTAAAGTTTTTCCTAAAAATAAATTTTGTACAGCCAACGCAAGATTTCTATAAGTTCCATACCCCTTTATATCAAATTTAATAAGGCTCCCATATTTTTTTGCTTGCTCATCAATGCAATTTTGAAGAGTAGGGATCTCTACATTATCTAATAAAACTAAAATCTTGGATGATTTATTATTATAATCTGATGGAATTTTACCTCTTTCAAAAAATATAGCATCTTCTTTTTCAATAATTCTTTTTACTTCGTTTTCTTCCTTCACAGAAGAGACTCTAACAATAAAATCAGGTTGAATATTAATTCTATCAAGAAAGATTTTCTCAAATGAATAGACATAAAGATCTTCTAAGTCAGTAAGAACTTGATTTTCTTTTACAATCCTTTTCAATTGTTCAGTAATTCTTTCTTTAGAATTCATTCACGTCAAATGATTTTAAAAGCTGTTTATAAATAAACTAACATATCTATTGTTTTTAGAATAGAATAAAATTTTTTTAACCTTGCTATTAACCTTTATAATTCTAATAGATAAAATTTTTAACAAAATCAAAATATTAGAGATTTAATGGCAAACATCATACTGAAATTGATGGCAACATTTTCAACTGATGTTGGATTAAGCCAGATCGATTATTCGAATGTGGAAATACTAGCTGATGTCATCAATAAGTTCATGAGTGAGCATGGAAACAAAATACGTAAATCATTTATAAACAAAAAAGGAAAATTAGAGAGCCATGTTGTAATTTTGGTAAATGGGAGGAATTATCTATTTTTAGATGAGTTAAATACTAAATTAAAAGATGGAGATCAAATAGTTATATCCCCTCCTTTAGTTGGGGGATAACTCAAATTTTATAAAATTAGTAGATTTATCCAATCTGCTATAAGAGCAGGTTTTTCTTGACCTTTGATTTCAATAGTATGATGTGAAGTAAATTTCATACCTCGCTTAACTAACTCAACTTTTGAAATATAGGTTACGTCTCGAATAAAAGCACCAACAGGAACAGCGGAAATAAATCTAATTTTATCAAATCCATAATTTACAATTGATTTAGCATCTGTTACATAAAACTGCATTGAATCTCTCTCTCCATCTTGTAACGTAAAGAAACCAAGCATAGATAAAACAAAAAAACCATGAGCGACGGTTTCCCCATAAATAGATTTTTTTGCTAGTTCAGGATTGATATGTATATACTGATGATCGCGTGTAAGATCTGCAAATTTATTTATAGCTTCTTGGGTAACTTGGTACCATCTTGTGCTAAATTCTTTCCCAATATAATTCTTTATTTCAATAGCTTTTATCTTATTAACCATTTTTTATCTCGCTCTTACTTTCAAATTTTTTTATTCATAATTACTTAAAAATGTTATATCTTTTCTTGAACTTAATTTGTCTTAACTCTCTTCCAGTTGTTCAATAAAAGCTTCTATACTTGTTCTTGATTGCTCATCAGAAAGACATCTTAAATCGTTTAAATCTCCATTTATAATTAAATTAGGTATCCCTACATCCTTTTCGAGCCTTTGAGGCATTCCATACCTGCTATTAGTATTATGTGGACAAGTTTTAGCATCATGAAATATAATACCATCAATTTTAAAGAATTCTACCATTTCATTAAGATATTTTTCTTTAAATTCATCTGAGCGTACAATAAACAGCTCCGTATATGCTTTTGCCATACTTCTGAATGGATCTTTTTCATCAAAAGCTGAAAAAATCCAACTATTACAATAAGTTGAGGCTACTACACATACTCTAAGGGCTGCAAATAATTCAGAATAGTGTTTAAGTCGCCCCCAGATTGGCATTCCTTCCCAATAAAGTCTAAAACGCTCATCCTCCACAGCTCCGATGTTTTTTTCTATTCTTTCCTGTAATTCTGTTAATAAATTTTTGTAATATTCTACTGCTTGAGATGTTCCTCTTAAAACTACAGCGGGTCCCATATGAATAGTTCCATCGAAAAAGGTTAATGGTGAAGGTTTGTTTGCTGCTGTGTTTAGTACTTTTTTCCATAGTTCAGAGCATTTACGTGAAAATGATAATACTTTTTTAAGTTTTTTTATATCAAACGCAATGGTAGAAATTTTTTCTAATGATCCTATAAGGCTTTCCATCTGCTGTGCTATAAAAGTAATATGATCATTAGTAACTTCACCTACTGTCCTAGGGGTTGAAATCCCAACTAAAGGAACGTTAAATTCATTTGCATACCAGCCAAACCAATCTTGGACCTCTCTGCATTGGTTAGTGTTAAAAACAAGAACATCTGGTTTAGGAACACTTTTAATATCTGGATAAGCTTTTGTCAGAGGAGTTACATTTTTTAAATATGCACCTATGTCAGCAGTAAGGTAAGAACAAATTTCTGGTGAATATCCTATAGCATTAGCATAAGGAATTAAATCTGTAGCCATTCTGGAGGAACCCAACATTGCACTATGATTTTCTGGGAAATAAACTTTAAAATCTAAGCTTCTTAATATTTCTGCTGGACCAACACTTGAACACCAAGCAACCTTCTTATTATCACTTTTAGAAGCATCATCTAACTCATGATAATAATCAGACATTACCTGTCCTAATTGTTTCGTAGCCTCTATTTTCTTTCTATGCATTTAAGAAACCTAAAATATAATTTAAATTAACGCCAAAAAATATTTTTAAAAGTTAAATTCAATCTACTTTTATTTCTAAAATCAGAGCGGCGCCAGTATCACCAGCAGCACAACCATCTGCTAGGCCATATCCTCCACCTTTCTCCACTAACTCTTCTATCATTTCTATTATAATTCTCAACATTGTAGGTGCTTGAGGATGTCCAAATATAAGTGAGCTTCCATAATTATTCATCTTTTTCAAATCTACATCCATCTCTCTCGAGAAATATATATCATTAACAGCAAAGGGATTATGCGTCTTAATTACAGAAATATCTGTTATGGAAATACCCGCATTTTTTAAAGCTTTCTTTGCTGCAGGGACTATTGCCATTGCCATAAATCCCTTTTTTGCTTTGTGATCTCCATATGAATGTAGTTTAATCTCAACATCGTCTCTCTTCCTTAATTTTTCTGCTTTTTCTTTCGTGGTTACAATAATACCACAATTTCCATCTGCCGGATGTGTTTGAGTCCCATAAGTTATTGTACCTTCTGGAAGTACAGGTCGAAGTTTAGAGAGCCCTTCCATCGTAGTCGGATATATCCCCTCGTCTCCTTCAACAGTAACTAATACTTTTCGACCAGAACGATCTTTTACCTCTATAGGTTCTATCATATACTTTTTCTGAAAAGAACGATCATTCTTTAAAGAATCTTGATATTGATTATAACGCATCAGGGTAACTTTATCTTGTTCATCTTTAGTAATTCCTACTTCTTTAGCAACATTTTCCCCTGTTTCAATCATCGCATTTTTAGCAAAAGGATCGTATCCAAAATTATCCCATACCCAATTTTCGGAATCTAATGTACTCCCAGGTGCTTGAGGATTAGGATATACAAGATGAGGTCCATTGGAACATCGATCTGCACACACTACTAGAACATTATGATTAATCCCTGTCTCGATATTTTGTGCTGCAATTGAAACTGAATTTGTTCCAGTAGCACATGCTTGACTAATCATTGGGCCTGTAGTTTGTTCAGCCCCTATCAAACTCGCTAGCCATGGGCCCCCATAAAAACAATTAAGTTGTGGAATTGTTAAGCCAAATATGACTTGATCAAATTCTTTCGTAGAAATTCCCCTTTCATTTAAAAATCGCTTAGAAATGTCTGCAGCAAATTTAATAGCATGGAGATCTTGAAAACTCATTTGCCACCTTGAAAAAGGTGTACTCCAATACTGCCCATAAGGTATATAAGCTTTTTTAAAAGACATTTTTTTAATAACCTAATTTATTATTAAATTGCTATTGTAATAATTTCTTATTCATTATTAATTTGTTTATCAAATCGTTCTCTTAATTTTCGATGAATTACTTTTCCAGAACCAGTCCTAGGCATTTCTTCAGAATCGATACATATAAATTGTTTTGGAATCTTAAATTTAGCTAATTTATCTTCACAATATTGTCGCATTACATTCGTTAGTTCATCAGAAGAAGCTTTTTTATTTAAAATACAAACTGCTGTCACACTTTCACCCCATTTGTAGTCTTGTAATCCAATTACTGCACACTCTACGACTGAAGGATGCGAAACAATTACCTTTTCAACTTCAGAAGGATAGACGTGTTCTCCTCCAGTAATTATCATATTCTGCTTTCTATCTACAAGTGTATAAAATCCATCTTCATCCTTTTTAGCCATATCACCAGCGCTAAAAAATTCTCCTCTGAATGATTCCTTAGTTTTTTCTGGTAACTTATAATATTCATCAAACATTTGTGGACCACGGGAATAAAGCTCTCCAACTTCTCCTATAGGAACTAGATTTCCATTTTCATCTAATAGTTTTAAACTATCTGTTCCAATACATTCTTTTCCTATAGAACCTAACTTATTCATCTGGTCTTCAGGTCTAAGAAGTGTTACAAGTCCAGCTTCTGTAGATCCGTAAGCTTCAAAAAGTTTTGTCTTATTAAAAAGCTTCATAACATCTAACTTCATTTGTTTAGTAGCGGGAGCTGAAGAGGTTAATAAAGCCGTTACAGAGCTAAGATCGTACTTCTGTTTCACATCCTCCGGAAGGCTCAATATTAGATTATAGTGAGTAGGAATCATCGATGTAAATGTTATTTTTTCTTGATTGATAATTCTTAAAACTTCCTCGGGATCAAATTTATACTCTATATGTATATAAACAGGAGCTCCGAGGTAAGTAAAGACAAATGAATAAAATGTTGAATTTACATGAGATAATGGCATCAGAATCATTCCATAATCTTGAGGAGTGAATGAAAATTCTGCTTCATTAATTAGGAAAAAGGCAACATAAGACCTATGGGAACGAATGACACCCTTTGGTTTTCCTGTTGTCCCTGATGTATATAAAATAACCCATGTATCTTCGGGGTTAACTTTTATAGAAGGATAAGAATTTTCCCCCATTTTAACTATCTCTTCAAAAAATTTCCAACCTTCTGCTGAGTGATCAGCTATCAAAACACGTTGAACATTCTCAAAACCCAATTCTTTAGCTCGTTTCCAGATTTTTTCTGTAGCCTCTTGGAATCGAGATTCTACAAATAACCATTTTGCATCTGAATTATTAATAATGAAAGAGATATCATCTGGATGTAAGCGGAAATTTAAAGGAACAACTATAAAACCTCCTTTAGCTGCAGCAACATAGATTTCCATAAACTCTATTGAGTTATTTGATAAAATAGCTACCTTATCTCCTTTTTTTATACCACTTTTAAGAATTCCATTCGCAAGTTTATTAGTTCTTTCATTTAATTCTTTAAATGTTAATTGTCTTCTAATATCTTTCAAAGCTAGTCGGTTTGGATATTTATTAGCATTAACATTTACAATTTCACCAATATTAAGCCATGTCATTATTTTCTCATCCTTCATTTATTATATTGATAGTTTTGAACGATTTCTAAACACTTTATAATTTGATTTTGAAATGTAATATTAAATAATATATCTTTCTTTTTATAATGTGTACCTTGTATTAACAACTCCTAAAAAGGGTTAAAGATTACCTCAAAAGTTAGATCGTATGTGGGTAATACTTCCCATATGGTAATGGGTAAATAATGGAAGAAAAATACGAATAAGTAAGTAATTAAAATACATTATTATTTGCATATCTTCTTTTGTTTCTTTTACTAAGTCTAGATTTAAGTCATCATAAATTTAATTTGAGATAAATGTCTAATTACAATAAAATGAATAATAATGGGAAAATAATTATGAGTTTACAAACATGTTTAGCGCAACGTAAAGACTGTTCAGGTGAGGGCAGAATTTTATCGATGTCTGAGATCTTGGATATTTGTAAAGCAACCAACCAAGCATCACTTTCAAAGTCATTATTTTTAGTGTTACCCGACGGAGAGGATTATTCTGGTGGATTATATTTATATAATGAAAATGAATTAAAGTTAATTACTGATAAAGGAAAAACTCAATATTCCATGGAAGTTTATCCTGAATTGGTCTGGAAAGAACCAATTGCATTAAATGATTTAATTGACGTAGGACTTATCTGGCAATATCTTTCATTAAAAGTAGGAAGTATTGGTCTTGGAGTATCTCAACGGGCAAGAGCTCCGAAAAAATATAATAAACTCATCAACAAGGAACTCAAACAAAACTATATCCTTTTTTATACGGTAGCAGTTCGAGAAAGAGATCGAGGAGCATTATTAGAAGATACGTTGGAACCTCTTGAAATAAAAGAGGAAAATGGTACTATAATACTTGAAACTCCAGCATGCTATATAGACCGTGCAATATATAAGAATCAGTATGAAGGTGTACCATTAGATAAGACCATATTTAATCAAGTAGAAAAGAAAGCTCCAAACTATACTACTTTACAAGAAATTTCCCAATTATTATGGGCATGTCAAGGTGAGAATGATCATGCAACACATGGAAACAGGGATGATTTAGAGAAAAACGGCTATGGGAGAGTCCATGCTTCAGGATGTGCAGGATACGCTGTTTACCCAATAGTTATTGTTGAAGATCTTGCTAACTTACCAAAAGGGTCTTATATATATAATCCTGTTGGATATTCAGTATTAAATAGATGGATAAAAGTGAATGGTAAAACGACGTACGATCATTTTCTTCAGCATTTTAATACAGAAAATTTTAAAACGGAAATTGAAAATGAATTTGGTATTAATATCTCTAATTATGCTATTCTCTTATGTATTGATAGAAAGAAACCATGTGCTGGAATTATGCATCGAGTTATGAATTTAAAATATTGGGGTGAGATTGAAGCTGGGATGGCATTGGCAGGGTTACAATTACAGGCAAATACATTAGGCTTAAAATGGCAAAAAAAAGTTATATCAAATCCTGATAATTCTAAATTTCGAAAGCTTTTCAATCTAAATTCTGCTGAACAATCGATTAAAACTTTAGCATCTAAATTGGTAAACCTTGCAAAAAACGAGAGAATTTCGCTTAAAGGGAGTTTGGTGCCGACAGTTTTATTTTGCTTGGAAGGATGATTGCTTGTATTATTCATTTCTAACAATGAAATGAAGGAACTTGGATAGTTCCATAAGCCTTAATAAATATAAAGTTAGGAGATTTAGGGATTTCTGTTATTCAAATCCCATATAATGACATTCACAATTTAAAGAGTCCATTTGAGTTTTAATGAAATTAATAGTCTCATCCCTTAATGGTTCCACATCATTCTTTATTTCAAACTTCCGAATTATAAATTTATCAGGATTTAATTCAGCAATAAAATTACGCAATCCAATAATATTTTTTTCAGATATATTGAAATTATCTCCAAAAATTGAATGAATCCAGATTGGTTTATTAGACTCAGCCTTAAATTTTCTCAATCCTTCAAGAACATCATCAATTCTTACCTGACCATGGTGTTGATTGATTCGGCTAAATTCTTCAGCATTAACAGCATTTAAATTGAATTGCATTATATCACATTCACAAAAATCATTTCTTACTTCAGGATCCATTAATAAAGAAGCATTTGAATATGCTGTTATAGTAATGGAAGGATATTTTTCTTTGATTTTGCGAGCTAATTCTCCAAATTTTAAATATAGAGCAGGTTCACCACTTCCAGTAAGGAAGAATGTATCAGGAGGATCATTTTGTTGTAAATATGATTCAATCTCTTGGAGGATATCATGAACAGGATAAAATTCCTCTCTTTCCATTGTCATTTTGGTAGTTTTTCCTAAACTACAATAATAACAATTAAATGAACACGTCTTTAGGGGACTAAAATCTACAGGCAGTAGTTTTCCTAAAAGTGGGTGATCAATGGTTTCACCTAAATATTGCTTTTTCATGAGTTTGATATAATAATCTATGATTTAAAAAAGAAATGTTAGATTTGAGATAGTGTCCAAATCTAAAAAAAAATGAAAAAATGTATTAAAGAGAATTAAGATTATGAGATAAAATATGAGAGAATAATGTTGTCTATAAGATTTATATAAAAATATACATTTTTGTAGAATTGAAAGAAATTATAAAATTCCATAAAATGAGCGAATCCGAAGAAGAAAAACCAACTACACGGACATATTTATTAGTGATATTTTGCATATTTGGTAAATTGGGTCTAATTATATGGAGCTAAACAAATCCAACAAAAAATGGAACCTTCTACATCAGAAATTACTAGAAATGGAATTATGTGCCCAAAATGTAGATTAAAAGCATCTTCAACAGATACTCAATTTTGTCCTAATTGTGGTCATAATTTTGATTATGATTAATACACTATGCACAATTTTCTGAGAATAAAAAAGAAGAAAAAAATTATTTTAAAACTAGTATAGTTCCTTCACCAGAAGTTACCACTTCATCATTTTGGTTTTTTACAACAGTCTCGCATTTAATGAATTTTAATTTACCCTCTTTTTTAGTATATTTTTCTTTCACAGTAGCAACGGCTGTTAATGTATCACCAAAAAACACAGGTTTTTCAAATCTGACTGTCTGCCCCCCATATAAAATACCTGGTCCAAATAATTTTGTACCTAATACTGCTGATATTAATCCAGAACTCAAAGCTCCATGTGCCACTTGTTTACCAAACATTTGAGTTGCAGCATATTCAGCATTAACATGTATTGGGTTGTAATCTCCAGTCACTTCAGCAAATTTCATAACATCTTGTTCAGTTATCGTTTTAGTGAATGAAGCAGACTGTCCAATTTCATAGTCATCCCATTTGACAGGTTCTAAATCTGACATAAAATAAAGTAATGAAAAAATAGATAAAAATATTATTTTTAGAACTTGAAAATCGTTGATTAATTCTTATTTACATTATTAATACTTTAGCCATTCCATCAGTAAGTACTTCATCATTTTGATTATAGACCTTGGTTTCTACATCAAGGAATTTTAATTCTCCACTTTTTCCTTGTTTGGTATATTTGTTTTTTACAGTTGCCACTGCAGTTAATGTGTC
>JBHLLP010000021.1:0-58409 GCA_048885525.1 Candidatus Hermodarchaeota archaeon | reverse complement strand
TTTACAAAGCTCAATGTAATGATTGTTATTGGCACGGCTTATTTGGAGGAGTATATTTACAATTTTTAAGATTTTCAGTTTATACACATCTAATAAATGCTGAGAGAATAATAGATGAAGTAAATATATTAATTGATCCAAAACTAAAATCATATATTTATATAACAGCAATAGATTTTCTTAAAGACAGCAAAGTAGAGTATTTAATTGAATCAGAAGTACTTAATGTTTATATCAACCCTAACGAAGGAGGGACTATTTTTGAGTTAGATTATAAGCCTAAATCATATAATCTTTTGAATACTTTAACTCGATGGCCAGAAGCTTATCATGATAGCAAGAAACTTGAATCAAAAGATGTGATGGTTGATAGATTTAAAAGAAGTCTATTACGTTTAAGATTTTTACATAATGATGTTACACTTGAACAACTCCAAGCTGATCAGTATTATGAGTTTGGAGATTTTATTGATGAAAATTGCAGGGTAACAAGTACTGAAGAAGAAGGCAAAGTTGCTATTATAGAAATGGAAAGGATTGGAAGCATTAAAGATCCCGAGACTGATGTTAGAATTCCCGCACGAATTACAAAAGATATCTACATAGAAGAAAATGAGATTAAAGTTATTGTTAGAATTAATTTCAATGCAATTCAAGGTAAAGAAAAGATGTTGGATCGTATCATTAAAAATGTCAACGTAGCACTTGATATCCCGTTTTTCTTTAATGGTGATACAACAAAATTTCAATGGGAAAGTAAACAAATTGTTTTAAAGGATGATATATCAAAACAATTATTAGAACCATTTCAATATAATGGTTACCATTTTAAAGCTTATGATGAATCTTATGATTTAAACTTTGAATTTGAAGTTTCGAGTAAAATGGATTCAATTAAAATTAATAAATTTCCAATAATTGCATATGCGTATACAGATGAGGGCTACAAAGAAATATATCAGGGGATCAATATTACACCTGTCTTTAATCTTGATAAGAATTTAGAACTTCAACTAAAAATCAAAATATATTAATACTTATACTTTTGGCTCCTTTACAAATTTGTAGATATAAGCATGAATTTTGTCGATATCACTTATCTTTATATATATTAACAGTCTAATAACAAATATAACATATAAAATTTGCATTGGTCTTGAAGTTTATGGGAGTTAAAGATAATGGAAAGCGGAATGGCTGGATTTATAATAAAAAAGCATTAAAGAATAATATTGAAAATAATCAATATGTTCAAAATGCGCGAAAAAAATTAATGGAAAGGAAACTTAGAAAAAAACTCCATAAGTAAAATTATATTCTTTGGACCTAATTTTTTGTAAACCAAAATTATTCTTTTTTTATATTTTTTAGAAGATCTCACAAAAACCATTCACATCTATAAACATTACTTTATTATACCAAATTAGTCTTTCTATAAATGGATTTAGGATAAAAATAAAATAAAGCAAACTAAAATTTGAACGCTTCTTATTCCAAAGAAAGATGCTCTAGTTGGAATTGTTGTGATGAGAATCTAACAATGTGTATTGAAAGGTCAAAATATGTCAAAAGAATTCGAGATGAACTTAAAAGTAAGAAAAGTAAAAAAATTACAAAAAATTAATTTGATTTAGTAAAATTCTCATCTAATCTCCAGATTGAAATCCATATTTTCCAATAAGTGGAACAAAACGAACAGCTGTAATTTTAGTTGATTCGAAATTTTGCCCATTTTTTTTTATCACATATAAAATCTGGCTAAAACTTTTAGATCCAGCAGGAATACAAAGAATTCCTCCATCAATTAACTGATCTCGAAATGGAATAGGGATCTTTGATGGCGAAGCTGCCGTTACTAAAATCTTATCATAAGGAGCTTCTTTAGGGTATCCTAATGTTCCATCCCCAAGAATTACTGTGACTTTATTAGCATACCCCGTTTCTTTAAGACTTTTTCTAGCCTTTTCTGCCAATCCTTCATGGCGTTCAATTGTAAATACATGACCGGGATTTTGGGAATTTTCTGGAGCTACTAACTCCGCGCATAGAGCGGCATGGTAACCTGAACCCGTTCCAATTTCTAATACTTTTTCCCCTTCATTCAGTTCAAGGTATTCACACATCATAGCATTCATATGTGGGGCACTAATTGTTTGTCCTAATCCAATAGAAAGAGGAGTATCCATATATGCGCTTGATTCCGCATCTTTTGGCACGAACTTATGTCTTGGAACTGTTAACATTGCCTTAATTACATTAGGTTTTGTTAATATCTCTCGATTTTTTAGACTTTCAACCAAATTTTTCCTTCTTTCCTTGAAATTCATGCTAAATGGAATATTATTTATGCTATTTTTAGAAATTGCTAAAAAAATCATTTTTTTATGTTTTTGAAATGATATAAATTTTATCGTTCGGTTGTACTTCCTCGTTTAAACGTAAATTAATTCTAACGGGATCTGAGTATCTCTTTCTTGAAATTTTTCTTATTTTTTCTCCTTTATAAATCATCTTTCTAATAGTTTCAGTTATATAGGTTGTAGAGCCTTCAATAATAATCTCATCTCCTAACTTTAATGGGATCTCTAAGCTCTCAAGCAATACATTAGCAGATTTACTACTAACATCAAATGAGAGGATTTTTCCTATATAATGCTTTTTATAAGTAGAAATGTTACCTCTTTTTATCAACTCAATATCTTCTATAGTAGGTTTATGAAAATAAAATCCTGTATGAAAACCACGATTGTAAACACTTGAAAGCCTTTCAAGCCAATTATTTATTTTCTCCTTAGTGTAATTGTTATTAAAATAGGAATCTAAAGCTTCTTTATAACATTGTACCACAGTTTTAATATACAATGGATCTTTCATACGTCCTTCGATTTTAAATGCATCAATTTTTGCATTAATGAGTTCTGGAATATATTCAATCATACAAAGATCCTTCGTATTTAAGAACATCTGGCCATCATAGATAAATTCATTTTTTTCATCGTCAATTACTCTCCACTCTCTTCTACAGGGTTGAACGCAATTACCTCGGTTTGCTGAATATTCTTCAGAATCACAAATAGTGGCAGAAAAATAGCATCGCCCTGAAATTGAAGTGCACATTGACCCATGAACAAAACATTCAATCTTAGTTTTTGTTAAAAGATGTTTAATCAGCTTAATCTGTTGAAGTGATAATTCTCTTGCCAATATTATCCTCTCTGCGCCAAGATCCTCATAAAATTTTGCAGATTCAATATTGGAGACGTTAGCTTGTGTTGAAATGTGGAAATCTATATTATTTCGTTTAGCAACTCTAATTGCTGCAATATCATGAGCAATAATTGCATCTATCCCAGATTCTTTAGCTTCAGATATAAGATTTTCCAAATCCAGTAATTCTGAATCATAAATTAAAATATTTGTAGTTAGATATGCCCTTAATGGAGGATTTTGATTATGACAATAATCCACTACTTGCTTCAACTCTCCGCGTTCAAAATTCTTTGCTTTTGCTCTCATGTTATAACTTTTAATACCAAAATATACAGCATCAGCTAAACTAACTATTGTTTTTAGCGTATTCCAATCTTGAATTGGAGCAAGTAATTCTGGGCGATTAGTGTTTAATCTATTCATGTATTTTATAATTAATATTTATTATAATGAAAATCTAATTCTATCTAAGGGAGTGGCAATCCCTTTGAAAAAATTTTATGATAAAATAAAATATTAAAATTATATAAATAAATCGTAAGTAATCAATAAAATAGAAATTTAAAGTAACCAGAAAAGATACTTCATTAGTTATTAATAATCATGCCCAATTTAATCCAAGAGGAATTAAAACGTATTGAACATTTTAGAAGAGAGGGTAAATATAAAAAGGCACTGGAAGTTATTTTTTCCTTTGACAATATAGAAGATATTGCTAAGAAGGATTGGTTTGAATATAAAAATATTGAGATTGATCTTTTAATAAGACTAAATCAGTATGAAGATTCTTCCAAGTTGATAGAAGAGGTTTTTAATAAAAGTCAGAGACTGGGATTATCCCTTTATTCTTTTGATGCTTTACACTATAAGAGTTATCTTACATATTGGACAGGTAATTTAGAAGAAGCTCATAATTTGATTCTAAAATCTGAAAAATTACTAAACTCATTGACAGAAATTGCTCCTTTAGATTTTTCAGAACGTAAGGGTGTTTTACTATCTGATAAGGCTTATTTATTTATGCTTAAAGGAGAATTAAAGACCAGTTTAGAATTTGCGGTCAAATGTTTGGAAATTTATGAGGATATTGGAAATAGGGAAAAGATTTCTACGAGTTTTTATCAATTAGCAACTATATGTAGTTATATGGGGGATTTTAGTAATGCATTGAAATACGGGAGAGAGAGCTTGAAATATGGGGAATTGACTAAAGAAGAAAGGATTAAGATTTTAATCGAAATTGCAGACATTCATGGTTTTATTGGGGAATTGGAAAAAAGTATCGAATTACTTGAGGAAGCTTTAGTTCTGGCAAAGGAAATGAACGCAAAGCCTTGGATAGCGAACATTCTTTTGAATTTAGGAAAACATTATCGAACAAAAGGGCTACCCAATAAAGCTATTGTGTCATTAGAGAAAAGCCTTCAAATTTCCAAAAAAATACAAGTCCAACTTTTAATATTTGGGGCTTATATTTGGATGTCGATTATAAAAATTGAAGAGAACATGTTAGAAGATATTCCTAAATATTTGGAACATCTCCAACAAATTGCTGAACAAACCTCCAGTTTTAACCTCGATAAAGGATTTCGAGTTGTAAAAGCACTTTATTTAAAGCGGAAGAATTTACCCCATCAAAAGATTGAAGCTAAAAAATTATTAAAGCAAATAACCCAAGAGAAAGTAACTAACGCGCCAGTTCACATTATAGCAATTGTCAACTTATGTGAACTCCTCTTGGAGGAACTTCGTAAAACCAATGATATTGAGATACTAGAAGAAATAAAGCCTCAACTCAGCAGATTGATCAATATTGCTGAAAGCCAGAAATCTTATCCTTGGTTAGTAGAAACGTATATGCTTCAAGCAAAGCTATCTCTGTTGACCTTTGATATGATGGAAACACGACGATATTTGACTCAAGCTCAACAAGTAGCAGAAAGACATGGTCTTAATCGATCAGTGATAAAAATTGCAGGCGAACAGGAAAAATTGTTAAAACAATTAAAAATGTGGGAACAATTAAAAGAATCAAATGCACTTATAACTGAACGAATAGAATTGTCTCAATTAGGTGAACAAATGGAAAAATTAGTCCGTAATAAGACATTGTTGGCTCAAGTTACTGAAATAGAAGTTACAGTTCATAAAGATCGGAAAGTTTGCCTTGTTTGTAAAGGAGAAATAGTAGGCTTTATGTATGTTTGTGAGTGTGATACAATCTATTGTGAAAATTGTACCCAGGCATTAATTGAGTTAGAAAATATTTGTTGGGTGTGTAATGCTCAAATGGACAAATCTAAATCTACGAAAGATGGAGAAGGAATCAGTTTGAAAACCTCGAGTAAAGATCCAAAAGAACCTAAACATTAACTCAACTAAAATTTGTGGTATAAACTACTTTTACTTTAAAATCATGTCCATTAAACAAAGAAAGAGAGGATTCCAAACATACCAATAAAAAAGCGCTAATTTTAATATCACCCATAATCTTAGATAGATTAAAAGCGTTAAAAGAATTATTGAAAATAAACAAAATATTAAAATTGGTATACAAAATTGAAAGTTGTACTATTTAATGGAAGCCCTAGAAAAGAGGGAAATACATACCATTGTTTAAATATTGTATTGGAGCAATTGGAGGCCGAAGGAATTGAGTGTGAAATAATATGGATCGGTGCTAAAAGATTGCAAGGATGTACCGCATGTCGTCAATGTATTGATAACGATGACCAAAGATGTACTATTGAAGGTGATAATATGAATGAATATATTCAAAAGATGCTTGAAGCTGATGGAATTATTATAGGTTCACCTACATATTTTTCAGATTTAACTACTAGTACAAAAGCTTTGATAGAACGTGCCGGATATGCTACTGGAGGACACTTAAAACATAAAGTTGGTGCTGCAGTTGTGGCAGTGAGGAGAGCTGGTGCGAATCATGTATTCTCTAGTATTAATTACTTCTTTCTCATTAAACAGATGTTTGTAGTAGGCTCTTCTTATTGGAATTTAGGCATTGGAAAAAATCCAGGAGAAGTATTAGATGATGAAGAAGGTATTATAACATTTGAAAATTTAGGTAAAAATTTTGCGCATTTACTAAAAAAACTAAAATCATAGTTTTATTCATTTTTTTTAATTAGAACCTTCTTACTCTTTCTCATACGTAAAATTACTAATCCAGCAACAGTAAAACCAGTAATTCCTATACCTATTGATATAACGATTATTAAATCAGAATCATTAACCGATGAGATAGATAAATATGCTTTCATTATGTCAAAAATTTCAATATTATCAATGATAGTAAGGTTATTAAATCCATATAAATCAGCGTTATATCCAAAAAAAGGGACTGAATGACTAGTATGATATGTAGTTGTCCAATAAACAGTTATATTATTAATTCTTTCAATTCTTAATAACTTATTTTCTTCAAAACTTTTATTAAATGAGGGGATATTAGTATTTAACGTTTCATTTAAAACCTTTAAACCTCCTGTCTCGTGATCAGAAGTAACTAAAAGTAAAATATTATCATGGGTTCTAGAGTATGAAATAACTGAATCTACAGCGTAATGAAATTCAATTGTTTCTAAAGCTACATTAGTTTTGTTGTTTGCATGTCCACCATGATCAATTCTTCCACCTTCGACCATTAAAAAAAAACCGTCGGGATCTTGAGAAAGTATTTCTATAGCTTTTAATGTCATCTCAGATAATGATGGAACTACTTCCTGATCACGATTAATCTCATAGGGTAGGTGATTAGGTGCAAATAATCCAATAATATTATTGGAATTTGAGTTCATTAGTTCGGAACGGTTTTCTACCAGATTAAATCCTTTTGCTTGTAATTGAATTAATTGTGATGGTGAAAAATGGTCCCTCCCGCCACCTAGAAGAATATTAACACTTGAATTTTCTACAATTTGTCTAGATATCTCTGTTGTATTAGATCTTGACGTTACATGAGTTACAAAAGCAGCGGGAGTTGCATGAGTTAATGTAGTTGTGGTTACAATCCCAGTAGCTTTTCCGAGCTTATGGGATATTTCAAGTATAGTTTCCAAAGATTCTAATAACGGGGAAATAGAAAGCATTCCATTATTCGTTTTATATCCTGTAGCCATTGCTGTTGCTGCAGCAGCGGAATCTGTAATTAAATTATCAGCACTATAAGTTGAAACATTTAGATGTAGGGGCATTTTTTCAAGTGTGAATCTATTAAATATTCCAATCTCCACCCACCTTGCGAGTTTTAAATGTTCAAAACCCATTCCATCTCCTATCATAAGGATTATACTTTTATTTCTAGTATTGCTTGAGATCTTTAAATCATTGCTAACTAATTTTTGAGATTTAGAAAAATTACCATTAAAAAAGATTGAAGGATGAATTAGAATTAGTATAAAAAATATACATTTTAAATATTGTTTTAATTTATTTTCTATTTCAATAACCTTCATTAAATTTGATGTAACCTAATCGTTTATATTTTAATAGTCATTATGAATTTAAATGTAATGATTATACTCTTAAAATCTATCTAATATTTATTGATAATTAATGCAAATTTTAGATTTACATCACGTTAATAAATTAATTTTAAAAAAACAACGTCTATCTGAAGATTCAAAAATTGATGATATAGTTCAAATAACTGAGGATCTCTGCGGTCTTCATTCTACTGATCTTAAAACTTCTTATTTATCTCTTTTTGCCAGAACCAATAAATTTACAAAAGCAGATTTGGAGAGAGAACTTTATGAGAAAAAAACTCTTGGTAGAGTTCGAGGGATGAGAAGAACTTTATTTATAGAGACAGCTAATTTGATCCCAATTGTGTATGCTGCAACATTTAACCTAATTGAAAAATCATTTGAAAAATATATGGAATTTCATAAAGTTGCATTGGGAGAATATCAAGAAATATCTCAAAATATTATGAAAATCCTTAAAGAAAGAGAATTGTCTGCATCTGAGATAAGAAAAGAATTAAATTCCAAATCAAATATACCAGCAATTATTCAACTCATGTGCAATCATGGATTGCTGATAAGGGGAAAACCAATTAAAGATTGGAAAGATAGGAGGAATAAATACGCACTTTTTAAGGATTATTTTCCTACGCTAGATTTAAACAAATTAAACGAGAAAGAAGCGATGCAAAAAATTATAGAAAAATATGTAAAAACATATGGACCAGTGACAGAGACTGACATATCTTGGTGGACTGGCTTAACAAAAGCAAAAATCAAAGACACTTTAAAAAAGATTGAAAAAGTTGTTGAAAGAATTAAAATTAACAATATACAGAAAACATATATAATACTTAAAGAAGATCTAAACAACTTAGTTGATAATCCATTTAGAGAAAAAACTTCATTAATATTAATACCTGAACTTGATCCATATCCTATGGGATATAAAGACCGAGAAAGATATATCGATTCTAAGAATTTAAATAAATTATTTGATCGTTCTGGAAATATTACATCAACAATCATTTTAGATGGGATTCCAATTGGAGTTTGGGATACCGAAGAAAATCCAGAGCCTATAGTTAAATTTCATTTGTTCCATTCAATAGCAGATCAATTACTTGATGGTATTTATTCTAAAGCTGAAAAAATAGGACAATTCATCTTTGATAGGAATGTAAATGTTAAAAAATGCAAAAAAATGACTCCGTTAACGGAAAGAACTGCTGGTGGATTTATGACACCACTGAAAAATTCTACCTCTTATAACTGGAAAAGTAGAAGAGAGAGAGATTATTTCTTTTTTTAAGACTGATCTTATTGGCTTTGAAAATCAGAAAAAAGTTCATTTATCATATGCAGTTATAGGAGAAGTCGCAAAACTCACTTCAGTACCTGCTTCAATTATAACTCAAATGATTGTTAATAAAGATATCAATTCTCATGGTGTATTTCCCCCCGAAGGTTGTCCTGATCTAGATCTTGATAAAATGAGAAAAGAGCTTGAACAAAGAACTATAATTATAAAACAAAAGAAGGTGTGAAATTATTATAAATAAAAAAGGATTATTTTTTAGAATTTTATAGAAAGCTTCCTAATAATATTAAGACTCCTGAAACACTAAAAATTATAGGACAGAGCTTAAATACAATAAAATTCACTTTAAAACCTGTAAATAATGAAACAATAGCTAAAGCAAATAGCATTATTGAACTAATAACATTAACATATATAGCCACAGAGTTATCAATGCCTCCTAAATAATTAATTAGTATTACAAGAAGACCTATAAAAATTAAAGCTATTCCCTCAATAATCCATTCCATTGTAATGATATATTTGTTATCTTGTGATATTTCTCCAAAATCTCTCACAACATCTTTAGTGGGAAAAAGATGACTAATTCCCCATAACATAGTTAGAATTGCTCCTATAAATATTAAAACTATATTTGCCATATTTATATCACATATTAATTTATTAGTTAAATTCATATCCAATATCTAATAAGCTTTGATAAAAAGGTCCAACTATTTATGTAGATATACAATAGTTATATATTTCTCTCCTAAATTTAATAGAAAAAAATATCTTTCATGTAGTAGAAGAAATTCAATTGAAAATAAAAAAAAAATAAGTTAAATTTTACTACTTTTTTCGCCATTTAACGAAATATAATATAAGACAAATTATCGCTGCAGGAATGCCAATATATATTAGGATCCACATTAAAGTATAAAAACCTGCATATACCCAATAAGTATATGGCTCACTACCGAATGGAACATTGTAATGCCCATCAAAAGCAAGATAGATACAATATGCTATGAACATAAAGAAACTAAATCCACCCCCGCCACCATAATCTTGTTTTCTATGAGTTTTCTTCTTTTCTCTATCTTTGAACACTTGCTTTTTTTCTTGAGGTAAATTACGCCACCATAAATATCCTCCTACCCCAAAAAATAATCCTGCTGGAATACCAATAAATAAAAGTTCTAATAAAGTTAAAAGGATAATAAATCCAACGACCCAATGCATTCTCCATTCACCAATTAAAGCATTCCCATAATTACCGAGAGGTGTTATCCTTATAAACCAAAACAAAACAAGAAGTGCGCCAATAGCAAGACAAATACAAGCAATTATCACAATTAAAAAGGGGATCTTATATTCTTTTATTATTCCTTTCCAAAACTGTTCTTCGCTTAATTCATCACTATTTTCCATGTTAACTACCATTAATTTTTGTTAAATTTTTGTATTAGAAATAAATAGCAGTATTTAAAATTAACTAGCCTTTATAATTGAAAAATTTAATAAATAAATCCAGAATTAAAAAGATTTTAAAATTATAAGTCTGTTAATATAATAAGGATTTCAAATTATTATGAACCTAACCAAAATTTGTTCTTATGAGTAAAAAAGAAACAACAGAATCAGATAACAATTGCTGTCCCCCTAAAAATATAGTTGAAGTGTTCGAACTTATTAATATTTTAAATAAAAAATATGAAAAATTACAACGGGATAACATTCAAGAACTAGAACTCACTCCAACTCAACATTTTATTCTAAGAGAATTATGGAGATCTAATGGCCAACAATTTAAAGATTTAGCAGAGTCATGTAATTGTTCAAGATCTACAATTACAGGGGTTGTAGATACGATGGAAAAGAAAGATTTGGTTTTTCGTGACTCAAACCCAGAAGATCGAAGAAGTATGCTCGTTAAACTCACAAACAAAGGAAAAAAATTAAAAATAGAAACTCCTCCTTTAGAATCAATAGTAAATGGATGTTGTCCTGAAATCAGTAAGGGAGAGATAGAAAAATTAGCCGAATTGCTCCAGAAACTCCTAAATTCTTTAATTCCTTAGTAAGAATCCTTAATACCTTAATAAAATCCCTTAATAGGATATTTGTTAGGAAGTTAATTATAAGGAACGAAACATTTAAATAGTTAGCTTCCTAACTAAATATTAACAATTCTTAATTAAAAAATGAAGAGGGAATAAAAATGGCAAATAAAGAAGAAGCTTGTTGTTCCGAAGGAGCAAAAGAGGATAAAGAAGAAACTCAATCACGTGAAGATTGTTGTAGTTAAAAACAACTCTATAATTGTATTTATATCTTAAAATACTAAAATAAATATTTTTTTTTAAATTTTATATATTAAAAATAACAAAAGAAAGGTGTGAATGACATCGCTGTAGTGTACATGCGAAAGCTAGAATTAGAACCTGAGTCATATGAATCAAAATTCACAGCTCTTACAAAAGGAGCAAATAAAGAAATAAATGATTGGATATTAGAACGAGTTAATACACAAGAGAAAATCCTTGAAGTAGGTTGCGGAACGGGGATTCTTGCAGTAAAAATGGCACTCAAAGGAAATGATGTTATAGCTATAGATAAAAATCAAAGAATGATAACCACTGCTATGAAAAATTATCCCTCTGAATCAGACATTAAACTTTTGTATCAGATAGGTACCGTTAATGATCTGCCTGTTGAGGATGGCTCCAAAGATCTCATAGTTAGTACATTTATGCTTTCAGAACTTAAACCCTTTGAACAGCAAATCTTTCTTAGAAATGCATGGAAAGCTTTGAAACCTAATGGTCGAATGATAATCGCAGCAGAATTTATACCCTCAGGTTTCTGGAAACTATGGTTCAATATTAAACGTAGGTGGTATAAAAAGAAATTAAGAAGACTTAAACTAGAAAGTACATTTTTAGTGAAATGGTTTTTTGATTATTTGGCCCCTATTGGGTTTGAAATTTCAGCAATAAAGAAATGGCGACATGGATCAATTCAAGTAATTGAAATAAAAAAAATTCACGATTTAGATAACCCTGGATATTATCGACCTAGAGTAAGAAAATTTAAAGGTTTTAGTGCTCAAATGAGTATTTATCGCTGTATATTTACTGGACAAACTGATCACGTACCAATTGAACCAGGAATTTATCAATCTGGTAATCCCAATGAATCTTCACCTATTATTGTAACTGCTAATTATGTTTATACCTATATTAAAGTGATGCGTGCTCTTAAAGGATTAGATGCTTGGGTATTATGTGTTGATTCTAGAGGTATAAATGTTTGGTGTGCTGCACGAGGTAATAATTTTGGAAATAAACAATTAATAGAGGCAGTTGAAGCTTCAGGTATAGCAAATATCACTAATAAAAAGACAATTATTGTACCACAACTCTCTGCAGGGGGAATAGCAGCACCACTGATAAAAGCTGAGGCCCCAAATTTTCCTTTTAACATTTTATATGGTCCAGTATGGGCTAAATATCTACCTCAATTCTTAGAAGAACGTCCGGCTCGAAAACCCGATAAAATGAAATTAGCAAAATTTACAATATCGCATCGTTTTCGAGCAGAAATCACGCATACAACATTTTTACTTCGAAAAATCTTTCTTTGGCCAAGTATCGTCCTATTTTTGCTATTTTTAGGGTTAAGTTTCATTAATACTATATGGATAAAAGGATTGTGGATTGTAGGTGAACTTTGGCTCTGGATTATTATATCTAACGCACTTGTCGCGATATTATTCCCCATAACGAACTTTACACGGAAATTTATCAGTAAAGGTATTATTTTTGGAGTTATGAATGTTTTATTGTTCGGTGGGCTTTCTTGGCTTTTTCACTACTCGCTGCAATCTATTCTTCTGAGTAGTATTTTTTATTTTTGGCTAGCATTTTTCTCAACGATGTCGTTTAGTGGTTATACCATGGCAACCAGTCCTAGAGAAATTCAAGATGAGTATCCCATTTTCAGTAAAATAAATCTAATTTTATTGATAATTGGACTTTTAGCTAAAAGTATTGGATTTATATTTTTTTAATATTTTAAAACAAAACAAAATATATTTGAGAATAAAATACTATAATTAGTGGAAAAAAAGGTGATAAAAAATAACATTAAAAACAACATCAATTAAGATACCAATTGTTATTCCAAAAATCTCGATAAATTCCGATTTATGTACGGGGTGCGGAATATGTGGAGAAGTATGCCCATTTGGAATACCAAATCTTAATCATGAAGGAAAGTATGAGATCTATGAACCAGAACGCTGTACAGAATGTTCTGCTTGTAAAAAGAATTGTCCAACTATGGCAATCATATTACAAGAGCGAAAAGGCTGTGGGTGCTTATGGAATGCACGCGCAGTAGCGAAAAACCCACAGAACAATAGTTGTTGTGGATAAGAGTTTGAATTTTCCTTAATTTTAATATTATTTAGATGTTTAATAATCAAACATCTTTCTCTTTTTCTGTTCAAGAAAGCTTCTTTTAGTCAAGATATCCATCTCTGCATTTAACCAACAGAGTTCATCATATGTACAACTAGAATTGAAGACTTCTTCTGCCTTACTCCTAATATCTTCAATAGAGGGCATATCGAGATTTATTTTCTGAATTTTTTCGGCTAAAATCCAGCAGAGTTGATCGTAAGTATATTGATCTTTTGAAAGATAATAAGCCGCCTCCCTAATTTGTGTTTTAAAATCTGGTTCTTCCGGTAGCTCTTCTTTTATTTCAACTCTTTTTTGTTCCATGGGTTTCACTTCAACTTTAGCTGGAGTCGATTCAAACTTAACGAATTTAACAGCTTCAGTAGCTTCTTTTAGCTTTTCCACGGGGATATCGCTTCGATGCATCTTAATTTGTTGAAGCCATTCCAATATCCTTGTTTCAACCGTTTGATCTCGCTCTTCAGGAGTTCCATCAAGTTTAACAAATTTTATCCTTTCAGGAGGAGCTTTTAATACAAATTCTGGCCTTCTTTCAATTGTTTTACCCGGTATTAGCCCTCTTTCAAGATCATGCATCATAGCTAAAAATGAACCGTATTCTCTTTTTTGTTTCATGATCAAGATTTTGGCTGATCCACCGCGTTCCTTATCAATCTTTCTAGCAGTTTCTGCAACAATATCCCTTTTTATTTGGGGTACCTCTAAACCCACCCAAATATAAATAGTATTTTTTACCTCGTCATCAACAAGATATACATCATTCTCTTTAAAAGACAATTTATCTATCTTGATTAATTCCCCTTTATCACTAATATTATATAGTTTCATTGCTCTCTATCTCAAGTATATTCTAGCAATATAAGAATAAATAATTTAAAAATTTAAAAATCTTTTTTACCTACTTAAATTTTCAGTTTCCTTAAGTTTTTTAATTCAACCTCTATTATTTTCTTAGTGTTTACTTTTTTTATTTAAAATGAAATTTTAAAAAGTGAGCCAAGAAATGACAGAAAAAGAAGATTTTACTCCTCAGGATTATGAAGACCTTATTAAAGAATTGATGATAGAGAATGAAGCTCTAAAACAGAGAATTGCTGAACTAGAGAATAAAGATCAGGTATTGGAATCCCAAGAAGTAATAAAAAAAGAGGTCTCCATTCCAATAATTGAAACGGAGAAAATTGAGCCCGTAATTTTAGTTGAAGAACCTATTAAAGAAGCTAAAATTGAAATTTTTCGAAAACAAAAAGAAATTGTACGCTCAAAATCAACTTTTTCTCAAGATGTTACTCCCCTCGAAATGCATAAAAGAGAAATTCTCCAAGGAGTCTCAAGAAGAGAATGCCCTAAATGTGGGAATCATAATAAAATCCTTATTCGAGAAACAATTGACAGAGCGCATATTATATCATCATATCCACGTTTATATGGTAAAAAATACCATTGTGGTCAGTGTGGCGTAGAATGGCGTGTTCCAGTAGAAATGTAAAAAAGAATTCAGCATGTTAATTAGGTTTTTATAAAACCTATTTTTTAATAGGGAATACATAAGAAGCATTTAAATTAAACATGTTCGTTCTTATGTTTAAATTAACATCTTCACTTTAATCTTATATAATAATTTAAAATAATAAATTGAGAATTTAATGACTGATAAAAACATTAAAAAAGTTATATTAAACTTAGATTCTATGCTTGATTTTCAAGAAGCGTCGGTTGTGAGTAGAGCCATAATTAATAAGGATATTGGTACGGTAACTTTATTTTCATTCGATAAAAATGAGAGCCTAAGTGAACATACAGCGCCCTTTGATGCTCTTGTTTACATATTCGATGGAGAAGCTGAAATAAAAATTTCTGGTGAAACTTTTGTATTAAAAAAAGGTCAGATGATTATTATGCCCGCTAATGAACCACACGCTCTAAAAGCTATAGAAAAATTTAAGATGATGCTAATAATGATTAAATCCTAAGAAATTCTAAATCTTTAAAATTTTATATTACTCTTTTTTATTTATGAATGGTGATGATATTCCTGATGATGAATTAGAAGAAGAGTTAGAAAAAGCTCTTAAAGCTAATGAGTCAAAAAGAGATGTATTTAGTATTATAAGAAAGGAAAAAGATTCTTTAGATCGAAAAGAAAAAAGAATAAAGAAAAAAACTAAGTTTTAATTTATATCTTCTTTGCGTTCTGAGATTATAACACTCGATAATCTATATAAGAGGATTATTACTAATGTGAAAATTATTGATATTAACAAAATTGACACATAAACACCAGTAATCCCAAATTTTTCCGAAATTGGGGCTAAGGTAGTTGGTATTAATGCAATTCCAACAAAATAACTAGCAGTGAGTGAACCTGCTAAAGCGCCACGACTTTCTGGAGATAATACTTGACTATAATAAGTTATAGATGTAAAAAGGATTCCACCTGCAAGACCCCCTAATATCCAACCAACTGCTAGAAATATATACATATCAGGGCGAGTTATATCTTCAATAAATATTAAAATTGTCAATGAACAAAAGAGAAATACAGAGCCTATTATAAATGCGATTTTTATATCTCTTTTCTTAATTAAAATACCTGTTAAAACTCCTGTAATTGCAGCTCCTACCCCCGCTAAACCAAGTATCAACCCAGTTAAACTAACATCAACTATACCGGCTAATTCACTTGAAGTCCATATATTTATAGCTAAATAAGTATGAGAGATTAAAAATGCGGATAACATCATTAAAACAACAACTAAATGTCGCCATTCTTTAGAAAGTTGTTTTATTAAAATATGAATTCCAGAATTTTCAGATATTTTTTGAGAAGGTCTTTTTGTTTTAATCATATAAATCAATCCAAAAATAGCAATTACTATGAACATTATATATATTGAACGCCAACCAATTAGTATCATTTGAGAAGCGAGTAATGGTCCTAAACCAACCCCTAAATTTGCGCTAGCACTCAAATAGCCCATCTTTTTAGGTATATTTGAGGGAGGTATTATATCTGTCATAAGAGCTATTAAAACTGGATTAATAAAACCAAAACCTACGCCTCCTATAAAGTTGGCAATTGCATACATCTGGAGAGAAATAGATAAAGTAGCTATAAGCATTGCTATGGCAAATAAACCTAATCCTAAGATTAATACTGGAATTCTGCCTTTAATATCAGATATTGCCCCTGAAAAAAGTTGTGTTATTGCAAATGGAAACATAAAAGCAGGAATTGCAATATGGACAGCACTATGGCTTACATTGAAATCTTGGGAAAGAGCATTGAACAAAACCAATATAATATTCCCAGTTAAAGGACCAAATAGAAAAAGTAAATATATAACAAATTGAAGAAATTTAAATGAATTTATCTGTTGTTCAATGGTATTACGAATCATGATTTTTACTATTGGTAACTGTTATTTAAAATGTTGTCTTTTATTTTAAAGTTGGTTTATTAATTATTAAAGATAAATCATAGAAGAGTTCATAAACATAATTTCTGTTAAATATTAATATGCTAGAAATTAAGCAAGCATTTTCTGAAGAATCATATAAACTAATTAAAGAAATTTTCATAGAATATGCAAATTATTTAGCTATTGATTTGGATTTTCAGAATTTCGATGAGGAATTGAAAAACATCCAAGGAAATTATTCTCCACCTGAAGGATGCATTTTATTAGCTTATTTTGAGGGTAAAATAGCGGGATGTGTTGCTGTCAGAAAGTTGCAAGATGATATTTGCGAAATGAAAAGACTATATGTACGACCGAATTATCAAAACAAAACTATTGGTAAAGAATTATCAAAAGCAATAATTCAGAAGGCAAAAGAAATTGGTTATAAATATATGCGATTAGACACTCTCCCCTTTATGAAAGCAGCACTCAAAATATACGCTAGTTTAGGCTTTAAAGAAATTGCTCCATATCGTTATAATCCAATTGAGGGAGCAAAATATTTTGAACTAAAATTATGAATCAGCCTTTTTAAATCATAATAATCTCAAGACTTAATGCTGATTCATTCCTTTTCAAAATCTCCATGAAAACATAAAAAAAGTAATCAATTAAAAAGGATTTTTATAGTAATAAATTAAACAACATTAGAATAAAATCTTAAAAAGAAAAGATTACAAAAAAATGACCTCTATACAAATTTTTGATGGTTATAACACAATAGGAGGAAATAAAATATACTTAGAAGAAAATGGAGAAGGAATTCTACTCGATTTTGGAATGAATTTCAAAAATTATGGGAATTTCTTTCAAGAATTCATTTCGCCAAGAAGTACAAGAGGTATTTATGATCTCTTTCATTTAAACTTGATACCTAGACTTAAAATATATAGAAAAGATATTATTCCTTCTGATTTTGATATTTCATCATTCCCTAATTTAAAAGTAAACGCTGTTTTATTGAGTCATGCTCATATGGATCATTTTGGTAATATTGGATTACTAAATCCTGAAATACCAATTGGAGCATCTCCAATTACTTTTGCTTTACTTAAAGGAATTTTTGATTCTGGAAGTGTTAAACTTGGTTCAGATATTCTATACTTCTCAAATAGAAAACCTAAAGGAAATGGTAGATATTTAGAATCAGAAAAATATAAGTATTATGGGCGAAATCTTATTTGTACAGAAAAATGTTCTGATTCCCTTCTTGACTTTATGGAGTTAAGTGCTAAAAGTAGAACAGTCCTTAATAAGGGAAATATAACTTTATTAAAAGATTTTCCCTCGAAATACGAAATTAAAGCACTTGAGGTTGATCATTCTATATTTGGAGCGACCGGTTACATTCTTTCAGGAGATACTACTCTTGCATACACAGGGGACTTTCGTTTGCATGGTAAAAAAGGTATAAAAAGTGAAAAATTTATTAATGAAGCAAAAAATGCATCCGTTTTAATTATTGAAGGTACTCGAGCTGGTAGAGAAGATGTTGATGAATCTGAGGAACTTGTGTATGAAAACTGTTTAAAGATAGCTGATGACTCAAAAGGATTGATTGTAGCAGACTTCTCAGCAAGAAATTTTGAAAGGTTGGAAATCTTTAAAAAAATTGCTAAAAAAGTAGGTAGAAAACTGGTAATTACGTCAAAAGATGCGTATTTGTTAAATGCTCTCAGAAAAGCTGATGGAACAGATAGAATGAAAGAAACTTTGATTTATGCTGATGTACGAGGTACAACTCGATATTGGGAAGATAACATCCTTGCAGAGGAAATTGATATAAATTATTTAAATTCCATGTCAATAAAAAAGGATCCTAACAATTATATAATATGCTTTTCTCTCTTTGATGTGGTGAATTTATTAGATATTAAACCTGATGGAGGAACATATATTTACTCTTCATCGGAGGCTTTTGAAGAAGAGAGTGAATTTGATTTCACTCGATTGAATAATTGGCTCAAATTTTTTAATTTTAAGATTATCGGATTTGAGATTATTGAAGAAGGAGAACGAATTAAACCACAATTTATGAAAGGATACCATGCCTCGGGGCACGTATCAAAATCAGATTTAATCAATACTATTGAAACCATTGATCCCGAGGTTATAATTCCTGTACACACCGATAATCCATCATGGTTTAGTGAGAATTTTGAAAATGCTATTATTCTAAACGAAAATGAAAAGTTTACAATATAGATAGGAAAAATCTATTAAAAATCGAATTGTAACTGATATTTCTTTATATTTTCTTAAGGTTTTTTCTTATAATACTATTATATGAAATTTTTTAATTTAAAATTAAAAGGTTTGTTATTAAAATAAAAATTAAAAAAAAGGGAATATGTAAGATGCAAAATAATGCTCAAAAGAAGTTTTAAAACTCATTTTCATGTATTTCATATCTTTCAAAATTCCTTAAATTTAAACCATATGCTCTTTTTTGTAATTAATAAACCAACTTATTAATAAAAAGATTTTCGGCCATGTGTGCTTGTTCGAGGACCTTTTTCTATTATTGTGACATTACTGGCTTGAGGGCCTTTTTGACCTTGTGTAGTTTCATATTTTACAATATCTCCCTCATAAATTATCTTAAATTCACCAGGCTCACCTTTTATGGCTGAATAATGAACAAATATATCAGGAGATCCATCTTCTGGAGTTATAAATCCATAGCCTTTTTTCTTGTTAAACCACTTTACAGTTCCTTTTCCCATTGATACAACCTAAATAAAGTTGTGTACATTTGATTAAAATTGTACCAATTAAGTTTTTTAAGTATTCTATTGATATAAGTTTAACCTAAAATTTTTTAAAACACTACTCTATATCAGCTCAAAATGACTCAAGATAAAAAAATAAATATAGACTTAATATATTTAAAATGAAATTAAATAATCAAAATGGTATTGAAAATGAATTACCTAGACGAGGTTCAGCACTCTATAACCTTAATCATCCTGATAGCGAAATAAGGAAAAAAATTTTGAAAAAATATAAAAGGATAAATAAATATTTGGTCATTCCTCTATATTTGTCGAGATTGTTACCATTACTAGGCTTTGGAAGGATTTTTCTTATCTTGACTACTTTAGGAAGAAAAACAGGAAAAAAAAGAAAAACTCCGTTAGAATATCATCGAATTGATGGAGTAATAACAATTTTTTCTGGTAGAGGTGAAGAAGCTGGTTGGTTAAAAAATATACGAGCCAATCCTGAGTCTGTATGGGTAAGACATGGATTTCATTTTTATCAGCCAAGGATCAAATTTGTAATAAATGAAACCGATAAACTAAATATTGTTAAATGGTATGTTATTAACCATAAAAGATCGGCTAAATTCTTATTTGGCTGGAATCCAAAAATGGACAACCCAGAAATTGTTAATTTTTCTAAACTGCTAAATTCAATAACAATAATTCAGCTTTTATAATCCTTATATTCCGTTAAACTGTGAAAAATTCCATACATTGGGATTTGTCTTTATCTCAGTTGTATGATCTGAAAATCCATTGATATAAATTATATTAAGTATCAAGTATTAGAATGAATAAAATTTATACCATATTTTTTTAGATGGAATGTGAAAATGTGTATTTGGTTTATTGTTTCAATTATAGGTATGTCCCTCATGGTACCACTTCATTTTTTATCAGTTGAACACTTAAAGCTGCAAGAAAAATATGGAAAAGAAAAAGGGACTAAAATTGGTGATATACTTGGTATGGTTTCTGGATGGGGCTTCTTTTTATTTTGGTTTGGAGTGTGGTTCTCTCCTCAACCTCGCTTTATAATACCACTCTTAGATTACCTTATTATTAATATCCCAATTATAAATTTACCAATTATATTGATCCATCTTTTGATTTCTTTACCTTTCATTGTAATAGGCGCCTGGTTTGGAGTAGGAAGTGTAAGAGAAACAACTCTAAAAGTAGCAGAGACTCATAGAACTGAAAAAATTGTATCTTCGGGATTATACTCCGTAATACGCCACCCACAATACTTCGGTGGAATATTAGCGCATATAGGAATCACTTTTCTTTTGTCAGCATATCTATCTTTATTAATATCCCCAATTGTAATCCTTTTAAATTATCTTATCTCTAGGAAAGAAGAAAAAGAACTAATTAAAGAATTTGGAAAGGAATATGAGGATTATATGAAAAAAGTTCCTATGTTTATTCCAAAATTAAGAAAATAAATATAAGCTGACAGACAAAAGCTATTTTAATTTTCAATAAAATATATCAGTAATTTACCATTTCTTTTTTTAACTTTATAATTATAAGGACATTATAGTGCAAGAACCGAATAAAACTAATTTACACCAAAATCAAACTTCAGTAAACTATAGAGCATGGCCAGTATTTTTACTTGCATTTATAAGATTATTTTATGTCTCTATTTTTGAAAGAGCTTTATTCAACTATCTCTATTATGATATTGGTATTAGAGAGAGTATATTAGGATTTATATCCTCTGCTGGAGCTATAACTTACATTTTTGCGCCGATTTTAGGACAGTTACTTACAGATAAATTTCTAGGAGTACGAAATGCCCTTATTTTTACTTCTTTTTTAACACCTATCCTTACTGGGCTTCAAATTGTCTATCCAGAGGTTTGGTTCTTAATTATCTGTCGAATTTTATTAGGATTAACATTAGGATTGTTTTGGCCAAACTGTCTTAATTTACTTAGTAGATGGGCAAAAGTGAGTAGTACTGAAAAATCAAAAAAGGATTTTGGACTGTTTAATCTGAGTTGGAATTCGGGCTTCATCAGTGGACTTTTAATCGGGTTTCTTTTTGCAATATCTTGGAGTGACTTTCTAGCTATGATAATTTCATGGACGCTATCATTTCTACTAATCCCTGTAAGTTTCTTTATAATTAAGGATAAAAAACCGAGTATTCCAAAAGAAATTGTTATTTACCAATCAGAAGATCCTCTTTCTCACTTAGATATTAAAGAAGATTTATTGGTTAATTCACATACACCCATGATTGTATATCCTGTGCTTTTTTCATGGTTCTGCATCATGTTTTTGACTCTATCAAAATCGATATTTATTTTCGGATATCCAATTTTAGTAAAAGCTCTCTTATCAGAGGAGTTTTCGTATCTCACTTATCTGGTCCAAGGTGGGCTACAATTAATGCAACTTATTGGTTTAACTTGGATAAATTCAATGAAAATTTATAGTAGAAAATTAGCTTCATTTATAAGTGTTGTATCTATTGCCATAATTACATTCACAATTATTCTTCTTAGAGATATCTGGTATATTTCAATTATATCTACTGTTGTAGGACTATTCTTAGGAGTAATTCATGGGATCGGTTTAAAGATAATGTTAGAATATGGCACAGCTGAAAACACTTCAAAATATGCCACAATTAATGAAATCATAATAGGTATGGGTTTTGGTTTAACTCCTATAATTGCAGGGTATGTTATTGAAGTTTATTTATTTGGAATCCATTGGTTTTTAACCTTTCTAGGCCCAATAATATTGATATTTCTAATATTTTTATCAAGGAATATTAAGAGAGAAGAAATCAATTCAAAGGTTTTATAAATTTAGATTTTCACCATTTTGGTCATAAATTAGTTTATCAATATGATCTCTTAATTTTAATTCTAAATCAAGATCCTCTGGGTAACCTATCTTGATATTATTTGAAATTTGATTTCTTAAAAATATTTCAAGCTCATTTGAACCTAATTTATCAAGTAGATAATTTATTCCGTCCTCATTATCCACAACATTAGATAAATACATATATATTATTATACTTATAGCTTCTTCTAAATTTCTAGCTCCTACAACCAAAACAGCACCCCTACTAAACAAATCGCCATAATAACTGAATATATTTGTATTTCCCCATTTTTTTATTCGGTTTTTTAAGAAATTCAGTACTCCTAAAATCTCTAAGGGCGATTTTTTAGAATTGAGCTTAAAAAATATTCCGCATTCCGCCTTTTGCTCATAAATTGTTATTAAATTATTAATTTGAATTTTGAGTTTAACTTTTACAGACGAAGAATTATTACTTGCCATATGATAATATTAACAAATTAACAAATCCTATTATGAATTTCGAACCTTTGTAATAAAAATGTGAAGGTATAAATATCTTTTAAATAAATTATTTTACTTCTATAATATTATCAAATTCATTTTTGAAAATTCAAAATAAGAAATTGGAGAAAAGGATAATAAAACTTTTACTTTCTATATTTGTCGTTTTTTGAAATATTCATCTACAATTTTAGCCCAAGAATGGTTTTTTATATATTGTATCTCTTTACAAATATCCTTATCGTCTTGTATGTCTTTAATACATACTTGAATTTGTGGAATTGTATTCAAATTCTTATTCATAATATTTTGAGCAATAAGGTTGATTAAATCTATATTTAAGCCATCTGAATGAAATTTATCAGAAAAAAAAATCCCAATTATCAAACAATTTATTAAATCATCTAGAAATTCAACATAATCTTTGTTATTCTCTCTCACAGCCTCTTTCTCATTAAGATGAATCATAATATCTGCTAGAATAATAAAAAGCTCATAATTATCAAGTAATTTAAGTGGCAATCGATTAATATTATTTACAGAGATTTCTGTAGTCAATTGAGCACCTAAATTAAAAACAAAATCATAATAGAAATTCATCAGTTTTGAATTCATTAATAGAAGAAGATATTTTATATTAAAACCGTTATCCATATCATCTTTTGGAATTATAGCGATACATGTACTTAAAGGGTAATAATTATTATTGTCATATGCTACGGTTAGATTAGAGCTAATTGTTTGCATAATCAATTTTTCAGGTTTTTGAAATATATTTTCATCTCTCGCCCTATGAAGAGCCTTTGCATCATAGAATACGTATAAATCATCGAAATCTATATAATAACACCCAATATTCTTACCTTTCAGAGTTTTCTTATATGAACTATCTATTTTATGATCTGCCAAGAATTTCTTATCATTTCCAGTAGCTATACAAGTTTTGGCTTCAAAATATTTAATTAAATCACAATCTTTTGTATTTTTTATATAATTAATAATTTCGAGCTCGTCATCTTGGAGCTCTAAATTGAAATTATAATTTTCTTGGGTTAAATATATTTTCTGGGGTATTTGCTTTAATAAAACGTCCTTAGGAGTATATTTATTTTGATTAGCAAATTTAGTTTTTATTAAAATTTTATGCTCCTCTGAAGGAGTTATTGTTGTTAAAATAATAATTACTGTTTCAGCTGTTATAGATTGAAAAGCTCCAGCACCTACATCAATGATTTCCTGAATTGTAGTGTGTTCTAATAAATATTTTCTTAATAAATCATAATTATTTGACCGAATCATATTTTTATGAATTATAAAGCTTATTATTGAAGATGAATGGCATAATTCGATAGAACGTTCAATAAATATACCAAATACATTCATTAAGCCTTTTGGTGTTTTGTATCTATTTTGATATATTGCCTTCTCGAGATAGCTTAACTGCTTGTTAGATATATATGGCGGATTCTCAATTATTATATCAAAACCCCCTTTTTGCATAATTTCTGGAAATTCATAGAACCAATGAAATGGCTTTAAATTAAATACCATTTCTTTCTTTTCTTTTTCAGTTAATTCAATTTTTCTCAAATTTTTATTAGATTCAAAAATACTCTTAATTTCTTCATAAAAACGAGAATCTAAGTCTGTACAACTAGGAGTTGTAATTTCCAGTTGTTTAATATAACCAATTATCGCGTTACCTGTCTTAAAGTGAGAATTAAGATCATGCAAGACCTTGTTCTCTTTTGTATTGGTAATTAAGTCTTCAAATTTTGATAGTAATCTCCTCTTTGTCATTATAATCGCTTCAATTTCAATATCGACACCAAATAAACTATTTGAGATAATATATTCTCTTATTTTACTTTTAGACCAGTTTATTATTCCTAAGTTTTTCAGGTTAAGATAGTATTCTTCCAAAAAATCTAATGCAGCAATTATAAATTGTCCGCTACCTACAGCAGGATCTAAAATTTTTAAAGACAATAATATTTCAAAAATATAATTAAGCCATTCTCTCTTACTTTTAGTAATAGATCGATCAAAAATCTTATTTCTGTTATTAAATTTTTTTTTCTCTTTCTTGAAAAATTTATTCAAATTTGAAATATTAGTTGAGAACTTTTTATTTATTTTTTTGAGCAGAAACTTTTCGATTGCAGTTTTTGCAATATAATTTGCTATATTTTCAGGTGTATATACTGTTCCTTCCTTCTGTGTATTCATTTACTTCTCGAATTAAAAATTTATATATATAATGAATGTATAAAATTTTTTTTCTATTTTTAATAAATATATTAAGTTTAATATGGATTTTAAATAAACATTTCAAATTCTTATTGTTCTAAAAATGGAAGAATTGGATAAATTAGATAAAAGAATTAGAAATATCTCCTTAATTATAATATTTATATCAATTATCCTACTTGTTATTTGGGTTATAACTCTTTTTAGCTCCCGAATAAGTGAATCTCCATTGTTAATGTCTATTGGTATTGCAATGTTGCTCGCGGGAATTCTATTACTTACAAGAATTCAATATATTATTTGGATGAAAAAAAGATACTAATAACCGACTTCTAAATCATTTTATTTTGTAATATAAAATTATAAAATTATGCTCAGATTAATTTAAGTAAGTGTATTTATTTTATTCGGAATGGGTTCAAAAATTCCTTTTTATAAGATTTGTATAGTTGGTGATTTTGGAGTAGGCAAAACAACTTTACTTCACCAATATTTAGAAAGGAGATTTAACCCAGATGTAAGTTCTACAATAGGTTCCAATTTTTTTGTAAAAATTATAAAAATGCAAAATGTAAAGGATCCGATTACCTTACAGATATGGGATTTAGCAGGACAAGAACACTTCAAATGGGTTAGACTCGGATTTTATAAAGGTGCGAAAGGAATAGTATATGTTTTTGATTTAACTAATAAGAATACATTTGATAATATTTTTGGCTGGAAAAATGAAATTGAAAAGGCTATTAAAGGATTTTCTAGTATTCTTGTTGGTAATAAGCTTGATTTAATAAATGATGATAATAAAATAATTATAAAAAAAGATTCTGAGATTCTTAAAAAAAAATTAAAAGCTTGTGCATATCATGAAACTAGCGCTAAAATAGGTACTGGAGTGGAAGAATTTTTTACTAAATTAGTGTCACGCATTTATAAATCCTCCAAAGAATAAAACTTAACTATAAAAATTGTTAATTTCTCAATATATCTAGTCGTTTAACATATTCTAAAAAGTTGTAAGGACAAATACAGTCAATTAAATCCATATTTATTTCTTCATCTTAATAAAAATCCATGCAAGAAACGATTCAATTTCTATATTATTAAAAAGGGATTTAGAAATCAATTTTCTAATCTCTTGAGGAGTATATCCCGCTTGCAGAGAACCTAAAGGTTCATTAATTCTTTTTAATGCCTTAGGAACAACAATTTTCGTAGCAAACTTTAATAAACCATAGAAAAATTTCCTAGCATCTCTCCGAAAATCAAAAATTAATAAAGTGCCATCTTTTCGTAAAACACGAAAAAATTCATTAAAAGCTCGTATCGGATCCTGCCAATGATGGAGAGAAAGAGTACTGAGTAAGAAGTCTATTGAATTATCTGAAAATGGCAAATCTTCAACATTTCCTAATTTAAATTCTATTTTTTCACTTAAATCATTTTTAATAACTCTCTTTTTAGCTAAATTTAATACCTCATCAGATATATCAACACCTATTAAATCAAGATCTAGTAAGGTTTTTGCTATTTGTACAATTAAGTTCCCAGATCCACATCCTGCATCAACTAGTTTTCCAGTAGGCTTTAATAACTTTAATTTAGATAATACTTTTCTTCTTAAGAGTTTAAATGGTAAAAAATTAGTCATTCTTTCAAATGCTGCCGCGACTTCAGGGATATCAAGACCTTCAATACTAGGTATTCTTGAAATTTTCTTCCGAGGTAAACCAAAAATGAGAATTAATGCTATTATAAAACCAATTATTATTAAAGTAATTTGTAAGAGGTTCAAATTAATACTCCAATTATTATAATGTTAAATCTCGGGAAGATTTTTTTCATTCTAACCAAATTTTTTTATTGAAAATAAGGAATCGGACAAGTTATTATTTTTTAACCATTTATTTTTTTAAATTTATTTTAGTAATATGAATAGAAATTTAAAAAAATATGAAAGATTCTAAGTTAAGAAGTCCAAATCCACTTTCTATTAATTCACCTAATCGAGTCATGAATCGAGTTGCAGGAGCTCCATCGACAATGTCATGATTAAATAAAACAGTAAGAGCTAAAAATTCTCGAATTTCGATTTTTTCATTAATAACTGCTGGTTTTTTTGTAATGCTCCCTATACCAAAAGCTAATGGATGTGATGTTGTAGGAATTGGCCATCCATGAAAATTAGCAAACATTCCAATCGAAGTGACTATAATTGTTCCCATAAGTTGTTTAACTTTTAAAGGATCTTTTAATCTCTTCCTTAATAAATACCTTCTAAGAAATTTTGGCAAAGAAATATAATATTTTACCTTTTTTTTTATATTATGGTTTCCTAATACTGTTACTCCACTGGCTTCTTCTGATTGAGCTTTTCTTATTTCATCATTTATTTGGATAACAGTCTTTTTATTCGTTTTTCTTACTACAAGAGGCATTGGGACTTTTTGACCATCAACCGTTTTTTCAACAGTTATTGAGATATCAACGTCATCAAATTTGACGATTTTACGTTTACCCATCATCAATGAATGTACCTCCTTGAATTCACTGGCTGATTGTCCTATGCACTTTAGAAGCCAAGCTGTAAATGAAATCTTTTTATTTGTATTCTTCTCATGTTCTCGAATCTTGTTTCTACCTTCTGTTACATCAAATTCAATTAATCCTTTCACATAATGATTATTATTTGCTAATGAAAGGAAATCTAAAGTTGGGATCCTAACTTTTGGAAAATCTATAATTTCATAATAGCCAATATTATCATTGTTTAATTCCTTCATTTTAATTTTCTTTTTTTCATAGATTTTTAATTTATGATTATTCAGACCCTACGATATAAAAACTTATTCTTATAATTTAAGTGTTTTATACTCAATTAATCCTCCTTTACCACGTTCCATATAAAAAAATTCTGATTCCATAGGTTTAAAATTATTCTTTAATAACCTTAATGCATTTAAACCCTTCTCAAATTCATCGCAAATAAAAATATCGATGCTAATATACCCATGTTCTGGCCATGTATGAAGTGCAGCATGACTTGTTTCTAAAATAGCAATTATACTGTATCCATAAGGGATATAATCATGGTTATAAATATCTAATATCTTCAAATCAGAAGCTATCAAAGAATCCATAAATATTCGGCGAATTTTTTCATTATTTAATATTAGATTTTGCGAATCAAATCGCATTTCTCCAAAGAAATGAAATCCTACAGGAGTAAATGGAGGGGTGATTTTTGCTTTAACCTCGGAAGTATATATCGGACGGGAACTAAAACTGAGGTTGTATTTACTGTGTGGATTTATAACCGAATTCAAATAAAAAAGATGACTAAATTTACCTATTATGCTAGCACCTTCATAGCGATTAAAATCAGGTATCATTTGTTTAATAATAAATCCATGATCTAAAATAGATAATTGTAGTTTCTGCATTTCTATTGGGGGTTTGTTTCCAAAACTAAGAAGGCATTTTTTCCCTATTATGGGATAAATTTTACTATTAATTTGAATACTTGACTTTAAAACTTGGCTTGCTCTTTTTAAAAATAATCTTAATCCTTGTATTGTGTAAGGGGGATCCATTACAACTACATCATATTTATTCATGATCTCTTTTGCACATGATTCTCTTAAGTCATGACGGATAATATTAAAATTTTGTAAAGAATATTCTTCTGCTTTTTCTGAAATATAATCTAAAATCCTCTTATCAATATCTAATACAGTTATTTCCTTCGCTAATCGAGTTAATCCTACAGATAGAGAAATATTGTCATCATCTCCTAAAAATATAATCCTTCTTCCTTCAATATCTCCCTTTTTTAGCAAATATAATGTTTTTTTAATTATTGTAGGAAAATCAGCATGAGATTGATCAAGAGCAAACTCTGGAGTTGGTCTATTTTGTATAATTTTTTGCATATCATTTAGGAAAGAAAATTCTTCAGGTATTTCTTTTATGATACTGTTAAAGCTTCCAGGTAAAGGGTCATAATCAAATTTTAAATCTAATCTAGTTTTTACCCATTCTCTTCCTTTTTCACCAAGAAAGTTTCTCTTCTCAATAATTCCCGCTTTAACTAATTCACTTCTAACGGCAGCAATAGTTGGAATGGCAATTTCTGTTTTTTGAGCTAATTTTTTATTTTTAAGAGAAGGAAAACGATACATTGTTAATAAAATTGAACGAATGCCCTCGATACCTTCAGCTAGCTTTGCTCTCTCAGCAACGACTGCAAGTATTTCTTCTGCTTTAGCATCCATCAGTTTGTTCCTTGAACTACGAATTAAGACGAATTTCTTAATATGGTTAAAGAATTTAATACAAAATCGTTAATAATTTTTGTCACCAAGACTTACATCATTCTTTTATTTTTTAATGAAAAATATTAAATATAAAACCACCATAAATCATCAAATAATCTTATATACTAAAAATTGAGAAGCATAAAAATGGCTAAAAAAAAGATCATATATGTATTAGGAGTATTTTTGCTATTTAGTATAGCCTCAACTACTTTAAACGCAAAAGCACATCCCCCAAGTAATATGAGCTTGAGTTATAATTCATCAACTAAGGTACTTAGTGTAACAATTTCTCATTATGTCACAGATCCATTAACTCACTACGTAATAACAGTAGAAATTAAAGTTAATGGAAGTACGGTAAAGTTTGAAACATATTCTAATCAGACATCTACAAGTACATTTACTTATCATTACAATAATATAACTGCAAACAATGGAGCGACGATTCAAGTAACAGCAACATGTAGCATAACGGGAAACTTTGTAAGATCATTAGTCGTAAGTGAGGGATTAACCTCAGATGGACAACCAGCAATTTCTGGATATTTTGGCTTAGTTCTAATTACTATAACTACTTCAATTACTATATTACCTATAATTTATAAAAAAATCAAAAAACTAAATTAATATTTATTTTTATTTTTCACTCTTTAACTAATTCCCCTATTTTGCTGGAATTTAAACAGATTGAAGATAAATACTAACAATAAGGGTATCCCAGTGATAATGAGATGTACACCTAAAATTATTTGGCCTGATATAAATCCTAATAAAACATAACTATACGTCATATATAGTAAAATAATTCCTGGAATCAAATCATACCAATACATACGTTTAAGGTTTTGACGCTTGAAAACAATGATAAACGTAACAAAACTACTAGTTACACTTTCAAAAATAAGAACAACATTTAGAGGTAAATTATAAACAATAGGTATTAGAGTTATTAAACCCATAGAAATCATTAAAACTAAAGCCAATGGAACAACCGCGAAAATTGTGTAGATTTTTCGACTTAAAGAATCATTATTATCAATTGTAATTATAGATAATAATTGTACCCTTTTCTTTTCTTTATTCCAATCTAAATTGTATGATATTTGATATGCAATTGGAATGATAAACCAACCAATAAAATTAAAACTGGGTATTCCAAAAAAGGAGCCCCCCACATACGTCCATGTCCATAATCCTAACTCAACTGCTATAGGATCCATCCCCCAATCTAAACTAAGAGCAATCAAAGTTGCAGTAAAAATTCGCATCCATACATTTAGCTTTAAACTTTCACTAATAATCATTGCACTATAGATTATCCCAACCCACGCTAATGGAATTGATAAAGGTACCATTTCGAAAATCATTATAGGCTCTGTTGCATAAAAGTGGTGCCCCGATATAATTCCTATAACTTCTAAAAAAATTCCATATATAAACAACGTTGCTAATAATAATAATCGTTGGATACGATTGGTTGATCCATCGAATATTGCATGAACTATCGCTAATCCACACAAAATAAAGCCTACTATCATTGGGAGAATTTCTAATACCAGTATATCAATCTACCTTAATTTTATTATATTAATTGATTTAAAAAATTAATCTCATATTTAATTCTTGGATTGTTAATTATTTAATATAAAAAATACTAAGCGAAAATAAATTTGCTTAATATAAAATTAGTTAAAAAATCACAAACATTTATATATGAAAATGAATATTCTTTTTACAGTAAAAGCATTTTTTACTATAAAAATTTTTACTTCTTTAGAAATATGGTGAAAAAATTATGGCTAAAAAAGAAGAAAAAAAGGAAAAAAAGAAAAAACCAATGTTTGAGAAGGTTGGACTTGTATTTAGAAGCCCTGTCCGAGCGGATATTTTAAAAGAACTTGCAGAAAGTCCGCAACAGCCTATAGAAATTGCTGAAAATATTGGAATTCAGAAGCAAAATATTAACTATCATCTAAATGCGTTAAAGCGAGGCGGAATAATACAAGCTCGTAGAGATAAATTTACTGAAGAGGAGTTGCCAAAAGGAAAAGGAATGAAAATTATTGGAAAGACTGAAAATGGAAAAATCGAAGCTACTTATGGCGTTGAACTAACTAAAAATGGTAAAGATATCGTAAATCATTTTATAAGTCCGCTTTATGAAGAAAATATTTCTGAAGAAGATGAACGTACAAAAGAAAAAGATAAAAAAAATAAAAAGGAGGATGAAAAAGTTTGAAAAATGAAAGTATCCATATTGTAAAATCTGTGTTTGAAAATCCATTAAGTTTTCTTAAATTAGATACCCCTCAAGTTTATAAAAATATGACTGTTATTCCTATCATTGTTCAAGACGATAAATTTATTGATTTTATCAGCATAAAAGAAGCTGAAGAATTAGAATTAATAGAAATTATTGAAACCGATACAGTTGGTCAATTGGAAGTTGTTAATAAAAGCGATAAGCAAATTTTAATTCCATTTGGAATGACAGTTCACGGTGGAAAACAGGATAGAACCATTTGGGAACCAATTTTGATACCGGTAGGAAGAAAACAAAGTATCGTCAGTAAAAATCCCGGACCTGTTAAACAGAAATATAATATTCCTGCTAAATGCGTAGAACAATCAAGGTGGAGATACACTAAAGGTCGTGGATTTAAATCTTCAAATACGCGTCTTCACCCTAACGTTGCATATGAGGCAATCTCAGCAGTGGGTCAAGGTGCAGTATGGGACGAGATTCAATCACATAGATCTGAAATGAAGTATGCTCTTTCTGTGGCCCCTACGCAGAGCTATCTCGAAATGACAAAGGAATCAGAAAAAGAAACTGGAGAAATAGTTAATCATTTCAAGAATGTTGAAAATCAGTGTGGAATCGCTGTGTTCATTAATGGAGAGTTTATCGGTATTGAATTCTATGCGAATTCAGAAGTGTGGAAAAAAATGAGTGAAGATATCCTCAAAGCTTTCTCCATAGAAGCACTACGGTTTAAAGATAAACCTCAACTTAAAATAATTGAATATCATGATGAACTTCTTAAAATTTTACATAAATTGGACTTTAATTACTCTTTTAGAGAAGGTATAGCATTTGGAACTGTAGTAGAATTCAAATCTAATGATAATAAATGGCGAGGTATTACCTTAGTTCATGAAAACACTATGGCTCAATTTTATTTAGTTTCAAAACGAGGAGGATATCAAGGTGGTACTCATTCAAATATACAATTTCAGACTGTTATTGATCAGAGATATCAAATTTAAGTAAAAAGTCTAAATTTAACAATTTTTTTTTAATTTTCTAATTTTTTTAAAGCTTTTATTCACTTAAATTCAATCTATTAATTAGAAATAATATGTGAAAAAAAACCAATTAATGAGATCAAATTATGAATGATTGGAGAGAAGAATATAAGAATAAAATTACTTCAGTTGATAAAGCCATCAAAGTTATAGAATCTGGAGATAGATTAGTAGTTGGGCATGCTGCTGGTGAGCCAATAGTTTTATTAGATGAATTAGTAAATCAAAAAGATCGACTCAAAGATGTAGAAATTGTACACATGGTTCCATTACGAGAATGCAAATATTGTCTGCCAGGAATGGAAAGGCATTTTCGGCATAATTCACTATTTGCAGGAGCTGGAACACGAAAATCAATTAAAGAAGGGCGATCTGATTATACTCCAGTTTTTTTTTCTGAAATTCCGCGCCTTTTTAAGGATAATATTTTACCTGTTGATGTTGCCTTGGTTCAGCTTTCATTACCTGATGATGATGGGAATTTAAGCTATGGAATTTCTGTAGATTATACAATGGCTGCTGCAGAATCAGCAAAGATTGTAATCGCTGAAGTAAATAAACAAATGCCCCGGACAAGAGGATCTCATATCCACATATCTCAGATTGATTATATTATAGAAACTGATAGAGCTTTATTAGAAATCCCTCTCCCTATCATATCTGAAATTGAAGAAAAAATAGGGAACTATGTTGCTTCATTAGTTCCAGATAATGGAAATCTCCAGTTAGGAATAGGAGCAATCCCCGATGCGGTTTTGAAATTTTTAGCTGATAAAAAAGACCTTGGCATTCATTCAGAAATGTTTTCTGATGGTGTGGTTGATTTATATGAAAAAGGAATAATAACTAATAAGTTTAACAATCTTAATCCAGGTAAATTTACTGCAACTTTCTTAATGGGTACCAAACGCCTTTATGATTTTGTAGATGATAATCCAAATGTTGAAATGCGTCCAGTAGATTATACAAATAACATTACAGTTGCAGGATGTGTTAATAATCTTATCTCAATTAATTCAGCACTACAAATTGATTTATTTGGTCAAGTCTGTTCTGATACCCTAGGCTATCAGCAATATTCTGGAGTAGGAGGACAAGTTGATTTCGTTAGAGCATCAAGTTTATCACAAGGAGGAAAATCTATTATTGCATTTCCGTCGACAAATACAAAAAAGACAATTTCTCGTATAGTACCTAAACTTAACGAAGGAGCATGTGTAACAACTTCCCGTTTTGATGTTCATTATATAGTTACAGAATATGGAATAGCAGATTTACGAGGAAAAACGGTTCGTCAAAGAGCTACAGATTTAATAAGTATTGCTCATCCAAACTTCCGCAATCAACTCGAAAAGGATTTTAAAAAAATTTTTTAACATTCTTTCCTAAAGTGTAATTTATTCATTAATAGAAACGGATTTTAATAAAGTTTAATTCATAAATTCATGGATATTCTTACCATTCTTATCACTTATGGGATATTATTTCTTGGTGAATTAGGAGATAAAACTCAATTAATCGTTTTCAATCTTGCATTAGAATATAAAAAATTCTATAAGGTTGGAATTGGAGTTACCTTTGGCTTTGCTCTTATAGTAACAATTGGAGTTTTTTTTGGTGCCGTTATAACTCAATTTATTCCAATCTTTATAATTTCGATAGCCTCTGGAATCGTTTTTATAATAATAGGAATACTAGAAGCACGCAATCTCAAGAAACTTTATTTAGAGAAACATAAAAATATAAATGAGACTGGAAATTCTGCTTTAGATGATAGTGATTCAGAAGATAAAGAAAATTCAACATCAAAATTTCCTAAATTAAAAAGAAATCCATATATAGCCGGATTTGGATTTATATTTCTCATGGAATTAGGGGATAAGACACAAATATTAACCATTACACTTGCTTCTATTTATGTTTTTCCAATTGAAGTATGGTTAGGAAGTTTTTTAGCATTAATCTCTGTTGCTTGGTTAGGAATACTTTTTGGGGCTATTATTGCACGTAAAGTGCCAAAATTTTATTTAAAACTAATCTCGACATCAATATTTATTTTTGTAGGAATTTTAATATTGATCACATCCTTCTAAAATAATAAGAAAAAATGTGATAATAATGAATATATTGATAGCATTTTATTCCAGAACAGGCACTACGAAGAAAATTGCTGAAATAATTTCAAGCAGTTTAAATTGTGCTAGTGAAGAAATAATTGATATGAAAAAAAGAACCGGTTTTATCATAGGATTCTTTAAGTGCGGGTACGCAGCAACAAGAAAAAAACTAACTACCATCAAAAAATTTCAAAAAAATCCAGAATTGTATGATTTAATAATATTAGGAACTCCTATATGGAACAAAAGGATGACACCTGCAATAAGAACATACATCTCTGCTAATAAAGGTAAATTTAAGAAAGTTTTGTTTTTCTGTACTCTTGGTGGTAAAGGAAGTTCTGAAACATTTGAAGATATGGCTGAAATTTGTAATGAAAAACCATTATGCACATTAGCAATCACAAAGAAAGAGATTAAGAAAGGCTATCATATTGATAAAATCAATTCATTTATCCAAGAATTAAAAATGGATAAATAATTCACATTTTACTTAATTATGAATTATTCATTCATTAATCTAAACCTTTAAATCTTGAATTTTCGTTATAATATCACGGAATCAATGAGTTTCTAAAATTATAAAAACAATAAATCTAATATATGATTACGGGGAATATGAGTAAAAATAATTTAGGAGCCAAATTATTTAATTATTCTTATCGAATAAAAAACAATTAAAAAAGAGATATTGAAAATAAATGGTATATTTTCAAATTAGTCCGATTGGATTTGATTGTGGATTAGAAAAAGATAAATGTGATAAATATCCAGATTTTTGTAAGGAATGTGTTAGAGCTAAACTTGAGAGATTAGGTTTAAGTTTTACTCATAATATCAAATTCTCAATAATAGATTCTGAAGAAAAACGTATTCAGATGTTCCAAGATTTAATATGGCAAAAATTTTTAGATGTTTTAAACATAAAACACATTTTATTAGTGGCGAAAGAATCTGGGCTTGCTCTTGTCGATTATCCAATTTCAGGAGCAGGAGTAAATACAGAATTATTAACAGGGTTTATTCAAGCAAATATCACATTTTCAGAATCGAGTTCTACTTCAGATGGGAATGGAACGGAAGGAAAGTATTATCAATTTTATGAATTTCAATATGAAAAATTCAATATATTACTTAAAAATGGCCAATTTATAAGAATCTGTTTGGTTTTAGATCATAAAGCATCTGATAGCTTGAAAACTGTTGTATCTGAGTTTTTAAGCAATTATGAGAGTATGTATCTTGATAAAATTGAAGAACATATAACAAAAGGGAAGATGCGTTTCAAAACTACTATTGATTTTATTATAGATAATTTTAATGTAAAATTAGTTTTCCCTATGGTTTTAACTCACACCCTATTACCAGATGAATTAGAACTAATTAAAAAGAATCCTATTCAAAAAGCTATATTTGATTTTGCCAAAGAATTACTTGCTTCAAAAACATTCTTTTTTATTATAAATTTAATTGACCAAGTTCAAAGGATCGTTCATATTGATGCAAACAAAATTCTATACGAAATTTATCAACTAATTGAAAAAAATGTTATCCTTCCCACTACTATTGAAACTGCTGAAGAATCGATTAGTGATTTTCAAGAATCACGAGCAGTGAGAATAGATCGTAATGAATTAATTTCTTCAATAATCGCTAATGAAGATGAAATAAATGAGTTAAAAGAGAAAGCAATATATATGAGTGAAGAAGAAGTTAGATCTTCTATAAATTCCTATATTAGAAAAGCTGAAACTGCGGAAAAAGGATTAGCTTATAAAGAAGCGCAAAAAGAATATGAAATGGCACTTTATTTGGCATCTGGATTTGATTTTACGGATGAAGTTGGGAGAATTTCATTTATGGTTTTAGAACTTGATAAAAAGATTAAAGACTTGGAACTTGAGTACGCTTTAAAAGTAGGTGAAAAAGCCGAGAAAAAGAAAGATTACATCAAAGCAATAAATTATTATAAACAAGGATTACAAATTCTTAAAAATATGCTAGATTTAAATGGAAATGAATCTCAAATCAGAAAATTAGAAAAAAAGATTTCAAACCTTCAAAAGCATTTATAAGTTAAATCCTTCATTAAATACATTTAAATTCATTTCTAAAGTATCTTTTTTAAAAAATTGTTTCATTGATTCTTCAACAATTGATTTATCTAATGGTAAAAAATTAAGGATGTAGCCTAATATTACAATATTCATAGTTCTAAGATTTTTAGAAAGCTTTAAAGCAATTTCCATAGTTGGAATAAAATAAAGTTTTTCTGATTTTTCATACAGCATGTTTAAAAGATAATCTAAAGAAATATATTCCTCAATAATGTTATGTTTCTCGTAGGTAGATATAATTAATATAGTACTTTTATCAGGTTTTGCATATTTTAATACTTCTATTATACTACTTTCCTCTAGAGCAATTATCATATCTGTAGATCCAACCATTGGTATTGGAGCATTCAACTTATTGCCAAAGCGGAGGAAACATGTCACGATACCTCCCCTTTGACTCAGTCCATGCGTTTCAGATGTTATTACTTTATATCCTTGAGTTACTAACGCATGGCCTAATATCTGCAATAAACGAATTAGACCTTGTCCACCCAAGCCAGTAATTACAATATTATAATCATTAAAAGTCATAATACTTCCTCTTTATGAATCGCGTTATTAGCGCAAATTTCTTCACATATACCACAACCTATACATAAATTTGAATCTATAAAAGCAGTATTGATTCTTTGACTAATAGCTGGACATAAAAATTGCCTATAACATATACCGCAATTATTACACAATTCATTATCAACGGATCTTATGGTAATTGCTTGTCTTTTCACAGTTTTTTGAATGCACTCGTCCTTTATAAGAATAACATGCAAGTTTTTATTTTCTAACACATCACACCCTTTTTCAAAAATGAGATTTTTTAAATTTGAAATATAGTTCTTATCAGTATTTTCATTATGCTTGATTATGTCAATTTTAGCTCCAGTACCACGCAAAAATCCTTCTAAATCGATACTCTTCTTGTAATTTCCTCCTATATAGTAGCGAGTATCACTTCCAGGATGAGGTTGTTGACCTGTCATTCCGATCCATCCATTATCTAAGATTAGTACTAAAATTGGTGCCTTATTATATATTCCATTTAAGAGAGCAGGAATTCCAGAATGAAAAAAAGTTCCATCTCCTATGATCGCGATATTCAGACTTTCACTTGTTTGGGCAACTCCTTGAGCCAAAGCTATACTTGAACCCATACAGTATTTTACATTAGCAAAAGAGTAAGGAGGTAATGCTAAAAGAGTATAACATCCAATATCTTGGTAAAAGAAAATATTCTTTCCTGTTCTTGATTTTAATTTTTTAACCGCTTTTTGTAATGCATATCCTGTTGTTCTATGGGGACATCCAGCACACATTATCGGTTTTCTCTGGATTATTTCATACTTTTCTTGATTAATTTTTTCTAAATTTAATTTAGGTTTTAAGTTGGTGATTTTTATCAAAGCTAAAGCAACTAAAGTAGGATTTAATTCTCCTACGAAAGGTAATAATGAATTTTTTTTCGAATAGGAAAATGGATCCTTACCATGAATCTTTACTTTAAGGCTATTCATTTGAGCTATAGCAAGAACCTGAGTTTCAAGATAAGGATCGTTTTCTTCAACAACAAATACTTGATCAAATCTCTCAAGAAATGATGATATTTTTTTCACTGGAAGGGGATTTATAAAACCAATTTTAAGAAGCGGTGCTTTCATTTCAAGGAAATCTAATGCTTCAAGTACATAACTGTATGATACACCACTACTAATGATTCCTAAATTAAACTCATTTATAGCATCCTCATTTTCAACTCTGTTTATTGAACTGTTTTCAGATATTTCCAAAGCTTGATTCATTCTTATATATATATGATTTTCCTTCATCCCCAAAAAATATAGTCTAAGTGCGACATTAACTTCTTTAGATAAATCAAAATCACGTTCAATTCTCGATTGGTTTATTTCTCCAATAATTACATTACTTCTAGCATGAGAGACCATTGTAACTGTCCTTAGCATTATGGGAAGCTTTAATTTTCTTGATATTTTAAATGCTTCTTTAGTAAAATCTAAACATTCTTGAGGATTACTTGGTTCTAACGCGGGTATTTTGAAAAGTCTTAAATAATTACGAGAATCCATCTCTACAGCACTCGAATGCTGTTGTGGATCATCAGCAACTAAAATAACTAAAGCAGAATTCTTATTATTTGGTTTTGTAGTAGCGAGAGCGAATAAGGGATCAGAAGCAACATTCAATCCTACATTTTTCATACCTATCATTACTGTAGCACCTCTGGCGTACGCAGCCCCAGCGACTTCTATAGCTACTTTTTCATTAATGCTACTCTCTACCCATTTCATACCTACATCTTTGTAAATATCCATAAATATTTCCCCAACTTCAGAACTGGGTGTACCAGGATAATAAGTATAGACATCTAAACCGCTTTCAATCGCACCACGAACAATTGCTTCATTCCCTAAAAAGAACTTTATATCTCCTGGTTTTCCTTTAACCATTTTATCATAGCTCATTGTCTTAAAAAAATAAAATCAAAATTTATTTCTAAACATTTATTAAATGATTAACTTCAAGATTTTGTATCATTAATCCCTTATTAAAATATTTTCATCTTACATTAAGTATTATTCATTAATCCAACATAAACGTTTAAAATGAGAGTTTCTTAATTCCTTCATACTATCCAAAAATTTTAATTTAAAATCAAAAAATTCGTGAGTAGATTATAATGGGAAAAGGTGGAGCTGTTTTAGGATTAATAGGGATACTCTTAGGAGCTGGAGGGCTAGTATTTGGATTTATTGCTTGGAGTTCACTAAATACAATCCAAACTCAAGTCGGTACTGGTGAAAATATTGATACATGGTACGTAACAGATTATTCCACATTTCTGGTTTCTCCTGCTGCTACAGTATTAGAATTAACAAATTTAACCATTTCATTTGAATTAACCTCAACTGCTTCAGTTTATATGTCATTTACTTGTCAGGCTGAGATTTATCCTGCTACCGGAACTTATTCAGTATTTTTCTTTTTTAAAGTAGATGGAGTACGTCTTGACAACCCAGTAGCTCAAGTTGGAAGTCTCAATGGTGGTTCAGCGAAAGATTATTTTTCAGTAAATTTACAGCATTCTATAGAAAATATGCTTGCAGGAAATCATAATGTTACAGTGGAAGTATCATCAGGGACCGCTGTAAATGAAATATCAGAAATGACGCTCTTCGTTCAAAGTTCAATATAATATAAAATTTCTTACTTTTTTTTTCTCTGAATAAAGATATAAAGACAAACTCTCAATTAAAACATTGTAATAAGTAAAAACTAATGAAAAATAACAAGTAAAAATCTTTAGGAGTTAAAGAGTTGGAAAGATTGGGAGTAAAAATGTAAAATATACTTTCATCCAAAAATAAGAAATATTCGTTATGTTATCATAAACGTTTAAAACTAATGCGTCTTAATTCCTTCATACTATCCAAAAAACTTAATATTAAAAATCTAAAATTATAGGGTCGATTATAATGGGAAAAGGTGGAGCTATTTTAGGCTTAATAGGAATACTCTTAGGTGCTGGGGGTCTTGGTTTTGCATTCATAATTTGGAACACTCAAAATAACATCCAATCACAGATGATTGGATTAGAACCACAAGAAACTTGGTACCGATACTATGGAGCTATCTACGATGTGACCACTATAAATACCTATTTAACAATTCCAAATATGTCTTTAACCATAGATTTAAAAACTCAAGCTTCAATTTATCTCTTATTTACAGGAGTTGCTTATTTAGAAGGAAGTGTTTCTGGTAGATCAGATTTAATTTTTAATTATTATCTTGATGAGATAATAATAAGCGATCCAGTTGCTCGAGTAGGAACATTTTATGGAAACAATACATATTACTATCAATCAGTCTCCTTACAATATTTTATTGAAGGATGGTCAGCTGGTCCTCATAATATTTCTATGTTTGTGCGTTCTACTGTTGCTATTAATTCTATTGGATACTGTACATTAATAGTACAAAGCTTTCCGGTTTAATAAAATAAATTAGATAAAATAATAAATTTTTTTTTTATTCAATTAAATTTATAAGTTGACAAATTATAACTAATAGCAATATTTAGGGGCTAAAGAGTAGGGATAGTATGATTTTAAATACTTTCTTGATTCATAACACATATGACATTCACTAACAAACTTTTGAGGTTGCTGAAATCCTTTTTCTTTAGCAAGTTTTAATAATCCTATAGGTCCTTCCTTAGAAATAACGGATAAAATGGGATGATTATCAACATCATAATCTTGCAAAATTTTAGTTAAAGATTGGATATTAGTATTCCCTAAACAAATTCCCGGACAAAGTGTCACATTACCATCACAATCAATTTCAATAGTGTCTGGGTTTTTGAGATCTCCATCTATCCAGAAAGGCATTGGACACATTCCTGATGGTATTTCTTCTCCTAATTTTGCATATTGTGCTAAAGCAGTACCACGCCCCTCTATACTCATAGGTAATCTATGGTATTCAACATCCTTAATTTCTCCTAATATCTCTAAATTTTTTTTCGTTATTTGATTAAAATCATTATCCGAAGTAATTTCACCTACGAAATAACTATCTACAAATATTTTTTCAAATCTAAGTGCTACTGCACTCATAAGGGCATTTCTAACATATTCTATAGGGATATATTCTTGATGGAAAAAATCGGTGCTGAATGTTAATGCTGTTAATCCAAGATTTTTTAATTTTTCTAACTTCTTCTTGGCAATTTTCTTGTTTTTTGCCCAGTAACTATTTGTAATGACACCTCTACAAGGAATATCCAAATTTTTCGCTTGTTTTATTACATCCTCTAAATAATCAAAATACAGAAAAGGCTCACCTCCATGAACCCAAACAGATTCTAACGGTTTTAATGTCGTCAATTCTTTTAAATATTTTAAAGATTCTTTCGGTTTAATACATCCAGTTCGATCTGGTCCCGCTTTATAACTACAATGTTGACATTTCGCTGTACATTTAAATGTAAGAAGAAAATCAACATGATTTACTCGCAAAAAAGAATCACCTTTATTTAAAAATAATTTATGAATATATTAAATTTCTTAATGTCAAATTTTTGGAAAAAACGAACATTCCTTCTTCTTTTAATTGTAAATAATAAAATAATTAAATTATCCGAAATCGAAATTATCAATATGAATAGTTTTGAAAGAATTTGGGCTGCATTGAATCTTGAAGAACCAGATAGGATTCCGACTCATACAATAAACATTGATGGAAATGTTGCTGATAAAATCTTAGGAAAACCAGAAAAAACGGCATTTGATGTTTTTGATGAAATGGAACAAAAATATCCCGATGAATGGGTAGAAAAAATTAATGAAATTCTGGATGATATTGAAATTGGTGTTTTTGCTAAAACAGTTCGAGCTGGCTATAAACTAGGCTTTGACGGAGTTGGTATTCAATATATCCCATTTCTCCTCGAAAGTCAAACGGAAATGACAGATATATTTGGGAAGCGACATAAAGTAAGGAATATTGACGGAAATCCTTATCCCGATTATTATGGTGGATATATTAAAAATAGAGCAGACTGGGAAGCATATCCTAAACCAGATTTAAAAGAAGAATACAGAAGAGCTAAAAAATTTTATAAAGGAGTTGTTAGGAAGTGCCGTGATATAAAAGATGAGATATGTATATTTGCTCAAAACGCCCTAACGTCAGTCTTTCCACCTGTGTGGCAAGGAATGGGAATGAATTATTTCGTAAGAGCTTTGAAAAATGATACGAAATTAATTGAGGAACGCTTCAGATACACAACAGATTTCGTTTTAACTGTATTTAAAGCATACTCAGATTGTGGTGCCAAAATTTTTTTAGAGGGTGGAGATATTGCGCATAGTGGAGGACCAATGATAAACCCAAAATACTTTTATAAATATTTATTACCTTGTTATCAAGAAGTAGCAGAAACTATTCATGATTGGGGCGGAAAATATATCTTACATACTGATGGAGACATTACCAGTCTTTTAGATTTTATAGTTGAATCTGGTTTCGATGCACTCCAATGCTTAGAACCTCCTTTAGTAGATCCTTATTTTGTCAAGAAAAAGGTAGGTGATAAATTATGTTTATCTGGAAATATTGATACTAGACATATCTTGGTAAAAGCACAAAAAAATGAAGTTATTCAAGCTGTGAAAGATGCAATCAAAGCATTGGGCTCTGAAGGTGGATTTATGTTATCTCCAGCTAATTTTCACCCCGAAATATCTGTGGATCGCTTAAAATGGATGATTGAAGCTACTTTAGAATATGGGAAATATCCCCTCAAATTTTAAGAATTAGGGGTTAGAATAATTATTATTTTAAAATTCACTAAACATATTTAAAAAAAAAGTCTTATGTGAAAATAAAATGGCTAGACCGAAAGTTGTTTTACCAGAAAACGGATTATCTGAGGAAGATGTCCTGAAAGAAATGGAACAAATACGTAAAGATGATATAAATTGGAGAGATGGTAAAATATGGAGCTTAGTATATCATGCGACAGATGAACACACTGAAATGCTCAAAAAAGCATATACAATGTTTTTCTCTAAGAATGCATTAAGTCCAATAGCCTTTCCAAGTCTAAAGAAGTTCGAAACAGAAGTTATTTCCATGGCTGTTGACTTATTTAATGGAGATAAACGATCTTGTGGAAGTATGACTTCTGGAGGAACCGAAAGCATTCTAATGGCTGTAAAAACGTATAGAGATTGGGCAGAAGAAAAATTTCCAAACATTACAGCGCCAGAAATGGTTTTACCTAGCTCTGCCCACCCCGCGTTTGAAAAAGCAGCAGACTATTTTAAAGTGAAATCTGTAAGAGTACCGGTAGATAAAGAAACTTATCGTGCAGATATAAAAGCTATGGAGAACGCATTAACAAATAACACAATTATGATGGTTGGATCTGCTTGCGATTTTCCAAGAGGCGTAGTAGATCCTATTTCTGAACTTGGTGAAATCGCCCAAGAAAAAGGAATTGGATTACATGTCGATAGCTGCCTTGGAGGATTTATGCTACCCTTTGTAAAGAAACTGGGTTATGAAGTTCCTGATTTTGATTTTTCTGTTCCCGGTGTAACTTCAATTTCTGCCGATGTTCATAAATATGGTTATGGTGCGAAAGGAGCATCTACAATTCTCTATCGGAAAGAAAGAGTATGGAAACATCAATTTTCTGTATATACAGATTGGGAAGGAGGCATCTATATTTCGCCATCTATGAGAGGTACTCGTCCAGGGGGAGCGATAGCGGCAGCATGGGCCGCTATGAAACACTTAGGGATGAATGGATATTTAAATTTAGCAAAAATTGTTATGAATGCCTCAAAGAAGTTAATTGAAGGAATTAATCAGATACCAGAATTATATATTATTGGAGAACCAGTAATGAGCGTATTTTCTTTTACGTCTGATAAGATTGACATTTATCATTTAGGAGATCTTTTGGATAAGAAAGGGTGGCATTTAGACCGAATTCAATTCCCTAATGCCTTACATATGATGGTTAATCCTCATCATTCTGAAATTGTTGATACATTCTTGAAAGATCTCAGAGAAACCGTTAATGAAGTTGTTGAAAATCCAGGAGAATCTACTGATGGAGATGCTGCGATATATGGTATGGTTGCTAGTTTGCCCGATCGTAATAAAGTAAAGGATTATATCATTAATTTCCTGAAAAGTCAATATAAAATTAAATAAAGATAGGTTTTATTTATAATAATTATTTTTTAATCGCTTTCTTTTTAATATTCTTTTCTTTAGTGATTGCTTTTAGTTCCTTCTGTAGATATTTTGCTTTTTCTTTATTAATATTTTTTAACTCTTTCATTAAAGGCTGCGCTGCTAAAATTAATTCTGTCTTCCTTTTTTTTATCATCTTTATCTTAATATTCAAATCCTCTAGAGATTTTTCAACTGCTTTAAATTCCTCCCGAATTGGACCTAGCTTTACTTCTATTTCATCTAATTTAGGAGCATACTCTTGATCGGCTCTACCTATGATGTAAGTTTCTTTCTTTTTAGCTCCTTCTTCTACTTTTTTAATTTCTTCTTCCATATTCAAGTTGATCCTCTTTTATTCTTCTAATAAAATTTCTTTAATATTAATTTAATATTTTATTTTATCCTATATGATTAAACTATAATTATTCTTCTCCTCTATTATCAAAATCAGAAAAATAAAAATTGTTCTGTTTATTAACCAACTCTTAAATTTTAATGAACTCCATATTTCTTGGATGGTAAAGGAAAGAGAAAGGATACATTTTTTTAATACTCTGTGTAGGAATTACCAAATCTCTTTTCTAAATTTTTCTCTTCCCACACTTTAACAAAGATAATTAGTAGGATTATTATTATCAAAGTAAAACCTAATAAAAGAAATATTGAATTAATAAGAAAGCTTAGCCCAATCCAGATTAGAATATATCCAAAAATCATAGGATTTCTCGTATATTTATAGGGACCTTTGATAACTAATACTGTAGTGTGAGTTCCTTTCAAGGGAACAGGACTTCCTTTTCCTCTCCTATATAGCTCAATATTTGACCAAATAGCCCAAAAAAAACCATTAACTAATAAAATAATAGCTATTATCATATTAATTGGAATAGGGACAAATTTTGGAAAGTTAAATAACGAATCAATATATAAAGAAACCAAAATGACGATGATTGGTAAAATTATAACAACATAAATTCCACTAATTATTAATGCTAAAATACGTTTCCTTCTATTAATAGCTTTTTCTGTAATACTGATTTCACATAAAAAATTACTTCTTTAAAAAAAATTAATAAATTTAGGTTTTATAATTTTTCTCCTGAATTTCTCTCGATTGTTGTTCTTATATTTACGATGACTACTATGTTTAATAGATATCCTAATACTCCTCCTAAAACTCCAAATACAAAACCCATCAAAAAAACAATGATTATTAACAACCAACCGAAACCCGCCCCAAGAATCAAAGCCCCAAATTGGTTGAAGATCAAATATACATTTTTCAATATTAATCCAGATATCATATATAAGCTCCAAGCCATTAATGTACCAATTCCTCCTGCTAATGCAGCTCTTCTCATAGTTTTATTTAGCAACCCTGCGATAATTCCCGGGATTATAATTAATTGCCAAACTGGCAACATAGTAATAATAGAGGCAAAGAGAAATGCTGTAATAATCCCAATCAAAAAATCTTCATTTTTAGACTTCATGTGCTTTTAACCCCCCATAGGATTTAAATATATGATTGATTCAATTATTTTTGATGGAAATGTTGATGTAGTATATCCGGAATATGTATAATGAAGTTTTCCTTGTAGAAATAACTGTTCTAACTGATCAGCATAATGTTTTGAATTCGATAATCCTCTTTGTCCACCAGCTATTACAGTTCTCGAGTTACTTAGATTACTAAAATCAATAATTATCCTGTGAGCAGCACCCCCGCCGGAATATCCTACACCATCCCTAATATTTGCGCCTGAGGGATGAACTGTATATCCTTCACCATCACCATCATATGGTCCTTTGCTTAATGCATCTAAATAGGTTATACTAGTGAAATAATATTTATGGATATCTCCCCATCTCCAATTTGATGGATCAGCAGTCCCATAAAAATTTTCAAGCCATTCAATAGTACTATTTAATGCGAGTAATATTATATCATCTCGGGACTCATTGATAAGAGGAGTATTAATATTATTAAACCAGTGTGAATTTTCTTTTTCTTTCATGAAATATTCCAAAATACTCCATCTGGGATTTCCTATTGCGCTATAGGTTTCAAATTCATCATCAAATGTAAATTCTCTGAAATAATCACGCCATTTACGATAAATTGTTGGAGCTGCCAAATCTTTATCCATTACATAATCCCAATTCTTTAATAATGTTAAAACATTGCCTATTTGACCAGTAGGATTTAATCCATAATGATCTTCGATAGCCTTTATTATATGGGGAGTAAATGCTAAACCCATAGTTGAATTTACGTCAGAAAGAAGTGCTGTCATAAAAGATATATCTATACTCCCGGGTGCCGAGTTGTTCAATACATAATTAACTCTTCTAGCCCTATAACCCTCAGCACAATCATTTTGCAAGAAATAGTCTGTATATTCTGGCCCAGCTGCAATCTGGTTTGAAGATGCTAAATAATGTTGAGCTGGGTTAACGGAATTAGGCAATTCATCAAATGGTACATATCCAATCCAATCTCCTTCTCCGTTAGATCCATTATATGGCAGTGACCCATTTCCATAATACCATGATGGTATTTTTGAATCATCTCTAATTGGGACTTTACCAGTAGGACGTATAGCGATATTTCCATATATATCTCCGTATACAAAATTTATAGGAGGCATATCCCAATAATTTGAACCATTATCAAATTCTGCCCTATTCTTAGAATTGATCATTTTATAAACAGCCAGCCATTCATATGTAACTTGATTTGGAACCCATTTTGCAGTTAAGATAATATCAGGATCTTCAAGTGAGTCTGGAATAGTTCCACTACTTAAAATATCATTCATTACAGGACCATGAACTGTGTCTTTAACCATAAATTCTACAGGAGCTCGACCTCTCACTTTAATTTGATAATTCCTTGTTGTATATTCTAAGGAACTTCCATTATAGATGTAATGATCATTATCTAAAATATCAAAATAATACCAATCCAATTGATCTGCGACGAATATTGTAGATCCCCACCCAAGATATTGATTATATCCTACAATTGGAAAAGTAAGTCCAGGTACAGTATATCCAAAAAAGTTAAGGTCTTTATCAGATGAGATTAAATGAGTTTCATAAAGAAATTGTGGAAGTGGCCATCCCCAATGTTGGTCATTACACAAAATCGGTGCGCCAGTACTACTCAACATACCATCAACAACCCAATTATTTGAACCTCGAGAAAACTGGGATTCTATTAATTCTTTTTGTGAGTCTATTTGTTCTACTTTATTTAAAAAATCTGAAACTGTATATATTAATTTAGATTCAATTTGAGGAGCAGACATGCTAGAAGCTGAAATTTTTAGAAAGCTCCCATAATTCGGACATACTGGAATTTGATAAGGTCTATATTTGGGATAAAGTTCTGGGTACCAACTGGCATTAATAGCATTAAAAGCATTAAAATTGATTAATCGATATAAATCTTCATAACCCCATGAATAATAAAAGGACATGAACTTTAAAATTGACATCATATCTAATAGAGTGAATTCAGATGGTTCAAAATTTAATAAATAATACTCTAAAGGTTTGGAATCTCTGTGGGTACTTATATAATGATTAATACCATCAAGATATCTTTCAATAATCGGAATAAAATCAATCTCTCCTGAAGCTTGCATCTCTCTTACTTTTTGAATGCTAATATTTGCCCAATATTCCATCCCTGATGCTAGATGTAATTTATCCTCTCCTAGGAAAGATTCACCTAAAATCTCTGCTAGCCGCCCTCTAGCAAATCGCCTAAACATATCCATTTGAAATAGTCTATCTTGAGCATGACAATACCCCATAGCAAAATACACATCTAACTCATTCTCTCCATAGATATGTGGAACTCCCCATTCATCCCTAATAATAATTACCTCATCAAGAAGTCCTGGAATTTCTTCCGAACCATATCTAGGCACTTCACCAGGAATCTTCCAAAAACCATCTCCCGGAAAAAAAACACCACCCAAAGAAGAAATGGTTAATATTGGTATCGAAAATGCTGTCATAATCACAGCAGTTATAACCATTACAACGACTAATTTTATAATATCTTTTTTCTCTGGAATTCGCATTTTAATAACTCAATTTTTTATCATTTTTTAAATAAATAAGGTACTGTATAAAACATTTTATTCAACTATTATAAAAAAGTTTAATTCTTAATTATTCTATCATGAAGAACCCAAAAATATATGAGATAAGTTATTTTCCTAAAACATAGAAAAAAGCGAGATTTATGATATGACAGATATTGATACAAAATCGAAAGAAACGTTTGTCATTTCTTATGAAGATTTTTTTAGAACAAGATTTAATGGAATTACTGAAATGATAAGAGCTTTAACTCCAATCATGGACCAAGTTGAAGCTTTAGAGAAAATTAAAGAACTCTACAAAAAGAAAAGTAAAAACTTAGTTAAAAGGTTATTAAAAAATAAAGCACCTATAACTAATTTTGAAGATTTTAAGAAAATCTACAAGGAACAGATGAACACTGAATTCATGCAACATTGCCTTGATTTTAATATTACTGAAGATACTTCTAATAAATTAACATTCAAATTTAGAAAATGTCTTTGGGCTAAAACATTTTTAGAAATGAATGAACCAGGTCTTGGTTATGCTATGTGCTGTTTTCCTGATTATACTATGGCAAAAGCTTTTCACCCAAAACTTAAATTAGTACGCAATAAAACCTTAATGCAAGGAAATCAATATTGTGAGTCTACTTACCAGTGGAAAGAATAAATTTTAATTAATATATCTTCAGGAAATACCATTAATAACAATTAAATAAATTAAAAAAAAAGAGTTACAGTTCTTGTTTAGTGCTTTATTAAATATGCCCAATAATGGATACCATTAGTAGGGCTAACACCACCCATAAATACTCCATCACAATTTATGATTTTCCAACCATCTTGAAGATCTTGATTAACCAGTTTTTCAAATTCATATGGATGGAAATCTTTTTTAGCTTCTTTTAATGGTAAAATATGCGTAATTACTTTAAATTCCGCCATAAATCTTATCACATATTATTTAATTTTTATTTTCATTAGAAAAAAAGATTCTAAAATAGAATTTATGGTGCGTATTTATATTTAATTAATAAAATATATGGAATAATGCTAAAGGATTAATACTATACTATGCTAAGATATTGTATTAATATTGTAAATACAACTTTAAGTAAGATTTAAACTTTTGATTTAATGATATAACTAATTTGGATTAATGATTCTTATGTTAGAAAATTCTAAAATAATTGTAGATATAGATTCTTGTACTAAATGTAACGCCTGTGTAGATGAGTGTCATTATTATTATTTTGATTCAGGTGTTTTATGTTTAAATGATGAAGCAGATGAATATTGTATTGAATGTGGAAAATGTGTCGCTGTTTGTCCCACTCACGCAATACGTTTAAAAACTCATAAAGATAAGTTTCTTAGAGATGTTCCTAAGAAGGAAGATTTACCAACTTTTGAGTCAATATCAAATCTTTTTCAAACAAGGAGGTCTCGAAGACAATTTAAAGATAAATCTGTTCCAAGAGAATTAATTGAGAAAATTTTAAACGTAGCAGGGAGATATTCTGCTACAGCATCTAATCAAGAAAATGTTTATTTTACTGTTGTTCAAGATCGTGAGATATTAAAAAAAATTTCTAATGATTTAAACAATCTGGTTAAGAATCTTGTGGAAACTTTTGAAGATCCTCAAGGAAGAAAAACTTTAGAATCTACATTCCCTCCAAAATTTATAAAGAAACTTGAAAAAGTTATTCCTTCGTTTAAAAGAAGATTAAAAAGGATAACGCAGGGTGAAGAAGTATGGCGTTGGGACGCTGAAATTATTATAATCCATTCTCCTAAAGATGCTTTATCATTAGAAGAAAATTGTGCATTAGCTGCAGGTCAGATAATGTTAGCCGCTGAAACCTTAGAATTAGGTACATGTTCATTAGGATATATAACTAATCTCTTTAATAATTTTAAATCAATTGCTAAAATTGTAAAAATACCAATGAAACATGTTGTGGGATACACATTAGCCATAGGGTATCCTAAAGCACATTATTTCAGAATCCCCACCCGAAAACCTCTTAAAGTTAAATGGTTCTAGTAGAAGATTTATTTTATAACCATTTACAAATAATTAATTGATAAATTCTTCAGTAGATTGTCCTATTATCAATAAAATCTCATTCTAATAGCCTATTATTAGGAAAAAAATAAAAAACAGTAATTAAAATTGAATTTCAGTCCAAACAGCGGGATGATCTGATTCGAAATTATTAATATATTGCGTTTCCAATACTGTAAAAGTAGGAGATACAAAAATATAGTCTATCCGAGTCGCTAAATCATAAGTACCAATCACTCCTCGAGAGGATGCATTTACCCACGTATCTTGTAACTCTGCCACTATATTACTATAATAGACGGTATCATTTCTAAAATTGAAATCCCCTAAAGAAATTACGTTAGTTTTACCACTAATATGATCTAATAAATCTTGCATATGGGCTGTTTTGGCATCAGCATTTCCATCAGGGTGATTTACATAAATATTAAAAATATCCGCTCCTATTCTGATTTGAACTTCTGTTGTACCAATTTCATCCACATTACTATAGCTAAAAAAAGTTTTTGCATTCAAAATTGGATATCGAGATAAAATTGCTGCCCCAAATGTTCCAGTTACTGTTCTTGGACCATAAAAACAATAATAATTCAAATGAGTAGCGAAATAACGGGTAATATCCATATTATTATAGGAAATTCTTGCAGTGTCAGATTCTTGTAAACCAATAATATCGGGATTAACTGCTTTGATTATTGCTAATTGATTGTCAAAATTTTTATCTCCCCAAAAATCTACTCCTTGTCGTATATTATATGACATTACAGTAATAGAGGTTATCCCGCTTGTATCTTGTATTTTAGGACGTAATTCCCAAACTAAAGCTGAAACGCTAGTTCCTATTAATAATAATACCAAGAAAGAAGCTACAATTTTTTTATCCCGTACATTGGTAAATAGTGACTTGAATTCTAATAATCTTTCTTTAAAAATGGCTTTTCCCATAATAGGGATTGCTAAACCAACTAGTAAGAAAGGAAGCCAAAATAAATTTCGAAATATATTACTTACTGGTTCCACATAGCCCCAAACGTTCGTAAAAATAAGTATAAGCGACATCAACATTAAAAATAGACCACCTGTTGCGAAACCAGCTCCCAACTTTGATGGACTAGGTTTTTGATTAATAAGTTTTCGACTTAGAAGCGTAAAATCAATAAAAATTATCGGTAATAATCCTATCATTATTACTAATGGTATATAATAGTACCAACCGATTGGTCGATTTATAATTACTGTATTAGAAGTAGGATTAGCAGGAAATGGAAATGTATGGACAGCAATAGTTAAAACTAGTGAAAGCACAAATATACCATTCCATACCCAAAGTATGCGTGAATTGAGTTTACTAAGAATGTTTGGTTTAAATGTTAATATGAACGTAGTTATTGCAATCACCACTGCTATAGCAATTGTTATTGCTATATAATCTCCTTCCGTCCATCTTGAAATAACAGTTGGACTAGTAAAAGCAAAATAATTGAGAGTTAAAACACTAAAAAGCCCAAGTGACAGTAATTTAACCCCTTTAAAACGTTGCTTTGTTTTTGAACCCTCTTCTCCTTGAGATATAGGAGAACTCTCATTAAGATTATTCCTAGATTTACCGCTTTGTTTTTCTTTAGACTGATTAATTATAATTAGAAAAACGACTATTGCAAGAACCCATCCAATTATCTGAAATACTCCATAGGTTGAAATATCTGCTGTAGAATTAAGCGTTCTAAAAGTAATTGAAAGTAAAATAGCTGAAGCAAGCCCCGCACCAAATTTTAGACTTAGCTTTTCCTCATTTTCTATGCTATTATGTTTTATTCCTTGTGAGTAATTTGAAGGAAGAAATAACATAAAACATCCGACACCTAATCCTGAAACTATGATTTTAGTCGCAGAATTTAAAAAAGGAGATATTAGCCGTGCAACTATGGTTACTACAATTGTAGCTTCGTAGAAATAATTCGGAATCTTACGTCTAAACGCTAACATGATAACTGGTGTTAGTATAAAAAATAAACCAAGTACTTTCTCGTCCATTCCCATCCCTAAAAGTTCTAACACATAAATCGATTCAATTAAATCACCAACTAACTGGAAGAAGAATAAAAACATCACCGTTAATAAGACGAGCTCTGATTTGAATTTTTTATAAATATTTTTAATAGATTTCATGATTAGTGATTTTGATTTTTTACTTTATAAATATTCTCATAAATGTATAAGAACCATAAGAATCAATAACTTGTGCAGAAAAGACTAAAAATTATGAATAGTTTTAGAATTCTAAATAATTTAAAATAAAACCAGAATAATTATATATTTGCCAATATTCGATCTACCTTTTCCTTAATATCCAACTTTGCAGCAGAGGGATCTTTTAACACATGCTTAGTTTCGATAAATATATTGGTACTTAGTTGTTTCATTAATTTAAGATCAGGAACCCCCTCAACTAAAAAAACAAAATAAATAACCTTTTGATCCCCAAGTAGTTCTCTCGTAACAATCGTTATTTCATATTTCTCACCATAAGAAATAGTAGCAATTTCCTCTTTAAATAATTCTTTCCCAATAGCTCCGATAGCTGATATTAAACCACTAAAAATCGTAGGATCTATCTCCTCCATATTTGGATCAAACTTCTTGGAATAGAACGGATAACCCTGAGAATCACAAACCAAGATTGATTTAATCATAATTATTTGAAATACCTAGTTTAATTATAACCTATTTTGACTATAAAATGTAAATCATTTTTAATTTTTATCTTTCAGCTTATTTTATAGTGTTCGCAACGTACATTAATTAAGTTTTTAATTATTTTAAGCACCAGGTCTATTTTTTCTGGTTTATTATTTCTTGAAGTGTAATTTCAGGATGATGATATCTTCCCGTGTTTAAAGTTTTTCTTTCAAATTGAATAGCTTCCTCGGGGCAAAAATTAATGCATGCCAAACACAGTTGACATTTATGTTGCCATTGAGGTTTACCTTCTTTAATTTTTATATTATTTACTGGACAAACATCCGCACATAATCCACAACTATTACAATTATCATCAGCTAAGAATGATTTATCGCTTTCATGGACTTCCTCTCGAAAAGTCTGATTAACCTTTTCACTTCTACTTACATCTTTTTCAAGAATGTCTTGGGTAATGTTGTTTTTTTCATTTTTTACAATCTTGAAAACATTTTCGACTTCTCTTGTTGCTTTATCGAAAAACTCTTTTTGTTTTTCTTCTGGATGAGCATTAAATCCAATTATATAATTATTGGGCATTGTGATATAAAATCCAGCATTAAGTTTTTTTGATTTCGATTCCAAGATTTTCCCCAACTGTTGTATAGGCTGCTCATTAATATCTCCTGTACTGGTTATAATAGTAAAAAAATAATTAGATTTACTAAGATCTACTTTGATTAAAAAATCATAGACTATTTTAGGCAAACCCGAATAATATAGTGGAAAAATAAAACCGACATTATCGCTCATCGATTCAATTTTCTCCATTTCCCAAACCTTTGCTATAGGTACAAGTTCCGAATCTTCTAATCTTTCTACAAGATCCTTAGCAATTTTTAAAGAATTGCCCGTTCCCGTAAAGAAATAAATTGTGGTCTTCATGATTAATATATTTTTTATTAAGATATTTTAATTATGAATTCAATATATTTATAGTTTCAAATATGATACTTCAATAGAAATATGTACTTTTAATTGGAAAAAAAGTACCGTTTGAATGAATTAGAATTTTAGTAAAAACTCATTAGAAATATTATAAAATTAAAAAAAAATGTAGAATCTTAAATATATTAAATTTATTTTTTAGCGGGAGCCTTCTTTTTAGGAGCTGCTTTTTTAGCGGGAGCCTTCTTTTTAGGAGCTGCTTTTTTAGCGGGAGCCTTCTTTTTAGGTGCTTTCTTTTTTGCCATAATTCTATACGTCTCCTTATATTTTTTTAAATTTATATAATAATTAAATTTTTGATAATTATTGTTAGATTTATATTTAAAGCTTTCTACTTTGTATTAATTATAGTTAAATAAATTAAACGTATCTTACACTTAAAAGCCGTTTTATACCATTCAATTTTAAGTTCCTTTATGTTTAGAAATTAAAAATTAACCATTGAAAAATAAAGCATCATTCTAAGAATTTAAAAACCATAACTTACAATAAGGTTTATAAAATTATCTAATATATAAAATTATTAAATTTTGCTGTCAGGTTTTTACTGTGTATACACAATTTTAATTTTTTGAATCTAATATCTATTTCCTTTAAAGCAGAAATGATTAACAAATATTATTTTTCAGTTTATCTAATTTAATGCCTAACGCTTAATACCTAACTTATATTAATCTATTTTCTAGAATTATTTCTTTAACTAGACTTATAACATAGCAGGTGTTTAATATTATTCCTATTTACGCATATCTATAACTTCTAAAATAGCGAAATTATTATTAAAAATGAATTTGTCTTTATAATGCTCAGTATAAAGGTTATCCATATCTAGAGTGTGTAAGAATTCCGTTTCTGTATAAATATCATATTTACATATTATTTCAAAAACCTGTTTTTCTTGATACTTCACCTTCTTTACCTACCTAGAGTAAACTTACTTATAGATCTATAATAAAGATGATCACTACCCTCTCTTGCATGCTCCCCTAAATTACGAAGTATATGAATCTCCTTTCTTATATTATCTTCTAAATTTTGGAGGTTCATTATAATTTTTTTTATGCTTTGATACTTTTATTAATATAAGTTTGATAGGTTATTTCTTATCAGCTAATTTTAACTCTTTTTCAATTAATTTAATATTTCGGTCAATCACTTTTGATTTCATTTTCTTTTCTTTAGAAATTGCTTTTAATTGTTCATTAAAGGTTTTATCCTTTTCCTTCTTCAAGTTGTTATATTTTTTTTCTAAGTCTTTTACAAAGGGAATCATTTCTCTCTTATTTGCTTCTAATTTATCAATGCTTTTTAATATTTCATCAAGTATTGCGTGTTCTCTCTGCAGTTGTGATTCAATTTCTTCAATTTTTGGATCAAATTCCTCATCAAGTCTCTTTTTAACATAAGCTTCTTTTTTTTTTGCGGTTTCATCAACTTTCTCTATTTCCAATGCTATTTTATTGATTTGATCCCTAAGCTCTTCATCTGACATTTTAATTTTCCTTGTTTTATTTGTATTCTACCATTTAGATTAGTAACTTTTAATATTAAAAAGCCTACACAAATTCTAAATATTAATAATTATATGAAGCATTGGTAAAAAATATCCAAAATACCTGAAGGTCTATATTTATAATCTATTTTAAATATAAAATTTCCTTAATATAAAAAAATTTTCAATTCTGAAATGAATGATTATCAAGATAAAGATAAAATTGTTAAACTTGCGGGAGAACTTGATAATGACTTATAAAATCAAAATGTAGATAAACTGCTCCACTATTTCTCTCTAGATTGTGAAATTAAAATTCTTGGATTAAAACTAAGAGGGTATTCTAACCCAAAAAAATGGCTTAATTGGTTTTTTAACTTATTCGATACAATAAGCTTCGAGACTATTATTATTATGGTTGAGAAAAATATCTTTTTTGAAGAATTCATCATAAATATAACTTTTAACAAAGAAAAGAAATTAAGTGTCAAGATAGAAGAAGTCTTAGAATATCAAAATTATAAAATTAAAAGTTTAAGACTATATCTTGACCGATTAGAATTCGCAGAAATCTTTTCCACTGGATTCTTAAGTAAAAAAGTGGTAAAAATGATAAAAAAGAGATCTGTTAAAGGTTTAATTTAATTAGGTACTTTTAAAATTTTTTCCAACAATTTTATATTTCGAATATAACCAAAACAAGAAGAGTTAAGTATGCCACAGGGGAAGCTTAATATCATAACTAAAAAAAAATGGTTAAATATTTCTCGAAGAATTCATTTTCTTAATATTATAAAAGCAAAATTAGGAGAGGATTTTTTTGACAAAAAATGAAATAAATGTGAATAAACAGCATTCAAAAGATATAATTGGGAAATACTTTGTTCTAAATAAGACCCAAAGCAGTTATATTCAGGGTTGGATGAATATAGAAAAGACTTTAAAACTTTTTATTAGGGATCTTAAAGAAGAAATAGAGTATGAATTGGACTCAGCAAAAGTATTCATTGAACATTATTTAATGTTCTTTATCGATCTAAAAAATAACAAATTAGTAGAGATCAAGGATGATAAAACTTTGAATTCAATCAGAAGGAACAATAAAATCTTTATTGTTTTACTTGATAAATCGATAAAGTTTAGTAAAATAGAAGATATTCCCTCATTGTATAAATGGTATCTCGATAATCTTGCTAATTATGAATCTTAACCCGAATTTCGTTTTTTAATGTTTAAAATTATTATTAATAAAAAGATAATTTTTTGAGAGGGATATTTAAAATTAATATTTAAACTACCTTTTTCAAAATGAAAAATAATGCACCTAACTCTCCAGTAATAGGGAGATTTTCAGCTATTTTTTCATAACTCTGATTGTAGATTCCTACAATTTCAAATCCACCCGCTTTCGAAAAATTTTTGAATTCATCAAATATCCATAAGCGAAGCTCATGAGCTTCGTCAACCTCAAATCTTTTTCCATTATCATTGATATTCATATGAAAGTCTACATGTCTGATTCTATGCTCCAAATCATACCAATTGATTGCCCAAGTTAATTCTAAATCAAAATTTTCTTCTTTAACATACCAGGTATCATCAAACTTTTTTTCATTCCTAATATCATCGCATTTACAACTTATTTCAACAACATAAATCCCACCTGTTTTTAAGGACTCAGCCATAACTTTAAAATGTGAAGAAATATCAGTTTCATTTCTTAAATATCCCAAACTATTTATACAGATAAAAGCAGCGTCAAATTTTTCATCAAATTTCATGTGTGTCATATTTCCTTGAATAGCATCAGCTTGGTTGATATTAATTCCAGATTTTTTAAGTTTTTCTTTAGTATATTCGACCATTGCTGGACTTAAATCATATCCTAAAGCATAATATCCATATTCTGGTAGAATTTCTAAGAACATACCTGGACCACAAGCAGGCTCAAGGACTCGTTTGACTTCAACATCTGAATAATCTTGAAAACACTTTTTGAAAAAAGATATATCACTATTTATATCTCTAGTAAAAGCCTTATCGTAGTATTTTGGAAAATTGTAGAATTTATGCAAAGAATTTTCATTTAGTTTAAGATCTATAGTAGGATCTTCTAAAATTCTGTTTT
>JBHLLP010000020.1:0-59596 GCA_048885525.1 Candidatus Hermodarchaeota archaeon | reverse complement strand
AAATAATCTCATTTGAATTTTTATTGAAAATTTAAAAGTATATAGGTTAATAATATTATTAATAGTTCAAAAAAAAATCGAAAAAGGTTAAGGTATTTCCTGGATGACTGAAGTCTCAGAACAACAATTTTTAAATAAACTTTGTGAGGTTGTTTATAAACTTTCAAACATTGTAAAAACTCAATCACCTCGTTTTAAGAAAAAATGGGATGAATACTTGGGACCTCTTAATAGCGAACCCCATATAATTCGCCAAATACCTCTTGATAAAGATAAATTCTTAAATGAAATTAACTACAGAATTGTGACCTTAAAAGTTATAGAACAAGCAACATTAGATGGTTTTTATTCAGTAAAGACCTTATTACAAACCTTATATGGTTCATATTTTGAATCTGAAATTTTTAAAAATGATTTTTCTAAGGAAGATCAATTAATATTAAAATATTTCATTGCAAAAGAAATTTTAGGAAATCTTATACAATATAATAAACTTGATCATGAAACTGTCCCATTGAAATACAATATAATTGCTCGAAATTATACCTTGATTAAATTAAAAGGGCAAATGGATACCGAAATTCTTGATAGCTTAAATAAATTAAATATAAAAGATTTAAAACTAATTGATATCATTAATTTCATGGAAGAAATCGAATCAGATGGAATAATTAGTATTGAAAAGAAAGGGGAAAACTATCTTTATACCTTAAAAAAGGAATTAGAGTTAAGTGAAGAAGGCAAAAAATACTATAGTCAAATACTTCAACCGCTAGTTGATTTTCCAACCCTCTTTTTTCGAAGCTTCTTCAATATCAGAGAATTAAATGTTACTTTACATCAAAACGTTACGTATCGCGATTTTCTTCAAAAAATACTATTAAAAACTGCAACTCAAGGATTCTCTCCGACTAATTATGTTTTCAAAAATTTAATTAAATATTATGAGAAAATTAAAGAAGAATCTCAATAATATTTACTGAACTTTATAGTTTTACTCGAATTAGAAGTCTTTTGTTTTTTTTATTGGGATGTTAAAATCTTCTAAAAGAGGCATCAAATGTTTTTTATCTTCGGAATTAGTCCCTTTCCAATCGATTATAAAATAATCAACCTTTTCAAGAGTATTATTTACCATTTGGTAAATCAAATCTTTGTTTAAATCTTGTATATAATATTTCGGACATATAAAAGACATGGCAAGATTTTGATTTTTAATTAATCTATGGAAATTTGGAGCATAATGTGTACCTCCAAAACCTAAACCTACATTTTGGCTTCCCATTTCTTTATATTCAATATATTTCTGAATAGCACTAATGATGGTATTTGTCAATATCCCCCCTGCATCTTCTATTCTCCATTCTAACTTACTACTTCCTAATTCCATGAAAATTAAAGGTTTATCTAAGATTGTAGGGCCATGATGAGTCACTTCTATATCAAGTGAGAATCCTATTAATGTATTAGGAATTTCTTGTTCAATTAACGATATAAAACCGGCTTTATGAAGTAAAGCACTTGTTTTTGATAAATCTTGAGGATCTCCACCGAAATCAGCATCTTTACTCCAATTACCAGTAGTGTGAACTAAAAATGCTGGGCGAGCAGTTTTTGAGGTATGACGACTTGCAAAAATAAGATAATCCGGTTTTAATTCGGATTGCTCTAATTTTAAATTGTTCAAAAAAATAAGAGGATCCCTAGTTAAGCCCAAAAAGATCTCATTTTTAGTTGAATCTTGTTTTAGTTTAAAAACAGGATTATCATGCCATTTAGAATCAACTTTTTCAAACTTAAAAGATTTGGAATTCAAAAATTTGTCACGTATATTCATTGAGGCTTTATCTTCGGTTGAAGTTATGATTAGAAACTGGATTAAATTTCACCTAAGTGCTTTTTTTTACCACTATGTCTTTATCTCAATCAATCAGAATATTATAATTCTAGTTTACTACTACAACTTTAATAATTTTTAAATCTATTTTCAATATTAATGAGTGTTAATTTAATAATAGTTCTGATTCTTGCTTTAATTTTTGGTGTTTTATTTTTTATCGCAGATTATTTTGAAAATAAACTTATTCAAGTTCATGCATCATTAATAGCGGGAATATCAGTATCTTATTTCTTTTTAATAGTGCTTCCTGAAATCGCTGAAAGATTACCTGAATTTCCTTTTCATTTAAAACTATTTGAATATCTCTTTGTACTTATTGGTTTTTCATTTATTCATGTATCTGAAAAATTAATTTTACAGAAAGTTGAGATGAGGACTCAAAAAAAGATGAGAAAATTAATCAAAAAAGAGAAAATCCTAGAAAATGTTGAACATAACATGGAAAAAATTCTTACAAAAGAATTAACGCATGAACATCTGGATGAAATTGCTCTAAGAGAAATAGCTCGGACATTATCTGAATTAAATGACCAAGAAGAGGAAATGAAAACAGAAATCAATAACTATAAAATTAAGATTCAAAATAAGATTAATAAAGAGCTAACTAACTTCCGGTTTGTAACAGATTATATTTATCACTTTCTTGTAGGCCTTATTTTAGTAGGCTTATTACGAATTGAGTTAGTGGGGGGAATTCTTTTTTTCATATACGCATTTTTCAGAACTATTGTAACTAAACGATCTGAAGCACATCTTATATTCACTGATCTCGAAATTTATGAAGAACAACAGGTTGAAGAAAATCCAGTTATAAAATATCTTTCTTGCAGTTCTGCCTTCGCGGGAATAATAATTGGATTAATACTAATTTCGTTTTTACCAGTTAATTTTGAACTCTTATTTATTTTCTATTCCTTCATTTCTGGTGTGATTTTATATGTAATTGTTAGGGAAGTAATCCCCGAAAAAGAGAAAGGAAACCCATTGAAATTCTTGATTGGTTTAGTAGGATTCAGCGCAGTTATAATTATTATTAATATATTTATAAATGTATTGTAATTCGAGAGATTTTATAAATTAAAAAGTTGAGACTAAATATTCTTTATTTCAATAATTGGACTCTTTATAAAGATTTAAATTCATTAAAACTAAGTTTAAATTAACGTGAGGTTATGAAATAAAATGAAAATGAAGAAAAAAACATTTAATGAATTATTGAGTATCGATGATGACGACAAAAAAATCATCGAGATGATCGAAAGAAATCCTGATATCACCCACAGTGATATAGCTAAGGAGATAGAAAAATCTCAACCTGCTGTAGGTGCTCGAATAATAAAGTTAGAAAGGAAGCATCTACTCACAAAGCAAGTGGGCTTTAATATAAAAGAAGTTGATATTAAAGTTGCTATTGCTTATATTTCTACTAAAGATGTTGATAGTATTGTTAAAAAGATTGAAAATTGCCCCTTTATTAATCATGCATTCAAAATTTCGGGGGAATTTAACGTACTCTGCTTTATCGCTGCATCAGATTTACAAACTATTGAAAAACTAGTAGATTTGTGCTTTAGAAAAGATGAAAATGTTATCAATGTTAAAACTAATATATTAATTGAATCTATTCATGATTTTGTTGTGCCAATCGATTTCCAAATCGAAAATTTCGATGGAAGGTATTGTGGCCCCGATTGTAATATAGTAGAAGATTTACCTAAATTTAAATTTAATAAGGAAGAAGAAGATTAATCAAACTAAAAGAACTTTTTTAATAACTATTAGATTTAATAAGACAGAAAAATTTAGTTACTAGTTGATTTTACCAATCCTTTTGCCTTAGCAATTTTATACTTACAAGCCTCACCGCATCCATTTTCAAGTGTAGGGTTATGTTCTTCCGAATCAAAATCAATTGGCAGTACAAAATCCTTCGCAATATCAAGTACAATTTCCATTGAAACATTACTTATTTGAGGATTATTTCGAAAATGATAATTAACAATATTATCAAGCTTTGGAAGCTTTGAACTAGCGAGTAAAATACAAATGTTATGCTCCCCTGAAAGTTTAAACGCATTAAGCATAAAGGGACAGTGCTTCGCCATATCCATTATCTCTTCCGGATTCTTTGTTTTTATCTCTACAGTAGCGAGATTTAAATCTACTTTTTTAAAATTGATCCCTGGCTGAAATTGTAAAATTCCGTTCTTTTCCAGCTTTTTAATACGCATACCAACCGTTGGTTGTGATCTATTTATTTTTGTGGCAATTTCTGTATGTGTAAGACTAGGATCTTCTTGAACAAGCGATATTATTTGCTTATCAATATCATCAAGCTTTAATTTTTCTGAAATCATAATAAGATCATTGACTATTTTTTCTACTTTAATTATGTAATAATTTCTCAACTTATAAAAAATTGGTTCATATTGATAAAAAATTAGTCTTTATTAATACAACCTCTAAACACAAAAATTGAGGAGAAAATTTTTCATTTTTTTTTAAAAAATCTTTCTGAACTCTCGCAATAATGATTACTCAAAATTTAGGTGGACTTTAAATTTAAATATATGGATTTCTTTAGTTTTCTTAATAATGGTTAACAAATATTCAGTGGAATATGTCATTTATCGGGGAAAGCAGATTCCTGTTAAAGGTGGCGTCTTAGATCTTCCTATAGAAGTTGAGAGTCTCACTGAAATTGAGGGCTTAGAAAAGGTTATAAGACTAAATATATGTGGCGGTTCCTCACTTAAAAAATTCTCCCGTGTAGATAGTCTGAAAAATTTAAAAGTCTTAACTATTGAAAGTCCCGAATTTATTAAAAAAATTGGGAATCTTGGTTATCTTACAAATATGGAAATATTATATATACAAGAGAGTAAGATCTCAGAAATTGAAGGATTAGACGAGCTTATAAATTTGGATACTCTTTTTCTTGGTGCAAATAAAATTACTGAAATTAAGGGACTTGATTCACTAATAAACTTGAGAGATCTATATCTTCATTCGAATAAGATAACGGAGATAAAAGGATTAGGAAATCTGAAGAATTTAGAGGTATTATATTTGAATTGTAATGAAATAGCTGAAATTAAAGGTCTTGAAAACCTAAATAATTTATGGGAATTACATCTTGAGAACAATAGAATAACAGAAATCAAAGGGTTCGACTCATTAGTAAATTTAAAATATCTATATCTCAACTCTAATAAAATTACAGAGATAAAAGGTTTGGAGAATCTTAAGAACTTAGAAATTTTAGATTTAAATGAAAATGAAATAACTGAGATTAAAAGTATAGAACATTTAATCAATTTGTGGGAATTACATCTTAAACATAATAATATTAAAGAGATTAGAGCGCTTGATTCATTCTTAAAATTAAGACATTTAGATCTCAGTAGTAATAGTATAACAGAAACAAAATGTTTGGAGAATCTTAAAAATTTAGAAAGATTAGATCTTAGCTATAATCCTATTCCATATAATGAGAAAACAAAACTCAATTTATTTAAAAAAAGTAGAAATATCTTTTGAAATCAAATTATTCTAATTGAACTTAAAAAACATTAATATACCTTCTTTTGAGTTCTAAACCTAATAAACAAAGATTTGAAATACAATTAATTAGTTTAAGAATATTAAAAAAAAAGTGTTTTTATTTAGTTAGTTTAAGTTTTCAATTGCTAATTTATTCTGGCATCTCGAGCCCTATCATAGGCAAAGCTTCTACTCCTGAGAAAAAAGTATCGACTCGGAAGTTCATTCCCTCAATGTCAAAATAGAGTAATTGCTGTTCTGTAGCTCTTTTTAATACTTCTTCATATTTTCCTTCCTTGACTTCCGTCACTGATATAGATTCAATTTCATTACCTACTACTCTAGCAGCCATTCGGAGGATAACTTTCTCCAAGGATCTATCTGGAGGATATTTCTTAGCAACTTCAATATATCTTTCTGAAACTACTTTTGCTTTACTTACTGGAAAACGAGTAATTGATACTAATAATACCACTTTTTAAAACCTCGATTTTTCATTTCAAAATTGGATTTGGAACCGATTTTAATAAACATAGACTTCTTTTTAAGATTTTACTTTTTTGACTTCCTATGAAAAATCTATATTATTGTTATATGCGAAGACTATTTAAAAATCAGATAATAGAATTTTTCTTTCATAATAGACTATTTTTCCATCAAAACTTATCTGGGATGCTAGTATTTTAATACCTCTCTTTCTTGCTTCACTTAAGTTTTCCGAAAATTTAGAATCCATCTCCCAATTTGGAGCAAAACTCTTTGCTCTACAAAATATTAAAAAGAGTAAAACTCCATTATGTTCAGTAATTTCCTTTACATGTCTCGCTCCACGTTCAGTAAGGGCGTCCGGAAAAAGGGCAATACCATCCTTTACTAACGTTACTCCTTTTACTTCCAATGGTACTTCATCAAGTAGAAAATCTATTCTGCTATTTCCAATTTTTACTTCTTTTCTGATTTTTTTCACATTAGAAAATTCTGGTAAGAGTCTAAAAACCTCTTGAGCAATCTTTGAATGTAAAGCAGTGTCTATAAGAATCCATTCATCATTAGTTTTAACAGCTTTGATATAATATTTTAGTTTACCTCGAGAATGAGTAAATAAAACTTCAGCCCCATCAATAAGTAATTCTTTGAGTCTACCTGGGTCATGTATATGAGCAGTCTCAATACGTCCCTTATATTTGATTTCTCCTATAAATCTATTTGGTCTTGAAACAAATATGCCTTTCATCAAACTTGGAATTTCAAAAAGAGCTTGCTTACTCCCACTCATGAATTCTTTATTAATTTTTTATTATCTCTTATATTTAGACTATATTTGTATCCAAAATTAAGAGGTTTTATTATAGAATATAACCTTAAGAGATAAAAAGATTTTATTATTTGGGTAATCATAATGAGTAAACCTTACGATCAAGATGCTCTTATAAGTTATAAATTTCATCATATTGATACCTCAAAATGTGAGCGATGTAAAGATTTTTCCTGTGAAGAGGCTTGCTTTAGGGGTATTTATGAGGTAATAAATAAAGAATCTACACCTAAGTGTATTGTGGTGGAGGACCGTGAGGACAGATGTGTAAAATGTCACATCTGTACTACGGCTTGTAAATTGAAAGCTTTAACCATAGATTAAACTATTCTATTTGTTTAACAAATTTTAGTTGAGCAATTACATTTACCACAGCAATTCTTATTAAATAAAAATTCTCCATATTCAAAATTTAAATCCATTGGCAATACAAAATCGTTTACAACATCAGAAATAATATCAATATGAACATCAATAACATCTGGGTCATTTCGAAAATTTCCGTTAACAACTCTATCAATGTCTTTAATCTTTAATCCTACGGTTAAAATGCTTATATTTGAATCTCCTGATAATTTAAATGCGTTTAAAAGAAAAGGACATTTTTTTACTTTTTCAATGGCATTTTTTGGATTCTTAGTTTGAAGTTCAATTCGACCAAAACAGAGATCTGCTTCTTTTATATTTATTCCCGCTTGGTATTTTAACACGCCTAATTTCTCAAGCTTTTTAATACGCATTCCTACAGTTGGTTGACTACGATTTACATGCCCCGCAATCTCTGTATGTGTGAGAGTGGGTTCTTTTTGAATCAAATCCATAATTTTACAATCAATATCATCAATACCAATTTTTTGACTTATCATTTACTACTCCCTGATTAATTTATATTATAAATATAATCGATATAAAATATTCAATTATCGCGATACCATGATATATAAATATTACGATAACATAATATTTAAACCTTTGTGTCACTTATATTATTATAAATACATTAATAATCCATTAAAACAAGCTTTAAAAACTAGGAAAAAGAATATTCTATTCAGTAAATGAGTGAACTAAGAAAATACACTGTTGAGTTTTTAAAAGTATTAGCAGATCCAACAAGATTGGAAATCTTAGATCAATTAAAAAGTAGTGAGAAAAACTCTTCAGAAATTCAAAATGAACTAGATAGACCTCAATCAACAATTTCCAAACATTTGAATATATTAGTTGATAATAATCTTATAGATTTTGAGAAAAAAGATAATATTAAGTACTATAAGATAAAAAATATTGATATCTTTACCCTTCTCTCTCACATAAATTCATTAGTAGCAGATATTAATACAGAGAAACTTAAAGATTTAATAGACATTGATAGAAATGAATTGTTATCTTAATCTTTTAATATTAAAGCTTATTTTAAAATCATAATAAAATATGAACTCGCAAAAAAAAGAGAATTCATTGGAAGAATCAATAAAAATAGTACTTATTGGATTACATAATAGTGGGAAAACATCAATATTAAATTGTTTAAAGGGTATCAAGGGTATTTCTGCTTTTAATCATCCAATGCCTACTAAAGGTCTCGATGTGCAGTTATTTGAAGCCTTAAAATCAAAGTATGCAATTTGGGACCTTGGGGGTCAGGAGGCTTATCTTGACGATTATTTTAATGATTTCGACAAATTCACTAAGGGAACTCATAAAATTATATATGTAATTGATATTCAAGATACTAAACATTACAATAATGCACTTGAATATCTAAAAAAAGTATTAGATTCAATTAAGGAACAGAATAATATTGATTTTTCAGTATTCTTACATAAATTTGATCCTGATTTAGTATTTGACTCCAATTTAAATGAAGAAGTAATAAATGCTTTTATTTTGAAAATTAAGGAAACTTTTCCACCAAATTTTACATATTCCCTAAATAAGACGACAATATATGCGATCTTCGAAAAAACTAAAGTCCTATGATTGCATTAAATTTAGTCATATTAGCGATTTTTAATAATTTGATGATTTAAAATATATTAGAAAAGAATATTTATTATTATCGAAACGAAAATAATATTGATATATAATAATAACATGTATTCACAAGAAATAAAAGAAGAAATCACTAGTCGAGGGAAATACAGTTTAAATATAATTATTTTTGCTCTAATATTATTTCTTATTTATCTAACAAACTTCTACAGTTATCTTCTATTTCATACTATAGCTGAATTATTTAGTGTAGTTATAGCATTTGGAATTTTTGCAATTGGATGGAATTCTCGAAAAAATATAGAGAGCTCAATATTTTTAGTTCTAGGAGTTAGTCTATTATATATAGGCTCAATCGATCTAATCCATACATTAGCATACACTGGGATGAATATATTTGAAGGATATACTTCAAATTTACCTGCTCAATTATGGATCGCTGCTAGATATCTTCAAGCTGTTTCATTTCTAATAGCATTTCTTTTAATGTATAAAAAAGTTAATCCAAATAATCTGGTAATTGGCTATACAGTTGTTACTACAATTTTGGTAATATCAATTTTTGCTAGGCTTTTTCCAGTTTGCTATATTGAAGGGATTGGTCTCACCGAGTTTAAAATAATCAGCGAATATATAATTATTGGACTTCTAGCAATATCAATAATAATATTATATAGAGATAGAAAAGAACTCAATTTAACTACCTTCCGTCTTAAAATGTTTTCGATTATATCAACTATGGCCGCGGAGTTAGCTTTTACTTTATATATTGGCACATATGATTTATCTAATTTAATAGGCCACCTCTTTAAAATAGTCTCTTTTTATCTTATTTATTTAGCAATTATTAAAAAGGGGCTTGAAGATCCTTTATATACGTTATTCAAAAGATTAAAAGAGAGTGAGAACTTTACAACAACTGCATTAAATGCACAAATGGATACTTTTTTCGTGTTTAACCCATTGACAGGTAAAGCAATAAGATGGAATAAAGCTTTTAATGATATTAGTGGGTATACTGATAAAGAAATATTATCCATGAAAGCACCAGATTCTTATTATAGCCAAGAAGATTTAATAAAAGCTGAAGAGGCTACACGTGAGGCTATAGAAACTGGCAATACTTCAATTCAAATGGAATTAATTACGAAACATGGGAAAAAAATACCCTTTGAATATTTAGGCTCAATTGTTACTAATGATCAAGGAGATATTAATTATATAGTTGCAGTTGGTCGAGATATTACTGAACGCAAAAAAGCAGAAGAAGAAATTAAGAGTATAGCAAAGTTTCCTTCGGAGAATCCAAATCCAATATTAAGAGTCAGTAATGAGAATGTCTTATATATAAATCATGCTGGTGAAACATTGTTTAATATTGAGATTGGGGATAAAATACCTCCTAGTTTAAATAATGTAATAGAAGAAGTCTTTCACACTCAAAAAATTCAACAAATTGAGCTTGAATTAAATAAAGAATTTTATTCGTTTACTATAACCCCCATTGCTGAAGAAAATTATCTTAATGTTTATGGTCTTAATATCACGGAGAGAATCTTAGCAGAAAGAAGAATTAAAAACATGGTGTCGACAGTTTCTCATGAACTGAGAACACCTATAACCGTTCTGATGATGTCATTAGATTTATATAAGCAAAAACAAAATTCACTGACTCCTGAACTTCAAAATTATATTCTTGAGACAGGAGAAAGAAATCTATCGCTTCTAAAAGATTTATCAGAAGACATTCTTATAATCTCTCAAATTGATGAAAAAAAAATAGAGCTTAATTTTGAAAACTATAATCCCTTAGAATTATTACAAAATATAGAATTATTTTTAACTCCTTTTGCTAATGAAAAAAACATTACCTTTCAAATTGATATTAATGAAGATATCAATATGAACGGGGACATTAAAAGAATTGATCAAGTTTTTCGAATTCTCCTTGATAATGCAATAAAATATTCATATGAAAATACCACTATCAAGATAAATGCGATTGAAAATTATAATGGAAAATTTAATCCCGAAGGAAAAAATGGGATTTTATTTCAAATTAAAAATCGGGGTATAGGGATAAGCGAAGAAGAACTCCCACGTATTTTTGAAAGATTTTATAGAGGTTTAAATGCTAAAGATACTGCTGGAACCGGATTAGGGTTATCAATAGCAAAGGATATAATAAAGCTTCACCAAGGAGAAATCTTTATTGAAAGCAAATTAGGAGATGAAACAACTTTTTCTATTTTTTTTCCAAGAAGGGATAATATTTAAATTAAGATTTAAATATAATTTTAATTGATATTTTCACTATAAGACAGTTATGGGAATCGTTATGAAATCTAAAACCCAACCTGTAATACTCATAGTTGACGATAATGAAGATATCTTATTTCATTTAAAAGTATTATTAGAAGAAAACGATTATATTGTTAAAACTGCAATAAACGGCAAAGATGCATTAACACTTTTATTTGAAATAAAAACAGCTCCAGATTTAATAATTAGTGATATTATGATGCCAGAAATGAATGGATATGAGTTTTTTTATTCTGTTTCATCTTATCCTCAATGGAATCGCATTCCATTTTTATTTCTTACAGCAAAATCTACACCTGAAGATATTAGATTAGGAAAAATGTTAGGAGTAGACGATTATATTACAAAACCATTTAATAAGGAGGATTTACTAGCATCAATATCAGGTAAAATTAATCGAAACTTAAAATCTAATTTAATAGATAAAGAAATTAAACAATTATTCTCATCTTTAAATATCAAAATCGAACCCTCAATTTTAAATAAAGATAAACTGATGATATGTTTATTATTAATATATTGGGATGATGTTGCGGGTCCTATTTTAAAGGTGAGTTATCCTTCTGATAAAGATTGTTCTATCTCGATTAATACTATTGGTAAACAATTATTCCATGCCGCTACTTCTATTTATGGACATAATAAAATTACAAAAGCAGAAGGGATATTACTAAATATTGAGAATATTAAAAAGCAAGGGTATATTTATTTCGATTCTATACCTGATAAAAGTGAAAGATATGGGGAAAAGCAATATATGCTTTCTGTCATCGCACCAATATTAACTTATTTTGATTCACTAAAGATTAGGGATATGTTTAAAGAGATCTCTGAAAAAGTAAAAAATAAACAAGAATGGGAAATCAAAGATTATTGGGAAAAAATAGTAGGAATTTTATCTATTGGATCATTTTTGATCAATCATCAATAGTAAATGTCTCGAATCAATAATTAATGGCATTTTATAAATTAAAAATAATCATAGATTCCAATTTTGTTATTAAGGAAGAAATTAGCTTTTTTTCATATTCTATAAAAGGAACTTTTAAATCTGTTCTTTAAGTTGCATTTAATTAGAAATTAATTAGTACTTATTACTTTTAAGGTGAAAAATATGACTGAAGTAAAAGAAACTGAAAAGTATTTAATGTCTCCAGAGGTGTGTTCTTGGGCTGATGATAAAGATAATACTTACAAGATTGAAATTCAATTACCTGGAGTAGAAAAAGACACAATTAAACTTAAAATGCATGAAGATAGCTTTTTCATTAAAGGAGAAACAGAAGATACAACTTATATAGGTTCCTATACTGTTTGTTGTCCCATAAAACCGGAAGAGGCAAAAGCGGTTTATAAAAACGGACTTCTAAAGATTGAGGTCCCTTTTAAAGAGCCCGAGTTCCACAGTATTGAAATTAATATTGAATAATTTCTTTTTTTTCTTTTTAAAATTAAAAAAAGCTTCACCAAATTGTCAAACAGTTTAATAAAGTAATAAAAAGATGAGAAAAAAAAATTCTATTAATATTCAATATTCATTTCCTTAACATAATCGAAAGCAGAATATGCGGCTATTACACCCTCAGCTACACCTGTAATTGCTTGTTTGAAAGGAGCATCTGCAACATCTCCTGCAGCAAAGATACCTGGAATGTTAGTTTCTGATTTACGATTAATTTTAATTTCCCCTTTTTCGTTTGTTTCAACCCCAATATGTTTTGCCAATTCAGATTTGGGAATTGACCCTATCTCAATAAAAACACCATCTACTTTAAACTCTTTTCCATTGTCGAAAATTACAGATTTAACCGTTGTATCTCCTTTGATTTCTACGATTTTTGTTTTATATATTATCTCAATTTTATCATTATCATACACTCTTTGCTTATTTATTGGCTCAGCTCTAATTTCTTCGCCTCGATAAATAATATATACTTTATTTACACTTTGAGCTAAAAATAAAGCTTCTTTTGCAGCGGAGTCACTCCCACCAATTACACAAACATTTTTATCTTTATAAAATGGTCCATCACAAGTTGCACAATATGAAACACCCCTTCCTACAAATTTTTCTTCCCCAGGAATGCCTAATTTCCTTCTTTCTGATCCCGTTGCTATACAAAGTGAATTTGCTTTAAATTTTTGAAAGAAAGAGTGGAGTTCAAAGTGATCATCAACTCTATCTATACTCCGTATCTCATCTGAAATGTAAGGGATCTTTAGTGAGTCCATATGGTCCTTAAACATGTCCATCAATCCTTGACCACTAATGGATCTAATAGCTGGATAATTCTCAACAATATGAGTTGTTGCAATTAATCCTCCAAAAGTTTTGCCTATAACTAAAATATCCATTGCAAATCGAGCCGCATATATAGCACATCCTATTGCTGAAGGACCACCACCCAAAATGATAAGATCATATGTTTTTTCTAAATCAATACTTTCCATATCAATATTGAACACGTATATTACCTCCAATCAAAGCTCTTAATATTTCATTTGGACCAACCATTCCAACCAAGGTTTTTTGATCATTTATAATAGTATACGGTACTCCAGCTGCGTCATAATATTGACCGATATCTGGATTTGCAATAATGTCAACTATAATTGTTCTTATCTTTCCATTAGATGCAATAGCAAAGTTATTAACTATAGTACAAACTTGAGGGCAGTATGGACAAGTTTCAGTTATCATTACTTTTATTGTAGATGGTTGAATTCTGTCTAAATTTTGCTTTATTGTCGCTTCGTAATAATTTTGGGCACCAGCAAAGGCAAATATAGCTTGAATAAAAGGTTGAATTTCACCTCCCTGAGGAGCAGCCAAATATCGAATAATTTCTCTCCCTTGGTCATCAATGAATAAGATAGTAGGTACTCTCGAAATATCATATCTTATAGCGAACTCTGGATTGTCATCAATACATAGTTCTTCAATTCTTAACATACCATTTGAATTTTCTTCATAAATTCTTAACAATGTCAAAAATTGATTACAATCCATACACTCTCTTATCTGGCTTCCATTTGGTTGTTTTTCTTTACAAGTAAATACTTTTAATTTAACAGGTTTCGTTAATTTAGCCATTTCTCTTTTAATTATTTCTTTGTATCTATCATCTTGAGACATTTTCAAAAATCACCTTTATATAATTAAGCATACATTCCTCCAAAATCTCTTTCTCCTTTGGTGAGTTTGTCAAGTAAATCTTGAGGCGTAAACATACCGTAAATATGATCCTTCTCATTTATTACTGTATGTGGGACACCTTGGACTTGGTATTCCATGCCAATGTCTGGATTTAAGTTGACATCAATAATTTCTGCTGAAATCTTTCCTTTCGAAACTATTGCGAATAAGGTTAATACTGGAACAGTTGCAGGGCAATATGGACATGTTGGTGTTATAAAGATTTTCATATTTGATTTTGATATTTTTTTAAGATGAGTTATGATTTGATCCGCATAATAAGGTCTCACTCCTGAAAAATATTGTATACTATTGAGAAAGGGTACAAATTCAGATCCCGTCGGATGTGCCAAATATCGAATAATTTCTTTATCATTTTCATCTACGAATAATATTGCTGGGATCTTAGTAACATTGAATTTTTTTGCTTCTTCTTCATTCTCTTCAGTTGATATTTCATCAATTTCTAACTTTCCATCAGATAATCCTTCTAGAGTTTTTAATAACTCGTAAGTTCCCTCACAAGCCATACACTTTCTTATTTTTTTTCCATCTTCTTTTGTTATAAAATCAGTAAATAGTTTAAGTACAACTTTATCCTTTAGTTTAGCCATTTCTCTTTTTATATTATTCATTTCATTTTCAGAAAATAACATAAAATCACCCATCGATTAACTCTATTATGAATATTTGCTTTCACATTTAAAAGAATTTTTCATTTAATTTATAAAAAAAACTTATTCTAAATAGTTAATGAATAAAATCTAATAAAATTAAATTAATAATTCAAAAGATAAATTTTAGGAGTTAAACTTAAGGCTATTCAGTAAATTTTCTAAAGATGAGATATAATATTAACCCAACTAGAAAACCAAGTGCTATATTAAATACGAATGAAATAACTGCAGAAATCAATATAAAAGGGAATGATTTAATATTAAAATCTCTAAAAGCTATTTTTCCCAATAGAACGGCAGTATAAATAAGCATAGACCCTAGAATAGCCATTGGAAACTCAGTAAACAGGAGAAATAGAGTCTCAGAAAAAAACAATCCAAGAAATAATTCCATTATTCCCTCTAATATCATAGAACCTCCAGTTCTAGCTCCAAAAGCATATTGAGCCATTAATCCTCCTGATCCATGACATAAAGGCATACCTCCTAAAAAAGGATTAATTAAATTTATCGCCCCCATATTAAATGCTAATACGTTAGCATCAATCCCCTCTTTCTCTGGAAAGAGCTCTTTAATCAATACAACAGTCGCAATCATAACATTTGTTAATGTCAGAAATAATTGTGCAATTCCCGCATATACCATTCCGAATAATAAATTATTCCATGTAGGTATTTGGAAAGATAATATTGGAATTCCAAATTTTAAATCTGTAAAAGTAATAATACCTGTTAAAAACATTGTCAGTATTCCCCCAAACGTAAGAATTATTGCGGATGGTATTGGTTTATTCTTTATAAGCAGTAAAATAATTGCAATTGAGATAAAACCTAAAATTATATTCTCACTAAATAATAAAATTCCTGTCCAACCTAAAATGAAAGCTAAACCTAATTGAATACCTCTTACGGTTATAATAGGAACTTTACTCACGATATAATTAAGTTTTTTTGAAAACCCAAGAAGAAACCATACGATTCCAGTACCAAATCCAGTGGAAATAACCATATTCGCATTCCACTCTTCTGAGATAGCTACTGTACCAATTGTTTTCTGAGGCTGAACTGGAAGTGGGAGATTAAATTTCACCCCTAAAATAATATTAGTAATTCCTAAAGTAAGGAAGATTCCTGCTGGATTTAAACCCACAATTGATATGTATCCAATTATAAATGGGATTAATGTACCCCAATCCCCAAAAGCTCCTCCAAATTCTCTTAAAGTGAACTTTTTATATTTTCTTTCTGTTTCTTTTTCAATAAAACCTTTTTTTTCTTCCAAACTAGTCAAATATTAAAAAAGTACTAAATTTAATAAATTTCTTAAAAAATTTTTAAAAAAAGCGCATTAAAATAGTAAATACGCTTTTTTTAGAGGGTTTCCCTTTCAATAAATTTTATACTTGAAATACTAGGAGCAAATTAGTTCAAAACTTTTAATAAATTTCGAAAATACTTATTAAAATCTATTTTATAATAATAAAGCAAATAAATCTACAGCTTTTGGATGAATTCTGCATTTTTTACTAAATCTACGAAGAATCCACCAACATGAAGGACAATAAGTTGTTACAAAATCAAGGTCCTCTAGATCAAAATCTGCCATTCTCTTTCGTGCAATACGTTCAATTACATCAGTTCGCCCCATCCATCCAGAACCCCCACCACAACACCAATGTGGTAAGTCTACAACTTCATAACCTGCTTCTCTAAGAATATCATCAATGTATATATCTATGCCTTCCTTGCCTCTATTCATTAACTGACATAAATGTTGCACTCCTACTTTACCAGATTTATGGGTAGTTGAAGGTTTCAAGTAATCAGAGATATACTTTACTTTAGCATTTAGTCCATCCATTTCATTTTTAAAAAGATAGAAGCATGCAGGGCATAAGCATATTATTTCTTTAAATTTTTTTGAATTAAAAATCTCTCTATTCTCTGTTAAACATGTTTCATACTCATTTATTAACCCGCTAATTTTTAAATGCCATCCACAACAAATTTCAGTTTCCAAAATGGTGAAATTCATCTCTTGTTGCATTAAGTATTGAAGAGCATGTTCAGTATATTGTGGAATTCTTATCGTAGAAAGACATCCCATAAATAAAAGGGTCTCAGATTCCCTTGAAATTCCTTCAAATCGTTTAATCCGCATTTTATTGGTTGGATAAGGAGATCTAAATTCCTTAAAATATTCTACCATCTCATTAATTCCTTCAAATGTGTTTCCATCTTCAATATATTTTTGTTTTAATAAAATACGTTCATTTTCGGTCTCGCATTCTCCACAGTGAACACAATTATAGAGTTTATAATAATCGTTGGAACTGAAATTAATTTTATCTTTTTGATTAATTAATTCCCTTACTGATTCATCACTTAGGAAATTTGTAGGATCTACTTCATCAGTAGGATAATTTTTCCTTCCTTTTATTCGTTCTTCCATCTAAACCACCTAAGAATTTCAAATTTAAGTTCTTAATTAAAGATTTACCTTAAAGATTATAAGATTTATAAAGAAATCTAAATTCTAAAGGGATAATTTATATTAGTTTGACATTTATTTATCTAATTAAGAACTATTACTAACCTATTATCATAAAATATTAGTTTAAAACAATTATGATTGATGATTTATTAATAATCAATGACTCAGGAGCACTTTTATATAAATGGCATCCAGAAGGCTATAAAGGTATCGGCGATGATGATTTACTTAGTGGATTTTTAACTGCGATGAATAGTTTTGCTTCTGTAGAAAGGGGTGAAGACATTAAATCCCTAAAAATGAAAAAAACTAAAATAATTTTTGAGAAATATGAAGATTTTTTTCAAAAATTAACTTTTGTGATAACTACTAAAAATGATGAATTAATAGAATTACTACACGCGGTTATTCATGATATTATGGAAAAGTTTATCAATCTTTTTAGAGAAAGCCTTAATAAAGAATTCAATGGGGAAGTATCACAATTTCAAATTTTTGATAATTACGTGAAAACCATAATCAATTCACATGGCTTGGATATATTAAATGACTGCATAAGAAATATTGATAATGAAACTTATTTAAAAGCCATTATATTTATCGAACCGAAAGGAGGTAACATTTACTACATCCATGCTAGACAATATGTAAACAAGGATAAAATTAGTTTCCTCATTCCTCTAATTATGAATTCTGCGAAATTATTATATCAAAATAATCTTAATGAAAAAGTAAATTGGATTCTTCTTAACACAGTTCAAAATGAAAATTTAATAGTTGAACCTCGGAGTAACATTCTCATTGTTAAACAATACCAATTATCAGAAAAATTTGAAGATGATTTTTTAAGACTAGAGTTCTTTAATGAAAAAGATAAATATATTAAAAAACCTAAAAAACTAATTGAAAAATTTGAACGTGTTGTTTGGAACCCCAAAATCAAGCAAATATATCTTGTAGATATGGTAGGTAAAATATTTTATTCACAAATTTTTGATAAAACTTATGATTGTTCCAATTATATTCCGGAAACAATTAGTTTTTTGACTTCTTCAAAAAAAGCAAGTACTCAAATATATAATAGAGTATTGTTTAATGCCAGTATTGGTGGAGAGAAAATAATAACTATATGTTTGAATTTTAATAATTTTGCTTTAACTTTAATAGGTAATATCCATGATTTTACTGATTTTTCAGTTATTCAAACCACTTGCTTCGATATTTATAAACAATTAAAATAAACTTAATCCCTTTTAACATAAGATTATATAAATTATATGTGAAAGATTCATATTTATAGTTGTAATCATATAATTTAATTTAATTTTAACCATAATTTTGTAATAGACAATTAATATTAGTTGATTTGAATGTCAGCAATTTTAATAGAATTTATGGTTTTTATTTCTCTGATAGGTTATTGCTTTGTTATAGCAAATGCTTTAATTGGAATTTCCAACATCAGAGATTTAAACAATATGAAAGGTGACGTTATTTTAATAAAATTCCATAAATGGTATGGAAGAATTGAGATTTTTATTTTTTATGTCGTTGCGGTATTATGTCTAATTATGTTAGATTCCTATATAAAATCCAATAATCCTTATCTATTTACTCCTTCTGGACTTTGGGCTCATACATGGATTGGAGGCTTTAGTGCTCTTGTGCTGGTAAGCTTGAAATTCACTATCGCATTGTTTAAAAAAGATGAGATCTATAAATATGGACATATTATTGGGCCATTAGGTGTAATTGGATGGAGTTTATCCTATTGGACTAGCGTTTTTAATTATTATGATGCAAAAATCAATTTCTATCCTATAACTTTACACTTAATCCCTGATTCATTTCTATGGACAGCAATTATCCCCTTTTTAGGAGGTATTTGCTTATATCTCATTGCTTTATTTAAAAGAAGTTTACGTGGAAAATCTGAAAAATTGAGAAATCTACACGGGGTATCTATGATTTTGCATGGAATTACATTCGGTTATGAAGGTAGTGCTAAAGAATTAATAGGAACCCCAGTATTATATAAATATGTGTTCCCTAAAACCTATGAATTTTTAGAACGTTATGCTGAAAAAATTGGATTAAATATGCAGGAATTAAAGAATCGTAATTTAAATGAAGCAATGGAAATGGCGATGAGAAAATTTGAAAAAATTGGTATGGCCGAAAAACTTAAAATAAAATGGATCTCCGAAAATGAATTTACTGTCGAATCAATAAATTGCTCAACTTCAGTTGTCAGATCATATATGAAATCCGAAGAATTAGTTAGTTCTATATGTCCTTGGGGGATACTAGCAGCAACTATAGCAAATTCTTTAACGGGAAAAAATATTGAATTGAGTCCTAGTGAATTTAATGAGATTGGTGCTATTACCAAATTGAAAATAACAGAAAAGGAAACTTAACCCTATTAACAAAAATTTCAATCTTTTTATTTTTTATATTTGAAAAATTGATTAAAATTGAATAAGCTTAAAAATAAATAAAAAGAAATTTAGTTGAGATTTATTTATCTTTTTTTATTTTAACATCAGTTCTCTGTATACCCACTTCTTTATTACTTGGTAAAGGAGTTCCACAATGATCTCTTAACCTCTCGCTTTCTTTGAATGCTTTATCAAGTTCTTCTTCTAATTCATCATCAGATATTTCATTTTTTGTCATAATTCACATAGAGAAACTTTATTATTTAAGGGTTTTATTTATAAAAAAAATTGAAAAAAACCTTAAACCTTCTTTTAACAATAGAAAGTAAAATAGAATGAGATTTATTTTTTAAAAGATTCGATAACCACTTTTTCTTTTTCCACAGGTCGGCGCTCAGGAACAAGGATATAATCTTTTTTGGTTGTTTCATAAAAATCTTCACGCATATACAGATTACAATAACAAGCTCCGTATTCTTTAATATCTTGAGGTGCATAGTCGCACGGACAAATTAAATCCCTGTCAAGCTCTCGTTTTCCTGAAGCTAAACGACAAGGACATGATTGATAACCCATAGTTTTCTTATTTTCTACTAGCCCATCAATTAAATCGTTAAAAGTATTGCTATCCATATTTAGAATCCAATTGTTTGTCTTACTTACCTGTTCAACATATTTCTTCATACCTTCTTTTGTTTCCATTTCCATTTTAGTTCCCTCCTGATTTCATTAGATCTTCATATTTACCAGGGTTATAACCTACAACATGCTCATCATCACATATCATAAATGGATATGAAACTCTTGAATTATATTTCTCATTTAAATAAGCAAGAATTTTCGATTTATCTTCAAAATTAATTTTATCGACATCTACGTATCTATATTGTATATCACGTTCATTTAACCAGGCTTTACATTTTTTACACCACATACAAGTAGATAGAGTTAGAAGCGTAATATTTCTGCTTTTTTTTGATCCCTCAACAGTTTGAGCCAAGTTTTCTATAACTTCAGCCATAATTTTATTTTTTCCTCTTTTGTATAAAAATCTTTTTAATTTAAACTGATTTAATATTTAACTTCCAATCAGGATCGATACACTCAAAAGCTTCTTCTGTTAATTTTCTAATATCACTATAACAAGAATCTAATAATATACCTAAATGTTCTAGTGCCCGCTTATCACCAATTTTCATGAGGCTTTCTATAATAATAAATAATCTTGTTTTGTCTTGTTCTTCTTCTGGTTTTTCTACTTCTTGTTTTAAAAACTCAATAATTAGCATTGTAGCTTTAGCGTCTCTAATTTCCCCCATAGCTTCTATTATTTGGTTAATAACAACATCATCTCTTTCTGATCTCAAAGCTCTAGCTAACATGTTGATGGTACGAGTTTCTTTTAATTGGCTAAGGTTTTGTGCAGCAATTGCTCGCTCTTTAAAACTAGAACTATGAAATAGGGTTTTTATATACTGATTAAAAAGTTCATTTCGAGTTTTTTGATCCATCTTAAGATTTAAATAAGAATAAGAAATAAGAATCTGATCATAATAAATTATTAAGAAATACTGAATAATATATAAAAATTAGAGCGAAAATCAATCATTTATTTTTATTTTTAATAGTAATAAATAACAATTCTTATATTTTGGTTTATAGAAATTACTGTGATACATCTATCGATTTTTCGTTTTTTTTATTATAAAATTTATACTTCAGAAGAATAAGCTTTTTTATTACTTTTGAATATTCGTATAATATGGAAGCAAAAACACCACTAGTGATAACAAAAGAAGATTGTCATCGTTGTCATGAATTAAAAGAATGGTTAAAGGAAAATGAAGTTAGATATATTGAACGAGATATAAATGAGGAGGAATTTGTACATGAGCTATTACATGATGATAATTTTTTAAAAACATTCTGTGATGCTGATGGTTGTATAGTTAATACGCCAGTTGTTATTCATAAAGGTAAATATTGGTTTAAAGAACTCTGGGGTGTTTCTGGATTAAGAGAGAAAGAAGCCAAGAAACTATTTGGAATTAAATAATTTTTTATCAAATTTATTTTTTATTTTTTAAATTCTACTAACCGTTTTATAACTTTTCGGATAGTTCTCAAACCTTCTTCATCTTTTTCAACGCCTTCTCCACCTAAATCTTTACTCCATAAACTTGCACCTAAATTCGCTCCGAAAGCTCCACCAGATACTGATATAATATGGTTTTGTTGATAAAAATCTAAAATACTTCTTATAGCAATTTCTTGTCCTCCATTTCTATCTCCCCCTACAGCCAATGCGGCTCCAATTTTATCTTTTAACACATTTGGATTTTTAGCAACCATAGCACGACACCGATCCATTACCGTCTTTAGTTGGCCAGATAAATTACCTTGAAATATTGGAGTACCTAAGAGAATAAATTTTGCTTCCTCAAATTTAGAATAAAGATCCTCCATATCATCCTTATTAACACATCCTTTTTTCTCCCGAATACAATAGTCGCAATGAAGGCAAAAATTAATTTTTTTATTCCTAACAGTCCAAAACTCTGTTTTAAACCCAAACTTTTCAGCTGCATAATTTAAAGCATACTGGACTGCGTATTCAGTTCCCTGTCTTCTAGGGCTTCCACATATTCCCAAAAGTCGATTCTTGTTTTCAACCATAATAATGAATTTAACTTGATTTTATTAATAATTAATCATTATTGTATAAAATAAAAGTTTTAAAATCTTAAATCCTAATATTTCAAGATGGCTTTAAGCAAACCAAGTTTAGCTAGAATAAAAATTAAGTTTCCGGAACAAATATGGATATCTGAAATTTTTAAAAACTATCCTGATTTAAAAATGGAAATTTCACATTTTCTTCCTTATGATCTTGAACGATCTATTGGTAATAGCGTAATTGAGATAATGCATTACAAAGTAGATTCAATCATGGAAGAAATTAGAAACCATCCTTCTGTTTTTGAAATAAGTGTATTAGAAAAGGAAGAAAATCAAGTTAAGTTTAATGTCAAAACAAAAGATCCTTATTTATTATACGCTATAATTAAATGTGGTGTTCTTGTCGATTTCCCGGTAAGAGTTGAAGATGGATTTGCTTATTGGCGGTTAATTTCAAGTAGAGAGCGGATAGACCAACTTTTAACTCTTTTCGAGCAAAAAAATGTTGATTTTGAATTACTACGAATTGGCTTATCTCCTTATAATATTGAAGAAGATAAAAGTAAATTAACATTTGATGAATCAAACATACTTAATAAAGCTATTTCTCTAGGATTTTTTGAAATTCCTCGAAAAATTTCATTAGAGGAATTAGCTACTCATTTGGGAAAATCTAAATCAGCTCTTTCAGTAATGCTTAGAAAAATCATTAAAAAGAAAGTCTTATTTGAAAAATAAGAAAAAAAGTATGAAAAAAATTATATCCATTCTTCTTTTAAAATATTTCCTTGTATGCCAACAACAATGTATTTTATTGGAACTTTTCTATTTGCACGATTAGCTCCTTCTTGAGCTAAAGCTAATAGACCTGAACAACAGGGAACTTCCATAATAGCAACTGTAAGTGTATTTATTTTTGCATCATCAATCAATGATTTAATTTTGTTTATATACACTTCTTTCCCTTGGTCAAGTTTGGGACAAGCTATCGCAATAGACTTGTGTTTTAGGAAGTCTCTATGAAAATCACCGTAGGAAAATCCAACACAATCTGCTGAAAGTAATACATCCGCACCTTGATAATATGGAGCTTGAGGATTGATTAAGTGCATTTGAACTGGCCACTGTCTTAATGATGATTGAATCTTTCCATTTACTTCTGTAGGAGTTTCAAGTTCCTCAAAAACCATCGTTTGAGTAGAGGGACAACCACATTGGTGAGTATGTTCAGAAATAATTTGTTTTATTTGTTCAGTTTCAGGTTGTTCATTATGTTTCATATTTTCTAAATGTTTCTCAACCGCTTCCTCATCGAATTCTAACGCTTCTCTTTCAATAATTTCAAGGGCTCCTTCAGGACAACCAGAAATACATGCACCAAGCCCATCACAGAAAACTTCATTTATAACTCTAGCTTTTCCGTCGATTACTTTTAATGCACCTTCTGCACAATCCACCACACAATTCCCGCATCCTGTACAAAGATCTTCATCGATCTTAATAATTTTTCTTTTGACAATTTTATGTTGTTTTGCTTCAGTCATGATTAAACCAAATATAGGTGGAAATATATTTTTGATTTCGAACATGTTCAAAATGAAAAAAAAATTAAAAGAAGAATTTAAATTAAAATTTAGGAATGGGGATTAAATCCCTAATTTCTTACGATTTGATTCTATATGTTCCATCATTGCATCCACTGCTTCTTTTGTATCAGTCTCTACATGTAGGATCCCACCGGTTAAATCTTTACAATCTTCAGTTAAAAGTTTCACTAAATCAGCACCACCAGTAACAGTAGGCACTGGATTGACATATGTATAAAGACCATATGCTAAAGCGAATATAGCATCAATAGTGGCCTTTTGTTCCATGTATTCTGGAGCCACGGCAACTACTGGCAAATCTGGAACTGGGACACCTCCGAGTGCGGTAGAAATGATCCCTATCAAATCAGCTACTCTTCCGGTATCTGTACATGTTCCATAACTAAGTACAGGAGGAATACCCAGTTTTTCACAAACCGCTTTTAAGCCTGGACCTGCTAAATCTTTTGCTTCTGGTAAACATAATCCTCCAACTTGTAATGCACCATTACCACATCCCATTGATAACACTAAAACATCTCTTTTAATTAATTCTTTAGCCACTTCAATAACATGTACATCTTGTCCATAATCTCTCAATGTAGTACAAGAAACTAATCCAGCAACACCTCGTATAGTACCATCTTTAATTAAATCGAGTAATGGTTCTAAAGTCCCTCCTAGAGCAGCAAGGATACTTTCACTTGAAAATCCCACTATTGCTTCATTCATATCCAAATCAGTAATGGGCTTAACATTTGTTCTACGCTCTTTGAAATTATCAATTGCCATTTGTAGTAATTGAGCTGCTTGAGATTCAGCTTTTTCAGGCTTATAATCTACCCTTTCAGTTATCCCTTCAAAAGCTACAACTTCAGAAACTGGAACTAATTTGAATTTATATTTTTCAGCATAAAATGGATCAATTGGCATACAACAATTCATATCACAAATAAATGCATCGATGCAACCACTAGCCAAAATGGCTTCTTGCATAATCCAATTTCCTGTAAATCCATAGAAGACGTCATCCATTTCCCATCTTTGTATCATTTCTTGTCCAGTCTCAATGTTTGCTATTATTCTTAAGCCTTTTGCACCAACAGCTTTTGCTTTTTCTTGCCATTCAGTTTTTCGAGCAAGTTGGATCATTGCAAATCCTAAAAATGGTTCATGCCCATTGGGAAGGATATTTATATAATCGGGATCTAATACTCCAAGATTCACTCTCATTATATGAGGTCTTGGAACATTAAATAAAATATCTTGAGTGAATTCATTGACAATTTGGCTTTGATATGCCATCGCAATCCCAAGTCTCATTGCTTTAAGAGCTAAACTGGCATAATATCCATCTACATTTGTAAGACAAGAACTAGTCGAAAACATCATTTCACCATAAAGGCCACCTGGGAAAATTCCTAATTTTTTCCATACCTCTTGTCTTTCAGGTGGAGCTAATTTCTCAACAATTTCACTAGTTTCATCATAAGCTCTATTAAAATCCTCTTTTACAAAACTATATAATTCAAGTGCGATTTCTTTTTCAGACCCAGATGTATCTAAACCAAGACGCTTAGCAAAACTTTTCAACTTTTCTGGCTCTGAGATTTTAAATGGTGTTTTTCCTTCTACTGTAGCCTTCAAGGTTTTTAATGTTGTTTCAGTATGATAATGATAGGTTGATGCACCCATAACATTCCTTAGAAGCATCATACGCATTGCCATCCCGTCCGCAGTAATTCCACATACACCGCGTTTATCTATTGATGAATCAGCTCTGCAAGGACCATTAGAACACAAATCACAACGTGCACCTTTTAAACAAAATGGACATCGCTTATCTGGGACACCTCCAAAACCTTGTGCTTGAAAACGATCCCATATGTTTGTCATCCCATCTTTTTTAAGCCTTTCATACACTTTTTGAACTGATTTATGATAAGAAATTCTTTCATTTTCCATAAATTAACACTTTTTTCTAAATTTTATAAAATTGTCGTATTTAAAAAATAAGTGAATCTGATTTAAGTTTATTTTTGAACATGTTCATTTATTTTATGCTTCTAGATTACAATCTATAATAAAAACGTTAAAATAATATGTAAAAACTAATAATTCTATGAAGGTTGTAATAATAGGGAACAATATTGCTGGAACATTTACTGCCCAAAATTTAAGATCTCTCAATGATGAAGTAGAAATTGAGATCTTTACACAAGAAGAATACCCGTATTATACGAGAGTAAAACTACCAGAATTGATATCCGAGAAAGTAACCATTGATGATTTAGTTGTTTTTAAAGAAGATTGGTATAAAACTAGACATATAAACTTACATTTAAATAAAAAAGTAGTAAAAGTCGATCTAAATTCAAAATCAATATATATAGAAGGAGAAAAATCGGAGATATCTTATGATAAACTCATTTTAGCACTTGGAAGTACTCCTAATATTCCACCCATTAAAAATGCAATTGACATGAAACAACAAAAGAAAGGTGTGTTTACACTTCGCAGTATTGCTGATGCTCTTGAAATAAAAGAATATATTAAAAGAAAAAATGTGAATAATGCAATTATAATTGGAGGAGGTTTGTTAGGATTAGAATTAGCAAATCAAATTAATGAATGTAATTTGGATACAACAGTAGTAGAATTCTTTCCAAGATTATTACCAAGACAATTAGATGAAGAATGTGGTCTAATGTTAAAGGAGGAAATTGAAAGTCGGGGAATAAAAGTAGTTTTAGATGCTGCTACTGAAGAAATTTTAGGAAATGGAACAGTATCGGGAATCAAATTAAAAAGTGGACAAAAATTAACTACAGATATGGTCCTAATCCAGGCGGGGATCACCCCCACAATAGATTTAGCCAAAGAAGTTGGTATTCAAACTAATAGGGGAATAATTGTTAATGAATTTTTGGAAACTAGTGAAAAAGATGTTTATGCTGTTGGAGATTGCATAGAATACAAAAATCAAATATGGGGTATTATTCCAGCATGTATGGAGCAATCAAAAATAGTAGCAGCTTCCGTACTTGGATTAAAAAAAGTTGATTATAGAGGAACAACCCCTAAAAACACCCTTAAAATTGTTGGTTTAGAATTAACTTCAATGGGGATTATAGATCCTACAAAAGAAGAAGGTGGTGCATGGGAAATCTTAAAAAAATCTGATAAAAAAGATTGCTGTTATCAAAAATTGGTATTAAAGGGAAATAAATTAAAGGGAGCTATTTTATTCGGTGATAATAAAGCAATGTCTTTTGTATATAATAAAATGGAACAAGACGTTGATAGAGAGGAGTTAAAAAAATTATTAGAGTTATATTCTTACATATGCAATAATTGTGGTGTGGAATATGATGAGGCTAAAATGGGTATTCTCTTTAAAGATTTACCGCAAGATTGGAAATGTCCAAATTGCAAAGGTTCTAAAAAAGATTTTAAAATAAAAAGCAAATCATAATTATATTTTAATGAGGAGATAATAATTTCTATATACCGATGTAAAATATGTAATTATATTTACGTTAATGATGAGAAAGACAAACTTTTCGAAGAACTAGATGAAAAAGAATATAGATGTCCAAAGTGTCGATCCCCTAAAAAATTCTTTATTAAAAAATAGATCTTTAGATAGTTTTGGAATTGATCATTATTTTTAAAAAAATAATTACATATAAAAATAGAAAAATCTAATTCTTATCTAATTTAATAAATTTAATTTAAAGATCTGTGGTTAAAAATGGGAGAAGATATTGGAATTGAACATTCAAAACTGAATATGGCATCATATGGATTTGGTAAATTCCTAACCGAATTTATGGAGATGGCGTTTACTTCATTATTATATTTCTTTTATGTCAGCACTATTGGTGTTAACCCGTTAATTATTGGTTTAGGGGTTATTATTTTTGCTATCTGGAATGCAGTTAATGACCCCCTAGTGGGGTATTTAACAAACAGGCCTTTTAAGTTTACAAAAAAATGGGGAAGGAGATTTCCATGGATAATGATTGGTGGGATCCCGTATATATTGTGTTATATTCTTGTTTTTACACCCCCGAATGTAGATCCTCAGTCTGGAGCATGGATTCTATTTATTTGGTTTATAGCTACTACATGTATCTTCGATACTTTTAACTCTATATTTTTTGTTAATTTTTCATCTCTATTTCCAGATAAATTTCGGTCAGCAGAAGAACGTAGAAAGGCTACAGGTATACAAACTCCTATAGGAATTATTGGGGTAGCTCTCGGAGCAATATTGCCACCATTGATAATTGATTATGAGGTTGCTGTCTCTTTCATCATAAATGCTGGGTTAATAATAATCGTAGGAATAATTGTCTTGATGCTCTCAATCCCTGGATGTCGAGAGGATCAATTAACAATCGATAAATATCTTGATAGTCATGAGCGTGCGGATGAAAGTGAATCATTTTTTAGATCCTTAAGGACTTCACTGAAACAAAAATCATTTCTCTCTTTTATAATTTCCTATACTCTTTACAGGACACTTGTAATATCTATTACAGCATCTATTCCTTTTGTTGTTAAATTTGCATTGGCAGAAGTAGAAGAAACGCAAACATTATTATCTGCTGGTTTTCTTATTGGAGCTTTAATTGGCTCACCATTATGGGCGATTATAGCTCATAAAACCGATAATAACAAGATTACAATGTTAATAACTAGCTTTTTATTAACTATTTTCACAATCCCTTTTATTTTTATCGAGGATAAATGGATATTATTTGCCTCTCTTATCCTTTGGGGTTTTGCCCTTGGAGGGTTTTGGACTATGATAGCACCAATATTAGGCGATGTTATTGATGAATCAGTGGTTATTACTCATAAACGTAAAGAAGGTGTGTTTAATGGATTCCTACAATTCTTTGGACGCCTAGCATTTCTATTACAAGGAATTATTTTTGCGTCAGTACAAACCATTACAAGATATGTCCCGGGAGGTACACTTGCAGAGCAACCACTATCAGCAATATTGGGAGTACATATTCATTTTGGTTTAATTCCGGGAATATTGATGTTGATTTCAACGATAGTCTTTTGGAGATGGTACTACTTAACTCCAGACAAAGTTAAATTCCACCAAGAAAAAATTATAGAACTTAACTTGTAAATATAATCTAATTTTTTTTTTTTTATTTATTTGCGTAATTAATCTAATCTCTTTTTGGAACAATTTATAAAATATTAAATTAATATTTTTAATATACATTCAATTTCAATCCATAAAATCAAATATTACATCTTAAATGAACTAAGAAGTGGTTAGAATGGGAAAATGGGAATGTCAAGCTTGTGGTTATGTGTATGATGAAGAAGCCGAAGGAACAAAATTTGAAGATTTACCAGATGATTGGACTTGCCCCGTTTGCGGCGTAGGAAAAGATATGTTTGAAAAAATTGAATAACAAAGAAATCTATTATCTTCTTTAATTTTTTTTTATTGCTTAATTTCTGTAAAATTTTATAATAAATAGAATATAAGTTTTTAATTTGATTTGTATTACTATTAAAAAATAAATTATAAATCCTAATTAATGAAGGTGGAAATTGAAATTACTCATTTAGAATTAATGAGAGATATCTATTATGTTGGTTATGTAGATTGGGAGGTACGGAATTTTCATGGATATTCTACTCATCGAGGTAGTAGTTATAACTCATATATAGTTAAAGGAGAAAAAACAGTGCTGATTGATACTGTTAAACGTCCTTATTTTGAATATTTCTTGAATAATATTAGGGAAGTATGCGACCCTTCTGAAATTGATTATTTCATTACTAATCATGTAGAAATGGATCATTCTGGATCATTTCCATTAATTATTAAGCATTTACCTAATGCCGAATTAATTGCTTCAAAGAGAGGGGTTGAAATTTTAAAAGCCCATTTTCATGAAGAAGTTGATGAAGATATATTTAATAAAATTAGAGCTGTCGAAGAAGGGGATACTTTGGATATTGGAAACGGTAAAAAGTTTACATTTGTGCCTATTCCAATGATTCATTGGCCCGATTCCATGGTTTCTTTTATGACTGATGAGAATGGGAAAAATGTTTTGTTTTCAAATGATGCTTTTGGGCAACATTATGCAACATCTAAGCGTTGGGATGATCAAAACGATCTAGCTGAAGTTTTTCAGGAAGCAGAGAAATATTATGCAAATATTTTACTTCACCTTTCTGGGCTAATAGCAAAAGCATTACCAAAGGTTGGAGCATTACCAATCGAAGTTATATGTACTTCTCATGGTGTCTGCTGGAGGAAGAACATTCCTGAAATTTTAGAAAGATATACTAAATGGAGTAAAGGAGATATAGATGAAAAAAGTGTACTTATTGTTTATGATACGATGTGGGAGAGTACAGCAAAAATTGCTAAAGCTTTAACTAATGAAATTAAACACCGAGGAATTCCAGTAAAAAGATATCGATTAACCAACGCTGATTATTCAGATGTAATTACAGAAGCTATGAAGGCAAAAGCTATAGTAATTGGAAGCCCGACCCTAAATAATGGACTATATCCAACAGTGGCAGAATATTTATCTTATCAAAAGGGTTTAAAACCAATGAACAAAGTCGGATTAGCTTTTGGTTCATATGGTTGGGGTGGAGGTGCTGTAAAAGAAATCGTAGAATTAATGAAGGCTGCTAAAATTGATGTAATGGAAGATACAATAGAAATTAAGTTTGTACCAAGACCAGAAGATTTAGATTTTAAAGAAATTATCGATAAATTAATAGAAAAAATGGGATAAAATGAGGCTATAAAAATGGATTTTATGCTAACAGAAGAACAAAAAACTTTACAAAAAAAGGCGAGAGAGTTTGCGATTAGTGAAGTTTTACCAGTTGCAAGAAAATATGATGAATCTGAAGAATTTCCTCTACCCGTTATTAAAAGGGCTTGGGAAGAAGGATTATTAAATTTAGGAATCCCTAAGGAATATGGAGGTCCTGGTTTTGGCTTATTAAGTTCATGTATTGTCGTTGAAGAAATATCATCAGCATGTCCAGGAATTGCAACTTCAATCTTTGATAATAACCTTGGTGCTGAACCAATTGTTATTGGTGGTAATGAAGAACAAAAGCAAAGAATTTTGAGCGAATTAATAAATGAATTTAAATTAATTGCTTTTGCCACATCTGAGCCAACGATGGGTTCTGATGTTGCAGGAATGAAATGCTTAGCAGAAAAAGATGGGGATGAATATATTTTAAATGGCAATAAATTTTGGATTACTAACGGAGGATATGCTGATTATATTACTGTTTTTGCAACAGTAGACCCTGAGAAGAAGCATAAAGGGATAGCAGCATTTATTGTAGATACAAAAAGCGAAGGAGTAAAATTAGGTAAGCATATCCCTAAACTTGGTCAAAGATCATCTAATACTGTATCAGTTGGTTTAAAAGATGTGAGGATCCCTAGAGAAAATGTACTTGCTAAACCTGGAAGAGGATTTGTCTTAGCTATGCAAACATTTGCTCATACTCGACCGGCTATTGGTTCATTTGCAGTTGGATGTGCTCGCTCTGCAATGGAATATTCTATTGATTATGCTCAAAAAAGAGAAGCTTTTGGAAGGGCAATTGGAAATTATCAAGCAATCCAAGAAAAAATAGCCAATATGTATAAAGATATTGAAGCTGCACGTTTGTTAACATACAAAGCAGCTTGGGAAGCTGATCAAGGAATGGACAATAATTTGAGTTCTTCAATAGCTAAAGCTTTCGCTTCGGATGTAGCAATGAATGTAACAACAGAAGCAGTGCAAATATTTGGGGGATATGGATATCTAAGAACATATCCAGTTGAAAAACTATTTAGAGATGCAAAATTATACCAAATATATGAAGGAACAAGTGAAATTCAAAGAATTGTTATTTCTCGGTTTGTAATGAAAAAATATGAACATGCTATGCCATTTCTCGGAAAAAAGAGAAATTAATAAAAATCTAACTATTTTATTTTTATTCCTTATTTTTTAATTCAATCTGTTTTTTCAATTTTCTTTTCTTAAGAAAATCATAATATATTTTATAATATTTACGTTTGCATAAGTTGTCACAAAAAATTCGGAAATTTATATCTAACCAGAGATTTCTTAGTTCAAAAATTTTTAAATAATTATGTAATTTACTAAATTTAAAAATATCTATTGGGGCTTCACAAAATAAACATTTTCTTTCTTTCAACTCTCTCTCAATGCTCTTTAATTCATGGATTTTAAGATATCTAAAACATTCACAACAATGGAATTCTAATATCGAAGTTTGCCATAATTTAAGAATATATTCAGGAGAAAAATCAACATTATCACTTAAAAAATCATATATATTCAGCTCTTTACCGCAATTCCAACAAATTCTTTTTTTAAAATATTTTTCTAGTTTAATAAGTTCTCTCAATTTTTGAATTTTATTCCATAAACCAGCATTATTTAATTTCTTAAAGAACATTTATAGCAAGCAGTTTTATTCTTATATCTAATTATGATAGAATAGTGTGATTCAATATTTTTATAATAATCTCTTATAAGAGTTAAGAATCAAAGAATCTTTAAAATTTGTTTTGAGGCTTCTAAAAAATTATCGCATATTAGAGTCGGTTTTATTCCAAGAGATTCTAAATCGTCTATGTGTTTATCACCATGACCAGTAGTAAGAAAAATTGTTCTACAACCTCCTTTTATGCCAAACTCTATGTCTGATGGATGATCACCTATCATCCATGATCTATTAATATCAATGTTAAATTCATTGATGATATCTTCAATAAACCTACTTTTTGGTTTCCTACATTCGCAATTATCCTCTTTTAAATGAGGGCAAAAATATGTTTTTATAATGTCAATTTTTTGATTTTTAAGTATCATTAATAAATGGTTATTAAAATTTTGAAAATCTTGAATAGTATAATAACCTCTTCCTATACCAGATTGATTGGTTACAATAAAAAAGAGAAATTGTTTTTTAAGTAATTTTAATCCTTCAATTACTCCAGGTAATAATTCAAAATCTTCAACTTTATATGTATAATTTTTATCTTCAATTAATGTACCATCTCTATCCAAAATAATGGCTTTATTTTTTTCCAATTTTAATTACCTCAATTTAATTTAAAAATTAAAAAATTTATCTAATAAAAAAAGAAGCTAATTATAGCAAGATAACCAATTCCTAATATAATATGAAATAAAGCAAATAAACCTCCTATTTTTAATAATTTCTTATAGTTCATACCATCAACACAATATTTAGTGGAAAGTTCCAAAGTCATCATATCTGCAGCAGAACCTTGAGGTAAAAAATTTCCTCCTAGATTAATACCTAATATAAAGGCAATTAAGAGAGGTGATGCTGAAAATCCAGAAGAAACTAATAGATGTATAACAGGGATGAAAATTACTGTTACCGGAACATTGTCGAGAAATCCAGAAAGAATAGACGTAAAAACTAAAATAAAGATAGATAATAAGAAAATCTGCTGTGGTGCAATAACATTAATAAATTCCTCAATAATTCCAATAATTCCTGTAATCTCAAAACAATACACCAAGACAAATAAACATATAAAGAAGAATATTAGTTTGAAATCTACCTGTTTAAGATAATGTGAGATATCTGGTTGTTTTCTACCTGAATCTTTTAACCGTGGATTAATAAAAACAAAAAGTAACATTCCAAACAGTCCTACAAATAAAATGTTTGGAATAAGAATTAATAAAGCAAAAAATATCAAAATAGAAACCAAATTTTTATAAAATGTTTTAGAGTTTATTGAATCCTCTATAATTATTAATTCATGCTCTTCTACATGTTTTTGATTTAGTTCTTCTTCATATTCAACACAATGTGGAACCCAAATCTCTTTTAAATGCTTTTTAAGGAAAAATTTATCTAATAGAAGTAATGTTATAACAACTCCAAAAACAAAATATAATCCTAGATTAACGAAAAACCAGTTTGATGTTAAACCAAATTTATCAGCAATTAAAATATTTTGAGCAGATCCAAAAGGAGTCAATGTAGCGGCAAGATTAATGCAAATAGTCATTCCCATTAATATAGGAGTAGGATTTATTTTCATTTTTTCACTTGTACTTATGATCATTGGTATAAAAATAACCGCTACCGAAATATCTTCAATAAAAGCAGCGCTAATCGTTGAAATTAAACATATTACCCAAAAAAATTGACGAGTATTAGTACTAAATTTTTTAGTTATTCGTAAGGCAACTTCATTAAAAATACGTTTATCCTCTAATATTGCTACAATTGTAAACATCGAAATTAAGAAAAAAATTACAGTCCAATCTATTGCTTGAAAAAAATCTTCAAGACGTAGTGGAGTTGGTGAAAAAAGATATGTAGCTGTAGCTGCTGCTAGCATAGCTAATACGCTATATGCTAAAAAATCAGTTTTTTCACGAAAAAGAGCAATTATTACGATAACAAAACAGAAGATTACAAATAACTGTAAAAAAAAGATCATACTTTTTCTTCAATGACAATATTTAATTCATTTTAATATTATCAATTGTATTTTAAAAGCTTAAAATTTCATTATTTTAAAATATTTAAATAAAAAAAAAAGAAAATTAAACTTTAAGAACGCCACAAAAAGTGGAGATTACAATATTCCCTCGACCAGAGGCCTTCTGGATTAGCAACAGTAAATGTTGCTTTAGGTTCCATACCCGGTTTCAAGAATCTTCTTTCGTAGCATCCGTCTTTACAGATTATTTCAATCCACATAATATAGTGCTCGTTGGTCATGGGATGAGGTGTCCCCATCGAGATCCCAACATCAACTATGACCTTATTCCCATCAACCATGATCTTGGGAACATGTTTTTCTGTTTTCCAATCAGTAGTCTGTTCCTCCATTAATTTCATGGGTTCTCCACAGCAGATAGTTTCGGGAGAAGCGGGATGTAAAATTTCTATTACCTTTCCACATACAGAGCACCTATAGATTTCTTTTTGCTTCATTTTTATTCACAAATTCTTACTTTTTTGTTGTTAAATCAGATTGTTTAATTTTTAAAAATTTTGATTTTAAATTAAAAATTCATATACTTTTTTAGAAATCCTCACATTTCTTTCTATAATACGCCCGAGGATGGTCACAGGATGGACATTTAAAGTCTTTGGGTAATTCATCCATTTCAACTTCATAACCACATTCCATGCAAACCCAAACAATTTTCTTTCCACGTTTAAAGAAAGCATCATCACCCACTAATTTTAAGAGCTTACCATATCGCTCTGAATGATGTTTTTCAGCCTTTATAATTGCATTTACTCTTTTAGCAATGTCATGATATCCTTCTTTTTCAGCAGTTTTAACAATATCTGGATAAAGTGTTTGCCATTCCATATTTTCTCCTGCTATCGCAGATTTCAAATTTTCGATTGTAGTTCCATGGGTTGTAGGAAATTCAGCATCAGGGATTACTTTCATCTCATCGAACTTTTCTTCTTTTTTGAATCCTTGTAACATTTTATAAAACCAACTGCCGTGTTCCTTTTCTTGATTAGCAGTCTCAAGAAAAATTTCAGAGATTAAAACATATCCTTCTTTTTTAGCGATACTTGAAAAGAAAGTATATCGATTTCGTGCTTGAGATTCTCCAACATATGCAGTAAATAATTTTTTAGCAGTTTCTTTCATATTTTTTAACCTCCATTTTTTTAAATTGGAAATTCGTTATATATGAATATATTTGGATTAATAACATTTCGCCTTTCTTAAAACTTTTTTACTTATAATTTAAAGAAAAATCTGAGGGATTTTAGATTAATAAAAAGTTTCTGTCATTCTGTTTTCTTCTAACTCTACGGGATAACCTTTTCTATGCCACATCATAATTCCTCCGGTTAAATTTCTAATATCCTTAAATCCTGCTTGTGCTAAAATTTGAGCAGCCATCAAAGACCGAGAACCAGAATGACATATTGCGATTATTTCCTCATTCTTATAATTCTTAATAACCTCTGGATCATTTAATAACTCTCCTAAAGGAATTAATTTAGTATTTTTGATATGACCATGTGGACCAAGATATTCTTGAGGAGTTCGAACATCAATCATAAGTGGTGGTTCTTCTTCAGTACTAATACGTTCGAAAAGCTCATCAGGACTAATATCTGAAATGGGAGGTGCATCAGGAGGTCTTAGCTCTTTTCTAGTTTTCTTTTTAACAGGAGTAATAACTTCAATTGGTTTAACCCTTTCTAATTTTGCAACTAACATCCCTCTTTCTTTTCCAAGATATAATAAATTTACGGCTTCATTTAATTTAGAATAAGCCTCAACGCTAGATTTAAATCCAGGATCTGTAGCATATACTTTTAATATCTTATTTTCTGGCAATGTGTCAAAACCTTTTATCAAAGCATTTAAAGGACCTGGACATGAAAGTCCACATGCATCCACTTCTATGTAACCTTCACTTTCAGTAGCCTTTTCATGTACAAATTCTTCGATAACATATTCAGATCCTCCACACGCCGCAATTATTTCTTCTGTTGTTGCGTTTGACATCTCATAAATTTTAAATCCCCCAGTTAATTCATATACTTCTTTAAAACCACTTTGTAGTAGAATTCTTAAAGCTAAATAACTCCGATATCCTACTTCACAGTAAACATATATTGATTTATCATTAGGAATTTCATCCATACGGGTTCGAAGTTCCTCAATTGGAATATTTACTGAGCCTTCAATAGATCTAGCAGAAAATTCCTCTTTAGTCCTAACATCTAATAAAACAGCCCCATTATTTATATTATCAATTGAATCATGCCAATGCCAAATAGGCATATCTTTTCTTAGATAATTTGATGCAACAAATCCTACCATATTAACGGGATCTTTGGCAGAACCGTAAGGAGGAGCGTAAGTTAATTCTAATTCTTCTAAATCAAAGACAGTCCCATTAAACTTTATCACGGTTGAGATAATATCAATCCTTTTTTCAGTACCGGAACCTCCGACTGCTTGTGCGCCAAGAATTTTACCATTTGGGACCTCAAAAATTAATTTTAATGTTATTGGTATTGCTCCAGGATAATAACCAGCATGATTATTAGGATGAATGTAAATTTTATTATAATCTATATTTAGATTTTTTAATTGTTTTTCTGTTAATCCTACAGAAGCAACTGTAAGATCAAAAACTTTAACAACAGATGCTCCTAAAATCCCTTTATATTCAGAATTTCTTCCAGCAATATTATCTGCTGCTATTCTTCCCTGTTTATTTGCGGGACCTGCTAATGCAATTGATATTGGTTTTTTAGTCTGAAAATGATCAACTTGAATAATATCACCAACAGCATAAATACTCGGACTAGATGTTTGCATTCTTTTATTAACATTGATATATCCTTTTTTGGTAACCTCTAAGCCAGCTTCTTTAGCTAGTGCATTTTCCGGTCTAATACCAATAGATAAAATAACTAGATCTGTTTCTATTACTCGACCACTTTTTGTCTTAACAAAAGGTTCATCTTTCTCATTTCTGCCAAAAGAATCAACAGGATCTTCTAAAACTAAACAAACTCCATTTAATATTAATTCTTGGTGTATAAATTGTGCTATTTCCTTATCTATAGGTGGCATCACTTGATCTAACATTTCAACAATTTTAACCTTCACACCTTTCTCTACTAAATTTTCTGCCATTTCTAATCCAATGAAACCTCCTCCGACAATAACTGCCTTTTTAATATTAGATTTTTCCACATACTCGCGTATTCTTATAGCATCTGGAATGGTCCATATTGTAAAATAAGGAATTTTGTCAAGTCCAAGAAATGAAGGAACTATTGGTTTTGAGCCAGTTGCTAGGATTAAATAATCATAATCAAGAATGTATTCATTTAATTTTTTTAAATCTTTTACTTTAACTTTTCTTTTATCTTTATCTATTGAAATTACCTCATTATTAACCCGAACATCAATATTAAATCTCTCGAGGAATGTTTCTGGTGTTACCAATTCTAAAGACTCGCGATCTTTTATTATATTTCCTATATAGTAAGGTAATCCACAATTTGCAAATGAAACGTATGGACCTCGATCTAACATAATTATTTCGAAGTCTTCTCTTAATCTTCTTAATCTAGCGGCAGCAGAAGCACCTCCTGCTACACCACCAATTATTACTACTCTTTTCATAAAGACGACCAATTTCTTTATTTGTTTACAATCTCTTTAACTATTTTTATAAAACGATTAATTTAAATTTGGTCATTATAAGTTAGAAAAATTAGTATATAATCTAATATTATGAAAAATGATATTGAAATGGAAGTTGATAAATTACTAACCGAAGTAAATTCATGTATAGATTGTATGGATTGTATGGAAGTATGTGATACTTACAAGGTTACTCATGATGAATTAAAATCACCTAACGGAAGATTAAAAATAGCTAAAAAAGTATTTTCAAATAATCAGATTACAGAAGAAGAAATTAGTGGACTCTATACTTGTACGTTATGTGGGTTGTGTGATTTAACCTGTCAACAAGAAATTCATATTTCAGAAGTTATTCATTCATCGAAGGTTAAACTTGTGGAAGAAAATAAAGCACCTTTAGAAATACACAATAAAATTATAAGAGGAATTATTGAAAAAAACAACTCTGTTGGAGGGAATCCTGAAGAGAGATTAAATTGGTTACCTGATTCTTATAGATTAAATGAGTTATTTGAAAAGAAAGATTCGGACACTCTGTTATTTTTAGGATGTATGTCTTCATTTCGAGTAACTGAAAGTGCTTTTGCTCCATATGAAATTTTAAAACTTGCTGGTTATGACTTTAAAATTTTAAAGGAGGAACCATGTTGTGGAGAATATGTATACTCCGCAGGAAATCTTAATTTAGCAAAGAAAATATTTCAAAAAAATATTGAACTCTTTAATAAGATAGGAATAAAGAATTTGATTGTTACATGTGGAGGTTGTTTGTATGCTTTTGATAAAGTATATAGAAAATGCTCTAAGGATTTTAATCTAAATGTGAGACATATTATAGAGATTATTTATGAATTAGAAAAAATTAATAAAATAAATTTAAAACCACTGAATAAAATAATAACCTATCATGATTCTTGTCGAGTAGGGAGAAAATATATAAGTGGACCTCTATACTCAGAACCTCGAAAATTGTTAAATAAATGTGCTTTAGAAGTTAAAGAATTTTCTAAAAACCCTGAAGAATGTCCTTGTTGTGGAGCAGGTTCTGGAATTAGAGGTGTTGATAGTAGTATTTGTATTAAAATAGGTGAGCAATTATTCAATAATGTTGAAACTAAAGAAATTGTTACCTCTTGTCCTTTATGCGTTTTTAATTTTAGATATGTTAACTATAAGAATCAAATGGATAAAGAAAGCAAATATATAACCGATTATATTTTAGATTCAATGAAAAAATAAAAAAAATTAACCTCTATAATCTAAAATTATTATAGCATCCACAAATAATTCGTAATTTTCATCTTCATCGAAATCATGTATAACAACCTTTTCTACTTCATTGAGTTCTCCTTTAACTTCATTTAGTTCAGATTGTTGTAAAATTTTTACATCTGATTGTTTTAATTTTTTCGCTATTTCCACAGTTCCAGGGATTTCTTTTGCAGAAGTCACAACAATCACTCTTCCTGTATATTCGGTTAATTTAAGTGCTAATTCTAAAGAATCATCCCCTGTATCCACAATTAAAGTTCTCTTTTCTCTTAATTCCTCAAGGTTAGGAACTTCCAAATAGACCCCTTTTCCTTTGAACTCATCAACTCCCAAGATTACTCGCACTTCTAGCTGACATGAAGTTACTACCTCTACTTCTGGTTGAGTACCCTCACGATAATTATTTATTGCTGCTTTTAAAGCATCTGCGGCTAGATTTGAACAATGCATTTTGATAGGTGGTAAACCATCTAATTCCTTGGCTACATCGCTTCTAGTAATATTATAGGCATCATCAAGAGTCATACCTTTAGCCATCTCAGTTACCATTGAAGAAGTTGATACTGCGGACCCACAACCAAAAGTTCTGAATTTGATATCATCAATTATATCTTCCCCTTTGTCATTTTTCCCTACTTTTATGAAAATTTCCATTAAATCTCCACATACTGGATTCCCAACCTTTCCGTATCCATCAGGATTCTCAATTGATCCTACATTTCGTGGATTTCGAAAATGGTCCATTACCTTATCGGTATATTTATGTACACTCATTTAATTTTCCTCCTCTTTTAATTTTTTTAATAAATCAGAAGGCGTAAGTGGTGATAATATTCTTAATTTTCTTACTATTCCGGGTAATACTTCGATAATTTTATCTATATCTTTTTCTTCTGTAAATCTCCCTAAAGTTAGAAGTAAACTCCCATGTGCTTCCTCATGTAATAAACCACACGAGATAAGGGTATGTGAAGGTTCTAGAGTCTTTGAAGAACAAGCGGAACCTGTTGCCACCTCCACTTTCTCATCCTTTAAGGAGAGAAGTAATGATTCGCCTTCAATATAATCAAACCGGAAATTAGCATTATGGGGCGTCCTTTTCTCAGGATGCCCATTTAAATATGATTTAGGTATTTTTAAAACTTCCCTAATTAATTTATCCCTAAGAATTTTTAATCTTGCTGCTTCCTCACTTATTTCTGCTCTCATTATTTCAGCTGCTTTAGCAAATCCTACTATCCCGGGCATATTTTCAGATCCAGATCTCATTCCCTTCTCCTGACCTCCCCCAATAATAACTGGATTTACTCTCACTCCTTTTTTAAGATATAATGCTCCTACGCCTCTTGGTCCATAAATATCATTTGAAGACAAGGTCAACAAATCAAAAGAAACTTTTTGAACGTCAATAGGGATTGTACTTTCACTAGCAACAGCATCAGAATGAAACCAGATGTTCTTCTTTTGAGCAAGTTCTACGATTTTTTCCACAGGTTGGAGTGACCCAATTTCATTACTAGCTATGGAAATTGAGATTAAAATTGTCTCATCAGTTATTAAGCGTTCTAATTTATTGAAATTAATAATACCAAATTGATCTACAGGGACTCTGCTCACTCTAAACCCTTCTCTCTCTAAATATTTACCAATATTTAATATCGAAATATGCTCAATTTCTGAGATTATGATATGATTACCTTTTCTTTTATTTCTTAAGGCAGCCCCAATTATTCCTAAATTATTTGACTCTGTAGCCCCAGAAGTAAAAATGATATTGTCTGGATCTGGAGTATTAACAAATTTAGCAATTTTACTTCGAGCTTCCTCTAATGAATTAGTAGCATTATATCCGTAATTATGTAATGAAGATGGATTGCCAAATTCCTGAGTGAAATATGGTTTCATAGCTTCAAATACACGTGGATCCACTGGTTTTGCTGCTTGGTAATCTAAATAGACACTCATCTTCTATTCCTCATTTTTTCATTTCAATTTCTTAAATACAAATATTAGATCATCGCCATCTTTATTAAATTCCACTACCTTAGTATCAGTTCTTTTTGCCCATCTTTTGAGATCTTCTTCAGCAGCAGGATCATCAGCAATAACTTTAAAGCATTGTCCCACACTAAGAGTTTCACTTAAATTCCTTACCTCAAATAAAGGTTCGGGACAGAATAAACCACGTGTATCTAATTCTTTATCAATTACAATTCCTTCTTTTTCCTTTTGACTCAATTTAAAAACCTCTTTAATAGGATTCTATTATATTAATATTCCTTGAGATATAAACGATTCAAAAAGAGTATAAATCTTCTTATTATAATTTAATATATTTTAATCCAAGTAAGAAACATTCTATAAAATCCATAAAAAAATAAGGTTATATTTTATAAATCTCTAAAATTTAGATAGTAAAAAAGAAGAATTTATAGATAATTTTTATTAAATTCCAGCTAGTCTTTTGATATGTTTTACACCTTCAACAGCATCGTCAGCAAAATCATCAGCTCCAAGTCTTTTCGCAAGTTCCTTATTTAAAGGAGCACCACCAACAATTAATTTAACCTTGTCACGTATTCCTGCATTTTTTAAGGCTTCATGAACAACTTTAATATGTTCTACTGTCATGGTTAATAAAGAACTTAAAGCGACAATTGTAGCTCCAGTTTCTTTAACTTTTTCAATTATAGTATTTTCATCAACATCCATCCCTAAATCGTAAAGTTCGAAACCAGAACTCAAGAGAAGAGATCCTAGTATATTCTTTCCTATATCATGATTATCCCCCTTTACTGTAGCCAAAATTATCTTCACCTTATCTTCTGATTTATCAGCAGCAGCCAATATTGGCTTCAAAACAGCAAAAGCTTCTTTCATAGTTTCTCCAGCAAGAACAAGTTCTGTTAAATAGTATTCTTTTTCCTCATAACGACGACCTACTTCTTCCATTCCTTTTGTCAAAGAATCCAATATATCAAAAGCATCCTTACCTTCATTTAATGCTTCTTTTACAGCATCCGCAATATCATCAACTTCCAATTCAATTACTAATTCTGTCAGATCTTCAAAATCCATAAAAATCTCTTTCCTTTAATAAAATCTATCAGTAAATATTATTAAAATAAATTAAAATTATCCTTTAAATCTTATTTTAATAAAAATATAAACACATTAAAATTATACTGATAACAAAATATAAAAAGAGAGCGAGGGAGATGAGAAAAAGTAAAATCTTAAAAGTCTAAGATTTCATAAAATTTAGATAGTTACCATTTTAATTAGGAAATTTCCTCAATTATTCGAATTGTGTAATTTTAGGGGATATTATTTGTATTTTCTCAATCTTCCCTCTAGGGTATAAGTATGATTCTTTAATATTTAAATTTAATTTAATTATGTACTAACATTCTAAAAATTCTCTCTCTATTGTAATAAATTGATTAAAAAAAGATTATTTTAGAATAGATCTTAGGTTATAATATTTATGAAACATTGAATACTAAATTTATAATACAAATTTGATTGTTTTTTTCTATCGGGATTAATCCAATTATTAATCGACTTTTAAGATATTAAAGTGATTAACTTATATTGGCACTAAAAATATAAATAAATAATTATTATAAAAATCGTGCCAGAAAAAGAAAATTATTCGGAGGATACAAATCAAGAAAGTTCAATAGAAGATTATGAAAAAATGTCAGAAGATAGTCTCTCAAAAAATATCAGTAGTAAATATGCGATTATTTGTGAAGGAATATTTAAGGATTATGAGATTGGGGACTTTATAGTTCGAGCTGTTGATAATATATCCCTCTTAATAAAAAATGGAGAATTTTTAGTTATTAAAGGTCCTAGCGGTGCTGGTAAGACCTCATTACTAAATCTATTAGGAGGATTAGATTCCCCAAATAAAGGAGTAATATACAACTTTGGAGTTAAAATCTCAGATATGGAAGAAGAATCTTTAACAACCTGGCGATTATTGAATTCTGGTTTTATATTTCAAAATTATAATCTCATAAGTACACTTACTGCTGAAGAAAACGTTATGTTTCCTATGAATCTTTCAGGTATCGAGTTTAAAATACAAAGAGAACGTGCAACAGAATTATTGATAAAAATGGGTCTTAAAGATCGAAGGGAGCATCTACCCTTTCAATTATCTGCGGGAGAACAACAAAGAGTAGCCATAGCAAGAGCGTTAGCAAATGATCCGCCTATGATTATTGCTGATGAACCAACAGCAAATTTGGATAAGCAAAGTAGCAAATTAATTAGAGATCTTTTTAGCGACTTAAAAAATAATATTAGAACAATTATTGTTGCAACTCACGATGATTATTTAATAAATTTAGCCGATAGAATTATCTCTTTTGATGATGGAAAAATTATTGAAGAAGAAATCAAAACTAAAACAGCAGATTAGGAATTAAAAATCAAAATGACTTCACTTGATTTTGCTTTTAAAGACCTTTATAGGAAAAGGCATTCAAATCTTCCATTTCTACTGATAATAATAATTATTATTGCTCTTACAGAGTTTTTAATTTATTTTACATCATCTATAGGTTTAAACATATTCATTCCAACTACTTTTATTAATAAATTTTATTTCTCTGGAGGAATTAATTCAATCTATAAGCAATTCAATTTATTAATTCAAATATTATTAATATCATTAACAGTTGCGATTGTAGTAACTGTTACAACTACTCTGGTTATTTCTAAAAAAAGGGATATTGCGATTATGAAATCCTTAGGTACACTCCCCAGAAAATTATATAGTTTTTACTTACTCGAAGCATATATTCTATACTTTATTGGATTTTTATTTGGATTAATTTTAGGATTAATAGTTTATGTGATATTTGCTTTAATTATGTCTTTTTTTAATTTTCACTTTTCATTTCAAATAGATTTAATATATACCCCAATTTTGTTTTTTTCTTGTATTATAGGAATATTTTTTATAACTGGATATACATTAAGAAAAATTGGAAAACAGACCATAATTAATACGTTCTCAAAGGATATACCTTATAATTATGATGCATCTAAACAAATAAAATTTATCCCAAAATGGTTAATCTCAATAGGATTTAATATCAAAATCGCTGTAGTTAATACATTACGGAAAAAAGGAGAATTTAAGCGATATATAATCTTATTTTCTGTAATTGGACTAGTGATCTTTACGTTAGGTTTGGGGACAATTATATTAAGAATATCATCTCAAGAATGGATTAATAAATCCCAAGGTGAAAATATAGTAATAATTGGACATCGAGATGTTATCTATAACTATTCTTTAATGTATAAAATGTTTTCTGATCCATTACTTTTAGTAGACGATTCTAATATTAACTTTTTATCCTCAAATTATTTATTCAATTTGAGTGATGTGAGTGAGTTATATACAATCGATGAAATTGAAAAAATAGATGAAAGATTAATTAATTTTTATAATGTAGAAGAAGTTCCTGGGATTCATATTCGTGAAGATGATTCATATATAGTTGTAGGTCAGCATAGAAAAGGTAATATTCCCATTATTGGAGTTAAACCTGATAGTATTATTCAAAATTTTGAAACTGAGGGGAGATTCTTTACAGAAGAAGATGCTTACGATAATATGACTATTGGAGATAGTTTAGCTTACAATTTTTTCGAATATGCATTAGATCAGAGTTTAGTAATTACATCTCTGGGGTCAATATTCCACATTAGTGGAGTTGTTATTGATAGCTTTTATTCTGGATGGGCAGGTTATGTAGGATTGGATATTATTCAGCAAGCACTTAATTTAACAACAGAAATCAATCTTGTATCCCTGAAACTAGAAGCTGGTTCATTTAATGGAATAAAAAATACACTTGAGAATGTATCGAATAATATCGGTGATAACTTCACGTATATTAAATTAGATGAAATATTTAAAATCAATATCAATTACTTAAACAATTTATCGATCTACCCATTGTCATTAATTGTAGTGATTTCAATGTTAACTATATTATCCTTATACAACTATCAGAAGGCAGGGATAATGGAGAAAGCAAAAGATTTTCTTATTATGCGTGCACTTGGCTCAAAAACTAGATCATTGAAATCTATTCTATTTTTAGAGTCTATCTTTGTATTATTACCATCGTTACTTTTAAGTTTAGGAATAGGAATGATAATTAATTCTTTATTTTTGTTTAATCGAGTCTATTTACCCCCCCTATATATTCCATTTATTGTTTTCTTGAGTTTATTTGTTATTTTTATATTCTTTAATTTTCTAAGCCTTTTTCCGATTATTAAAAAAATTAATAACTTTTCTATCAAAGATTTTAATATGTATTAATATATTTTTTTAGATTATTAGAAAATGATAATATAGATACGAAATTAATAGGTTAAATTTTAATTTCTAAAATTTTATTAATAAATTAATTTCTAATAAAATGGTGTTTCTTCTCAATGACTGAAGATGCTTTAAGAAATAAAATCAGAGAATTAAAGTTAGAACTGGAGAAAAAAAATCAAGAGATCGAACATCTTGATGATATCATTGAAGAACTCCAAGATAAAATTATAGAATTAGAGAATCTTAAAAAATTAGAAGAAGGAGCAACAAAGAAAAGCAAAAAAATACTAGCTGCAGAATCTAGATTTGCTTATGAACTCGAAGAAAAAGATAGACAAATACGGGATTTAAAAAATAATATGGGCTTTTTAAGAAAAGAAAAAGTTCAGTTACAACAAGAATTAGAAAGATTAAAAACAAAAAAAAACTCATCTGTTATTAGAGTTGAAGATTTAAGAAGTAAATCACCTCTCAATGTATTGGTAAAAGATTTACAAGAAGAAGTGAATAAACAACGATCAATAATTAACAGATTAATGTCTAAAAGTGCTAGTAGTGAAGATTTAAGTGAAAAATTAAATCAAAAAGACAAAGAAATTGAAATTTTAAGAAATGAAATCTCAGATTTAAATGAAAAACTTAAATACCTAGGTTCTTATTCAGGTGATAAAACTAGCGATTCAATAACTAAAAAATTAATTGAAGATCTTCAAAACCAATTAACTAAAGCTAAAAGACAAGTGGTTGAATTAAAACAAAAGCTTGAAAAATCTAATAAAGAAAGTGAAAAAGAAGAATTAGATAATTTGAAATCTACCGATTTTAACAAAGAAATAATTATACTGAAAGAGAATCTTGAAAGAAAAGACAAGGAAATTAAAAAATTAGAAAATGATATTTTATCTTTACAAAAAGCAGATAATGCTGTAAAAATTGATCAAATTGAAAGTCCTTCTGATGACATGATAAAGGCATTAAAAGAAGATCTCCAAAATAAATTAAATAGATCTAAATTACAGATTCAATCACTTCAAGAGCAACTAAAAATATATAAATCGGGCACATCAACAGAATCGGGTAATACACAAAAAGAACTGGAAGGTAAATTAAAAATGCAAAGAGAAATGGCAATTTTTCTAAAAAAACAACTAGAAACAAAAGAAGGTGAAATTGAAACAATCAAAAATGAGGCAGTACAGATAAAAGCAAAATACAGACAATTAGAAAATCAATCTAAAATAAAAGATCAAAAACTCAGTGAATTACAACGCCAGTTAGATACACTTACTATCCAAACACAAATTCAACCCAAGAGGGAGGATCCCGATTTAACATTAAGAGTGAGAGAGCTTAAGAATAAAGTTGATCATCTTAGAAAACTTACTAATGAACAAAGAATAGAGATTTCTCATTTAAGAAAAAAAATCTAAATTTACTATGGAATTAATTATTTTAGGAAGCGCTGCTGCGATTCCCATTAAAAATCGTAATTTATCGTCTATTGCTGTAAAATATAAAAACCAGACTTTAATATTTGATTGTGGCGAAGATTTCCAACGTAAATTTGCTGAAGCTTCTTTAAAATTTAATAAACCGTTGAAAATCTTTATAACACATTTTCATGGAGATCATATTATAGGGCTCCCCGGATTCTTATTTCGATTAAGTTTAAATGATAGAACCGCTCCGATGATGATTTTTGGGCCTAGAAATCTTTTTTATTATTTATATCTCCATAAAAGAATTCTCGGATTAAAAGCTACGTATCCTATTACGATTTTTGAGATTGATCATCAAAATAATGAATTAATAGAGTTCAAGGGATTAGATTCAGAAGTACCAAAAAAATCAATGAAAATAAGTGATAATATTATTTTCGATTCCAAATATTATTCCATAAATTATGCATTAGTGGAGCACTCAGTTATTACATATGCGTATGCTTTTATTGAAAAACCTCGTTATGGAAAGTTTAACCCAATTAGAGCAAAAGAACTGAACATTCCTGAAGGTAATCTTTGGAAAATCCTCCAAGAAGGGGAAACTATTGAAATTGATGGAAAAATAATTGATCCCGTTAAAGAGGGAGTTGTTGGTCCGAAAAGACCAGGAAGAAAAATTACTTACTCAGGAGATATGAGACCGAGTGACTCTCTAATAAATTTAGGGAAAGATTCTGATATTTTAATTCATGAAGCAACATTCGCAAAAGCCTTAGCAGAAACAGCTAAAGATAAAAAACACTCTACATCGATTGACGCAGCAAATGATGCAAAAAAAATGAATGCTAAACAATTGATTCTCACTCATATTTCTTCACGATATCAAGAAGATGCCCTAAAATTACTAGAAGAAGCAAAAGACATTTTTCCAAATACTATTTTAGCTGAAGATTTACTAAGAATTGAATTAAAATAATTAAATATTAATAGAAGGATTTTGGGTGTTTTACAGCGCTCTTCTCACTTCAAAATAGTAGATTCTATGGAAATGAACAACAGGAAATTTCTATACTTAAATAATAAATTTAAAAAAATTCTATTAAATTGTGCTAAAAAAAAGAAATTAAGATGATCTAACAGCTATTCCCTATGAGAGACTGATCTCTTTTTAAACAAAACTAAACCAATTAGTAAACCAAGAATGCTAATTCCGATCAAAGTTAGAATTTCATAGCCAAAGATAGGATATGTTTCAGGTTTTGGTCCCCCATCTTGGATAGTCCAATTGTAAGTATTTATAATATAATTTCTAGCATCAGCAGCAGCACCCACACTATAAAGTGAATCACCTCCATGAAAGTTTACCCCTATTTGCAGTGTTAACTGTGACCAGCTAATTAGCAAGCTATTATAATTAGAAATCGATAATAGGACATTGTAGAACATGTAAGACATGTCGATTACACTAGATACATTCCAGTTACCAATCTCTTGGTTAAAAGAAGACGCATTAGAAAACATATAAGACATGTCTACTACATTCGATACATCCCAGCTATTTATAGGTTGATTAAAAGAAGAAGCGCCATGAAACATGCTATACATACTCATAACATTCGATACATCCCAGCTATTTATGGGTTGATTAAAGGAGGATGCGCCATAAAACATGCCATCCATGTATGCTACGTTTGAAACATTCCAGTTGCCGATGTCTTGGTTAAAAGAAGGTGCATCATAAAACATGAAAGATATGTCTGTTACACTCGATACATCCCAACTATTTATAGGTTGATTAAAAGAAGAAGCGCCACGGAACATGCTATACATACTCATAACATTCGATACATCCCAATTACTGATATTTTGATCAAAGGAAAATGCATCCTGGAACATGCTATACATAAACTTAACATTCGATACATCCCAGCTATTTATGGGCTGGTTGAAAGAAGATGCACCACGAAACATATAAGACATATCTATCACGCTCGACACATCCCAGCTATTTATGGGTTGGTTGAAGGAAGTTGCATCATAAAACATATAAGATGTGTCTGTTACGCTTGAAATATTCCAGCTACCGATATCCTGATTAAATGAAGACGCACCATAAAACATATAAGACATGTCTGGCACGCTTGAAACATCCCAGTTACCGATATCTTGATTAAATGAAGATGCACCGTAAAACATGTAAAAAATATCTTTCACGTTCGAAATATCCCAGCTACCGATATTTTGATTGAAAGAAGATGCACCAGCAAACATACCATCCATTTCTATCACGTTAGAAACATCCCAAATGTCAATGGGTTGATTAAATGAAGACGCACGAGAAAACATGTTATCCATGTCTGTCACACTCGAAACATCCCAACTACTTATGGGTTGATTGAATGAAGACGCACCAGAAAATATGTAAGACATGTCTGTCACATTCGAGACATTCCAACCATTCATATCGCCATTATTCCCTAGATTTTTGCAGTCTTTAAACGCAGAAAATAAATTTGTAGTTCCTATTAAATTCAAATTGTCAGTAGCTGTAATTTCTAAATTCTTGCATCCATAAAAATAACTTCCCGAATTACCCAAATATAAGATCCCCCATTGCTTTATTTCGAGTATCTTCAATCTATCTCCTCCATTCTGAAACCTCCAACCTATGATGATTCCTGTGATATTAATTGTATAAACACCTTCAATAGTGTAAGTGTGTGTGACAGCAGCTTGATCCCATATCGTGATTATATCATTACTCTCATCGCCCCAATCTACTGTAAAATTATATGTTCCACTAGATTGGAGTGGTAAGTGCACTTGATTACTACCACTAGATCCTGAACTTACTTTTGTTGTATTCCAAACTGAAATAAAATCGCTTGGTCCTGAGGTATTAGGTACAAAAAATTCTCTGTAGGTGTTAATTTGTACTTTCCTGTGAAATGGAAGCCTAAGAATTGAAGTATTTAGTAACATAAAAGAAAGTAAAACAAATACTACACTTAACTCTATTAATTTATTTCTCCTCATCTTCTTACCTGAAATATTCCTATAAATTGAATTAAAATAATTAAATATTATATATTACTTTTAAAAAGAGAATTGTAAAAAAATCCATTTTAATTAATGAGTTAAATCCCACCTGCGATATGGGGTAATATGACAACTTCGCTCTTTTCATTAATAACTGTTTCGGGTGTAGCCTTCTTTCCATCTACTAGTATCCCAAAATATTTATCTTCTAAGTTGAGTTCTCTTAATAAATCCGCCACGGTCATTGTTTTTTCTGGTTTAAAAGTTTCATAAAGACCAGTATCTAATAATTCTGAGACTTGTTTTATAACAATCACCTACATTTTTTTATTATTAATAATATACGTGTAATACTATTTAATATTATTTCTTTAGATTTATTCGTTTCAGATTGCGATGAATTCTTGTTTTTGTAGAAATTTTTGTTTATAATTTACTTTTCTTTATCCATTTTCGAATTTAAGAAAATTGAACTGATCTTTTATAAGTTTTTACTAAAAACCAATTTTTTTTATTTTTACATTAATTTCTATATTTAGGTTTTATTTTGTTTGAGGAGATAAAAAAATTATTGAAGAAGAATTCATCGATTACACAGATTTTTTAGATAAGATACGAAAAGATGAATCTAAAATAAAACAGTTAAGGGATCCAATCGAGAAGGAAAAAGCTATAGAAGAGATGGTTCAAGGTTCTATTAATTTCTCTAAAGAGATTGCTCAATCTGGAGAATTTCTTGAAGCAGGAGAATTACTCTTCTCTGTAGCAGAAATTGTAGAAAATTTTGATTTTTCTGAAGCGATCAAATTGTACAAACAAATTATTGAGCTCTATAAAGAATTAATTGTTGATTATAAACTTCAAGCGAAATTACATGAGATTGCTGAATTATATTTAAGAATAGCGGATATTTATCGTGAGAAAATTGAAGATTTAGAATCTGAGAAAAAAAATCTTCTAAATAGCATAAAATTCTTAAACCAAGAAAGTAAACTTTTAAAGGAGTTTAATGAAACAAGAAAGCTCGCCCAAAATTTTCAAAATATCGCAGAATTATTTTTAAAAGTTTTTGATTACAAGAATGCCATAAAATATTACGAAAGAGTAATCAAAATTTCAAAACTTCATAACTATTTTGATATGTTATCTTTCTCTTACAGACAGATAGGATCATGTTATGAAGAAATTGATGATTACAACAAATCTCAAGATGTAATTTTAGATGGTGTTGAATATTTCTCAAATTTAGCTACAAAATATGAAGATAAAAGTGATAAGTTAACCTTAGCTCAGATTTATCAGATATTGAAAAATCTCTATAAAATTTTAGATAAAGAAGATCAATATTCTATTTTCTCCAAAAAAGAGGCTGGAGCTTATATAGATCTAGCAGAAAATGTTGAAAAAAGTAAAGATAATTATCATAAGATAGCCCGATATTACCGAGGAGCTGGATTATGTTATCAAGATATACAAAATAATTTAATTGAATGTGCTTCTTGTTTTTTATTGGCTGGAAATTATTCAGAAAAAATGGAGGATTTTAACCAAGCTGCGATAAATTTTGCTGATGCTGCTAATATATTTAAAGATATGGAAAACTTTGAAATGGCTTATAAGCATTATGTTAAAGCAGGAGATAACTTTTGGAAGATCAGTAGTATAAACGAGTCCACTGAAAGTTATTTAAATGCCTATGATATTGCTATAGAAGGTGAATTAGAATTTAATAGATTTGGGATATTCAATCAAATAATTAGGGGATTACATAAAATCGCTGAAGAAGGTTTAAAAAATAAGCAATTTTTTACCGCAGCGACTCTTATTTTAGAAAGTATAAAATTCTATGAACAATTGGATGACGCCAAAGATTTTCTTTTAAGGGAGATGGTTAACAATTTATATCGTTATTATTATAAAGCTGCTAATCTTAAGAAAATAGGGCATTCTCATATAGTACAAAGCTATGTACTCGCATCTATCTCATGTATATTAAACGGAAAATTAGATAAAGCATGGGAAGTTATTTCTGAAATTGAAACTGGAAGTAATACTGTAAGAAAATATAAAGAAATTATAAAAATTATGATTGAACGGGTATCCAATAGAAAAGAGGTTGAATTGAATAATTTCCCTTTTGAATTGAGAAGACTAATTGAAAATTCTGAAGAAATAATGTATCTTTTAAAGTTATTTAAAGGGTTTACAATAAACTAAACAGACATTTTTGTATATACTGTTTTTGGTATTTTAAAAAACGTAAATATTTATAACTAATTCTTTATGTGAAGATTAATAAAAATTTTTCAATTCTTCTTAAGATATTAAAATTTAGTGAAAAAATGATCAATCGGTTCTAAAAGCGATTAATTATGAAAAAAATTAATAAATATCTAATAGTAATAACAATTTGTATTGTATTTGTTGTGGTAACGATTCCATTTACAATTGTCAATTTTGGCAGAAGACAATCTACTCAATCACCTCGAGTTCATATTTATGTTAATTCTACGATTTATAGTAGTCTGTCTTCTGATATCAATCAATATAAACAAGATATTATTACTCAAGGATATAAGGTAGAGGTTTATAATTGGTCTAATACTGATGTTACTCAACTTAAAAATCACATTATAACAGCCTATTCGAATGGATTAATAGGAGTTGTATTAATAGGAAAACTCCCATATGCAAAAGCACAATATTGGGACTCTGCGTGGAATAAGTACCGTCAATTTTCTTGTGATTATTATCTTATGGATTTGGACGGAAATTGGACCGATGTAAATACAAATGGTTATTATGATGTAGGTGCTTTAGACAACCATGTAGAACATAATAATGGTACAGCAGATGCACTTCCAGAAATATGGGTAGCTCGTATTAGTCCATATACTATATCTATGGCAGGATTTAATCCAATTATAGCATTGAATAACTTTTTCAATAGGACTCATAATTTAAGAACTGGTGTTACAGTTCGACCCAATAAAGCTTTACTTTATATTGATGATGAATGGGCACTTTGGGCTAGTGAATGGATTGGTGCTTTCACCGCTTATACTGGTAATAATCTTACTTGCGAATCAGACTACAATTATTATGGTAATGATTATACAAATGCGACATACTTTTTATCAAATATTTCAGATATTACACATCCTAACTTCGCCAATTATGAACTTGTACATATACTTGCTCATTCTAATGGAACTGAACAGCAGTTTGGTGTTAATATATATCAAACAACTCCTACAGATGGAATCTTAACTTACAAAGATATATATAATACTGGACCTCAACCCTTATTCTTTAATCTATACTCCTGTTTTTCAGCAAATCTAATGAGTACAAATAATCTTGCAACACATTACCTTTTTAGTGGTCAAGCGTTAAATGTAATAGGATGTTCAAGATCAGGAGGGATGTGCCTATATCAACCATTCTATGATTCCTTAAGAGATGGAAAAATTTTCGGAGAAGCGTTTAAAGATTGGTTTTATGGACCAGAAATTATCCCATTTAATCACTGGGAAGAAGTATATGGTATGAAATTTTTTGGAGATCCATTATTAACAATTCATATGACTTAGTAAGAAGGATATCAAGCAATTCTTAACAGGAAATTTTAATAAACCTTCTTTTCTTTATTTTTTTACATTTTATTAATTATTAACTTTAAGAAAAATGAAAGATAAGAATAGTAAAAATATTATTTTAAGTTTCGATCTAGATAATACTTTAATCAATAACAAGGATGGGATCGTAGCTTCATTTAATTATGCGTTAAATAAACATAACTTACCTATATTGGAGAAACCGGAAATAGAATATATGATTGGCACACCTTTAAATGAAATGTTTAATAAAATCTCCGACTATGACACTTCAAAATTAGTGTTTGCGTTTAGAGAATATTATGGGAGAAAAGGCATTTATCAAGCAAGTCTATTACCTGGTATTAAATCTAAATTAAAAGAATTATACGAGTTATCCTACACTTTAGGAGTAATAACATCAAAAAAGCAAGAAATGGCAAAAAAAATTCTTGAAATTTTAAAGATTCAGAAATATTTTAATTATATCATAGGAGAAACAGAAGATACAAAAGACCTGGGAAAATTAGATCCAAAATTAAAAATAATTATAGAAAAGAAATACCCTGGATATGATATTATAATCATCGGAGATCATCCAAAAGATGTTATGCTTTCTAATAACCTAAACTGTCCATTCATAGGAGTATTAACGGGACACTATTCATCCGAGCAACTAAATGCAATTAAAAAAGGAAAAGTTATAATAATAAATTCTGTCAGCGAGTTAACTAATGGTTTAATAATGACTTTATTTTAAAAATAAAAATCTAATTTTGGGTATCAATATTAAAAAAGAGAAAAAAAGTAGTAAATTTTTAACAATCACTTATTCTTTTGACCAAGATTCATATTCTTTCATATATTCTTCTGGTTTCCACTGAGATTCCATAAACTTTGGAATTCCAGAACTATCTCTAGGCCCTACAACCACAAAAGCATCTGCTTCATCTTCTAATGCTCCACTCAAACGAGCAGCCATACCTGGAATAACTAGAATTCTATGGTTAACTTTATCAAAAGCTCCAAACTCCTTAACAGCTTCCGCAATTCCACCTGCACTAAATTGTCCACCAGCTACAGCGCTCTCAATTCCTATACCTTCAGTATCAACTACTAAAAGCCAACAATTTAGGTTAGCTCCTTGTAGATCTTGTTCAACAGGGATTTTAGTCATTCTATAATTACTTGTAACGAATATTGGAGCCACATCTCCGGGTTCTCCAATTTTATACATCCCTGGATCTACAGCAGGATAAATTCTTGGATCAGAAAATACACTTTGTCTTAATGTCATCAAGGCTAAAAGTGCCCAAATCTCTTCCTTTTTCTGACCGGTGTGTAATACTATCATATTTGCATCTATAGATTCCATTATTGCGCCCATTATCACTTCTTGATATTGATGTTCCCATAGTTGTTTATCTTCTCCTATCTTTACTTGACTCCAATAAGCCGCAGGCACACCCATAACTGGCCAGCAAGAATTTTTATCTTTTTTATCTATTGCCGCTGTTCTTAATTGCATAATTCTATCATAGGTTACAGAAAGATTCCCTGGTCCAAAATAAGTTCCTGGATCTAATATCATTTCTTTTACTCCTAATATCTGTAGAGTAGCACTTAAAGATATTAGCTCATCTAAATCACTAGAAGTAATAACAACAGGTAAATTATTCTGTATGGCAAATTTTCCAATTTCTTCCCAATTATCTTTTGTAACAGCGTAGAGTAATGGTTTTTTATCCCTAATTTCTTCAGCAGCAGCTAATAAAAATCCAGTATCAAAACTACACAACATAACTGGAAGATTTGAGAGTTCTGTTGCTTTTTTAGCAGCTAATTTGAATTGATCTTTATCTCCGGAAACATTTCTTAAAGCAATACCATCAAGGGTAAGAATATCTCCGATCCTTTCAATTTTAAGGTCTGAGAGATATTTGATAATATCCTCCAAATCAGTATCATCATCTGCTATTTCAATAAATAGAGCTGTTTGATTATAAAATGTTAATTGATGTCTCATTAAAACTTCTTCTCCGCCTACAATAACTGCCCTATCTCCTACCCCAATTGTAACAGATTTTTGAGGAGGTGTCAAAAGTTCAATAAGCTTATTTCTATTTTTTGCTTGTTTTGGATCTTGCATTAGATGATTACAATCTTGAGGTTTTACCTTCCTTTCTAATGTATCTGTTGCAAAAGCCATGCACGTATCATACCCGCAGTCCTTACAATTTGATTTATCCAAGAGTGCATAAACTTCTAACGGACTTGGTCTAGCCATTTTCACTTTCTCCAAATTCTTTTTAAATCTATAGAAAAAATTCAGTAAGTATGGGTACTCTAATTGTAAATTTAATTAAAAATTTGGTTTTTTCAAAATAATTAAAACTCCAACTCTCTTTAAGATGTAATAGCTAAATCAATATATTGGAAAATTATTAAAAAATCTTTAAATTTAATTATTTAATGGAAAAAGATCAAAAACAATTTGAAAATCTTAATTCTTTGTTTTATCCTAAACATATTGCATTTATTGGAGCATCAGAAAGCTCAAGATTAGGCTCAATGATGTATTTGCCAGCTTTCAAGAATTCTATTTGGTCTAATACTTTTTATCCAATAAATCCAAAATATAATGAAATATTGGGATGGAAATGTTATCCTTCGGTTTTAGACGTTCCTTATCCTGTCGATACAGCTTATATCTCATTGAACACTCAATTTATCGCAGAAGCTCTGAAAGAATGCGTTAAAAAAGGAATAAAATGGGTTATTATTTTTGCTTCAGGGTTTTCTGAAACTGGAGATTTTAAAGGAAAACAATTAGAATTAGAACTCTTAAAAATTATTAAAGGCTCTATTACAAGGATAATCGGACCAAACTGTTTAGGTCCATTAAACGCAGAAAATGGAATGGCATTCTCATTTGCATCCCAATATGGAAAATATGGGAGTGTATCTTTCATGTCCCAATCCGGAGGGCATTTAACCCAGTTAGTTAATGTAGGTTATCAACGAGATATTAGGTTCCGTTATGGAATTAGTTTTGGTAATCAAATTGATTTAAATTGCGTGGATTTTTTAAGGTTTTATCGTCAAAATTCAAAAACAAATCTAATTGCTGCTTATTTAGAATCTTCCGGTTCAGCTTCAGGACACGAATTATTTTTAGAACTTAGAAAGGCAACTAAAATTAAACCAGTTATTTTATGGAAGGGAGGTTATACTAAAGATGGATCTCGTGCTGCTTTTTCCCATACTGGAGCAATAGCTTCAAATAAATTTTTGTGGCATTCAATGGCTAAACAAACTGGTACTACTCTTGTTAGTGATAATGAAGAATTTTGGAATACAATAAAAACCTTTGAATTATTATATCCAAAATATCTTCCTAAAGGAAGAAATGTTGGAATAATTACTCCAGGAGGAGGTGCTTCTGTAAATATGACAGACTTATTCGCATCTCGAAATCTTAATATACCAGAATTAACATTTCAATCACAGTCAAAAATAGCTGAAATTTTACCCTATGTTAATGTAAATATTAAAAATCCCGTTGATTTAGGTGCATCTGGGTTTATTTTAAAAACTTTTACTGATTGTATTGAAATTGTGGTTAATGATCCAAATATTGATATAATCATAATACCACTCTGGCCTGATCATATTTATCGGCATGTATTTAATAGAATGATAAGATGTTTTGATTCATCCTCAAAACCATTCGCGTTTTGTTTACCTAACCTTGCTGATGATAGTGCTCTCGCAAAAAAATTTGAGTCTTCTAAAAAGTTATTACATAAGAGAAGAATCCTCTATTTCTTATCATTGAGAGATGCTGCAAAAAGCATTTCGTTATTATGTAATTATATGGAATTTCTTAGATCTCATAAAATATAAAATTACAATGCAATAACAAATAAAATAATTTTATAACTCATCGTTCTCTAGAAATTCTCTTCAAATATAATTTCATAAAAAATCTCTGACTATTACAATAAGCAAATTTTTGGTTTTGGGTAAGATTTTTTGAACTCTTTAAAATATTGTGAATTTCTTTTATCATGTTAAAATGATTTTTTTTAACACCTTCATTTAAATGCTTAAGGATACTTTTATTATCTTTTATTAAATCATGTTCGTATAATTTTTGTTCAGAAAATTTACTCTGTTGTAAATTATAATTATTAAAAATAGCAGAATCATTGAATCTAAAACTGCTTTCAACATTCTTAAGATAATTCTCCTCTAATTTTCCTGAACTCATTCACTTCACCAAAAATTTTACTTATACTATTATTTTACTTATATTAATTTCAGAGTAGGAATCCTATTAACCCATTAATAGATTAGGAAACATCATTAAAATCATTTGTTCTTGAATGATTAATAAAAAGAAGAGGATAAGGATAACAAAATTCAAATTTAATATAAAAAGAGACAATTAAAGGCGAAATCCAATGTAAGATTGAAAATTTTGTTTCCCTTCCTAAATTACAGTTTAATTTAGACTATAAAAATAGAACAAATTTTGAATAATATCGAAAAAAAATTAATAGTATTCTATTTTTGAGAGCAATAAGGCGAAGAATCCATAAAATACTATATTAATTATTAGGCTAATAATAGCGAAAATAATGATCTGTTCAGATAACAAACCATATAAAGTTATTAATTCACCCTCAGTAGTAGGACTTAATAATGCTGCGATAATCACAGATACCGTACTTATTACAGCAGTTAAGGCCCATGCTCCAAAGGATTGGCCTTTACTTTCACCAAATCTTCCAGCGAGTATTGCGGCTATTATCGGTGCAATTAAGAATCCTAACCACATTAAGAAAATATCTAAGTCAAAACTAAATAATAATGGTTGAAAAATCATATTGTTAAGAATTATATAAGGTGTACTTATGATTGAACCGAATAAATAATATAGTATAATTAATGGAGCTGATTCGATGGTTGTAAACAATGTATCAAAACCTGATCCGAGAGCATAATATATTATTGTAAAAATGAAGTTTAAACCCACAAAAGCAGCAATACTCAACAAGAATGCTTTACCAAATGCCATTTCTAACCGACTCTTTTTTGCAAGTAGAGTTTAAAATCTTACTATCATCAAGGAAGAAATGGATTTTAAACTTTCGGGTCAAATTTAACCATATATCATATTTCATCTTTTATTTTCTCATTATCTATAAAATTACTTGGGATACCTTTCTTCATTAAAATTATATAACGTTAAGATGGATTTAACCAAGGATTTGTTGAAAATTTTAATAAATCATGAACTCCTAAAAAGACTATAACCATGAAAAGAGTTAATGAAAAATTTACTCTAGGAAAGCTTAAACATGATTATTTAGCTCAATTACTCTCAAATTTAGAAATTAATGATAGTAGGGTAATAATGGGCTCAAAGATTGGTGAAGATGCTGCTGTTATAGATATTCCAGGAGAAAATTTTTTAGT
>JBHLLP010000019.1:3929-60049 GCA_048885525.1 Candidatus Hermodarchaeota archaeon | reverse complement strand
TATAAAGTTATTGATACATTAACTCAAGAAACACGCTCAAGGCACACTTTGGATGATATACCTATTATAGAATTCGAAACCCAAGCCGTTTGGTTTTTCATTCCATTTGAATATCAAAAAGAATTGGAATTAGCTGGATATGACCTTGGAGGAACAATTCATGCTATAGAACATGCAATGATTGCGATAGCTCCTGCATTAGCTCAAATTTCTCGATGGGATTTAGGTGGTGTTTCAATCGATTTTGATCCCGTCAAACAGGAACCTATAATCTATATTTATGATGCTTATAGAGGAGGTATTGGTATATCAGAAGCACTCTATCACAATTTAAGTGAATTATTAGAATTAACTTATAACTTGGTTGATTCTTGTAAATGTGAAAGTCTTGATGGTTGTCCTTGCTGCTGTCTTAGTCCTAAATGCGGAAATAATAATTCACCTTTAGATAAAGAAGGAGCAGTCTTTCTACTTAGAAAACTCATTAAACACATTGAGTAAAACGCAATAAGTTATAGTAGAAAATTAAAATCATTAGAAATTCTTAGAAATTTGAATTTAATGTAAAATATTTAAAGTCTAAAATTATATTTATATATAACACCAGATATAAACCTATAGAATTGGGTATAATAATCAAAATCATTGGGTATTTGGGTTGTCCTACACTTCCACGTTTAAGATTGTAATATTTGGAGAAAGTCAGACTGGCAAAACAACGTTAACTCATAGATTTTTAACGAATTTATTTAAAGAAGATATTACTATGACTATTGGTGTAGATTTTCACCTTAAAGCTATTGAATCAGATGGAGAGATGGTGAAATTGCAGATATGGGATTTTGCGGGAGAAGAACGATTTAGATTTCTATTTCCCTCTTACATTAGAGGAGCCAATGGAGCTGTCTTTATGTATGATATTACAAATTATGGTTCACTTGCCCATGTAGATGATTGGTTTGAAATTGTTGAGAAAGAAATTAACTATAAAATACCAATCGTCTTTGTTGGTGGAAAGACTGATTTAATGCATTTAAAGGAAGTTTCTACAAAAAAGGCAATGGATTTAGCAATGATTAAGGGAGCAGATGGATTTTTCGAGTGTAGTTCCAAAACTGGTGAGAATATTCATAAAATCTTTAGTCTTCTAACAAAATTAATACTTAAAAATAGGGATTCGCACTAATCCTATTTCTATTTATAATTTTAAATTTAGCGAGCTAAGTTTCTTTGATTCAGGCAACCCTGTATTAGCATCCCACATTCGATGTTCATAAAAAAGATTTTTTAACCTATTAAAATTAGGAAATCTTCCTACAGACCCACCAGTTTCGAATGGTTTCAACAAGATTTGGGGAATTTTTTCATCTAAAGGAGTCAACCCCATTTTAATATTAAAAATTCTTTTCATGTTTGCAATTCTTTCTCCATATAACTTGACTTCCTTTAGCCTAAAATCTAATCCTGTTGCATACTTAATCATTTCAGCATTTTGGGATGGTAAAGGATTACAAAAAGAACACATTATCATTGAGCTATATAATGCTCTATAATCCATGAGTAAAGAGCAGCATTCTGCCATTTCCATATCATCTTTATAGGTGTCAATTTGTTTAATACCTAGTTCTTCTAAGGGAATACCCATTAATATATAATACGTATCACAGGCATTATGAGAAGGACCACGGGGCCCTATTCCATACGCAATTGACATTCCATAGTTAGAACGACAATCATGATAAGTTACTTCCAAATTATTGACTGATGCAATTTCTTCCAAATTAATATTAAATTTCTTAGCTAGGGAATTAGAACCTTCAGCAAGGATATTCCCTACTCCTTCTCTATTAGCAATTTTTTTTAATAATGGTTTAACTTTATCAATTTTTCCCCATTCAAGTTCTATTCCATCTAAATCTTTTGATTTTAAATTATCCATCTTATAATGATAAAATAAACTAGCAATCACTCCACTCGTACTAACTGTATCAATTCCAAAATCATTACATATTTTATTAAAGTGAGCTATTGATTTTAGATTATCATTTAAAATAAGACTGCCAAATCCGCAAATTGTTTCATATTCAGGACCTTTTATTTGATCTGTTTTATATTTCCCTTCTTTAATTTCGATAATCCTACCACAACCTATTACACAAGAATGGCAAAATGCTTGTCGTACTAATATAGTTTCTGCCATAGTTACTCCTGAAATATTCCCTGAATTTACCCATTTAGATGTAGTATGATATTTCGTAGATAATTCACCTGTAACATTATACATATCAAGAGCGGCAGCAGTTCCGTACTTACCTAACATTTGAGTCGCAAATGAGGATTTAATGTAATCTCTTGCGATTTTTATTGCATTATCCAATTTTTCTTTGTTTGCAACTGTGAGTTCTATGTTAGAACCCTTTGCAATGATAGCTTTTAGTTTTTTTGAACCAAAAATGGCACCCATACCAGTTCTTCCTGCAGCTCTTTGCTCTGATATTACATTTGCATACTTTACTAAATTTTCTCCAGCTAATCCTATACAAGTAACCTTTGCTTTATCATTTCCAAAACTTTTTTTAAGCTTTATGGTGGTTTCAAATGTGCCCTTTCCCCATATTAACTCAGCATTTTTAATTTGAATGTCATCATCTTTTATTTCAACATAAATAGGTTTTTCTGCAGCACCAATTATTTCTATACCATCGTATCCTGCTTTCTTCACTTCGGCCCCAAACCAACTGCCACAATTTGATTCCCCCCAAATTCCAGTTAATGGTGATTTAGAACAGATTACCCATCTTCCTGTATTTGGGGCAAAAGTTCCATTAAGTGGACCTGTCATTATCATCAAAATATTCTCTGGAGAAAGAGGATCTGTATTTCGTTCTAATTTATCATATAGATAACGACAAGCATATCCAGCTCCTCCTAAGAAATGTTTTGCGATTCCTTCATCTAAAGACTCAATAGAAATATCATTATTTGTAAGATCAATTCTTAATATATTTCCTCTAAAGGAATATAAAATTTGAGAACACCAAACTATGTTTTAATAAAGATACTATAAAGTAAGTAAAAGTTCATTATTTTTGTTTTTCTTATAATCTATTTAAGTTAATGAAAGTTTAAATTATAAAATTTTATGATTCATTAAAATAATTTTTATAAAACAAGTAATTTAAATAATAAATATGAACCTGATAAGTGATTTACAGTGGAATGAACTAATATCTCCAACTATTACCTCCAATGAATACTTAGAAATTTATGGAGATAAACTTAATAAAGTCTATGAAAGCTATGAACCTCTACCAGAAGTACTTGAAAAAATTGGAAAATTTCTAAAAAGTAAGAAAGAAAAATTAAAAATTCTTGCTTTAGGCGCTGATTGGTGTCCCGATTGTTCAAGAAATATACCTAGAATGATAAAGTTAGTAAAACTCATTAATTCAAAAGATATTACCCTTAAAATTTTATATGGGATAATGAAAAATGCATTGCATAAACCTGGAGAAACTATTTGGCACGAAAAACGCTCACCACCAGAAGCAACTGATCCAAAGTTTGATTTAAAAGCAATTCCCACTTTTTACTTCTTTAACAATGCTGGTAAACATATTGGAGTCATAGTAGAAAATCCTAAACATTTTTCCACTTTAGAAGAGGATATAATGGAGATACTAGAAAAAAATCTGTAATTATTTAACAAAAAATTACTTACTTTTTGTTCTTATATTTTATTTTCTTCTTAAATATGGTTAAATAGAATTTTATTAAAAAATCGTTAAAATTTAAATTTCTATTAAGCTATAATAATTTTATGTCAAAGTTAAAAGTAAAAAGAGTTATTATATTTAAACACGGAGTATCTTATTATATTCTCGAAGGGATCTTGAAGGGTTCTGGTAAATTTGAAATTGAATTTAAGATTGATGAGATGAATGATGTATTAAAATCACTATTTGTACTCGATACAAGTAAAAAAGGGTATATATCCTCGATATCTTATGATGCGGCATTAGAAACTAATCAATTACTAAAATCTATAATGTTAAATATTCCAGATCGAGATTCTTTTTCTTCTCTTGTGACACAAATTAAAGGAGCTGATGTAATATTAACGATTGGTGGTGCCAAGAAAATCACAGGAAAGATAATGGGAATAGAATACGATGAAAAATTGAGTAAAGAAGAAAAAATCACTGAAAAATCATTAACTCTACATCAAGATGATGGATTGATAACTAAATATAACTTCTCAGAAATTCGCTCTTTAGAAATTATGAATGAGGAAATCAAAAAAGATTTAAAATTTTTCTTGGATACTGTTATTGCAGGAAAAAAGAAAGATGCTAAAAAGATTATAATAAATTGTGAATCTGGTGGAGATAATGAGATTGAAAGAAACATTTTTGTATCATATATTCGTGAAAGTCCTATCTGGAAAACATCCTATCGATTAATAATGAGTAAGCAGCAAGCTTTAGAGGAAAAGTGTCTAATTTCTGGTTGGAGTCTTATTGAAAATACTACAAACCAAGATTGGGAAGATATTGAATTATCTTTAGTCGCTGGTATGCCCGTCTCGTTTATTTATGAATTTTATAGACCCATTTTCATCCAAAGACCAGTTATCCAACCACCCAAAGTTTTAAGTGCCAGACCATCAGAAATTGAAGAGGGATTGGAGATTGAGAAATTTGAAGATTATGCCATGGCAGAAATGGAAGCAAAACCAATGGCGATGAAGACAAAAGCTAAAGCTGCTATGGTTGGAGGTCGAGCTCCTTCTGCACCCGCTTCTTCAGCTGGTTATGGTGCTTATCAAAGTATTATGTCTGATGATGAAATTTTTGATAAGGTAAAATCTCAAGTTAAAACTCAAACAAAAGATTTAGGAGAATTATTTGAATATAATATTTCTAATCCAGTAACAATTAAAAGAAAGCAATCTGCTCTAGTTCCAATACTTACTGAATCGATTAAGGCAAAAAGAATTTTACTTTATAATAAAAATGAGCATGATAAAAATCCAAATGCTTGCCTAGAAATTACAAATAACACTAATCTAACACTGGAAAGAGGTCCAGCAACAATTATATATGATGATACTCTTGCCGGTGAAGCTATTATCCCTTTCCTAAACAAAGGTGATATAAGGTTATTGAATTTTGCTATAGAACAAGCTGTAATAATAAATCATAACCAGGAATCTGAAAATTTAAGTGTGCATAAAGTTACTTTTGAAAGTGGCTATTCTTACGAATATTATTATACTAATGCAACAACTACTTATAAAATAAAAAATAAAACCGATGAAGAAAAGGAACTTTATCTTGATCATCCCAAGACATTCGATTTTAAAATAATAGAGAAACCTATTGAACCTGAAGAAACTACAAATTATTGGAGATTTAAAATATCTTTAAAACCAAAGGATGCAATAAACTTTAAATTAAAAGAACAAAGAGAAAACTATACAAGCATATATTTATGGAATTACAGTAAAGAAGATTTACTAAAACGAGTTAGTTTTTATGTCAAAAAGAAGTTTATCGAATCTAATTTAGAGAATCAATTGAAAGAGATCGCAGAACAAATTCAAACATTAAATGATCTTAGAGTTACACAGGAAAAATTAATTGAAGAAAGAGAGACAATGACTGACGAACAATCTCGTCTAAGAGAGAATATTTCTGTTTTAGGTGAGGATAGTCAATCAATTGCTTTAAAAGAAAGATATGTAAAAAAACTTAGCGATCAAGAGAGTAGATTTGAGGAAATTAATAAAGAGCTTAAATTATTAGAAAAAAAAATAAATGATTTGAATAAAAAAGTTGAAGAAAAAATGAATTCCCTTCCACGCCCTTAATCCTAAATCAAATTTATTTTTTTTCACTATGCAATCAAAAAACGCATTAACCCGTTTTAGAAGTATATTATACCGGAGTGGGTGGCTCTATAACGCAATTACTAGGAGATTGTATAACCAAGACACAAAATTTCTTACAATTGCGTTACTAATTGGAAAAGGTCCAAAAAGAGTTTTGGATTTGCCATGTGGTACTGGATATTTGATGCGTTTTTTGCATCCTGCGATAGAATATGAGGGTGTAGATCTAAATCATCGATTTCTAAAGCGAATTAAAGGCAAGGAATTAAAAAAAAGAAATATTAAATTAGAAAAAATTATCTTACATCAAAAAAACATTTTTGACTTTCGACATTATCAAGGCAAAAAAAAGGATGTAATTGTTATTAGTGATACTTTACATCATATATATCCAAAACATATTGATTTAATTAACATCGCTAAAAATATTGCGAATAAAATAATAATTTGTGAACCTTATACAGTTAATCCTAAAGAGATTTCTGCTCGAGATAAGATTTTAAAGATCGTTATCTACTTAGGAAAATATTTACCAAAAACTTTATTCAAAATTGCTGATTTCTTCTTCTTAGATAACGATGGTATTAATACATTTAAAAAAAGATCACAATGGAATCATAACAAAAAAAGTCTTAAAGATTTTTATAAAGCTATGGGATTTAATAAAATCTACAATATTTTTGATGAATACATCGGTATCTGGGAACCAATAAAATGAATAGAGGGATGATAATTAATTGAAAGTCACATTATCACTATGGGATACGGGAGGACAAGAACGATTTGATTTTTTTAAGACTGATTTTTTCAAAGGTGTTGCAGTTTTAGGATTAGTTTTTGATCTAAGTCGTTCCGATACTTTTAGTCAAATAGATGAATATTTTAATGAAATCCGAGATATATCTGGTAATATTCCGATTTTTTTAATTGGTAATAAGATTGATTTAAAAAAAGATATAGGAGAAATGATACCTAAAGAAAAAATCATAGAAAAAGTAAATCAATATTACTTATTCGAATATATCGAAACTTCCGCTTTAGAGAATGAAAATGTTGAGAAATTATTTTACCGATTCGCTATTACAGCATTATTGGATTTAAAACCACGTCTTGGAGAAATTGTAGATTCAAATCATTTTAGATTTAAAATCTTACTCGCTGGAGCAGCTGCAGTTGGCAAATCTTCACTCATAAGAACTTTTACTAAAAAGAGCTTTTCAGAGCCATATAAATTGACTGTAGGGTTAGATTTAATGACCCAGAATATTGAAATTTCTGAAGATGATATTCCAAAAGAAACAATAGAATTAATTAAAAAATCAGTTAAAAGTTATAAAAGAATATTTAAAAGATATCGTAAAAAAGAAGAAATTACTGAAATACTAGATACCTTAAAAGAAGTACAAGAACATTGATTGAACTCTTACATATTATTTCTATTTTAAAATATCTAGATTATACAAAATGAGTTTGACTTGCAATCATATCTGCTTTATGTATTAATGTTGCTAATTCGTTCATTTCTACTGGATAGTATTTGCTCCATTGACCATGATGGAATATTATTGCTTGATACATCTCATCATCAAAAAATAAGATATGACTGTTTCTTTTAATGATTGCTAGTGCCTCTTCAACGTGATAATCTCTTCCCTCATAATTAAACTTTCTTACAATGTCTTCATTTATTATATCTAATTCTTCCCGATCTACCGCTATTTTTGAAGCAATATTGTTTCTTTTAATAGAATAATATGAGATCTTGCCAAAATCATGATAGATAGCAGTTAAGACTGCTTTTTTAACGTCAACGTTGTATTCTATAGATTTACTTAATTTATACGCATAATTTGTCACCAATAAAATATGATCAAATAATCCTCCTTCATAACCTCCATGAAATCCTTTTAAAGCTGCAGGTAATCTCTTTGCTTCAATTAAAATTTCTTTTAAACAATTTTTCGCAGAATTCTTTAATTTAGTAATGTCAAAAAAGAAATTAAATCCTTTATAATCAAAATCTAGTTGGTTTTTAAGATCCTTGTTAACAAAATGATTAAAATCATGTAAATCAATTTTTTTATCTTGATTATTTTTAGATATTTTAGAATCAAATTCTTGCAATAAACCATGTATAAACTCTGAATCTTGATTGTTTAAAAGATTAAAGACTTTTATAATATGCTTACAAAATTTGTTATTTGGCTTCTTTCGTGCTAAATAATCTGGACAATTATGATATATAACATCATATAGATTTTTTTGAGAAATGTTAAAATTAAATTTGTATGGAAATAATTTATTACCTTGTACTTCTGCTTCAATCAAACCAATTTCTTTATCTATCTTTAAAATCCTTATACACTTATTTGAAATTGATTCTGCTCGTTCTAAAGTAGATTTGTCGGTTAAATTTTTGATTAATTCTACAAAATCTTTTTGCACTACCATTATTTCTAGAATAAGTTAAAAATTATTTAAAACATTAGTCCCTTATTAATTTAAGTATTTAAACCAAAAAAAAATTAAATAATCGTATCCTTATTATCTTAAAAAAATTAAGGTGTTAAATTTGAGTATTGATGAATTACAAGATGAAGTTGATAAATTATTAGAAGAAATGGATGAACTTCAAGAGGTCTGTGATACGCTTCCACAATGTGACGAAGATGATGGATGCGCAACATGTGAAACTAATAAAAAAATTGAAGCGCTTGAACAGAAAATTGAAGATCTCGAAAATAAAATAGAGGTTTTGTTGGGAGAAGAAGAAGATGATGAATAAGATCTCCCCTTTAGATGATTAAAAAACTTTCTTTTCTTTCTTATATATCTTATACATTTTTACTTTTTCTTTATAGGTTTTTAAAGCTGGATCTTACAGTTCATAAAGCGATGAAATTCTAAATCAGCCTAGATCTTCAATAATTCAATAACGTTTATAATCTCTATAAACCTTTAAAAAGTCTACGCAATCCTCTACTCATAATAAGCTGTTGCACCTGTTTCGTACCCCCCACAACTTCCAATATCCGTGAGATATTAATGTAATCATTCATCAATGTATTGTCACATACACCCGCTCCAGCCATCAGATTAGCGGTTTCAAAACATGCTTTTTTAGCTAAATTTGCACAGTTATATTTATACTGACTTGCTGAGGAGACCATCGATTGATTGATTGGATCAGGAAGTTTACCGTTATATTTTTTATGTTTTTCATCATATATTTCTGCGAACTTTAAAACTCCATGAGTTAATGCTGTTATTTTAGCCCATAAGTCAGCTAATGAAAATCCTACTCCCTGAAACAGCAAAATTTCTTTTTCGAATTGTTTTCTCATATTAGCATAGATTACTGCATGCGCTAAAGCACCCCAACATGAGCTTATACATCTTACGGCAATAGCAATTCTTTCAGGAATCAAACCTTCAAATAAATGCTCTCTTCCCTTCCCTATTCCTCCTAATATGTAATCTTCTGGAACTCTTAGATTTTCAATGAGCTCTTTCCCTATATACAACTTTGGAGTCCACGGTATTCCTACACGTTCACAATTCCACCCTTCCCAATTTGTATTAATCAAGAATTGACCCATTAAATTTCCCTGATTCTTTTCTGCGGTTGCATAGGCAACAGCCCACTTTGATTTTGGTGCATTTGTGTTAAATATTTTAGTACCATTTAATATAAATGAGCCATCTTCCTGCTCATCGCAAGTAGTTAGTTGGTGAACCGCATCGGAGCCTCTTTCAGGTTCTGTTATCAATAAACAACCTACTTCTTTACCTGTAACAAGTTCCTTTAACGCTTCTAACCTACAAGGAATATTTTCATGATGAGCATAAATTGGATTGATACATATTACAGTTGCTCCACTCCCCATAGCAAATTGAGGATCAAAATTATCAAGTGCAAGAATTCTCATAAATTCAATAGCCATACCATAATTTTCGTAATTTAAGTCAATGCATTCATAAGGAGTTTGACGGGTGATATAACCTTCTTTTCCAAAATCAGAATACCAATCATAAATGTCCTCATCTGGTCCATGCGTTATATTATTCTTAATTTCATAATTTACACAGAACTCTTGAACTTGTGTAAGAAAAGAAAATTGCTTATCATTAAGGATTACACTTAGGTTGTCATTTACAAATTTATATCTATTCTTTAGATTTAATTTTTCTAAAATCTCATCATTTATAACTTGGGTTTTAAATCGTTTTTTCATTTTCATATACTTCAATTATTTTTATTTGTATAATATTCTATTTTGTTTGTTTTTTTTCTATTTTTCGAAAATAAAATTATTTAAGGATTTTGAACGAACCTTATTATGGAATATAAAGTAATTATTAAAATCAAATTCCATTCTAAAAATTCAAATTAAAATAATTTGATTAAGAGATGAATAAAATGTCTGAAAAACGAAGATTTGATACACAAGTAATAAATGATGAGATTCTTGAGAAGTTAAACCTTAAAAACCGATATGCTTTTGTTAATAATAATTTAACACCATTGTTATCTCAAGAAGAATTTAACTTTTTTCGTAAAGTTCAGCGATTTTGTCTAAGATTTGAGAAAAAAAATGAGATCACTCACGGACCTGAAGAAGATGTATATAGTTGGATTCCTGCATTTGGAGAAGAGGGATATATCACTCGACAACATGCGTTTGAAATGATTGATTTAAATTATCCAGAATGGGGGTTAGCAGCAGATATGTTACGCACGATTGCAATTGATAACTTTGACCCTCAATTTTCTATGGCAGGTGGTGCAACAGTTTTAGCAATTAATCCTATATATGAGCATCATGAAAATGTTACGGTACGGCTAGACGCTTTAAAAGAATTAGTTACTGGAAAGACCCCTGGAGCAATTCTTATTACAGAACCTGAAAGAGGCTCCGATGCGGTTCATCAACTAACTACTTGCGATGAGCAGGAGGATGGCTCATTTATTTTGAATGGAGAAAAAGTTTTTAATACAAATGCTCCCAAATCAAAATGGGTGGTTGCTTATGCCACCGCAGAAAAAAATAATGGAAACATGATGGCACAATTCTTAATAAATACAAATTGGGAAGGATGGAGTTGCGAGCGGGTTGGAATACCTTGGACTCCTAAAGTTTGGTTAGGAAAAGAGAAATTCACCAATTTAAAGGTACCAAAGGAATACATATTAGGCCCCGTAGGAAAAGGAAGAGAACATTTATTTGAAGGCTTGGTACCAGAAAGAATCGCGATTGCGTATGGTGCTATTGGTCAATGTTGGGGTGCGATTTCACATGCAGTAATTTATGCTAACCTGAGAAAGCAATTTGACCAAGAGATTTTGAAGTTTCAGGGAGTGGGATTCTTGCTGGCAGATATCTGGGCTAAAACCACAAATCTCACATTTGGACTTCTAAAATTCTGTGAAGGATTCGATGAGAAATTTAAGAAATTTGAAGGTAACATTCCAAGAAACATTTCTCAAGCAATGGTCGCCTCTGCAAGTCAATTTAAATATCAAGCTACCGCACTTTCAAAAGAAGTATGCTATGAAGCAGCTAATTTAATGGGTGGTGCAGGGCTATCAGATAACACTTTAATGCAAGATTATGTAAATATTTCGAGAATCCAGGAAATTGTTGGAGGAAGTAGGCAAATTCAACAATATATTATGAGTTTATCACTTAGAACTTTGTATAAAATGTCTGTTTCATAAAAAAATATGTAAAAATAATTAAATTTTTTATTTTTCTTTTTATTCTGGTATTAATTTGAAAAATCCTTCCAAATTATCTGAAATCGCTTCTCGGCTAAATAGGTAGGGAATATAAGTACCTTTTACCCATAGTTTTATTAAGTCTTTGTAGTGTTTATGAAACGGCAAACCTGATTGTCCCCCTGGTAAAGCACCAATAGATTTATCCCAATCGGACAGGTCATGTATTTGACGATAGGAGGGTCCAACAATAACATCATAATTACTTAAACGATCATAAGATCCATTATTAAGTGTATTTTCATCACCGCCAAGTTTAAAAGGACCTGCATTTAACACCTTGGCTTCTTTATTAACGAGTGAAAATGGATGAGTAAGTGTAAGTTTATGTAGATTTCCCCACTGCCACTTTTTATAATCTGATGATAATTTATCTATTAGAAAACTAATTGTATTTTTAAATGATTTAAGCAAGATATCTTCTAATTCATTTAAATTTTCTTGATATGAGTCGATAATTCTCTTTAAATTAAATGGGCGACTTCCACAAAAAAGCTTTAGTAATTCTTCCCCTAGTATAGAAGCTAAAATCAATTCAAGTGTTTCTTGGTGCCATATTTTAAAAATAGTGCCGGCAATACTATTTTTGGTTAAAAAGTAATCCCATTCTTCCAAAATTGATATAAAATTTGAGTATTCATCCGATTTTTTAGTAGATTTTAGATGTTTTAACATAATAGGCAATAATTCGGCAGCTTCTTCAGTATACCTATCAAGTTGAAAATTCTTAAAATCCTCTATTGAAAATTTGTCTTTTGATTGCATTAACTTTTTTAATCTAATTTGTCTATATGGTTCTATCCTATCTTGTGCTATCAATAGTCCATTTGGAGCCTTATCTTCGTTAAAATTAGCGGTATAAACAAAACCTTCCTTGGGATTATATCGGGAGAAAAACTGATCAAACGTGGATAGACTCTTCCAATTACATTTTTCATCTATACCGGGAGTTATTGTAGCACCATCTCCATAGTTTCTTACAGGAATTCTTCCACCATGTTGATGTCCAATATTCCCATTTAAATCACCGTAAATAAAGTTTTGAGGGTTAATTGTTATATGTTTGATTCCATCTCTAAATTCTTGCCAATTTGAAGCTTTATTAATGTAAATAAAACCCGTAATATTTTTCTGGAGATCTGGTTCAAAACTTGACCAACGCAAAGCATATTTACCTGGGAGATTAAACTTGTAATATCTTTGATTCTTATCAAAATAATCCACAACTGGACCAAATTTTGATATTAAGACTTTATGCATAATTGGTTCAGATTTATCTTGAACAGAGATTTGCTCTGTAATTACCTCAAAGTCTATCCATTCTCCATTATATTTATATTGATTCTGATTTTCTGGATTTAACTCCAATTCAAATAGATCTATTGTATCAGCAGTCACATTAGTTAAACCCCATGCTATATTTTCATTATGCCCTATAACAACCATAGGTAAACCAGCTAGAGATGTACCAATTACATTCATTTCTGGACAGTTTAAGTGTACTAAAAACCATATAGCTGGATTCATTAAAGCAAGATGAGGATCATTTGCTAATAAAACTGCTCCTGATTTAGATTTATTAGGACTAACTGCCCATGCATTACTTCCCTTAGATTCTTTAACAAATGTCTCTGGAAAAAATGGAATGAACTGTTTAGCCTTTTCAAGTCCTAGTTTTATTATTAAATGCTCACGTATTACTTCTAAAGGAAAGTTCCAACTACTTAAACCCCATTCCATCATACTAATTATTTTAAAAGAATCTTCGATTAACCATTCGCGGGGTTTAATATTTAAGATTGAAAATTCAATTGGAGGGATTTTTTGAGCTTCCTTTATACCAACATTTACACCGTTTATATAAGCATTTATCCAATAATATTCTTCAGAATCTTTAATTTTTTCTAAATTCGCTGTACATTTTTTTGCTAACCGATGTAGTCCAAGTGTTCTATAATATTTATCACTCAAAAGTGTTGCTTCTCCTGTGAGTTCTGACAATTCACCAGATATTAAACGCCTAAACGTTTCCATTTGCCATAATCTATGTCTTGAGTGGAGATAACCTTGAGTAAAATATACATCAGTCAATGATTTTGCATAAACATGAGGGATTCCCCAATTATCCCAGAGGATTTCAACCTCTTCTTTTATTCCCTTTAATTTTTCCGATCCCGATACGGGTGGAAATGCATTTTTAGCAATTTTAAGTAAATCTTCCATTTTTAAAGACTTTTATTTTTTAAATATTTATAATTAGTTGTACTTAAGTTAAATTATAATAATAATATAAGAATTAAAAGAGTTTTATACTTTAATTCCAAATTGATATAAATGAAAAAGTAAAGAAAAAAAATTAGATTTAGAGCATTTTAAACAATTGTCTTAGAGCCATGCTCATAATATATTGTTGAATTTGCCTACTTCCTCCAACAATTTCCTGGATTCTCGAAATATTTACATAATCTTGCATTAAAGTGTTATCTGATAGCCCTGCACCACCCATTAAATTAGCTGCTTCATAGCAAATTTGTTTAGAGAGATTTGTACAATGATATTTGAATTGACTTGCTGAAGCAACTAATGCTCTGGAAATATTGGCTGGGATATGACCTTCGAACTTTTCCATTTTCTTATCATATTCCTCGCAGAACTTAAGTAAACCTAAAGTTAAATTAGTAGTTTTTGCCCAGAGATCTGTTAGAAGAAATCCAACTCCTTGAAACTTCAAAATCTCTTGATTAAATTGTTTTCTCATGTTAGCATAAATGGCAGCATGAGAAACAGCTCCCCAGCATTGAGCAATGGCACCACACGCAATACCAATTCGTTCAAGCACAAGTCCCTCAAAAAGGTGTTCTCTTCCCTTACCTACTGGTCCAAGTATATATTCTTCTGGAACTCTTAGGTTTTCTAAATGTTCATGACCAAGATATAATTTTTCAACGTATGGGATATACACTCGATCACACTTCCATCCTTCCCATGAAGTATTAACAAGAAATTGTGCCATTAAGTTTCCATTGTTTTTTTCAGCTGTGGCATATACAACAGCCCATTTCGATTTGGGAGCATTTGTATTATAGATTTTTTCACCATTTAATATGAATGAGCCATCTTCCTGTTCATCGCAGATAGTTAATTGATGTACAGCATCAGAACCTCTTTCTGGCTCAGTAATACATATACATCCAGCTGCTTGACCTGTAACTAAATCCTTTAACGCTTCAAGTCTTGCAGGAATATTTTCATGATGTTCATATATCGGGTTAATCGCTAACACTGTGGCTCCACTTCCCATTGCAAACTGAGGATCGAAATTATCTACAGCAAGATATCTAAGGAAATCTGCTGTAGCACCAAATTCTTCATAAACAACATCGATCATATCAAAATTATGAGCTCTTGTGATATAACCTTCAGCTCCAAATGCGGGAATCCAATCATATACATCTTCTCCTGGACCATGAGTGATATTATTTTTCTTTTCAAATCTCATACAGAATTTTTGAACTTTTTTCAGATAATTAAATTGGTCAGGAGACAATATAGCCATTAAATTATTGTTTACAAACGAATATCGGTTCTTTAAACTCAGTTTAGAGAGAATTTCATCATTAATAGCTTGATTCAAAAACTTAGACATTATTTATACCCCCCTTTTAATAATTAAAATTTTTATAATAATTAATTATACTAGGGAAAAAGTGCATTAACTTTTTAATTTTTGGAAAACGAATTTACGATATTAAAAATATTACAATTTTTTTTAAAAAGTCTTTTTATGAAATAAGTAATAATGATCGATTTTTGTAAACTCAATCTTACAAATTTCAAAAAATCAATTTCTGTATCCTATTCGATAACTTTTTGGAGATAATTAATCCTGTTTCGAAGGGACAATTACTCTTAAATTGGATCACAGAAATGAAATGTTCATCGATTCCTACTAAAGAAAGTACACCAAAATTTTCTAGAGAGATAAGTTCATTAACCCTAAAATTTCCTGATATGAATCGTCCTTCTAAAAGTCTAACAATTTCCGATAATATTTTCGGTTCTAAAGATGAAACGATGACTCTACCTGTTTGAGTTAATAAAGCTGAGGATACCACAAATGAAGAAAAAGTATGTAATTCATTGAAAACATTTAATAAATCTTTTTTAATTTCATCTGAGACTAATTGTCCATGATTTTCAATTACTTCATCTATATTTCTTTCAAACTCGAAAAATTTTGAAATTTCTCCATTAAAATTATCAGTGAGTAATGTAGGATCATACTTATTAATAAATTGATTCTTAATTTCTCTCAATTGATTTCTAAGTTCAACTAGGTTATCAGTTCGATCACTAAATATTGCAAATAATAATTCATCATTTCCTATTTTTTCAATTTCAAATATAAACCTAAAAAGTCCAACTTCAATTTCAGATAATTCTTCAGTCTTTAATGTTTGTTTTACAAAAGAAAAAATTGCACTTAGAAAGCTGCTTGTCAATTTAACATTAAAAATATCTTCATAAGTTTTATAGAATATTAATTCACCAGTATTTCCTTTCATTATGAAAATGTTTTTTATCATTTAAATCAGAGAAATTTTTTCAATGAAAAAGATCTTCTTTAATTTCATAAATAATATTCCATCTATAAAAATTCTTTTATTAAAATGCTTCTTTATGTAAAAGCTACGAAAATTTGAAAAAATTTCCTTAAATTACACTATAACCAAATTCTAAGAATAAAAATATAAGTTAATATATCTAAAAGGATTTTATTTTGAGAGCTATAGGTTTAATTTAAAAGCCGTCAAATTTTGCCCATTCGTCTTCTTCCTCTTCCTCTTCCTCATCAAGAAATTCTTCAATAGACTCACTCTTAATACCTTCTGAAATCTCCTCTTCAAATTCTTCAAGTTCATCTTCAAAAGATATCGCTTTTTCAATATCTGTTATAGTATCAGCAGAAACCTTTATTTCTGGAATAGGTTCTTCTATTGGTTTCTTCTTTTCAACTAATTTTAAATAATCTCCATGAATTTTTATTGTTATAGGTGTTTCTTCTTGTAATAATCTCACAACAACTTCTTCACTACTTGAAGTGTCATGGGGCAAACGCATCACTATGGCTCTCGAACCTTCGAACACTCCACTTATTATTTCAACTGTATCACCTTCCTCTAGATATTCTGTTACACTTCTTGGTAATAAAACATGCTTAAGTTCAGTTAATTTGATGTTCTGTACAATTCTTCCCTTAATATGGGGAATACCTTGAACTGCTATTTGTACATCTCTCTTCTGGGGAGCCTCAAAGAAAAGATAGCCTGGAAGCAAAGGAGAAACGAGCATAGCTCTAATATCAGGGATTACATCTAAAATCTTAAATCTATAAAAAATTTGCTTTAAAATATTGCTTTCTTGATTTATAGTCGTCCTTACAGCGAATAATGTAGTTAAATCCTCTAAATCTTCAATATCCTCCTTTATGATAGTCTCTACCGAATCCTCTTCTTTATTATCAGCATTTTTCATATTTTTTTCTTTTTCAGTTAATTTTTTCATGAATCTTATTGAATTTGGGTTTTTTAAAATTAATTTTAGAAAATAAGTATATATAAGTAATATTTTACAAAATTAAAAAATTTTGCTTTTTACTAGGATTTTGTATTTTAACCTTCTTATGACTGTTTTTATAATTATATCTAACAATTTTTTAATACCTACAAATTAAAGAGGTATATTATTTATTTTTAAAATCTCTGGAATCCTATTTTTTCGCTCAAGCCAAGAAATTTCATGTTTCATATATCTCCAAGTAATTTCACATTTTCCCATTTTATCTGAAGTTTCAGTCTCCCAATCCCATGGATTCACAATAACAAGATCAGCTAACCTTATCCATACTCTTTTCTTTATTTTTCCCCTTATTCTTCCTATTCTATGTTTTCCATCTTCACAAAAAACTTCCATTCGATCATTACCAAAAATTCCAACGACACGTCCAAACATTTCTCCTAACTTTTTATTTGGGAATTTTACTCGAGTGACTACTGGCTCTTCTCCAGCGCCTTTTCTTTTTTGTTTTCCCATTTTTTTTGCCATCTTTTTTTCTCTCTTTTAAAACAAATTTCTAATCTAAATTTTATCTTCAGGTTTATATTCTCCTTTAATAAAAACAACCTTTATTGGTTTATGAGAATCATTTCTTATATTATGCATTTCTTTTGGTTCACAAAGAAAAACAGTCCCTTCTTTTGCCTCATATTCTTTATCATCAATAATCATAATCCCGTCACCTTCAATAAAAAAAAATGTTTCATCAATAAAGTTATGTCCATGTGCTTTTTCACCCATTAATTCACCAGGTTTAAGTGATATAACACCCCAATCTATAGAAGGACCTCTCATTAAGTATTTAACTCCAGAGCTTCCACCTCTGTACTCAAAATCATTTTCATGAACTTTTTTGATAGTAAATCACCAACACGTTGAATTTTATTATAAAACAAATTATCTAAATTAAATTATAAATCTTACTCATTATAAAAAGATATAAAGTTTGATAAACTTAATTATTATGCATTTTTTTGTATAATAAATCGAAATAAATACTATCAGAATGGCGGATAAATAGAAATGGAAGTGTAGAGTAAATGATTTCTCCTTTTAGTTTTGCTAATATCCCACACATTATTTTTGGAGCTGGTAAATTAGATGATCTTTATGATATTATTCCAAAATTTGGAAATAATGTATTATTCGTTATTGGAGGAAGTTCACTTAATCAATCAGGCAAATGGAATGAAATTTTTTCCAAGCTAGCGAGTAAATCAATTAATTTTGCATCTATATCGATTTCAGGGGAACCATCACCGTCTCTTATTGATGAAATAACATTTAAATTCAGGAATAAAAATCTTGACTTGATTGTTGGTATTGGTGGAGGAAGTGTTACTGACGCAGGAAAAGCAATTTCGGCTATGTTAACAAAAGATGATTCTATTAAAAATTATCTTGAAGGAGTGGGAAATAAAGTTCATGATGGTAAGAAAGTGCCATATATCGCTATCCCTACAACTTCAGGTACTGGAAGTGAAGCTACAAAAAACGCAGTGATTAGTGAAATTGGTCCCGATGGTTTTAAAAAATCACTTCGTCACGATAATTTAATACCAAATATAGCGATTATTGACCCCAAACTTATGATTTCCTGTCCACCTTCTATTTCTGCTGCATGTGGAATGGATGCTTTTACACAACTCCTTGAAGCATATGTTTCTTCAAAAGCAAGTCCAATGACAGATGCTTTAGCATATAGTGGTATTAAATTTATAAGTGAAAATTTGTTATTAGCATGTTCAAATGGAGCATCAGACGTGAATATTCGCACAGCAGTGGCATATGGATCACTAATGTCGGGAATAGCTCTTGCTAATGCGGGCTTGGGAATAATCCATGGCTTAGCTTCTCCAATTGGAGGATTTTTCAAAATTCCACACGGAGTAGTATGTGGCACGCTTCTTTTTGAAGCAACGAAGATGAATATTGAAATATTACAAAAGCAGGGAATTGAAAGTAAGCCAACCTTAAGGAAATATGCACAGATAGGAGCCCTGCTAGCTGGTAAATGTCAAGTTGAAGAGGATAGAATAGGTGAATATTGCGCAAAATTAATCAACACACTTGAAAAATGGACCGATGAATTAAAAATTGATCGCTTAGGAAAATATGATATTGAGATTAAAGATGTTAATAAAATAGTAGAAAATGTGGGATTAAAAAATAATCCAGTTAAGTTAAATAATGAAAATATAAAAAATATAGTTCTAAATAGAATATAAGGAATAAAAATATTAGATATTAAGCAATTACAAGTCTTTTACAAGTTCTTTTGCTAATGATTCAAAAGCTAAATTCACGTTCTCTCCTGTTTTGGATGATATTTTTAAATAATTAAAAAAATTATATTCCTCCATAATTTTTTCGGCAAATATATCATCAATCGTTTCTGTTTTGATCAAATCCAATTTTGTGCCTAAAAATATAATTGGAATGTCTGGATTTTTTTCTCTACAAATATCAACCCATTGTTCAATTCGCTGTAAGGTTGATAGTCTGGTGAGGTCAAATAACATAATTGCCCCTCTTGCTCCAGCTGCATAATTTTTAAGCAAGAACCTAAACCTTTCTTGACCTCCAAAATCCCATATTTGAAGAAGAATCTTATTGCCTTCAATTTCAAGTTCTTTGATGTGAAATTCGACTCCTATTGTCATTAAAGAGTTTGGGAGAAAAACACCTTCAATGTATCTGTGTAGGAGTGTGGTCTTTCCAACCCCTCCTTCTCCACATGTGATTATTTTAAGCAAAATTGGTTTGGGGTTCTTTCTTTTTAACATAGTTATTTTTTTAGATAATATTTAGAGTTAATCTCTATTTATAGTTGTGAATTATAAATGAAGATTTTCAAATTAAGATTATATTCTAAAAGATATTAATAATTTTATAGTATTATTATTAATATTTTATGCTCTTTCTACAGATAAGTATTTCTTTTGTCTTAGAAATATCACACCAATATTTAATTGTTTCGCTTTTCTACGCAATTCTGAATCATTTGTTGCTAAATATACATTATGACCTAGATTTTGAAGTTTCACTGACATCCTTATTAAAAATTCATCAGTTTTTTCAATGTCTTTTTTAACTTCTTCCATTATTTCAATGTTGTATTTTTCTTTACTTTTTTTTAGGAATTCTAAACCGCTTTCAAGTAATCTTATAAATTTATTCCCTTTTGGTTCTCTTTTCCTTTTTGAATTTAATTCATCTAAAATTTGTTGAAATACAATAAATCTGAGTTGTCCTTCTAAAATACTTCTAATCTCACTAAAATAATCAATTTTAAACTGAATAGGAAGTAAAATGAAATTAGAATCAAGAATGATTAAATTTGTATTATATTTCAATAGGCTTGACGCTCTAATATTTTTCTTGTTAAAATATCAAAAGCTTCCGAAACATTTTCGCCCGTCTTTGAAGAGATTTTCATGAAGTCAATTAAATTGAATTCATTTAAAAATGACATTGCATAATCATCATCAACCATAATCTCTTCTGCTAAATCCAATTTTGTCCCTAAAAAGAGAACAGGGAGATGAGGATCACCTTTACGCACAATATTGATCCATTGTTGCAAATTCTCTAATGTGGTTAAACGGGTAAGGTCAAACATAAGAAGTGCGCCCTTTGCTCCTAATACATAACTTTCAAGTAAAAAGCGAAATCTTTCTTGGCCACCAAAATCCCAGAGTTGCAGAGTGCATTGTTTGGAATCAATTATAGTCTCTTTCAAGAAAAACTCAACTCCTATAGTCATTTTCGTATCGGCTGAGAACTTTCCCTCCACATAACGATGGAGGAGCGTGGTTTTACCTACTCCTCCCTCCCCTGCTGTCAAGATCTTTAAGATGAACTTCTGAGGCATTTCAATATTCTCGTAATTAGTTTTGGGCAGTTAGATTAAATTATTGATCTTCTGGAGCTTCTTTTATAAGATTATTAATTTTATATATTATAATTATAATCTTTATACGATTTAATATTCTTTTTTGAAACGATAATTTGAAATTAGTTTAATTGAATAATAATTTTTTATTTTAGTGTTTTATTGTTTTTTTCAAATTTAAATTATAAAAAAAGATTTTGAAAATAAATTTTATTAATGTCCGTACAATAATATTTCCCAGTCTTTTTCTAATAAAATTAATAGATATAATTCTAGTGTGATTTATTATGAAAATGAAAAAAAAAATTCCTACTGAAGGAGATTTGGATAGATTAAATGTAAAATCATGGGGAACATGGAGCAAGGAAGTTAGTGAATTCGATTGGTCTTATGGTGATACTGAAACTTGTTATATCTTAGATGGAGAAGTGGAAGTTACAGATTCCGATACTGGCGAAAAAATCGAATTCAAGAAGGGTGACATCGTCCAATTTGAAAAAGGATTGAAGTGTGTTTGGAATGTAAAAAAACCAATAAGAAAATACTTTAGTTTCGATTTAGATTTTGGAGAGATTGATTAACTTAAGTTTTTAAATTTCATTTTTTATTCTTCTTTTAATTTGATATAAATCTATTTATACAAATTCAAACAATTATAATCAATTAAAATTAGAAATAAGGACAATTAAAATGCAGAACGTTATTAGTTTTAATTTTGATGCTCTAAAAATCAGTCAATTAGGTTATGTATATAAAGATATTAAGAAACAAGCAAGTTTAATGGAGCAATTTTTTGGCATCCCCAAATTCACTGTATTAGGTCCACTAGAAATGAAAATTGTGCTTCGAGGAAAGGAGACGAAATGGACAGTTACTGCCGCTTTTAGTACAATATTTAATGGAGTCGAAATTGAATTAGTACAACCCGAAAGTGGAGAATCTATTCATCAAGAGTTTTTAGATCAAGGGAGAGAAGGTATACATCATATACGCTATGACGTTGATGATTTAGAAGCTGTTATAGAAAAATTTAAGGAAGAAGGCATTGGAGTATTACAAAGTGGCAGAATAATTGGTCTAAAATATGCATATGTGGATACACAATCCTTTATGGGAATACTTATTGAATTTTCTGCTGTTAAAGAGGGAAGAAAAAGACGATAAATCTTTTAAATTTATTTAGGCAAATCTTTGTTGATCTCTACGTTCTTTTACTGAGATTTCTCTTTCACTAAGTCTATTAAGTTTAATTAAACTTTCCTTAATGGTCTTAATTTCGGCTTTAGTAACAACTTTAAAATTTTTTAAATTATCAAGGATTTCTTTTTCACTATAGCCTTTATTATAGAGTTCGATAAATTTTTCAATTGTTTTCTGATGATAAAAAACGTACTGTTTATTTAAGAAGGCGACTAGCCATGGTTTTTTTTCTTGATTTTGAGATAATTCAAACAATTCTTCTTGAATTTTTTTTATTGGCTTATTAAATTTTCTTGCGATTAATTCATCCTCAATTTTATAAAATTTTTTCATGAATTTATGAATTTTATTTTTAAAAAACAATCTCGGGACATAAGATAATAGAAACAAGACTAAAGTAATTCCGGACATCCAAATTGCTGCAATTGGATTATAAATAGCTACAATAATTATAATAGCTACCAGAATAATAAACCAACTTCGACCAATAGTCTTTATAATTACTATGTATTTTTTTGGCAAGGTTTTAGATTAAGAATCATTAAATATTAAATAAAGATATAATTAATAGTTTAAAAACTTAATTTTAGGTAAAATTATAAAAAGATAAGCATGTATAACCACATAAAAAAGCGTGACCGGGTATTTTCCTTGTATACCATGACCGTAAGCTAACTTACAGTTTGTAGTTTCCCATAGACTCTACTTTCAGACCGTTATGGTCTGTAATTCGCAACTACAGTACTATCTACAACATAATACAAGTTTAACTTCCGGGTTCGGATGGTTCCGGCGCCGTAGCGAACTGCTACTAATTTATGTGGTTATAATCGTTGTTTTTAACCGTTATATAAGGTCGGTTATTTTATAAGAAAATACTTACTTATATATGGTTATAAGTAAATAGGAATAATAAAAGATAATAATTAAACTTTTTGGACGGACCGTCAAGTTTAAAAGGATTAAACAAGGAGGGAATATGTCATAATGTTCTTTCAATTAATCCATCAGGATTCTCATTGGTATCAATTTCTGTTGAATGCATTTATTACAATAATAGCTAGAACTCTTGATATGCTGAGTACAAGATATGTTACAAAAGAATTAAAACTTGAAACTAACAGAATCGCAAAACGTATTGGTTGGAAAGGCATGATTTTAATGCAGATTCCAATTGTAGTGTTAGGATCTTTGGATTTTTATTTTGGTTTTTTCATATTTTGGTGGAGTCTTTTTCTATTTGCTAATAATATTGAGGGGAGTTGGTATGTTAAGGAATCTGGTGAAGAGCAGTATCAAAAAGAAATTAAAGTTAGATTAAAAAAATCCAAAAAATGGAAAATAATTGTCAGTGAATTCGCTTCTATATTGAATTTTACTTTAGCAGGCACTTTCATTATAATTTTTTTATTTGTATTTAATGATTATTTAGCTGTATTTTTGATAGCTTTAGCTCTAATTATCCAAGGGATTTTAGGCACTGTTAATTCAATTTCATACCTTTTAGAGCTAAAAAGAGATAAATCTAGAGAAGATTAAATGTTCTAGTCGTTTTGAAAGTAATGTAAATTTTATTTGAAAATGTGTGAATACATTTTTAAACCATTATAAAGTATTAAAAAAGATATTCCCACTATAGCGATAACTATAACTAATGAGACAGGAATTATATAATAAATTATAGGTTTAGGTATTGAAAAGTAGAAGTCAGAATTATAAAAAAGAGCTGTATTATTAGCATAATCCCTCGAGACAATAAAATAAGAGTATTCACCTGGAGTTAATCTTTCAGTAATAATGGACAATAATTCGTTATTTTCTTCAATACTATTAGCTATTCCATAGTATTTATAGTCAATAAAATTATTTTTAGATAAATATACATATACACATTCTATCCCGGATTTGTTATCATCAGTTTCAATATTAAAAGTTGTTATGTCTGAGATCGTCGGACTCTTCGGGCTCCATCCTATTCCAAGCAACTGAGGTAATACATTATCAGAAAGTGTTGTAAAATTGAAATAAGATGGGATTAAATTATGTCCTGTAATTGTCACATTATATAACTCATTTGCTTGAGCAGGAACACGAAATTTCACTAAACCATTGACATCCGCATAAGCAGTATGATATTTTCCATCAAAACTTCTTAAATGAACTCTTGCATAAGGAACCACGTTATTATTAACATCTTTTATCGTTATAGAAACTAACTGACCTTCATATATATCTTCGGTAAATGGATTTAATGCTATTTTTGGTTTATTAGTATAGATATCTAACTCAGGATCGCCTAAAAGACAATAAGTTAAAAGCTGTTTACGTTCAAAATCTAATGCTGTTGAGCCAAAACTCTTGGTATAATGATCGCTATTCATATATGCAACTTTTGAATCATAAAGAGCCCTTCCTTGTTGAAACTTTTTGTTAATAAAAAATTCTTTCCAGAATAATTTTGCATTTCCACGATTTAACATCTGGAGATTATAATCATTTTCAAAATACCAAGTAACTCTTAATCCTCCAATAACCCCGATCGCACCACCATTTTCTTTTTTTATTAATGTTTCACCAATACTGTCATCACTAAAATCATAACTCGACGTTGAACAAGCATCCAAATACACAAGAGAAGGCATATAATCATTTGTGCTACTACTAGCATCCGATGAACGATATCCAACTGCATTAGGATTTCTATAGTATGCTGCTGGAAGTCCATGACCTGCCATTAATACTGTAGAAAACCCATTATTAAAATAATTATCGAGACTTGATTGGGTAAGATTGCCTCCTTCCTCCACTAGATGAGTATAATTCAATTCATTTATAGCATAATTTTCAATTATATAACTTGTTAAGCGGCTTTCAAATTCGCCATCAGGATCAGAACCACTAGGATAATCAGATATTCCTCCTGCTAACAACATACTATTCATCCAATCACCAATATTTGGATTTTTCTCATATTTCAATGTCTTATTTACCATAATCTCGAGTTCATTGGCATTATCCGCTGGAAATCTCCCTACATAAACTTCTGGGTCCCATGAAATTTCATCTAATCCATAAGCATTATCCGGATTATTCGGATTATCCGGATTGGTGGGGCTTTCTCCCCAATTCCCATCACCATCACTATTCCAAGTGCCATTAAGATCAGCATAATAATAATCTGTTGGTTTATATAATTCACTACCAATGGTTTCAGTTCTCCCATCCCCCCACCTTGCTACATCTGGATTATAAACATTCCTTATTGGAATTATATCCCCTTGAGCATTTTGAATATCTCCAACTAAAAGAACCCATCTTATATTTTCAGTTTCATAGTATGATTTTATCATATTTCGAATTTTTTCTGCATCATCAACACCTTCATATAAACTGAAATTACTTAAGATAATTGTTTTAACACCTTTTTCATTTTTCCATTTCATCAAAGGATTGACAGCATTGATAAAATCAGTTCTATTTGGAGTTATAATTAACATTTCAATTTTAGGTCTGTACCATAGATCATTTAATGAACTATAATCGATATCCGGTATAATAGATATATCAATATCTAGGGTTCCATTAGAGATTTTTGGATCTTCTGACCAGGAATAGTCTGTTGTATCTACTAAATTATATGATAAAAACATAGAGATTAAGGGAGAAAAAACCAACAGAAAGATTGTCAAGTAGATAAACTTTTTAAGAGAAAACCTAAACATATATTATCAATGGTTACAAATTATTAATTCTATATTTATTATTAGAAATAAGAATTTAAAAATAAGAATCTAATTATTATAATAGAAAATTATCGAGTTTTTATGGATGCCATTGAGATTTAATTTTTGTCCTCATTGTAATGAAAAAATTGCATTTAGAATTGAAATGGAACATATTGATTTTACTCAATACCCCGCTCCAGTGTATATAATTTGTAAAGCATGTAAGAAATTATCGACCTTCTACGTTGATAGCCTTTTAAGAGTTTCTTATATAGAGCTTGAAAAAAAACCTGGTGGCATCAAAACAATTGAAACAACATAAGATAACGGATTTTAGCCTTATGTTTTTTTAAAACATTCTATATATTGATTAATTTAATAAAAAATAGTACCTTAATTGTTCTTAGGAAATTAAATATTTAGGAGTTAAATAAAATAAAATTAAACTAATATGTCATATAAATTGGAAGATGTAAGTGGAATTGGAAAAGCAACAGCAGAAAGATTAAAGGCAGCTAATATTGATTCCGTTGAAAAACTTGCTAATGCTAGCCCAAAAGATTTATTGAAGCTAAAAATTAAGGGTGTCGGAAAAGCAACCGCAGAAAAATACATTACAAATGCTATAAAAATGTTAAAAGAAAATGAAATAACAGAACAACCCTCTGATGAACTGAAAGAAATAATAGAGGAAAAACAGATATCAAAACCTAAAGCAAAACCAATATCAAAAGAGAAAGCTAATATACTAAAAGAATTGATAAAGAAACAAGCAGAATGCAATATAGGGCTTGTAGGGCATGTAGATCATGGAATTTTATGAAGGGATTCTTCATTAAACATACAGACAACCCTAGTAAAAGCCCTAACAGGAGATTGGACAGATCGGCACTCAGAAGAGCAAGAAAGAGGAATTTCAATAAAGCTAGGTTATTCAAATGCCACCATTCTGTATTGTCCAAATTGTGATAAGTATCTAACATATTACCTAGCTGAAAAAGCAAGAAAAAAAGGGGAAACCCACTTTTTATGTCCACAATGTAAAGAACTGTTGGAATTTAGAAGAAATATTTCATTTGTTGATGCTCCTGGTCATGAAATCTTAATGGCTACAATGTTAAGTGGTGCATCTTTGATGGATGGTGCATGTTTATTAATCGCAGCAGATGAGATATGTCCTCAACCACAAACAAGAGAACATTTAGAAGCATTGCATATTGCTGGTATAGAAAATATTATCATAATACAAAATAAAATTGATGCGGTTTCAAGAGAGCAAGCTATGGAAAATCATCAACAAATAAAAAAATTTATTAAAGGGACTATTGCAGAAAAAGCTCCAATTATACCGGTTTCAGCGGTATTTGGAGCAAATATTGATCTAATTTTAAGAGCATTTGAAGAAATAATTCCATCTCCTGAATTTAGTGAAGGAGATTTCCAATTTTTAATTGCAAGATCTTTTGATATTAATCGTCCTGGAAAAGAAATCAAAGATCTTAAAGGAGGTGTAATAGGTGGATCTGTTTTAAAAGGAAAAATTAATGTTGGTGACCAAATTGAAATTCGTCCTGGCTTAAGAATAAAAGATAATTACACTCCTCTAAAATCCACTGTTGTAAGTATTAGTCAGGGAAATAATCTATTGGATAATGCAAAACCTGGAGGTCTCATAGGTTTGGGAACTAAACTAGATCCTGCTTTAACTAAGGGTGATCACCTAATCGGCCATTTGGTTGGAAAACCTGGAACTTTACCCGATGTTCTTGATGAAATAGAACTAAAAATAAATCTTTTAGATAGAGTGATTGGTTCTGAGCAAATGCTCAGAGTATATTCACTTAAACATAATGAAAAATTATTATTAGTTGTAGGTACTGAAAAAACAGGAGGAACTGTTATAAAAATATTGAAGAATAGTGTTATCCTCAAACTAAATCCTCCAATATGTCCTCCAGAAAACTTTATCTACGCTATTTCGAGAATAATAAATAGACGTTATCGGCTAATTGGCTACGGAGAAACTATAAATCAAACATAAAAACTTATATTAAAACCTTCTACTACAAAATATTATGAAGAATAAGAGATAAAAACCTCACGAATTTTACCCTTAATCAGAGTAAGTGATTGATCTACACCATGAAATACTTTATTTAATGTATGAATTACTTCTTTTTCATTATTCATATCACGCGATCTGGTTAAATTTTGTTTAGTTTCATATAATATCAATGTATCAGACACTTTAGCAAGGAAGTGAATAATTATCTCTGCAATGACATTACTCGATAAATCTGATTGGTTTTTCACTTCTTTTATTTCAAAAAATATCTCATTCATAATTCTTCTTTGAAGAAAAGCGCAAAAATCATCAATATTATCACAAAAGATAACAATCAAAGTACTTATCGTGTTTTTTTATTTTTTAAATAAAATATTACTCCAAAGAGGAGGATTAATCCATTTATACTTCCAAAAATAATTATCCAAAAAGGGAAATGCGGATAATTAGTGTAGACATAATTTATTTCATTCTTAGTATTTACCACTGACTCTTTTAGAAATATTCCATTATAATAGACTCTAATTGTATAATTTCCATTAGGTACATCATTCAATTTAATTTCTCCATTTTCATTAGACTTCCCTGGTGATATTGGTTGAACATGATCAGAAGAAATAAATGTTCCGTATTTTTGACCAAAATAATATATTTCTAAATCTGCACCTACTAATGGCATTTTTATGTTATCAGTAACAACAATTCGTAAAGGCTGTGTTGATGCATACTTAATTATGAAAGGACAGGTCTCTCCAGCAATTAAATAGGGAACACTTATTTTTATTCCTTCTTTCCCTGTTTCAGAAACATTTACATAAAAATAAGCAAAATCCCTTTCAAATAATGAATAATTCTTTATTACTTGGTCAAAATAAATAGTAGGTTCATAAAATGATACAAATTTAAGATATATATGTTGAGGACCATTGATTAAGGATGCGAAATAAATACGCTCTCGTGTATTTCTCCCTTCTACAAGTCTATCTATAGCCCATGTCTCTCCAAGCGGTTCAATAAACTCTAAAATATAAGAAGAGGTGAAATTGAGAGAAACTAAACTTTGATTGGCATTAAAATCATCTGTTAAAAATATTTTAATAGTTTTGTTTATTAAATGATCGTTAATATTCACTGATACATTATTTAATTCAAGAACATGGTCATTTAATGAATTTTTGTCTGGAAGATTAACCGTTAATGCAATAATTATATCATTAGCGAATATTGTTGATTCTGAAATTGATTGATCATATTGTCTACCATTTAAAATAAAATTATAATTAAAATCAACAGTGAAATTTTGTATCTTTTCATTAATTATTAAATTTTTTTTACTATTTTGACTTAATCTCCAATCATTTAATGTTAAATCATATTCCCAGATAAGATACATGGAGAAGTTGGAACTTGACCATTCTTGAAAATAGGTTTCATAATTAAATACAATAAAGTTATCATTATCAATACTATAATCAGTATCAATTGTCAATTCTGTGATATTGGTCCCATTATCTATAAAGAATTCTACCAAATCGCACGGAACTAAACGAGAATGATATATTAAATACCCTAAAGTTAAATTATTATATTCAACATACAAACTTTCATTTAATTTCACAGTTATAATACTCCTATCTTCTATATTATCATCCAAATTATCTACAATTGCGGTTTCTATTGTTTCTATGAAGTGTATATTAATTTGTGTTAAATTCAACGAATTTGTATAGTAATCGTTCCAAAGAAGTGGGTATGTTGTATTATAGATATAAAAACCCATTTCTAATTCGGTAAAGTCAATATTATTTATAGTAACATTCCCAAGCGCTTGTTTTTCTTCATTTAGAATAGGAGTATAATCATCCTTAGAAAAACTACTTTGTTTAAGATTGGAATTATAACCTGTATTTGTGGAATTAAATGTACTATTTTCAAAAACTAACGGAATATATATAAGAGAGATAGTTAAAACAATTAACAATATCTTAGTATAGATATGAATATAATTCCGTTTTCTATATTTCATTTTAAAATTCTTAACATTAACATATTTAGAACAGAAAATTAAAACAAATTAAATAATTTTTCTATAGATCTTAAGTTTCAAATAAGAATTAAATGAAATAGGAATATTTATAATTATAGAATTTATTTGGGATTTATTAGGTTTCAAAATTAGATAGTAACACTAATAAAAAATAGTTTTAAGAATTCACTCTCTTCAAAGTATAGTATAGAGAATTATTTATCGTTCAAGATTTTGATAAGATACAATCTATTTATTTTAAATATATGATATAAATGACCGATACACCAAATAAAACTAAATTTATAGGTGATTTGAAAAATGCTGTGGACCAATTCATTGATCGTGCTTTTACCCATGTCATTACCATTTCCCATAACGATGCTGATGGAATAAGTTGCCTTCATATAATCCAAAATTTATTACATAAGATGCAATTAGATTATGATTACTTTATTTATAACAGATCTGTTTCTTGGGAAAACTATTTAAGAGGTATTCTCTCAAACAGACAAACTAATAAAAATGCATTTATTTTTACGGATGTGGGTTCCAACTTAAAAGAATTAATTCCAATTATAAAGAATCGAAAAGAAATTTTTTTTATCCTTGATCATCATGAGGTAGAAGATAACCTTATTACAGATGAATTACCCGAAAATCTATTTTTTGTAAATCCTACCATTTATGGATATGATGGACTTGAGCATATTGCTGGGGCAACTTTAACATATATGTTTGCAAAACAAATAAAACATTCGATAATCAAAAAAGGATGGTTAACAGTTATAGGAATTGCTGGAGATTCATTGAAACCTATGGATAAATTACAATCATTTAATCAAGAAGTTTATGAGGAATTGGTTGATGAAGATCTAATTGAAGATAAAGAAGGTTTAATCCTGTTTGGTGGTATGTATGATTCAATTAAGAATGGTTTAAAATATAGCATATTACCCTTTCTTGGTCAGTTTGGAGGTGAATCAGATTATAAAATCACATCTTTCTTAAATTCAATAGAAGTCAATCCAAGAACCAAAGTAATTGAATTGAATGAATCAGAGGTTAATCTAATTCAAAAAGAAGCCAAAATTAATAGTTTTGGTCACTATGCAATATTACCTCACAAATCAGGATTATTAAAATTTGCTTTCGAACATGCTCTTCTATTAAATATTTTATGTTTCAAAAATATTAGCGCTGCTCTCTCTATAATTCAGCTAAACTCAATAACTCGTTATGCTAAAGGAATTTATTTTGAGTATATTGAAACTCTTGCTAGAAATTTAAGAACCCTTTCAAATGAAGTTCCTAATTATAAGACTAAAAAAGCCTTATTCATGGAAGTAAAGGAAAAAATTCCACCAAGCAACTGGTCGGATACCGCTAGTTTTTTTACAGTCAATGAATTATTTGATCCAAATAAGGTCTTGTTTTTAGGTGGACCTGAAAAGAAATCAGGTACTATAAAATTGAGTATTCGATGTTCAAGAAATTATCTTGAAAATAATAAAGCTCATGGAGTAAATAAAATAATTGCAAACATAAAGAAAGAATTAGGAGGCGTAGGTGGGGGTCATAAATTAGCTGGCGGTATTAGATTATCAAAACCATCTTATAATCTCTTAAAAAAGAGAGTTGATGAATTTATTTGATTTATCATATATTAATTAATATTGAAAAATGATTTTTTTAGAAAAACATTCAGATACTATATATACTATTAGATTGAATGTAAAAACAAACTCAAAAAATCAAAAAATCATTTATAATGGTGATTCTCTAACAATATATCTTCACTCGAAACCTATACAAAATAAAGCTAATAAAGAGCTAATAAATCTTATAAAATGGAAATTAAAAATATCATCACATCAAATTCAAATAATATCTGGTCTGAAAGCTCAAAATAAATTAATTAAAATTACCTTTTTAGAAAAAACCGAAGAACAAGAACTATTTAGAAAGCTTGTTAATTAAAAATCATAAACTTAGCTTCCAATTTTTTTCATTTTTCCACATTTTAAGCATGTAATAAAGTGCGTCATCCCCTCATCTGCTCTTCTTGTTTGGCGGGTTTCAAGGTGAGCTTTGGTATAACCACATCGAGGACATTTAAAATCTTTAATCGTACTTCTTAAATTCTCTTCCTTCCAATCCATAACTTCAGCTAAATTCGTCACTTCATCTCTAATAGAATGCTCAATTTTAGTGGTTACGGTATAGGCTTTAAATTTTTCTTCTACAAATGGCTTGATTGCTCCGCACTTACATTTCAACACTTTTTCTCCATTTATATTTGATGGTAGCATCATTCCGCCACATTCATCGCAAAACTCCATCTCTTTTATAACCCCAGATAATACTATTAGTAAAAAACACCTAAAAATACTAAATTAATTCTCCCAAATATTTTTTTTGGATTTAATATCTTAAACCAAAAAGTAATGCGCAGAATATAACTCCAGAAATTAGATCAGCCGTAGTACCTGGATTTAACTTTCCTTTTTTTTGTTGAAGTTCATTATCTAAAACCAATGTTAATCTTAAACCCTCATTAGAAGAAATACCTCCATTTTCTAAGATATTTGACGCAGCCTTTGAGATATATAAAGCAACATCAAATCCCGATTTTCTAATAACAAGAGTGTCTGGATGTAAAGATAAAAATTTTAGATAAGTATTAACTGTTGCAGTATTTATATCACTACTTTGGTTAAAAATTTCTAAAAAATATGGCAACCCTTCATTTAGAATATTAGTAAAACCAGTAGCATACTCTAAACTTATCAAATCCTTATCTTTTGAAAGTTCAAATATTTTTTGTAAAGTTATATTATCAGAAATGATATCATTTAAAGAATTTTCATTATTAATATCATATTTTTCAACTGTTCCTAAACCGCCAGGATTACATATCCGTATTGCTTCATACATATTTACAGTATCATATTTAGAAGAGTTCTGAATTACTTTATTTAAATTAGCTTTAAAATCATTAAAATGATATTTTTTAGTTTTCAAACAAATTACTGATGCTGCAGCGAGAGGTGCTAAAATTAATATATGTCCTAATAAAACATTGCCTCCACTTTGCCATTTTATCATTTCTTGAGCAGCTTTTTTAAAAAATAAACCTAATTCGATTTTTTTATAATCACTTTTACTTTTAAACTGGATTCTATAAATTCGTTCACAAAATTTTCTCAAATTTGGTTGTATTGCCACAATTCCAGCTAAAAAGTGTTCAAACTTCGTTTCTTCAAAATCTTTTGTGCGATGAACATTCCCTGGTTTAGGCCAACCTGCTACTTCAAGAAGACTTGCCAAACTAAGACATCGTATTAAATCTTCAACATTCTTAATCGAAATATTAAAATTAAATCCCACTAAAGACACATTTAATAATATTTTTTTTAATAATTTAATTATTTTGAAAGAGAATAAGATTTAATAATAACTTAGCTCGATCGTTTTCTTCTCTTTCACAATATAACCTTCAGCGTCAGTAGTTTTATGAAATACCGGTCTAAAATCATTATATAATCCTTTTTTATAAAGGAACTTTTTTATTCTAAGTTTTAATACTCTTTTAGATAATTTATTTGGCATTTCTACTTCAATATCATTTCCATTTCGGTTAAGAATTATTTGAGGTAATGCTTCGGATAAGAACCTTATTAAATCAAGAACATGTTGCTCGCTTTTAAAACTTAGGTCTTTAACATTAACTATAAAAGACTTATTACTTTCACTCATAATATTATCACTCTGTACGATAATTAAAAATATTATTAATTTTTTATGATTTTAATATAGTAAATCATAAATTGAAATTCTTTTAGGGAAATTTGCTAATTATTCATTCATTTTAAACTGTAAGTGATATAAGGTGGCATAAATTGGTAGATTATGTAAATTTGGATTATGAACCAAATGAAAATGATTTGATTGCAATGTATTATGTAGAAATTTCTCCTGAATGCAAAAATTTACAACATGCTACTGAAGAAATCGCGAAAGAAAGTTCAATTGGTACATGGACGGAAATAGCAACTTTATCCGTTGAAATAGCTGAAAGACTTAAACCATCAGCTTTCTATATTGATCCAAAAAAGAAAATTATTAAGATTGCTTACACTAAAGAGCTTTTTGAGGCAAATAATTTACCTCAGATTTTAAGTGCTATTGCCGGAAATATATATGGAATGAAGGTATTAAAGTCATTAAGATTATTAGATATAAGCTTTCCTAAAGATATTATTCATACCTATAAAGGACCGAAATTTGGAATTAATGGTATTCGAAAATTAACTAAAGTGAAGGATAGACCCATTCTAGGTACAATTGTGAAACCAAAGGTGGGTTTAAATGAAGTTGAACATGCAGCTATATGTGGGGAAGCGTGGATTGGTGGATTAGATATCGTTAAGGATGATGAAAATTTAACAAGTATGAGTTTTAACAAGTTTGACAAAAGAATTACGCAAACTTTAAAAATGCGGGATAAAGCGGAAAATGAAACTGGAGAAAGGAAGTTTTATATGCCAAATATAACAGCACCTCTTAGTATTATGAAACATCGCGCAGATTATGTTATTGAAAATGGTGGAGAATACATAATGCTAGATATTCTTACAGTCGGATTTTCGGCTTTGCAAGACATAAGAGATTACCTAGAAGATAAAAACATAGTTATTCATGCTCATAGAGCTATGCATGCTGCATTAACTAGAAATAAAAAGCATGGAATGACAATGATAGCGCTATCTAAAATCATGAGATTAATTGGTATGGATCAACTGCACACTGGAACAGTTATAGGAAAAATGGAAGGTGGAAAAAGGGAAGTATTAGATTGTAATGAGGTACTTACTGCTCAGAAAATTTCCGATAATAGTGAAACTATGCTTAATCAAGATTGGGGAGATATTAAGTCAACTTTACCTGTAGCTTCTGGTGGTTTAAGTCCACTTCATATTCCTGATCTAATAAAAATACTAGGTAAAGATATGGTTTATCAGTTTGGAGGAGGATGTCATGGTCATCCTGATGGAACCAAAAAAGGTGCAAAAGCTATTAGGCAAGCAGTTGACGCAGTTTTAAGTGGTTCAACTTTAAATGAATATGCTAAAAAGCATTCTGAATTAGCAAAAGCGATTGAAAAGTGGAAAAAGAAATAACACTAATCCTAAATCATTTCTGGATATGTTTTTGTAAAATAGTTTGGTACATGACTCGAAGCAAATATACCTACTTCTGTAATTAATCCGTCGATATATCTTCTACTTACGGTTTCAAATGCTGGATTCAAAATTTCAATTCCTTCTGGAGGATTTTCCCATATTTCTAGGGGATTTCTCATTTCAATAGTTTCCAAAATCCCTAGATTAGTCTCAGGATTATACTTTAATAAAGGAGAAGCAACATAGAATGGTACATGTTCTTCGTGAGCAACTAATGCTAATAGTCGTGATCCTATTTTATTAATAATTGTTCCTTCTGAAGTAATGCTATCGGCGCCAATTATGATTATATCCACCTGATAATGTTTCACTGCCCATCTCATCGCACTATCAACAACATGAATAACTTTTATACCCGCCTTCAATAATTCTTGTGAGGTTTTTCTACCTTGCAATCGAGGTTGTGTTTCAGTATTTATTACTTTAAAATCTTTACCTTGTTTCTTAGCTTCTAAAAAAATGCCTGTAACTAAACTTGAGTGACAATGAGTCATCACGACAAATTTTTGATCTATAGGAGGAAAACGTCTAGCCCCAATTTCTGCTATTCTTTTTTTTGAATTTTGAAGCATATTATAATAGAGATTTTTATACTTTTCAATAAAATCAGAAATAAATTCAGGTATAATGCTCTCTTTTTCTCGCTCTAAGCTACTCATTATAAATTTCAAACCATTTTTCATCGCAGGTTCAGTTGGTCTTGTATCTACTAAAAGATCTCGTGCCTTGCAAAGTTTTTCAAAGCATTTCTCAAAAATCTTACATTTCAATCTTTTAGCATAATTACTTAAGAAATCGATAGCACTAATAGCAATATTAGTAGCTCCTTGAATTTCTAAAGACTTAATTCTTTCAGCATCTTTTAATAATTGTTCCATATTAGATTCACAAAACCTTTTCTTATTCTTAGCTAATAATTTTATATATTTAAAAACTTAGATATTTATCAAATTGAGTCATTCTTCTGAGATTTCTTCTTGATCTAATTTATAATCCTCAGAATCGATTTCAATATAAAAACGTCCAATATAACCACAGACAGTGCATTCATATAAATCAGGTGCTAACCATCCCGAAATATTAATTGCATTTTTTAATTTTGGCTCCTTACATCTTGGACAAATCCTAATATTTACCATATCTAATATTCAACATGCTTTAGTTAATATTAATACGTTATGATTTTCTAATAAATTTATAAGAATATCAGTATAACAATAAAATATTAATCTCTTATATTATAAATGGATCATAGGATTAATTTCTCAATTAACTCTTAAAAAGCTTTAATAAATCCTATTAAATATGTCCAGTTTAGAATTGCAAAGGAAAAGTTTGCCAAATGAACCTGGGGTTTATCTTTTTCTTGATAAGAAGAGATCAGTTATTTATATAGGAAAAGCTTTGAATCTGAAAAAAAGAGTTAACCAATATTTTTTAAAATCTCACTTCAATGATCCTTATTATGAAGAAAAAATCAGGGAACTTGTAAAAAACATACACAATATTGAATATATTGTTACTGAAAATGAAAAAGAGGCTTTAATTTTAGAAAACATCCAAATTAAAAAGCATCTTCCTCGTTTCAATGTAATTATGAGGGATTCAAAAACATATCCTTGGGTGGCAATTTTTTACACTGAGGACTTTCCAAGAATCCGTGTGCTTAGAAACCCAGAAAAATATTCCCAAGATAACTTATTTTTAGGACCTTATACCGATAAAAAGGAAATAATTAGAATATTAAGAGATCTAAGAAAAGTATTTCCATATTGTTCATGTAAAAAGCCAGTTAAAATAAAAAAGAGACCTTGCTTGTATTTTCAATTGAAACTTTGTCCAGGTCCATGTGTTAGTGATATTACGAAAGAAGAATATCGGGAAAATATTAAAAAAATTGAATTATTCCTAAAAGGAGAAACAAATCAATTAAAAAGCCAGATTAAGGAAAGGATGTTAAAGGCTTCAAAGAAACAAGAATTTGAACTCGCAGCTTTTTGGAGGGATAAATTGGAAGATATTGACCATGCTACTGACCGACAGCATGTTTTAATGGCAAATGAAGAAAATAAGGATATAGTTGGCTTTTTCAATAATGAAAATTACATGGCTATGGTTATCATACATATCAGAGAAAGTAGGATTATAAATAAAAGTTCATTTAGTTTTGACTTACGAGAGAAATTGATTCAAAAAAGCGAGGTGTTAAATTCAATTTTAGAGCAGTATTATCAGGATTTTAAATCACAATTACCTGATAATATAATCATCTCAAAAATGAATGAGAGATTTAGATTGCTTTCCGCATTTTTAAAAGATACAAAAAAAGATATTGAAATACGGACTCCAATCAGTGAAAATGAGACTAGTTTGCTGAGAATAGCGAACAAGAACGCTAAAGTTATGGTTGAACAGGCAGTGCAAATGGAGGAAATTAAGATGAATGAAGCTGAATTTCGGGAGAAAATACTCCAAGAAATAAAAGAAAATCTAAATTTGAGGAAATTACCAAGGATTATTGAAGGATTTGATATCTCCAATATTGATGGAACAGATGCGACAGGATCTATGGTTTATTTTCTTGACGCAAAACCTTATACTAAATATTATAGACACTTCAAAATTCGTTCTAAAACAACGCCAGACGATGTTGCTATGATGAAAGAAGTCATAAGAAGACGATATTCTATGCTTTTAGAAAGGAATTTAGAATTACCCGATTTAATCTTAGTAGATGGAGGGAAGGGACAATTAAATGCGGGTTTATCAGTTTTAAAAGAATTAAACCTTAACATACCTATTATTGGGCTAGCTAAAAAGTATGAAGAAATATATTTACCCTCTGAAAGAGATCCAGTTGTTTTACCTAAAAATTCCTCTTCATTAAAGCTATTCCAAAGAGTTAGAGATGAAGCTCACCGATTTGCTGTCAGACTTCAAAAAAAGCAGAGAAAAAGACGAATAACTGGATCAGTTTTAGACGATATCGAAGGAGTAGGGCCAATTACTAGAAATAAATTACTTAAACATTTTGGAAGTGTTGAAAAAATTAAAAAAGCCTCTTTAAAAGATATAATTCAAATAGTAGGAGAGAAATTAGCTAAAAAAATAATAGAACAATTAAAAAAATTTTAAAAAAAAAAATTATTATAAATTTTCACTCTTGATCCTTGAAAGCAACGCAAATACAATTATCAATGTACCTAATATAATAAAAGTTGCATTTAAATTCCACATCACTAAATACCCTACAAGAGGGTAAAGGGTAGCTCTTATAAGACTTGCTATCATATTGATTGTGCTTATCGTTGTTGCTCTATTGTCGGTTTCAATTTGTTTATTTATTCCTTTAACAAAAATCAAACTCCTTGAAAAACCAAATCCAATCACAATGAGAATTAAAGGAATGCTCACTGGTATGAAGTGTATTATTGCCATTAAGATGAAAGCAATCCCTGGAATTATTGTATACAATTGGAGAAACCTTCTCTTGTTACTTAGCTTATTCTCTAGAGTTGGAATTATATTGTTAAAGATGATTTGCATCCCCGTCATTGATGTACTTACGAATCCAAAGAAAATTAACTGAAAATTTAATGCTTCAAGGTAAACCTGATAAGTCCATATTAAGAAGAACACCAGAGATTCTGTTATTACCATTTCAACAGATAGTATCCTTAGAATTTTATTTTTCGTTAATTCTCTAACTCCAGACTTTATTATAGTGATATAATTTTCTTTTTCCTTTCTTTCTAAGTCATGGTTAGGTTCTTTCAAGGATAATGATATCAACGTTGCCATGAAAAAGGGAATGAATATAAGACTCATTACCAGGTTCAATGAAAATAAAGCACCAATCAACGATCCAATTGGTGCAGAAATTGCGATACCAAGTAAACTGAAACTTCTATTCCTAGCAGATATTTTTGAAACATCATTCTCTCGTCCCAATTTTCTCAATGTGTCATAGATGAAAGCTGCATCAGTACCTGAAGTCAATGCTGCCCCAAAAGCCCATAAAGTCTCACCTATAGCAAATACGAATATACTTGGATAACTTCCATAGATTAATCCTGCAAATGCAGTCGCTAATGCGCCTAATATTAAAGAAAACTTTCTGCTTATGTAATCCGCTATAGCACCACAAGGAATTTCAAAAACCAATATCATAATAGTAAAGTAACTTTGTAAAAACATTACTTCGACAAATGTTAATTTACCCCATGTTAAGAAAAATGGTATTAAAATTCCTGAAATTAAATGAAAACCTTCTATAAAGTGAATTAGATATGATTTCCATATATTAGATCTCCAACTTTTTAAATTTATATTGGAATCCTTACCTTCTACCTCTAAAGAAGATTCCATTAACTCTTCTTGAGTATATTCCTTCAATTCTGACATTTTTTCTACCTTTTATTAAATTTATAAGATTATTCACTTTTTTGCAATAAAAACATATTTAGATCTTCAGTTTTTAAAGGATTTTCGTCTATCCGAGTTGAAAATTTCCTGAATTCTTAGAATAGAATCAAATAGATAAAGAAAAAAAGATTGGTAATCGAGAACGCAGAGGAAAAGTATTGGCGATATGTTGATTTCAGAGTTTTTATAATGATAATGTAATAGGATTATAAGCTACAAATCCTAAAAACATCATTACCATGATAATTGTTTTATTACAAGATGGATCTTGAACTACCGTATCTCCTTGGTGAGTTCCAATCCAATTATTTTCTTTAATTACCATGATATAATCAACAAATATGTTTAATAAAATTATAACATAACCAAACTTATAAAATTAATGGTCAATTTCTAATCTATTGCTATAAACAAGAAAGAATGGGAAAATAATGGGAAATCTATTGAAAAAAACTTGTTTAGGAAATGATTAATTTTACAAGTTCTGCTGTTGCTTCACAATACACTCTAGCTAGAGATTCTCTTTTTGCTTCACTTATCACTCTAATTACTGGTTCTGTATTAGATGGATGGATTAGAACAAACCAATCTTTTCCCTTCCCAAATTTAAGATCATTGTTTATTTGCTCGACATTCTCTCCTTCATTTATCAATTCGGTTTTCACCTTTTTAATAAGTGAAGTAATGTCAATGTTTTTTGTGTTGATTTTTAATCGATAAGAATAATATTTAGGCAGTTCTGATACTAGAGTTGATATACTTTTTCCTGTTTTTACAAGAATTTCTACTATTTTTGCAGCTGCGAAAATACCATCTCTAGTATTATTGAAATATGGAAACATGAAACCCCCACATGATCCCTCTCCACCAAAAACTAAACGATTCTCTGATTGATTTGATATTAATCCATCCATTTCTTCCATTAAAAAACGCTCTCCTATAGGAGTTCTTATAATTTGAGCATTAAATTTTTCTGCGATTGCTTCAAACCTTAAAGAGGAGGCCAAATTTGTTACAAAAAATATCTTTTTATCTAAGTTTCTGTAATTTTCTAAGTAATATTTTGTAATTATTGCCAATCCTACATCTTCAGGATAACATATACCATTTTCTCCGACTATTGCTAATCTATCCGCATCAGTATCATGAGCGAATCCAACGTCATATTTCCCTTGCCACACTTCCATAATTAAGTCTTTGAGATTTTCCTTTATTGGTTCAATCCCTCTAGGGAAATCTTTATTTAAAAGCAAATCATTATTAATCAATTTTGTATGACATCCCAATTCATTTAGTACTTTTGGTGTTACAAGTTTTCCCGCTCCTGCTCCCGAATCTACAACTACTCTAAGATTATTTTTACTTTTTATCTCTAAATGATCAATGTAATTTAATAAATCTTGAATATAGCCTCTAATTGGATTTAAAGTTTCGATATTATGGATTTTACTAGATTGATCCATATTATAAGAATTTAAATCAATGTTCTCTAAATAAATTGAAATTATTTTTAAATCATCAGCGTTTAAAAAGGTTTTTGTAGATAATAATTTTAAGCCATTCCATTGTTGAGGATTATGAGAACCTGTTATGATAATACCTGCAGGGATTTTTAATTTATTTTTAGCATGAATTATTACGGGTGTAGGGCATACTCCAATACTTAATATTTTAAAACCGGAAAAACTTAACCCTTCTATTAATGCTTGTTCAATAAGATGGCTACTAGGTCTAGTATCTCTGCCTAAAATTACTTCTTTATCTTTTCCATCAATCCATAATCCAAACGCAATTGCGATTTTTTTAACAGTATTGAAATTTAGATCTTTCTCAAAACGGCCTCTGATTCCACTTAAAGTAAAGATTAGATTATTAACTTCCATTTTTAATTAATGTGTTTTTAAAGAATTATTTCATTTTTTTCCACCTTGTATTTAACAAGGGCTAAAGCTCCTCTTAATCCTATCTCTTCTTGAAATTTTGTTAATTTTATCTTTGGAGGGTGATTTATAGTAAATTTAATTGGATCTTTTTCAAATTGTTCGATTATTGGAGGAATTATCTGGTCTTTATCTTTAATCATAGCACCCCCAAAATAAATTGAACTACAATCATAATAGTTATTAACTAAACCAACGCCTATTTTTGTATAATATACACAATCTTCAACGATCTTTTTTGATAACTCATCTCCGTTCTTTGCTGCTTGAAAAATTTCTTTTGCTGTTATGTTATTTTTATTATTCTCTACAATTTGCATCAATATATCGGCCTTTAATTTCCTTTCATTTAAAGCATCCAAAGCTCTATTTTTTACTCCTGTCCCGGAACTATAAGCCTCCCAACAGCCATATGCACCACAATTGCATTTAAATCTACTTTTTGGTTCAACTTTTGCATGACCTATTTCTCCCGCATTACCCTCTTTTCCAAGTAAAAGATGTCCACTGCAAATCACTCCACCTCCTATTCCAGTAGACATTGTAATATATACTAAATTGTCTTTTTCATCATCCTCTGCTTCAAAAAAATGTATCCCTAGTACACTACCATTACAATCATTAATAAAATAGATTGGAATTCCCGGAAATTTTTTTTTAATTGGTTCTTTCAGAGGAATTACTCTAAATCCAAGATTAGCGTTATTAAATACCTCACCTTTTTCCATATTTAATGGACCTGCTGTAGCTATACCTATTCCTAAAATTTGTTCTTGCTTTATGTTATTTTCAGATAATATCTCTGATAAAATTTGACATACTGAATTACTAATAGAATATTTAGTCTCTTTTAACGTCTTAATAATTCTTTTTTTTATTTTTTTTTCATTTAAATCCGCTGTACAAATCGCAACTCGAACCCAAGTACCTCCAATATCTACTCCAGCAATATATTTTTCATCCACTTTTATCTCACGTGTAATTCTTATGTATTATCCTTAACCTCTAAATAATATTAAGATTTCAAATACTTCAAAATATTATTTTAGAAATAAAAGTTTTTCTATGAATTAGTAGATATTAATTTCAATTTTCTCATCATTGATTATCTCTTTAAAGATAGAAGCAATTTCTCTCTTCTTTTCATGATCTATTGCATAAACAAAATATTCTGCTGGAATTCTCGCAGTCGAATAAATTTGTACTATATTTGGTTTTATCTTTTTCAAAGCATGAGCTAGATCATAAATATTTTTAGAATTATTATTTGGAAGAAAATTCTCTTTATAAGAGTTATAAATTAAACATTGAATAGCTAAATTATGATCTACTGGCATTTCCCTTCTTAATTTTGTTAATGAGTCAATTATTACTTCAATATTCGGAGTTTCATGATGCGGACGATTTGTTCTTATAAAATCCTCTTTATTTCCAGCATCTAATTTTGCTAAAACGAACTCAAATTCTTTAATTTTTTCTCTTATGTTATCGATATGTAAAGTGCTAGAATTTGTAAACAAAGTAAGAATTGGTTTTTTATTAGTCCAATTTAATTCATTTCTTACATCTGCAGCTATTTTAAGAAAATCTAAAAGATTTTCATTCAAAGTAGGTTCTCCATTATAACCAAAAGTAATTGAATTCAAATGCGGAAAATATAATAAAATTGACTTTAATTCTTTTCTGAAATTGGGTGATGGTGGTAAATTAATTCTATAATTGGGAGAAACTAAATTATCTTTTTTTGTTAAACCAATTTCACAGTATACACAATTATATGTGCATAATTTATAATTAGCTAAAACATTAACACCTAAAGAAAGTCCTAATCGTCTTGACTGAAATGGACCGTAAGTATATTGCCGCATATTTAGACTAATTGCGTTCTAATTTATTATTAATAAAATCCTCTAATACTCTGTTTACATACTTAGGCTTTTCTAGCATTAAGTTATGACCAGCTTTTTTAATTATACAAAGCACTGAATTTTTTATTTTTTCATGAAAAAATTGGGAATATTTTACAGGTGTTAATTGATCAGCTTTTCCGCAGACAATCAAACAAGGTGTATTAATGGAACTTGTTTTATCCATTGTATCAAAAGCATCACAAATTTTAAAATCAGTAAAAGTTACCTCTGGATCTATTTGAGAGGTTTCTAATATAGAATTATCTATTATTTCTCTAGAGGTTTTTCTATAAAATGCAGCAGTTCGTAAATATTCTAAATATTTTTGGTAATCAGTTTTTATTGAATTAAAGATGAATGGACTCACACGCATTCTTGCTCCTGTAGCACATAAAATTAGAGCTGAAATTTCATTTGGATACCTAAAATAGTATTCTTGTGCAATAACTCCTCCCATTGAATGTCCACACAAAATTAATTTTTCAGGCTTTAAGGATTGTGCTAGATTTCTAACAACATCAACATATAAACCTAAGTTTAGTTCTGAGAATATGTTAGATTTATTATGTGAAGGTAAATCAATTGCAATTATATTAAAATCAATTTTTAAGTAAAATTGACTCTCCCATATATTTGAATTACCTCCAGCACCATGTATGAAAATTAGAATCTTTTCAGAATTGTTGTCTTTAATCTGGTAAAAAATTTGCTTTCCAGAATATTCAAAGTATGGAATTATAAGACACCTGTCAAAAAAATTAGATATATAAATCTTAAAATAAATTTAAATTTAGATTTTTTTGATCTTCACCTACTTAAATTAAAAGTTAAAATCCTTTTAATTTCCAATCTCAATATCACGACGCTGCATTTCTAAGAGGCGCTTATATTTCCCATTGGTGGTTAATAGATCATCGTGATTGCCTTGCTCAACTATTCCTTTTTTTTCTGCACTTAATACAATTATATAATCTGCGTTTTTTATCGTAGAAAGCCGATGTGCTATAATAATCGTTGTCCTTCCTTTTCTCGCTTTATTTAGAGCATCTTGAATTAGAGTTTCAGTATATGGATCAACAGAGGAAGTTGCCTCATCAAGTATTAAAATTTTGGGATCGGTAATCAAGGCTCTAGCAAAAGCTATTAACTGGCGTTGGCCAATAGATATATTGGACGCATTTTCTTTTAGTTTAGTATCATATTTCTTATGTAAAGCCTCAATAAAATTATGTAATCCAAGAAATTTTGAAACCTCAATCATTTTCTTCTCGATTTCGGGTGTTGGATCATCAAATGCATAAAGCAAATTTTCTCTAATCGTGCCAGTAAAGAGAAATGCATCTTGAGGGACTAAACCTATTAGATCTCTTAAATCTTTTTTAGATATCTCACGTATACTAATGTCGTCAAGCTTAATATCTCCATAATTTACATCATAAAATCGGGAAATCAATTTTACTATTGTTGTTTTCCCTGCTCCAGTTTCTCCAACAATAGCGAGAGTTTTTCCCGCTTCTACATCCAAATCCACATTTTTTAATACATAACCTTTTGACTGTTCATGTCTAATTAGGACTTTTTCCTCTTCGATTGCATCTTGGACAATTTTAGGAAGTTGATTATAAACTTCTTCAGGAATTTCGGTACTTGCTAGCATCCTAATCATTGATTTAGGTGACATTTGGGGCATTCCTCCCATCATTTGCGGACTTTCAGTCTGCATTCCACCAGAAGTTTGCTGAATTGCTGCTTTATTTCTTAAATTCATTTCTAGAAATTTCGACATTTGTAAGATTGCTTCAGAAGGCAATCCAGGCAAGGAACCTTTCGTTATTTCTTCCCCTTTAGCAATACTAAAAGAAGTCTTGTATTCTGGATGGCTTTTTGAAAAATTAGTACTAGGTACGGCATATCCAAACTCTGATAACGTAGTATCAATAAGGGTAGGGATTTCTGATGGATTTTTACCCATAACATTCATGAATAGTTTCATTCTTATATTTTGGGGCATAGCCATACCATTTTTTATCATAAAAGAAGAATAGGGTTCAGGAAGTGATTTAATAAATTGAATTGCTCTTTGCATCATCGGATTATTTTGCATATCCTTTGGATTCATTCCCATGTGTGGTTCCCTCATTAGCAAATTCTGTGGACCTTGCTTCTTCATTGTCGGAGTTGATTTTACTACGCTCTCACCACCGAGTTCAATTAACTCATTGTCCTCTATATTATATCCAAAACTAACATTATCAAATTCAATTTTTCCCAAAACATTTCTAATCTTAATAGGATTATCAACATCAGGAATTTCAACTTTCTCTTCCAATAAAGTATAAATCCTATCACTCGCAGCCAGTGAAGAGGCAATAATCTCTTGAATTTGCATTAGCATCATGAATGGTCTGAAAAATTGTCCTAAAATAGTTATATAGGCGCTAAGAATTCCTATGGTCACAGTAACTCCGAAAACTGAAACATTCCCTAGATAAACAAATCCACCTACTAATAATATACCTGCAGTGAGAAGTGTTGTTACAAAACCAATAAGAGGAAAAATTGTTGCCATAAACTTTCTTATTTTTAGCATAGCATTATAATTAGCAATATTTGCTTTATCAAACTCCACTGAAGCCCTTTTTTCTTGACCGTATGCTTGGACTACTTTTGCTCCTGCAACATTCTCTTGAATTGTGGATGTAACTCCCCCAATTGTTTTCCGAGATTCTTTAAACAATTTCATGGCAACCTTTCTAAATAAATATGTAAAGATAAAAAATATTGGGAAGATAATCATCGAGATTAAAGCCAAATAGAAATTCAAGAAATACATAATCAGAATGGTAAGTCCTAAACTAACTATACTATTGATAATTTGAACAAATTGCCCCCCAACTAATTGATTAAGAAGTGTAACATCATTTGTTGTAATAGAAATTATATCTCCAGAAGCTCTTTTATCAAAATAGCCTAAAGACATATCTTGTAATTTGAAAAAAAGATCATTTCGTATTTCATAAGTAATTTTTTGAGAAATTTTCCCCATGCCAAACTGAGAAAAATAAGTAATTATTGCCATGATTAAAAGTAATCCAAAATAAAAAGAACTCATAACGATTATATATTGGGAATTCCCAGCTATGATTCCTAAGTCGATAATATTAGCGGAGATTAAAGGTGTTATTGAAGTTATCAAAGTACCAATCAACAGCAAGATAAAAAAGGTTACAAATTTCCATTTAAATGGTTTAATATATGAAAATAACCATTTCCAAAGCTCCCTTCGAGGATGTTCCAACTTCTTTTTTTCTGAATCCATAAAAAAGTGAGGTTTATGGGTGGCACTTGGTTGTATTATTTCAACCTCTTCCTTTTCCTTATTATTATGATTATTAGTCATTTTATAATCCTCCTAAGTTGAAATCTTTGCTTTTTGTTTTTGAAATAGTGTTTCATATATCTGTTTATAAAGAACATTTGACTCTATTAACTCATCATGACTCCCCAAACCAACCACACGTCCACGATCGAGAATAAGGATGATATCAGCGTTTCGAATTGTAGATATGCGTTGTGTGATTATTATTGTAGTTGTATCCTTCATTACTTTTGTCAATGCTTCCTGAATTTTATATTCAGTTTCCACGTCAACAGAACTCGTAGAGTCATCAAATATTAGTATTTTTGGTTTAATGATTAAGGCTCTTGCAATGGATAATCGTTGTTTTTGACCACCAGAGAGTCTAGTTCCTCTTTCACCAACAATTGAACCATATCCATCAGGTAAGGAAGTTATGAAATCATGCAAATTAGCAATTTTTGCAGCGCTTATTATTTCTTCTTTACTTGCATCTTCTTTACCAAATGCTATATTATCTGAAATGCTTTTATTAAACAGATAGGTTTCCTGTGAAACTATTCCTATATTTCGGCGTAAGTCTTTTAGTACGTAATTTTTAATATTTCTTCCATCAATATTGATTTTTCCTTCATTTACTTCATAGAAACGAGGGATTAAGCTAATTATTGTTGATTTACCAGATCCAGTTGTACCTAATATTGCCATTGTTTTACCTGCAGGAACCTTAAAAGATACATTTTTTAAAATTCTATTATCAGAAGTATATCCAAAAGTAACATCATTAAACTCAACTTCACCATCTAAAGATTCTATAGAGATCGCATCAGGTAGGTCATTTATTTCAGGAGCTGAGTCAATAACTTCTCTTACTCTGGTCAAAGCAGCATCTGCTTGAATATAAACAAGCATGATCCCCCCTAACATCATCAATGGAAATCCTAGCGAAGCGATATATGATTCCAAAGTCACTAAAGTCTGTAGATCCATATTTCCCTCTATTACCCACAGGCCTCCTAAGAAAAAAGTAATGATTATCATAAATCCGATAATAATATAGATCAAGGGCATATAAAGTGAATTAAATTTAACCGATTCTACACTTGCTTTATAAAAACGTTTATTGTTTTTCAGAAACTTTTGGCGTTCTTTATCTTGAGTACTAAACATCCGTACAACTTCAGCTCCAACTATGTTTTCTCTAATAGTATTTGTTAAATTACCAAAACTTTCCCTTGTCTCTAAAAATATTGGTTTTAGCTTTTTGGCTATAAAAACGGATAGTCCTATTGATATTGTAAATCCTACAACTAAAAGTATCGATAACTCTAGACTAAAAATCAAAAATCCTACAGTAATTCCTATAAGTTGAAGTATCGACTGTAGACCCATTTGTAAACCGAATCCAAATATTTGTTGCGTTTCTTCAACATCACTTGTAGCTCTTGATATTAATTGACCAGTTTCAGTCTTATCAAAGTATGAAAAAGATTGTCGATAAATAGCATTGCTAATATCATCTCTTAAATAATATATTGCCCTAGAAGAAACTTCAGCACCGCTAAGTCTAGCTGCTCTGGCTGCAAAATATGCCAAACCAGCAAATAGAATTATAAACAAGAAATTTAATATTAAATTTCTAGCATCGGTTAATCCACCAACTAATCTTCCAATAAATATTGGAGTAGTAGTAGAAAAGATTGTAGATAACGCTAGTAATGTAAATTGAAATATAAAATCCTTTCGGGATTTTAACCAATATTTTAAAATCATTCTTGCGGAGTTAATTTTTAATTCACCTGATTACTTTTTAAGGTAAAAAATCTATTCTCATCTTTTTTAAAGGTCTAACTTAACTTATTAAAATATTAATTTTAAAAATATTTTTTGATTTTATTTCATAAAACTCAGAGATAATCCCTAAAATAATTAAATGATTATTTTCTAATGCTACATTTTGGATAATCATAATTTTCCACCTTTACAATATAAAAAAATAATAAAAAATAAAATGAATTATTTATTTCTATACCTTATTTTTTTAATCCTCAGTTTTCTGAAAATTAAATAAGTAAATAAGCCTCCAATGCCAAATGTAATTATGATCATTATCGTATAAAAGACCCAATCTGAATTTCTACTGATAATTTGGTATATAATATTATTACCTTCATCTTTTACAATAAATGATGACATAGTTCCTTCAGAACCGTAACCAATTTCTACAGTATAATTTGTTTTACCAGTGCGGTTAATTGTAAGGACTTTATTGCTAACTGTTGCATTTTTACAATCGAGTGTAGTAATAAGCTCTGCTAAATAGTACGCAAATGGGAAGCCTAAGGTGAGCCCATTAAAGATAAATAACCATAGAAATTCATCTGGTTCTAATATTGGAAAGCTGTATCCTGAAAATTGGATCGTAGGAAGATTGTTTAGTTCTGCTGATAAATTATTGTAGTCATTGAGAATTTCATCTAAGTCTGTAGGATTTTTGAATATTAAAAGCGCATCATTTGCATCTGTAGGATCTTCCTCAAAACTTCCAATCGTAAAATTCCATGTTGCACGTAAACCAACCCATAGATTGTATGTATTTGTGTAATTAGCATTTATATTGGTTTCGTTGTATCCTTGATTATTCAATAGACCTAATAATTGGATAAGTTCTTCTGGTTCGAACAATGTAGGTAAAAATAATGAAACAAAAACATCATAAGTTTCCCATGTAACATAATTCCAGCCTTTGATAGTATTTTTACTCATAGCTCCAGTTTGATTTGAATCTCCTTCGAACCAATTGGAGGGTGTGGTACTTGTATTTACTGTATTTTTCCAAGCAACATCATCATATTGTGAAACTATAAGCACTTCAGTCCCCTTTGTCAAAGCAATATTATAATTTCCATTAGCAATGCTAGTTGTTGAAAAAATTCCTAAGAAAATTATACAGAGTAATGATACTCCAATTAAGTTAAATCTTGTATTTTTATTCATTTTATAATTGCCTCCGTTTGAATAGATATGCTGCTAATAGAAAATAAAACACAATAAAAACAATTAGTAATGTAATTCCCATCTCGATACTTGGTGTTACCCATTGACCAAATGAAAAGTCACCTCCCATACCACCTGGACCCATGCCACTAAATGAAAATTCAGTAAATCTCGGATCTGGAAAAGGATATTCGAGTATCCCAGTTATGAGAGACCCTAAATATGCTAGAGAATATAAAGGTTCAAAACTTTCCTTAAACACCAATGTCACAATCTGATCAGCAATAGTAAATCCAATTAAAAGAAGTATTAAAGTAGATATAATTGTTAGATTTACACTTCTCATAAATGAACTAAAAAATGTCACAAAACTGCTTAATGCTATTACATATAATATTGCAATGCCGTATGAATAAAATAATCGAATGTTAATTGGTCCACCATAATAGTAAAATCCAAGAATTCCTAAAATAAAATAGTAAATTGTTATAATCGAAACAACAAGTATTAGATTGCCAAAATATTTACCTAGTATCAATTTGTATTTGTTTATTTTGGGAAAAACTATAAAACCTGTTTTTTTATCATATTCAGAACAGATAATACCCGAGAAAAATAAACATGCAGAAAATAAAGTTATGAATGAAATGAATTGTAATCCATTATTAAAGAATTCTGCTTGTGTATCCGATAAAAGATAACCGGGAATTAATTGTAGAACATAACCTAATAAGATTGCTACAATTATCGCGATTAAAGAAAAGAAATAAAATTTTTTTCTTTGTTTTTTAATTTCAAAAACAATGGTGTAAAACATTGGTTTTATTCCATTAAATCTATTTTTTCTATTTTCCATTTTTTTTACACCCCTCTATTTAATACATTTTTTTCTATTGAATCATTATCTTTTACCATTTCAGCATAAACTCTTTCTAATTGAGAAGTTTTGGGCTGAGTAAAGGAGATCACAGTAAAGTCTGATTCGAATTCCTTGATCAAAATCTTTAAGATATCTCCTTTTGATTCATTTCTTCCATCATAAAAAATTTTTAATCCTTGTTCTTTAGGATAATACTTCACTGGAATTTTTGATACCATTGGGTCTAAATCTTTATCAAGATAAGGATCAAGTCTTTCAGTTAAACGATTTATTAAGGACTCTAATTCACTTGGTTTAATTGGCTCAAGTAATATGCAATTTAATTCACTAGTTTTTAATACGAGTGCTAAATTCTCTACAGTATCAAATCCAATTATGGAGCCATAATTGATTAACGCAATTTTGTCACAAACCTCTGAAATTTCATATAGCATGTGAGATGCTACAAATATTGTTTTTCCCAGTGATTGCAGTTCTCGAATATATTTCCTTATTTCAACACGTGCTAATGGATCCAAACCTGTTTGTGGTTCGTCTAATATTATAATCTCTGGATCATGTATAAGTGCTTGAATTATTCCTATTTTTTGTATCATTCCTTTCGAAAAAGTTTTAACTGGTTTATATTTCCATTCAGAGAGTTTGAAACGTTCTAAAAGTTCATCAATTCTTTGATCGATTTTATTCTTTGGGTAATTTTGGAGGTTTGCGAAATATCTTAATAGTTGATTAGCAGTCATATTGTAAAAAGCAGGAATGTCAATTAGAAATCCAATTTGAGTGATATTTCGTGAGATCTTTGCTAAATTTTGTAATTCAACGCCATTAGTTCTGATAAGAATTCTCCCTGAATTTGGTCTTAATATCTTCGCTATCATCTTAATTGTGGTAGTTTTACCTGCCCCATTAGGACCAACTAACCCTATGGTTTCCCCTCTATGGACTTCAAGATTAATATTGTTAACTGCCGTTAAATCACCAAATCTTTTAGTTAAATTTTCCAATTTTAAAACAATTTCAGACTTGACAATTTTTTCTTCTTTAAACGTCATTATCATGTTCCTTATTTTTTTCAATTGCCTTATTAACCATTTCTATTATTTGATCTTTATTTAAGGAGTCCATGTTTTCAATTTCTTGAATTATCTTATCTAGGTTAGCTCTTGTACCTTTTAAGTTTTCAATTCTTCTTTCTATATGTTGGAGCATACCTTTCATCCAGGATCTTATACCTCTAAAAAAATCAATCGCATCATCTTTTGACTCAAATTCATTTATTTTCTCTGATAAAACCAATCTTAATCCCTTAGAGGGAGATATCTCTGCCATTATGCTAAATAAATTTGCCCATCTCAATTTTAATTCATCTAAGAATTTCCTTCCAAGATCCGTTATTATAAAGAATTTGTTAGCTCGACCTTCAACAATTTCTTCTTTAGATTCTAAATATTTCTTTTCTTCCAATTCTTGTAGGGTTCTTATCAAGGTTCCTCTTGGAAAATTATATTTTTCTTGTAACTGATACCCTGTAATTCCCTCTGGATACTCAGAAATTATTAATAAAATGATAAAATCTCTAATTTCTTGAAAGGATTCACGTCCTATCGGTAGAGGAGGTTTGAAATGACCTCTTGTAAATGGTCGAAATGTTCCAAATGGAGGAAAACCACCAAAAGGAGGTGGAGGTCCATGATGTTCAGGTGGACCTTGTCCCATAATCTTATATGGTTCATCCTCAAACCTAAAATGATCTATATCTCTATTAAACACTGTCAATAACACCTTAGAACAGTAAATGTCATATGTCCAAATATGACATATGATCAAAAAATCAATTTTCTTATTTAAATATTTCGCAAAATTATTTTAATAGTGGGGATTTACAAAAAAAAGTGAGTATTCATGGTGAAAGTATATATTGAAGATATAAATCAAGGTATTAAATCTGCTGTAAATCTACTTTTTACTCATATTGAGGAAAATAAACAACCAATAATCAAAAAATCAAAAAAAGTATATATTAAAATTAATGGAATTGACTTCAAGAAGCATACCTATACATCCCCGGAAGTTTTAGAATGTGTTATAGAATATCTGAAAAAAAAAGGTGCAGAAGTTTATGTTATGGAGAATTCATCACAGGGTAATTTAACTAGGATTGTTTTTGAAATTACAGGGTACAAAGAAATTTGTGAAAAAAAAGGAGCAAAAATTATATATTTGGATGAGGAAGATACTCGGACTTTTGATTTTAAATATAAAACATCATCAGAGGAAGATTCAAAGGGTTATAATTTAAAGACTTTTAGATTGCCTGAAACAATAGTAAGTATTATTGATAATCGAAATTCTGTAACATACATTAATTTACCAAAATTGAAAACACATAGTATGACAGTTGTAACTTTAGGAATTAAGAATCAATGGGGATTCCCCCAACATGCGGATCGTGGTAAGGATCATAATTATAATTTACATTCAAAATTAGTAAAACTGTATGATTTGATTAGACCAGATATTACAATTATAGATGGTGTTGAGGGTACTATACATGGGCATTATTCACCCACAGCTTGGGAAAATGAATTAATAATTCCCTTTAATATTTTAATAGGTGGAAGGGATACTTTAGCTGTTGATGTAATAGGAGCTAGAATATTTGGATTTTCTATTGATGAAATTCCTCACTTAAAAATCGCTTATGAACATGGATTAGGTGAAGGGGACTTAAATAAAATTCAGGTTATTGGAAAAGATTTAGAGGAATATAAAGAAAAATATGATTGGGATATTGTTCAAAAATTTCCTGAGAATATTAGAATTGTTAAAGGTAAAGAACTCTTATGCAGAGAAGGGTGTCAGAATAATCCATTAATATTTTTACAAACTTTAGCTTTTGATTATTCAGATAAATTTGAAGGTGGTTGGTTTCTCATAATGGGGAAAGGTCATGATGAGGATTTAATCGATCAGTTAAGAGCAGAAGGATATACTAAAGGATTAGTTGCAGGATATTGTGCAATAGATGAAGTTGGTGAAAAATTAAGGAAAGAATTTGGTAGAAGAAAAGTATTTTTTTCGGGAGCTTGTAACAACCTTGCAGAGACAATTACTGCTGAATTAAAACTATCTGGTCTGAGTGCTTTGGATTTAGTACCAAATATGTCATCTGCAAAGGTTATGGAAATCATACAAGAAGCCCAAAAACAAGGTACTAAAGCATTAATAACCACAGCATTCTAGTGTTTTGTTGTTATTTTTTCAAATAATTTTAAAATAAAAAAATTTTAAAAAAGATTAAAACGAAATAAAATTATCGTGGATCTAAGTTCTGTTTATTCTGAGTTAAAGCAGCTTTTATCAATTTCTGATGAGAATTTCGATTTGGAACACAATATTAACTATTTTTTCAACTCGGAGTCAGATGAGAATAAACTCGAAATTATTAGCGACATTTTGAGTTTTATAAACAAATTTTCCATGTTTAAAGATATAAAACCATTCATGAAATCATTATATAATTGTATCAATAGTACTCTTGAAATTAAACCTGATTCTATCTTTGATTTCGAAGAATTATTAATAAAAAATTCTATAATGCATTTTGTCCAAGAATATCTTAATTATTCTAAAATATCACAAAAAGATCAAGTTTTAGAGTTTTTAGTCGAATCATTAGAGAAACTTCAAATTCAACCTTTAATAATGAATCTTGGATTACTAATTAAGCCTCTGTATCATGATCAAGCATATCTCGATAATCTAGAAGATCTGAAAGAAGTTGAAGTAGCTTATAACATGACAAATGGTGCAGATATCCAAATTAAAAATGAAATTGATAGTTGGTTAAAGACTCAAGAGATTAAATTAGAGAACCAAGATGAGTTGTATGAACTTTTAAAACAAGAATTTAGAAATATAATTACAAAACATAACTTATCATTAGACTCTGAGAAATCAAAGAAATTAGAAAAGGAAGTTATAGAAATGCTTACAATGAAATTAACGATGTTAAGTCTCATGGAAATTATTCCCGATGATTCCTTTGAGCCTATTCCAATAAAATAGAATAATTAGACCCCAATTTTCTTTAATTTAAAACTTATTTTTAGCATAAAAATAAAAATTATTAAATACAAATTTTGATATTATATTTAAAAAATCTCAAAAATTTTTTCAAAAGTGAGTATATTGGGTGAAAATGAAAAACCTTTGTCCCCTGAAGAAATAGAAAAACAAAAAAAACTTGTAGATAACCTTTATAAGAAAGAAAAAGAAGAAAGAGAAACTTATTTAAAGAGTATTGAGTTAGAAAGGAAAAAGTCATTCGAAGAAGGAAAAGAGCAAATCTCAGATTTAATAGATGAGAAAGCATTTAGAATTGAACTTCACAAAAAAACTTCTGCTTATTTAAAAGAATTACATCCTGATTTGGAAGGTACAGCTGAAAAAATAGAAAAATCTGTGGGAGAGAAAGCGTTTAGAATTGAAAAGCAACGTGAACTTGATCAACAACGTATTGGTATCCATCCAGATATGGAAGTCACAGCTCAAAAAATAGAAAAATCCATTGGAGAGAAAGCTTTTCATATAACAAAAAGAAAAGAATTAGATGAGCAACGAATTGGAATCCATCTAGATATAGAAAATGTTAGTGGGAAAATAGAAAAATCTATTGGAGAGAAAGCGTTTAGAATTGAAAAGCAACGTAAACTTGATGAGCAACGCATTAAAATCCATCCGGATATAGAAAGTGTTAGTGGGAAAATAGAAAAATCTATTGGAGAGAAAGCGTTTAGAATTGAAAAGCAACGTGCACTTGATGAGCAACGCATTGGAATCCATCCGGATATTGAAAGTGTTAGTGAGAAACTAGAAAAATCTATTGGAGAGAAAGCCTTTCGAGTTGAAAAGCAACGAGAAATTAATGAAAAACGCATTGAAATGCGTCCAGATATCGAAACAGTAAGTGAAAAAATTGAAAAATCTATTGGAGAAAAAGCATTCATGATAGAAAAACGGAGAGAATTAGATGAACAGCGTAAGGAGCTTCATCCCGACCTAGAGAAACCAGCTGAGGCTATTAGCAAATCTATTGGAGAAAAAGCATTCATGATAGAAAAACGGAGAGAATTAGATGAACAGCGTAAGGAGCTTCATCCCGA
>JBHLLP010000019.1:0-3829 GCA_048885525.1 Candidatus Hermodarchaeota archaeon | reverse complement strand
CCTAGAGAAGCCAAGTCAACAAATTTTAAGTACAATAGAAAAACAAGCAAAAGAAATTGAAGAACAAAAAGAAATTAATGCTCATCGAATCAATATTAAAACCGAGGCAAAAAATATTGTACAAAAATTCGAATCTAAAATAAAAAAAATCAAAAAGGATGAAAAAGTAGATAAGAAGTAATTAACCTAAATATGAATATTGAATTTGAATAGTGAGTTTAAATTCATGTTTTTTAATCTTTTTTTATAATCTCTAATTAAGGGAGATATTGCACCATTAAAATTATTGATATAATCTTTAAATCTGATATAAAAATCTTCCATTATTTCTCGTAGAATACCTCTTTCCATTTGTAAGTTAGTTTTTTTTGTAATCGCTATGGCTAAAAGGCGTCCCTCTCTTTCATATAAGATTCTTGTGCCTTTAAAATTAATTTCTTGAATCTCTTCATTAACATCTTCATTTATTTCATTAATAAACAAATTTATAGCGTTTAAAAAACTACTTATTAAATCATCTTTTAAAAAGTTTAAGTTATCTGTATATCTATTACTAACAAACAAGGCACCAGTCTCATAATCAATGAAATATATCGCATGAAATCTACACTCTTGAGAATTAAACTGTTCGATTTCAAAACCAAATTTTTTTCCATATTCTCTAAAATTATTTTGAAGATCCATTATTATTGATTGAAATAAAAAAAATTAATTTTATAGAGATATTAAGTAATGCAAATTGGATTCAGATATAAAATACAAATAATATCTTAGTAATACTGAAATTGTATTTGCAAAAAATTAAGAAATGGTAAGAAATTTTGAAATTTAAAGGATAATTTCTGCTAAAAATCGAATCGTAAAAAGAGTGTAAAAAAATAAAAATAAATAGAAAAAAACTTTATATATCTTTACTCAAATATAACTTTTAATTACCTTTAGGTTTTTGATGATTATGGAAACAGACAATAATGCTAAAAAAAATAAAATTTCTTTAGGACTAATTATAAATAATAATGAATTAAACACCAATCCTATTTTTCCTTCTGAAATTAAAGAAGAAATACTAAATTCACCTTACTATTTATTGATTTTCATTTCTCGCGAAGATGTTGTTAAAATTAGCTGTTTTCCTACTAAAAATAAAAATATTAAAAAGATTCTCGTAAAATTAAAAGAATTTTCTCCAGATCTTGTTAAGGGAATATCTAATGTATTGAATGATCTAAATTTGAGCAAAGAGATCTTACATACAACAGGATTATGTTATGAAATGGAGAAATGTTTTTATGAGACTTATTTAATTGGAGATATGGTAGATTCTGGAGAATTAACCGTAGATGTTATTAAAGAGAAATTTATGTCTGTTGCTAATGTTATTAATGTTGTATTCGAAGATATACCAACTTTAATGTAATGGTTTATACTCTCTTTATAATACTTAATTTATAGTGTTTCAATCAAAAGCAAACAAATTTAAAATAATTATTTAACAGAGATTAATGAGTGACAAAAAAATACCACCTCCACCAACCCTTCCCCCATCTTTTAAAATAAAAGATAACTTTTGCCTTTTCCATAAAGGTGAGATTCAAGGAGAGACCTATACTTGTCCTACATGTAAATCAGTTTATTGCTTAGAATGTGCAAAAAAAGCTAGAGTTGAAGCAAAATTATGTATCAAGTGTAAACAATTAATTATACCATAGTGTAATTATTAAAAATATAATTTTTATATTATCTTTTCACGTTTTCATTTGTTTAATTGCAGAAAGAGATCTCCACGCTCTCCAAAAGATTAACCAAAGAATCACAAAAATAAAAAAAGATGTCGCAAAAGTATACCAGCCAATAAAAAGATCGCCATAGGGAGGATTTAGAAAGGAAAAAGGAATTCCAGCAATAGCAAATCCAAATAAGTATCCATACCCCCAATATCGATTCTTTAAACCAATAATTACTGTGGGGATTATCGTGGTAAAAATTATAGTTAAATATGACCAAATCTCCATTGAATCTAAAATTACCAACATATTTACCCATGATGCACCAAAACCAATAAAAATAAAAATTATATTGATCAAATCCAACTTAAACTCAGGTTCTGGTCTCCCTACTGCTTGTTCCTTCCTACTATTCGACATTATTATAGTAAAATAATAAGTACATTAATTTTTTTATATTTTATATTAAGCTTTTTTTCTTTGACTTAAAATTGATATAAATAGAAATCTAATAACGATAATAATTTAATTTATAAACTCTTGATGATATATTAAAGTTAGGATAAAAATTTAAATGTAATATACTAATAAAAAATTACAATTTAATCTAAATTAAAAACAATTATATATTTAAAATAACAAAAAATAAAATACACACCTTTATTTAACCAATAATAATAATAAAAAATGACTCCTGCCTACACCCTGGATTTTTGTCTTTTGGTAGTGTAAATATTTACACTCTGATTTCGCCCTCCTCCCCCTATTTTATTTTGACGCGTATTTGCGTCTCGTAGGGCAGGAGTCACCTTTTTAATGCAAGCAAGATAGTTTTTTATTCGTTAATAAATAAAGAAAATAGAATATGAATGAGTAATTATTAAAAATTTAGAGTAAATTAAAGATAATTGCAAAATAATATAATTTTTAATCCCAATTTGGTTTACAATATAGAATTTAAAGTTAATGGTTATATTTTCCATTTGAAAATCTTAAAATAAGAAATACAATTTTCGATTTTATTAACTTTTTTATTCTTTTTTAATAATATCGATAATATTTATAAAGGTATTATAAGGTTTTTAAGATTAGAAATGTTAATTAGTAAAATAATTATTCAATAAAACATATGTTTAATTAAAAATTATCAAAATATTTTGATTCTTATGACAGAATTAGAAACTCAATCAGCTCAAAGGAATAACGTGGAGATTATTCGAACGACTACCAGTATTTGTCCAGAATGTATGCAACATCTTCAGGCTGAAATATACGTAGATCCAGAAACAAATTGGGTTATGATGCGAAAACATTGTAAGGATCATGGAGAATTCAAGGATAAACTTTCCATTAATCCAGAAGAATATAAATGGCAACAGAATATTACAAATGATATTGGCTCAACTGTTAATAATTCTACTAAACCCGAATATACAACTTCTGGAATTAAAGAATGCAATAAGGGATGCCCATATGATTGTGGTTTATGTGATAATCATAAAAGTGCTCCAAATATCTGCTTAATAGATATCACAAATCGTTGTAATCTAGCATGTCCTATTTGTTTTGCCAATGCAAGCGCAAAAGGTTATGTTGTAGAACCTACATTCGAAGAACTCATCCGAATTATGGAACATTTTAGATCAATGGAACCTATTCCCGCAGTTTTACTCCAACTATCAGGAGGAGAACCCACAGTTAGAGATGATCTTCCTAACATAATTAGAAAAGGTAAAGAATTAGGTTTTACAGAAGTTATGGTTACCACTAATGGTGTTCGATTTGGGAAATCAGTAGAATTTATGAAAAAATGCGTCGATGCGGGAATGGATGCAATTTATTTACAATTTGATGGTACTGATGACCCTGAAGTATGGAAAAAGGTCAGAGGAGTTAACTTATGGCCTCTTAAAAAGAAAGTCATTGAAAATGCTCGTAAGATTGGATTTTATGGTATTATGTTAGTTCCAACTGTTGCGAAAGGGGTAAATGATCACCAAATAGGAGATATTTTGAATTATGCAAAAGATAACTGTGATGTCATATCAGGTATTATTTTCCAGCCAGTTTCATTAACAGGTCGTATTAGCTTCGAAGAATTAATG
>JBHLLP010000018.1:0-62869 GCA_048885525.1 Candidatus Hermodarchaeota archaeon | reverse complement strand
CACACTGTTAAACCTGCAATATGAAACATAGGAAATCCTGATAATAAAACTCCTTTTCCTTCTTCCCATTGAAGCCATTTAATAATACCCTTCATATTTGAAACATAATTTCTATGACTTAACATTGCTCCTTTTGGAGGACCTGTTGTTCCACCAGTATATTGAATCCAGCCAAGATCATCAGGAGTTATGTCAACTTTTGGTAAATCAGTTGAAAATTTTCTTAAAACATCATCCTGAAAATTATAGACAACCTTTCCCTCTAAAGGAGTGACTTCACCGGAGGGGATTTCTCTAACTGCTTTAATTTTTGCTTGATCCTCTTTAGAAAATGAGCCAATCACGCTTGTTGCTACAACAACCTTAAGTTGTGGTAGTTTGTCTACAATTTTTGTCAATCTATGTTGAAAGATAGCATCAAGAGTGACTAACGCAACATTCTTACCACCTTTTCCAAGATCATCCAATTGATAATGCATTTGAACTTCAGACATTAAAGGACTTACTCCTGAAACAATACATCCTGCCTTAAGTGTACCTAACACAGAATATACGTATTCAGGAATATTTGCCAAATTAATTCCTACTACATCTCCTACTTTAAATCCATTTTCAATTAACATATTAGCAAATTGATTAGAATATCTATCTAATTCTCCGAAACTTATTTCTAATCCCTGATATGCTAATGCCATTTTATCAAAAAATTTTTCAAATGTTGGTCTTATCATTTCTGGATAAGTGGTTTCAAATTCTTCTGGGGGAATGTCTTCTATTCCAGGATCCCAGTTTTTCTTCCAAAAGCGACTTTCATATGGATTTGACATTTTTTTTTCACTTTTTTGTAATTAAATACAATCTAAAATCGAATTTTGATATTAAATAAGCTAGATTTTATTAAAAAAGTTTATTATAATTACTTTATTTTTTCAATCTCGATAAAAAACTTACTACATAAAATAGAAAACTAGAAAATTAAACAATTTTGCTAAAAACAATTCTGACGAGATTATCATGACAACATTAGATATCTATGAAAAATTAATGATGCACTTCTCTCAAATGGGGATGATGACACCCCCTAGGGAAGATTTACTCACAATTTTAAAATCAAATTTTACTGAAGAGGAAGCCAATGTTATTCTCTCAATTCCATCAAAAAAAATACCATTTCAAGGAATTTCTATTAATGAGATATCTATGTCTATTGATATACCTTTTGATCAATTGAAAGAAATTCTTGAGAGTTTAGCGAGTAGAGGCTTATTGTTTTCTTATCAAGATAAGAATACTGGAGAAATTAATTATGCACTCCAGCAATCAGCATTTGGTTTTCCTCAAGTCTTTTTTTGGAAGGGAGAAGATACTCCGTACTCAAGAAAGATGGCAAAACAAGTACTCAAATATTTTAATACAGAAGTAACAAAGGAAGCTTATAGTATTGAACCCATTCCATTTAGATTTATCCCGGTAGATGAGACAATTGAACCAGAAACACAAGCAATCCTTCCCTATCAAGTAATGAGTGAAATAATAAAAAAGGCGAAAGTAATTGCTGTAGCTCACTGTATTTGCCGCCAGTCTATGAAATTAATAGGTAGAGAATGTGAACATCCTTTAGAAGTCTGTATGAAATTTAACGACTTAGCACGCTTTATTATTGATAAAGGTTTTGCTCGAGAAGTAAGTCTTGATGAGGCATTAGAAATTAGTAGAAAAGCTTCAGAAGCAGGATTGGTTCATTTTACAGATAACGCAATTGATAATGTGCAACAGAACTGTAATTGTTGTGGATGTTCTTGCTGGAATTTAGGACGAATAAAAAGAAGAATGATCCCACGAGATGAAATAATTGGAACATTCTTCATCCGGGAAACTTTAAGTGATAATTGTGTTGGTTGTGGCAGTTGTATTGAAATATGTCCTGCAGATGCATTAAAATTAGAGGATAATATCGCAGTAGTAGCTAATGAATGGTGTATAGGATGTGGAGTATGTGTCTCAAAGTGTCCAAATGATGCAATTCGAATAGTTCTAAGAGAAGATTTAAAGGATAAAATACCAGAAAGAGACTTTCAGACTTTACATCAGAAAATATTAGCTAATAGGAGTTAAAAAAAAAATTTATTTTTACTTTTAATCACCCCCCTCTCTGTCCCCATGAAACACTATTTCTTTTAAGAGAACACTCTTTCTTGAAAAAAGGAATGATCTTTCTACGTTAAGGAGAAATTGCACGTATTTCAGAAAATTGTCGGTGTATCTTCATTTTATTTTGAAGACTCTTAATCCCATATGATGACATTCGAGGAATCTTTACTTTCTTATGATGATGGATTTAATGTATTTAAAAGGAAAAATCACTTACCACTCATTTCAAGTGGGGACATTACGCTTGATGAGTTACTTTCTGGGGGTTTTCACCGAGATTTAGTATATTTACTCTATGGAGATAAGAAACTAACTACTAATGTTTTATTAACAACAGCGGTTATTGCCCAAAAAGCTTTTGATAATGGAGGGCTTGGAGAGGGTATTAGAGTTGCCTTTATCGATGGAAACAATCGATTTAACCCTTATAATGTAAGTAAGTTTGCAGTTTCCCAGAAGTTATCTCCTCGGAAAGTATTAGAAAACATTCTTATTTCACGCGCATTCACGTGGGATCAAATGGTTGAAATTTTGGAGAACAAACTTTCCATGCTTGAAGATGTGAAAGTTGTGTTAATCTCGGGGATTACAACAATGTTTGAGGGCTATGAAAAACAGACTTTCGAAGATTTACTAAGAACAATAGATGGAATTAAACAAATACTCTCCAAAACAAAGCCTCTAATTATTATAACGTCACCTTTGCACGAACGCTCCCATTTCAGACCTAAAGGAGGAAAAATCCTTTCTCATTTTGGAAACGTATTAGTGATGATAAATGATGATGAAAGATTTGCTGATTATGTTTTAATACAACACCCTTACTTACCTGAAAGAAGGTTGCGAAAGTGGAAACCACGTACACCCAAGAAAAAAGTTCCTTTAAAGAATATGACGATAGATTATTGGTTTTAGGTTTTATTTCATCTCTTTTTTTTTGGGTAATTTCAATTTATTAAGACAAGCAACTATGCATGTATTAAACTTTAGAAATTTTAATACATAAAGGTGAATAGAATTTAAATAATGTAAAATAATAGTCAGTATTAGCTAATAAAAAAAAAGAATTTTTACAGATGTGAATAATATTGGACATGAAATTGTTTAAAAAGACATATAAGTTTATTTGTAGTGAATGTGGTGAATTTACGCATACAGATACAGAATATTGTGAAAATTGTGGGGCAAAGGCTTTGATGAAGGCAACAAAAGAAGATTATGAAAAATATGAAAAAGTAAAATTAAGTCAACAAAAAGAAACTAAGATGATAGCTAAGAAAGCAGAGAAGGAAGCTGATATAACTAGAAAAGAAGTTCACAAAGCTGAGAAAGCAGAGAAGAAAGCAGAAAAGAAAGCGGAGAAGAAACCAGAAAAGAAAGAAGAGAATCTTTAGTTTTCAAGATATTTTTAATTTGCTTTATTTCTTCTATGATGATTATCAATTAGATATTTCAAAAGGTTTTGTAGTTATTGAATCAAACTAGATAATTCTAATCTACTTTTTTCTTCTTTTTATAGATATTTGGGTCTTTATCTCCTAAGGTTAATTTATCACCTCCATATTGAACTTTTTTTCCTCGATAATATAAAGTAGTTTTCTCATAACAGATTTTATTCCATTCTTCTAATCCTAATTTTTGTATCATAATTAAATTATATACTTTAGAATTATGAGGTTTAAATATTTCAAAATTAACAATAGGTTGTAGCATTTCGCAGGGGAAATCTATACATTCATAGCAAAAATCATATCCTTTGCTTGTAACACATTTATAAGTCTTGCAGACAGGAAATTTAAGAATTTGACCATTTTGGTCTCGACATCCTTTGCATCCATAAGACTCTACACCAGAACATCTCATACAATAAATTCCACATGGAGCGTGCCATTTCTTTAAATCTTCATTCATAAAAAAATACTATCCTTAGTTTTATGGTATTAACATATTAAATTTGGAAATTATAATAATTTTTTTTAATTTTGGAGTAAAAAAAATAAAAAGATATCTTCCTAAATTTCAAAAAGTATGAAAACATTTAAATAGGTAGATTTATAAGATATTGATGGAGTTTTCAAATTTCAAACTTCATGAAAAAAATATAAATTATTAAAATTAATTACTATAAGAAAAGGAGGGTCATAGTGATTGTAGGATTTGTAATAAACCTTTTAAGTATATTAATTGGATACTTAATAGGATCAATCTCTCCAGCTTACATTTTCGGTAAATTGAAACATATAGATATAAGAATCCAAGGGTCGGGTAATGCTGGTACTACAAATGTATATCATACTTTAGGAGCTTCTTATGCTATTCCAACAGCGATTATTGATACTTTAAAAGGTGTTTTTTCAATTTTTATTGCTCAAATTATAGGAGCTAATTTTATTTGCGCACAATTAAGTGGATTGGCAACTGTTATTGGACATGTTTTTCCACTTTATCTAGGTTTTAGAGGTGGTAGAGGTGTAGCTTGTGCCACAGGAATATTACTTTTTTATTTACTCCAATATATATTCATCAGCATAGATATCTTATATGTAATGTTATTCTTGGGTATTTTGATAATAATTTTTGCTTATATTTCAAAAAATGGTAAAATTATCCGAATAATTATTTTACCATTGCTAGGTTATTCTGCTTCTTTATTATATTCTCATAATGCTTACTCTTATTTTTTCTACATAGTTATAGGGTATATCACGTTAGCAGCTATTTTTGGGATTATAACTGATAAAGTAATTAAGGTTCGTGATAAGAATTTCAAAACTCATTGGTGGCGAGTTGCTCTCAGACCTTTCGCTTTCATTTTTATTTTTTTTTATTTGATTTACTCAAAATTATTGACTCTTACCATTATAGGTATTATATTTATTTGTTTCTTTGGACTTGATATATTTAGATTTTTAAGTAAGCAAACTAATAAATTACTTACTATAAAAGTGAAATCGCTATTTAGGAAAAGTGAGTCGAAAAAATTATCTTCCATGACACTATTTTTGTTAGCAGCCTTTATTACTATTATTCTATTTGATAAAAACATAGCAATTTTAGCATTAACCTTTCTAATTTTCGGCGACATTTTCAGTAAAATCTTCGGGTTAGCTTTTGGTCGAAATAAATTATTTAATAAAACTTTTGAGGGTACTCTTGCGTACATTGGCTCTGTACTCATCTGTGGATTCTTATTTTACCTTACTTTACATTTTTCATTATTAATTCTCATTATCGGAGGTATTACAGCCCCATTGACAGAGTTAGTCTCATTTAGACTAAATGATAATTTTACAGTTCCTTTAGTTAGTGGAGCCCTTATGACATTAGGAATATTTTTATTAGCATAATTAATCCCCGGAGGTAATCGAAAAGTGAGTTATTTTGTGTATCCGAAAGGAGATGTGAAGATATGTAAATTATGTGAAGGTTATGGTAAATTATATGTATGGCGTAGCGATATAGAAGATTATGATGAAATAAAGTGTCCAGAATGCAATGAACAAGAAAATTAAAACAATCATTTATGCTATTTCACACTAAAAAGTCGAGCAGCATTATGATAAAGCCACTTTTCTTTTACTTTTTCCTTTAAGGGTAATTTCATAACTTCATTGGCAAGTTGTTTTATTGACAATCCCATAAATAGCCAAGTGGAGCCAAAAAGAATCTTATCTTGTAGAACTGAATTTCCAAAGTGCATTAGAGGTTCCCAACCTGTCCCTTTCATACCTATATACTTAGGTAAGTAAGAAGCGATATCAATATAAATATTAGGATTACGCCAGGCAACAGCGACCATTTCATTTACCCAAGGCCATCCTCCATGGCCTGCAATTATCTTTAATTCGGGAAAGTCTTGAGCGACGATATCAAGATAAATTGGACGTTCTACTTCCATTGAATTAGTGGAGTAATTTATAGATATGTGAAACCATATAGGAATATCTAATTCTACACAAGTTGAGTAAATTGGATACATTTTTTTATCAGTTGGACGTAGTTGAAACATGAAAGGTCGAATTGTTATCCCTCTAAGACCTATCTCGTATGATCTCTTAATTTCTTGAATTGCCTTCTTTTTCTTTGAAGGATCAATACCAGCAAACCCTATGAATTTGTCAGGAAATTGTCTTACAATCCCAGCATAATAATCATTTGGAAGTCCAGCGATACCACTGGAAGTTTCTTCGTCTAAATTAAAAATCACTGCTTTTTCTACTCCCATTTTATTAAGTTGTTCGACAAATTCTTCAACTGACATTGTTAGTTTCCTTATTTTAGGCAAAAATGGTTTAATTGCCTCCTTTAATTCAAATGTACTAAGAGTTAATTTCATTTTATAGAGTTCTTCTGATGTAATACCTAAGAGGGGAGCTACTCTTGGTCCAAAAACATCTTTAAGATATCGTGCCATTTGCGGAGGTAGAGATACCAAAAGATCTATAAATACTTCCTCAGTAGGCACATAAGAAAGAGAATCTATTATTTTATAACTCATAAATATGCTCTTTATAGTAAGTTCTTTTACTAGAAATAATAATTAAGGATTATATTTATTTAAAATGAATGAAACTACAGAGAATGTTCCTCCCAGAAATTAGAAAATTTGCAATGTATTCTCCTTTTAATGTCCCGAAATACTTACTTTCTGGGATTCTAATAGAATCGGATGTGAATAATGGGTAGGACTGTACCTTCATTTAGGCCTGCATTGGAGCATGAAATTGAAAGTTGGAAAGACTTCAAAAGAGCACTACGTCCTCACGATCAGAAGATATTTGATAAATTGATGAATTTTGCTCGAATACACGCTGATGCTGGTAGCATGAGTGCACGTCCACTGCTATCTGAAATATTATTCATCTCCTTTGCAGTTGAACAAGAAAAAAGAATTGAAGTGCTCGAAGAAAGAGTAAAAGAATTAGGAGAAATGATAAAAAGGAAAGGCTAGAAGTGGATTATCAAGAACAATTTGACGGTTGGCTTTTAGATGTTTCAACTTATAGCAACGGAGTAATTCTGTGGGTAAAAACGGTAGAAGAGCAAAAGATTGTAAAAATATTCCATGATTTCCACCCCGAGTTTTTTGCTGTACCAAAGCGACATGTTGGCAAAGATTTCAGGAGATTGAAACAGATTCTCAAATCCCATCATAATATAAAAGCAGTAAGAATCTGTGAAAAATATGTGAAGCTAGAAGACCATGAAAAGACAAAAATATTTGGAGTTTCCGTTGTAAAACCCTCCGTGTTTAAGAAAACAATTAAGGAAATAGATGAAATTGGCTTTTTCACATTGTACAATACGGATCTTCCTATCTCTCAGATGTATCTATATGTAAATGACCTGTTTCCGATGTCTCTTTGTAATTTTAGGGTCAAAATTGAAAATATGAGAAGAACTAGTACAAATGTAATGCGTTTGATATCGTTTGAGTTAAATGATGACAACGAAGAACTGTTTTATGAGTTACCCCCTCTAAAAGCTGTGTGGTTAGATATTAAAGTACAGCAGCGCGGAATGAGATCATATTATAATGACCCTCTATTGTATGCAGAAGTGAGCATTGTCGAAAAAGATGAAAAAGCCAATATTCCTAGAGCAGATGGGCAGAGAAAAAGAAAGATTTTAATTGATAAAGCTGATGAAGCTGAAACCATTTCGACAATCAGTAAGGTGATTGAGCAACTAGATCCCGATATTATACTTACACATGGAGGAGATGAATTTATATTTCCTTACTTAGCTGCTCGAGCATCAGTGAATCGCGTATCAAAGGATCTCTATTTTTCTCGCACTAGAACACCACTTAGAAATTGCATTTTTAATTTATCAGGAAACTCAGATCACTATATGTCTTACGGAATCATAATGCGACGTTCCAAAACACAAGTCTACTTTACGGGGCGTTTTCATTTAGACACTACAACTTATGGTAGTTTACATTTTAGTGAGGGAAATATTCCTGGAGTTATTGAAGTTGCAAGAGTGTCTCGAGTTCCTATGCAAAGATTATGTAGAGTAACAATCGGAGGTGCTTTGCAATCGATACAATATTATAATGCATATAAATTAGATCATCTTATCCCGCCTTTCAAGAAGAGTCCAGAGGGTTTTCGAAGTGGCATAGACTTAATCACAAACGATCGAGGAGGACACATATTTGAACCATTAATCGGAGTCTTTGATCAAGTTGTAGAGTTAGATTTTTCTTCAATGTATCCCTCTTTGATGGCAAATTTCAACATCTCTTCGGAAACCATCAACTGTCAATGCTGCAAAGATGATAGTACTGGAATTAAAGTACCTGGTACAAATTTCCATATATGTACAAAGAGACAAGGAATTATATCAAAATCAATTAGCTTACCATTAAGAAAGCGTTTAGAGTGCAAAGAATATAACAAGACGCATGATGATCTTCGGTATAAATTCACAGACATTGCATTAAAATGGGTACTTGTTGTTAGTTTTGGATATTTAGGATTTAAGAATGCCCGTTTTGGCAAAATTGAGGCTCATCAAACAGTTTGTGCTTTTGCCCGTGAATTCCTTCTGAGATCCGCTGAGATTGCAAAAAAATATGATTGTAAAGTGGTCCATGGAATTGTCGATTCAATGTGGCTCCAAGATACAAAAGGAAGATCTCCAGAAGAATTTGAAAAATTGACAAGAGGAATAGCTGCGGAAATTTCGGACAGTACTGGTATTCCTATGAGTTGGGATGGTCGATTCAATACTATCGTTTTTTTACCTTCAAAAGCAGAATCTGATGTTCCCGCACTCAGCCATTATTGGGGGATAAAAAGTAATGGTGAAGTGAAGGTGAGAGGTATTGAAGTGAGACGAAGAGATATGCCAAAAATAGTAAAAGATGCTCAATATGCCTTTATAGATACATTTAAAGTTGCAAAAACCGTTGATGATTTCATGGAAAGAATTCCTAAAGCGAAGAAAATACTTTATGAATATGTTGAAAGAACATACTCTGGAAAACTATCAAAAGATGAACTTACAATTCGTCAAAAAATATCTCGCAAACCTTCTCAATATAAGGTAAATTCATATCAAGCAGTTGCAGCTAAGCAATTAGAACGATCAGGTGTCATTGCATCGGCTGGAAAGAATGTAAGATACATTATCCTTAACGCTGATGCAGATCCAAATTTCCCTGAAAAAAAAGTTATCCTTTCAGATTTATATGATGAGAAAAAGCATGAATACGATCGAAAAAAATATGTTGAACTTCTTAAAAGAGCTTTTGAAAATATCTTCCCTTTTGAATTCCCTGAGCTTGAAAAATTATTGACGTTAGATTATAATAAAAAACTGCTTCAAAAAGATCTCTCTTGCTTTATTTGATTTAAATAAAAATAAGTTTAGGGAATTAAGAGTATCTGAAAAAAGTCCATAATTATTATTACCAAACAAATTAGTTCTAATAATATCCATAGATTACGTTTTAAACTTCTTAAAGCACCTAGTGGTTTACCGAAGTAATTTATTAAGTTATATATAAAGATAATTACCCAAGCAGTGACTAGAAAAGTAATTGGAAGCAATAATGTAACTAATTCACGGCCATTATAATTTAATAAATACTCATAACCCAGTATTGTAAATCCTGTTATTATTAGGGTGAAGCCGATTCCAAATGAATATTCAGCAAAAGTAACAAAGCGGTTAATGCGTTCTTCAGAAACATTACCTAAATTTGCTTCAAATTGAGCTTTAGAATTAGCAGATACAGAATTAATCATAAATATAAATGATACCATCAGTAAAAATGTTGAAGTAACTATTCCATTCGGGGGTGGAATCTGCCATATTAAAGCAAGAATCGTCAGAACTGCTCCAATCATTACAGTACTTAGCGTAATCCAGTCTTTAACGTTAATTTTTTTAGTTCCTTCTTGTTCTTCATTAATCATTTTTTATCCTCATAAATCATACTTTAATTAAAAATACTATTAAGACAGATTATTTAAATTTTCATGTTATAATCAAAGAGAAAACTTACTTATTCATTCCAAAAAGCTAAACCTATAAAAAAGTTTAAACACCAATTTTAATATCCAAAATGATTTTCTTGATTTTTTGCTCACTAATGTATTAAAGAAAGCTAGATAATCATTTTCTTTTGAATGCAGAGAATTTTGGAAATCAGGATAATATAATCCTCCAGTAACTCTAGGAGGTCTGCCAAAACTTTTTACTGGCTTCCAATTCTCATTCAATAATCTTGTAGCTAACCATGTTTTATCTGTTTTTACTTCAATTCTTTCTTTATTAACCAGTTTAATTTCACCATAAATACTTATAGGACTAATTCCTCCGATGAAATCAGCATTTTCTATCCTTATTTCATTATCTCCTTGATTAAGATATTCTTTTATATCAAATAATTGAATGTTTTTTTCTAAAACAACAAAATTAAGTGAATGTCTTGTAATGGTATGCCCTATATATGAATTATTTAGGAAAACTTTCGCATAAGTGCCAGCAATTACTTGTAAATATGCGCTTTCTATTATTCCGTCAATCTTTATTAAATTTTTATAATAAGTCATATGAACTGTATGTAATGCTTTATTATCTAAATATATTAGCTCACTTGGGATATTAGGATTTATCCAATTTATATTGTTTTGCAATTGTTCAATTTTTTCATTATAAAACTTTATTAGCCATAAGTATAGCATTTTAATTGATTTCAAACCTTCTTTTTTCGCACTTTCTGACCATAATATTTCATATTCTTCTAATAGAGATTTTAATTCGGATATCAAGCTTTTTATCTCTTTAATTTTTTGATTTATGTAATCTTCCCTAGTAAAACTAATTTCCACTAATGATTTTGAATTCAATCTTTTTTTACAGAAGAATATCATGTTTTTTGCTATAAATGCTAGATTTCTCATATTTAATTTATTCCTAATAACAATATCCTCTAAATCTTCACAGATCTTTACAATTTCTTCTAAATCAGATATTAACTTATCAAATTTAGAAGTTTTTATATTTTTTTTGTGTCTCACTGTATTATTGGAATAAGGATGAGCAAAAAAGTGGTTGTAATATGCAGTGGGACGTACTAATAACAAACCCCTATCTTGAATTGAACGAAAAGTGCTAAAAATATGAATTAATTTAGTATCAATAATCCCAAAAAAATGTTTAAAAAAGCTTTTCCAAAATAATAATAAATTAGGTTCTTTTTCTGGATTCCATCCAATCATAGCAGAAAAAGCAAACCCATAAAATCGATTTTCTCGAATTTCTTTATTCCGATAGTCACCCCAACTTGATGTAATTTCTCCAATTGCTCCATTTTCATAACCAAATTTAATTAAATTCATAATATTTTTTTCATATTTATCAAAAGAAGGAAAAATTCGATTATAATCCATAATAGATGGACTAACAATTAATGGAAAACCAAAATTTTTAATTTTCTTTAAAATTGGATGATTTTTCTGGGTATTATATTTCCAATACATTATTATCATATCTTTTGGTAACCCCTCAAGGACATCTTTATATTTATAAAGAATGTCATGATAAATTATCACTTTCTTATACCCATGTTTTTTTACTATATCATAGACTTTTTTATAATGATTAAGATAAGCTTGGTCAATACCAATATTTTCCACTAAAGTTTTCGATGCCAATTTTCCAACATCCCCACTTTCATCTGCTCCAATATGAAAATATTCAGAACTAAAAACAGTACTCAACTCGCCTATCATCTCATCTAATAGATTGTAAATATCATCATTTGCTATATTCAAGCTATTCGACCCTGGAAATTCTCCATATTCCCAATATTTGGGCTTATTTAAAATATTATCCCAATGACCTATAGTTTGAAATATAGGGATAAGTTCGACAAAATATTTACTTGCAAAACTAGTTAATTCAGCAATTTCTTCTTTTGAATAAGCGCCCCGATCTTTCCCAATTTCAGGATGTTGAGAAAACTTAAACATATCATTTATATATACTAAATAATACTGATTTATTTTATAATGGCTTAATTCCTTAATGAATTTCTTTAAATTTTCTATAGTGGGTGCTTGACCTCTTGAAATATCGTCTGATATTCCTCTTATCTTTAAAAGGGGGTAATCTAATACGCTTAATTTATTTAAGCAGAGTCTATTTTGACTTGAATTTAGAAGTTGAATTAACGTTTGGACACCATAAAAAATCCCTTGACTGCTTGGAGCCTCTAAATAAATCTTGATTTCATCTGAAATTAAAATATACCCTTGTTCTAAAAAATTTGGTTCATTTCTTATTTTATTGTAAATTTTTTCTATAAACTTATTTTTTGTTCTCTCAAAAATCGAATTAATTTTAGGGAATTTATTAATATCATTTACTTCTTCAATCTTTAATTCATGTTTTAATCCAAACAATTTTAATTTTTTTTGAAGATGCTCTAAAATAAATAGAGATTTCTTCTCTAGATTTGTATATAATATTGATTCTTGAGTAATTTCCATTTTTTGTAAACTTTCTACTTTAAAATAATAGGGCTGGGGAATTAAATATATTTCTTTGCTTGTATCTTCTGAAACTAATAAATTCTCTATACAAATAAACATAATAATATTAAAATAAAAGAAATAAAAAAAACTTAGTTAATCTTTTGACCTTTTTGCTCTATTTATTATGATTGTATTAAAAAGAGGAAAATCTTTAAAACTTCAAGCGAATGGTTGTCTTATAACAGTCTTCATATTTTCTGGTTTTGATCTCCTTGGATCACTAAGATAGATTTCATGATGTTTTTTATTGTGTCCATCAAAAGTTCCGCCTTGAGATTTAATAAATTTATGTACCTTTTCAACAGTAGGACCTTCTTCTGAATAAGGCCCTAAATGCAAAATCTGTGCTGCTTTACCTTCTTTATATTTTTCAAGACGAAGTTTTGAAATGATATTCTTAAGCTCTGGGTTTTTTTCTAATGTGTTTTCAATTGCCTTATTAATTATATCGTGATTTATCCAATCTGGTTGCATTATCATCATTGTCCATTTCCATTTGTCTCTATTTCCTTTTGTAAAATCTTCCATGTTATCCGACCACCAAAGACCTTCTAAGGGAGGAACGACATAATCTTTACCTTTTGCTTTACTCAAGAACTTAGTTTTAAAAGCAACTGGATATAACGCTGCAAGTGCATTCAAATATTCTTGAGAATCTCCTGGGGATCCCATTCCATCAATCATTAAGAATTGCATTTCAGGAACTTCAACCATTACTACTTCCTTTGCACTTGGATTATAAAATTCTTTCATTGATTTTTTAAAATCTACTTTTATTGCCATTAATTTCACCTTTTTTTTATCATTTAATACTATTCACGGGGTTGAAAAGAATTAGCAGGACAGTTGGAAACATCAAGTGTAGCAGGAACTTCATGACCAAAACAATCTCCTTTAGTTTCATCAATTGGTTTATAAAATTTACAATCTTTACATTGAGCCATTTAATAAATCACATCAAAATTATTTTTTATGTATTAAGATAATGTATTATTTGTGACAATAAAAAATTTATCTTCATACAAAAAATATTTAAATTATGTCACAAATTATTTTAATTGATATAAAATACTAATATAATTTTTATTAATATGAATTCAAATATTCTTCTTTTTCTAAAAGAGATTGGGTTCTCAGATATTCAAATTGCGATTTACCAATATCTTTTATTGCATAAATTTGGAACTATAAATGATATTAAAACAGAATTGAACTATTCTTATACTCAAGTGTATCATAATCTTCTTTATTTAGAAGAAAAAAACCTTGTAGAATCTTCAACAGATTCAAAACCAAAGGTCTTTATAAGAATTAATCCAAAAATTGCTTTAAATAGATTTTTGGAGGAAAAATTCAGTAATTTTAAAAAAAATATAGAGAAAGTTGATGAGGAATTAAGAATTCAAGAGAGTAAATTTGGACGATGTCTTAAGGATATTAGCTTCTACCATTATTCTGATATTAATCTTGCATATGAAAATTTTTATAATTTATTTGATACAACCCAGAAAGAAATCATAATGACCTCTTTACCTCCCTCTTTGTTGAAAAAGTTAGAACTAAGTTTATATCAAGCTTATAGGAGGGGGATCAAAATTAAGCTCCATTTTTCATTAACAGATTTTGAATCAATATCGAATTATCTTGAAATTATTACTGATATATTTAAAAAAAATAAAATCGAGATTATTCAAACAGAACAAAAGACATGCCAAGTTATTAGGTATAACGATGACATTGTGAATATGGGAAACATAATTATAGATGAGGATTATTTGAATTCAATAATTTTTAAAGAGGACCAAACCTTTCATATTGATGGATTTCGAGGTCCTTTTGCAAAACAAGCTAAAGATTATCTAGATGTGTTAACTGTGGTTAAAAGAATTGAAATTGAATATCCAGAGCCAATTTCCAAAATATTAGATACAATTAAAATAGCTAATACGATAAAAACTAGAGATCTTAGCAGCCAGGTAAAAATAGGGGGCACAAAATTAAAAGAAATTCTAGATTTTTTACTTAATGAAGGATTAATTGAAGAAACAGTTATAAAAGGAGAAAAAGTAGGTCGACCCAAACGGGTATATTCTATTATAGAAAGATAAACATCAAATTAATATTAAATAATCCAAAATCATTTAAAAAATTCAAAAATATTGTCGGATACTTCATTACCAAATGATTAGATTATAATGCTTTAATCTAAATAGATAAATTTATATTACTTTTACCAGATTATTAGAAAACTATTAGTCTGTTTGAATTTATCAATTATAAAGTTCTCTATAAAAATATGTCAAAAGCGGTTTCATATTATGACTGGGAAAAATCATTTAGAGATAAACCTAAATCAGATTTGAAACTAAAGCAGGATGACATTAATTCACTTGGAATCTCTGAAAATAATTTTAAAGATTTTATAAAAAAATGGAGAAAGGAAAATTTAGATTAAAAAACATGTAATTTAATTAATATTTTTAGACTTCTTCTCCCCGCCTTTTAGCTTCTATCTCTTTTAAGTCCTTACGAAGAACTTTACCTACTAGAGTTTCAGGTAATTCTTTCCTAAATTCAAATTCCCTTGGAACCTTATAAGGAGCTACATTTTTTCTACAAAATTCTTTTATCTCATTCTTAATTTCATCACTTTCCCTATAACCATCCTTAAGAACTATATAGGCTTTAACATGCTCGCTACCAGGTGTTGTGGGATCTGGAAGTCCAATAATAGCAACATTTTCGATTGCCTCATGCTCAAACAAAACATCTTCAAGTTCTCTTGGATAAACTTTAAACCCGCTGACAATTATCATATCTTTCTTTCGATCTACTATATATAAGTATCCATCATCATCCATTTTCCCAATATCACCGGTTAAAAGCCATCCATCTTTTAATTGGTTTTCACTCTCTTCTGGTTTATTCCAATAACCTTTCATAACTTGCGGGCCTTTAATTATTATTTCACCAGATTCATCAATCGGGAGAATTTTAGTATAATCATCAAGATCTACGATCCGATAGTCAGTATTGGGCAATGCTAATCCTACAGAGCCAATCTTTCTCGTTCCTTTTAATGGATTAACATGGGTAGCTGGTGAGGCTTCAGTCATCCCATATCCTTCTATAATAGTAGCTCCTGTTCTTTCTTCAAACTCTTTGAGAACCTCAGGAGGCATTGGGGCAGCGCCAGTATTACAAACTTCAATTGATCTGAGGTCTTTAGCATAGTCTTCAAGGTCATCACGTTCTAATAGACGCATATACATTGTTGGCACACCAGGAAAAAGACTTGGATGAGTTGCTTTAATCACTTCAAAAAGGCCTTTTTGATCTCGAGGATCAGGATGTAATGCTATTGTAGTTCCACTGTATATATATGCATTCATACAAACTTGCATCCCATAAATGTGAAATAAAGGTAATGTTGTTAATGCTGTTGCTTTCCCTCTCTGCGAAACAGATTTTGTCCATTCATACATCTGTACACAATTTGCTACGAGATTATAATGTGTAAGCATAGCTCCTTTGGGTAAACCTGTTGTTCCTCCCGTATATTGAAGGATTGCTATATCTTCTTTAGCATTTGTTTCAAATGTAGGTAGAATAGGTTTTGTTTTTTCAATTAAGTTTAAGAATTGCATAGTACCTGATATTTCTGGTGGATTCCTTGGTGCCATAGGACCATAATCGAATACATTGGTTATAATAATATGCCTAAGACGCGTCCTTTCCTTAATATTCATAATTTTCTCAAGTTGACTATCCCACGCTATTATTATTTCAGCTCCAGAATCATTTAATTGATAGGCTAATTCATGTTCTGTATGAAGAACACTACATGCGGTTACAATAGCACCAGCTTTCTGGATGCCATAGAAACTAATTACAAATTGCGGCATATTTGGAAGCATAATTGCAACAACATCCCCTTTTTTAACACCTAGATCAACTAAAACTGTTGCAAGTCTATCGGCAGCATCTTTGAGTCTTTTATAGGATATCTTATTTTTCATAAACCAAATAGCAGTTCTACTTCCAAATTCGTTTGTTGTGTTGTCAAGAAACTCATAGATATTCATTTCCGGAATTTCTACTTCATACGGAACTCCTTCATCATAATGTTTTAACCATGGTTTTGCGGCATATGGATTTTCACTCATTTTTATTCAATTACCTCGTATTTATTATTTTTAAGTAAATTCTATTAATTCTATTTTATAAATAGAAAACGTATATTAATATAAAAACTATTCTTCTGGTATTGAATTAATTAGCTAAGTTCTTCTTTTGGAAGATATTATTAAATTATTTTTTTTAAAGATTTTATTATTTTATTTCGTAATTATATAATCTTCTATAAAAAAATTCTATTTGTTTACTTATCAAATTTTTGGAATTCGCTGATTTATTTGACCTATTAAGTTAATTCGTCGAGAGCGTTTATAGCAGCCTCACATACATAATCACATTCATCATGGATTAGTTCATTCAAATTTGAAATTACATCTTCAGTATTTACTCCAATTAATCCTAGTGCTTCAGAGGCTCTCCACCTTACATCAGGTTTTCTATCTTTTAGTGCAATTAATAACAATGGAATTGCAATATTTGCTGACTCACCCAATTTACCTAAAGCAAGTGCTGCTTCACGACGTACAATTTTTCTAGGATCTTTTAAGGAATCTTGCAGGGCATTAATTGCATCTTCCGAACCAAATCCAATTTTTCCTAAAGCTCTTGCAGCTTCTACTCTAATTGATGTTTTTCTTTTAAAAGGGTCATTTAGGAAGGTTAAAATTGCTCGTTTAAATCTATTAGTAACAGGATAAACTAACAATTGTTTAGGTACTTTTAAATAATCGCTAATAGCCGGAATTGCTTCTTTAGCTCCTAGACCAATGCCCCCAAGCGCAGAGATTAATATTTTTTTCATCTCTGTTTTAGCAGAATCAAGCTCTTTAATTAAAACGGGGATAGCCTCTTTACCAACATTCCTGAGTGCATCAGCTGCTTTTCCCCTGACTTGTTCTTTTTTATCATGCAATAATTCTGAAATCTTTTCAATTATTTTGGGATCTGAGATTTTCAACTCTCCTAAAGCGTCAATTGCTTCTTTTCTTACTACTTTATTTTTATGATCTAATATTTCGAGAATAGCCGGAATTGCAGGGGTTCCTATTTCAGAAAGAGTAGTTACAACCCTATAACGTACTCTCCAATCTGGGTCTTCCAGTGCAGTTATAAGACTCGGGATTGCTTTTATAGATCCTCTTCCAATTTGACTTATTGATTGAGCTGAAGCAGTTCTAACGGTCCAACTTACATCTTTAAGACTCTTCATTAAAGCAGGAATAGCTTCAAACGCCTCTGAACCAAGTTCTCCAAGTGCTTTTGCTACTTCAGCTCTAACCACTTCATTCTCATCATTTAAAGCGCTTATTAAACTAGATATCGATTCTAGAGAGGGATGTTTAATTTTACCAAGAGCAATTGCAGCTTCCTTTCGTATCGATTCTTCCTTATCACTTAATAGATGAGATAATTGCGAGACTGCATCTTTAGCAACATTACCAATTTTTCCTAGCGATCGGGCTGCTTCTCGACATATGCTCCAATCATCATCTTCTAAACAGCTAATGATTTTTGAGACGGCATTTACCGATTTTTGTCCTACTTCTCCTAGAACATGAATAGAATTGAATTTTATAGACCTAATATCACTATCTAAATGCGTAATAACTTCATTTAAGACAGATTCATCTTTTTCAATTCTAGATAAGACTAGATCAATTCTAGCATCTCTCAATAATTTTTCTAACGGTGCTGACAATTTTTTCACCTCAAATTCCTAAATATACTTGTTTTATACGAGGTTCTTTTTCTAACTCTTGCTTTGTCCCTCTCATTTCAATTTTTCCTTCTTCAAGAACATGAATATAATCAGAGACTTGCATTGCTAAAACAGCATCCTGCTCAACTAACAAAGTAGTAGTACCTTCTTTTTTTATTTGTTGAATAGCTTCGAATATAGCTTCTTTTATTTTTGGAGCTAATCCTAAAGATGGTTCATCCATCAAAAGAAGCTTCGGATTGGACATTAATGAGCGTGCAACAGCAAGCATCTGTTGTTCTCCACCACTTAATGTTCCAGCTCTTTGTTTTTTTCTTTCTTCAAGACGAGGAAATAACTCAAATACAAAATTAAGTAATTCTTTAAATTTTTTCCTATCTTTGAGTGAGTAAGCACCCAATTCAAGATTTTCCTTAACAGTCATATCATAGAATAATCTACGACGCTCTGGACAGTGGGCAATACCTTTTCTAGCAATTCGATAAGCTTTTGATTCATCTATCCTTTCTCCAAGAAATATTATTTTTCCTCTATCAGGTTCTTCTAAACCTGATATAACTCTAAGAAGAGTAGACTTTCCAGCTCCATTAGGTCCGATAACAGATTCGAGAGACTCTTCTTCTATAGTCAAATTTATCTCTTCTAGAGCTCTTGCCTTACCATAATAATGATAAATTTTTTTAATGTCAAGCAAATGCTTCACCTCTACCTAAATATGCTTCTAATACAATTTTATTATTGGCAACCTCGCGAGGAGGACCATCAGCTATAAATTTTCCTTGATGCATAGCAATTACTCTGGGAACTAATGTCATAAGTTCACGCATAACATGACCTGTTATAAAAATTGTAACTCCATCATAATGTAATTTATTAATTAAATCTGTAATAACTAACTGTTCTTCGTGAGAAAGACCACTGAATGGTTCATCAAGAAGAAGTAACTCGGGATTAGTTCCAAGAGCTTTGCTAATCTGTAACTTTCTTAAATCACCATGAGGTAAAATGATTGGGGGAATTCTAGCTTTATCTACAAGACCGGATGATGCAAGTATTGAACTAGCATAGGCTTCAGTTCCTACCTTTTTTGACACTTTTTTACCCCTTTTTGAAAGACATGCAACTTGAACATTGTCAAGTATACTTAAGAATTTAAATGATCTAACTAATTGAAAGGTTCTTGCAATTCCTTTGTTAACAATTTTATACGGACGCATTCCAGTAATATCCATTCCGTCAAATCGAATTTTCCCAGAACTTGGCTTTTCAAAACCACTAATTAAATTAAATACAGTGGTTTTTCCAGCACCATTTGGACCTATTAACCCAACAAATTCTCCTCGTTTAATTTCAAAGCTAAAATCGTTAACAGCTGTTAAACCACCAAACTTTTTAGTCAAATTTTTAACTTCTAAAATAACACCCATAATTTAATCCCTCTGATAACTTTATTTATATATTATCTCCCTAACAACACATCCCATAGATCTTTTAAACGTTCCAATAAAGGTCTTAAAATACCATGTTCAGCAAAGCGAATAATAATTATTAATATTACAGCAAAAATTGCAAATTTATAAAGAGCAAAATCGATTGCTAAATTCCCAATCTCCACAACTCCAATTTCAATAAGAGCATATTCAAGAAAGATAAAGAAAAATGCACCTAGGGCGGCTCCAGAAATTGTTGCTATTCCACCTAAGGATGCCATTAGAATTGCAAAAAATGAAATGACCGTACCAAAGTTTCCCGTAGGGTTTACGGCTCTAATATAAAAAGCATAGAAAGCACCTGCAAGCCCCGCGAATAAAGAACTTAACATGAAAGCATAAACTTTATATTTCGTAGTATTAATTCCTGATGCACCAGATCCTGTCTCATCATCTCTAATTGATTTTAAAATGGTGCCGAATTTAGATTTTGATATTTGAATTAAAGCAACAAATGTAAATATCATAAAAATAAATATTATAAAATATTCTACTACTGGGCTATCAGTCCACCTTGGAATTGCTGGTATTCCTTCCGAACCAAAAAGCCAAGGTTCTAATGAACCCATTAAAAATAACTTTAATAGTATTAAGCTCATTGCGAGAGTTCCTAATGCTAGATATGGACCTTTTAGTCTTAAGCATGGAATTCCTATCACTAAACCAAAAATCACAGCCCCCACTGCACCTAAAATTATTGATAACCATATCGGGAAATGTTGAAATTTAACTAAGTAAGCACAAAGATATCCTGATATTCCAAAGAATATTGCATGTCCAAAACTTATTTGTCCTGAGATACCAGTTAGAAGATCCCAACTAGCAGCAAAAATTGCAAATATCATAGCTAGTGAAAATTGGCGCAGGAAAACATGCGTAAAACTTCGATTAGTAGAAAAAAATGGCATAACAAAAAGTATGAATAAACATAATATTGTTAAACTACCAGTGAAAGTTTTAACCCAAGACTTTAAGTAACGCGGAAATTCATTCACCTTTTCTTTTAATAATTTTAAATTTAACATTTTCATCTTCCCCTCTTTTTCTTCTATTACCTAAGTTCTTTCTTTCCAAATAACCCTTGAGGTCTTATTAAAAGTATTATAACTATAATTATTATTGGTACCAAATGAGCCCAGGATGGACCATTGGGAATAAAAACATTAGTAAATTGGATTATGTAACCAACAATAAAAGCTCCAACTACGCTTCCTACCAGACTTCCCATCCCTCCAAGAATCACGATTGCAAATGAATTTGTTAAATATCCCCAACCCATAGCAGGGCCATCTAATGAAGCTCCCGGTAAATACATAAAAGCAGCTACACCCGCTAGAAGTGCTGAAATCATAACAGTATATAAGAGAATTCTGTTAGAATTTATCCCCATAAGTTCAGCAGCCTCACGATCTTGTGAGACAGCTCTAATTGATTTCCCTAGTCTGGATTTATTAATGAATAATGCAAATAATAAAACAATTATGATAGACATAATGATAAGAAAAACATACTGATGAACAATAGGATATCCTAAAACCATCGTAAATCCTTGAAGCACTTCTAATTGACCAATAGACCATACTTCTGTTCCGGAGGGAGAAATAATAACTATTTGCTCTAACAAGAACGCTAATCCAAAAGTAGCTATTACCACAGCTACATGAGAATCTTGTAAAGGCTTTATTAAAAGTAAAAATGTAAGTCCTCCAATAACTGTAATTACAATCAAGGCAATAATAACAGTTAACCATTCAAGACCTAAGAAAAATGGAGATTGCAGCATCCATAATAATAAATATCCAGTTAACATAAAATACGCTCCATGTGATAAATTCATTATACCTCCTACCCCATAGACTAATGAATATCCCATTGCAATTAATGCGTATACAGCACCTGTTAAAGTACCATTGAATAACATGTTCATTATATCTATACCAATTGTAGCCATAATTATTTACTCAAGAGATTTTTCATAATATACATTGTATATAATTATATTTTATCTCATATTTTATAAAGCTAACTCTTCTATTACTTCTGGACAAAAATATAATTAAATCTATTTAAAAAAATTATGAAATAAAGAGGAAATTATATTTTTATAAATATTAAAAAAAAAGATGATATTTATTATTTAAATTAGGATTTTATTTTTTTAATTATGTAGTCCAATCAGTAAGAACCCACGGTGGTATCGCCCACATTCCTATGTTTGTAAGGTAAGAATCAATGTAACAGGAGCCATATGATGGCATGATCACTTTAGTTGCGTTTGCTTGCCATTGAACCCATAGCGTATATCCATATGGAAATCCTGCAACAAGATCATGAGTTTCAGGCCAAAAAGCCCCTAGTCCACCAACACTTCCAGGAAAGTCTCCAGGATTCGCAAGTACATTTGCTTTAGTGGCGGTCTCCATTTGTAAAGTAAGATCTGGCCATGCTCTTAATGATTGAGTTTCTTCGATTGCCCATACGAGAAAATTTAAAGCATCATAAGTACCTGATGCTGTATAAAGGGGATCATGACCCCATTTAGCCCTAAAAGCGTTCCAAAAGGATAATGTAGTATCAGTTTTATTAGTTACGTGTATGCTTTGCATGACAATCTCGTATAGACAATCTCCATTAGTCTGGGTCCAAAATGTATCCAACTGTGATTGTACATCAATACCTATAACCAAAAAGTTTGGTTGAAGAGTGGCATAGTGCTGCATCATCATAAGTCCACCTTGAGCGGATATCACGGGTATTACAATATCACAGTCAGCTGCTATAAGTGTATTCACATGAGTAAGCATGTCTGCAGCAGTTAAGGTAACATCATATGCGATACTTGCTTTAAGCATATTTTTATATGCTGGAAGTGGTCCATAAGGTCCAAAGTAATAACTCACAGCAGCAACCAAATCTTCTGTCCAGGTTAAGTCTTCGTAAATTATTCCAAGATTTTGAATTTCTCCTGAAAAGGTTCCGTTCAAAACAGCTATCATTGTAAAAAGATAAGCAAAGATTTGACCTCCTAAAGCGGTTGAGTTTATAGGCATAGTTCTCCAGAAATATTTATATCTTGTATACCAGGATCTCACATTTTCACAAAATACATCTGTAGCAGCACCAGTGCCGATAAAGATGATTTCATTATCCATGAAAACTTCTTGATATGCTAATAATGCCTCTGATCTGAAACCTCCGATACCGAATTGAACTTTTTTATTATAAACTAATCTCTCTGCTGCTGCAATTCCTCGCGATGTAACTAAATTAGGATTAGCTTCATCTGTATCCTCCCTTGTAATCCCAATATAATAAGTAGTACCATTGAGAACTACTCCTCCTGCTTGATTTATTTCATATGCAGCAAGCCAGGCCCCTTCCCAAGCACCATCTCCAGTTATTTCACCTATATCACCAGTAATTCCAAATTTTATAATATTATCTGGATCTACTCCCGCCGGAGCACCAGGACAATCCTTAGAACCCCATGAATATTCACCAGCACCAGGCGCTAAAAGGAAAATCCAAGCGCCAACACCGATACCTACACCTACAACAGCTATGATAACAATTGCCAATATTCTTTTTGTTAAAGCTTCCATATAAAAGATCACTTCAATTTTTAAATTTTTTTTTTAATTTGTTATGTATGTTTATTTTTAGATTTTCAAATAATAGTTCATTTTAACATATATTTAAAGTTTTCAACTTTTTATATGAAACATTAGCATAAATATGTCAAAATTAGTAAAAAATGTTAAAAAACATTATCTAGACTAGAAATCTTTAACTTTAAATTAGATATTCATATAAATCTGAATACCAACAATAATTCCAAATAAAATTAGCATGCTAATTAATATTATTAAAGTATAAAATCTCCATTTAATCGAAATATTTTCCCTTTTTTCTTTAAAAATGATATAAGGCAACAATATTGCTCCCAAAATCCATATCGAAATCCAAGTGGCTAAAGCATACCAATAAGCCTCTACATTTAGAACAAACATAAAGGAAAACAAAATTATTATAATGCTACCCCAGCTAGTAACTAAACGAAGCATTCTCCGTCTAAACATTATGTCAACATCTTCAGTTTTCTCAGAAGGTTTAAGAGAAAATAATATCCCAAAAACCGGGAATACTAGAAGAATGGAGTGGTAGGGGTTTAATAGACCCAAAATCAGATCAGAAAAAAGAATACCACTAAATGAAGCAATAATTGCACAAATAATGATCCAAATGAATTTGAAATGCTTTTTGAGAAAAACCAATAATCTAATAAATATATTCTTAATTAATATTTTGAGATGGTTCAAAAATCTTGTAAAAGCTCCAATAATTTTATTAACTAGTTCTCTAAGTTCTTCCAAAAGGAAAACAAAAGGATAAATTAAAACGGTAAAAGCAAAAAATATTCCAGCAGCAACAAAAGATAATGATATATGATATATTATTGAACTTAACAACAGAAATATTACAATCCAAAATATTAAAGCTCTAGCTGAGTGTCCTTTAAATGGTTTTATTACAATTCCAAGGAAAATCACAAAAACTAACGCAGATATGCTTAAACCTAAAAATATAAGATTCAAAATAAAATAAAACGTTAGAAATAAATCAATTGATAATAACCCTCCAATTATGAGAAATGAGTAAGATCTCAAGGATTTTCGGAGTTTTTCATTAATGACTGTATCAATTAAACTCAAGAAGAACATAATGGAGAAAGACGCTAACACTAAATTGAGAACATGAAAAGGATCCAAAGAAGCAAAATATAACGGCCAAGTAATAAAATTAAGATATGTTGATATTACTAAATAATGTTTTATTTTCTTTTTATTAGAAGCGACAAATTTCCAAGATGCCAATAATTTGAAGAGATAGGTAAATTCTATGATAAGCATAATCATAATGAATGGGATTAATGCATAAGAGATGCTTAGACAAAAAACACTAAAAAACCACGATGTGAAAATCATAATTAAGATCCACGATAAAATTTTAATAGAATTAGTGGTTTTACCAATAAATTTCAACACATAGCTATCTAGTAGCATTAATACATGTATAATTAAAGAAGAAATTGTTAAATTCAAAAAAATATCGAAATTAGGAACAGAATTCAGCAATAAGAAACTATCAATAGATAATAAACCCCCTATCATTAGAATTGAGAATGATCTTAAGGATTTTCTGAGTTCCTCCTTTATAACTTTATCAATTAAAGTTATCAAAAACATGATGATAAAAGATACAAGTGTTAAATTAAGTATGTATAATAATTTAAAGGAAGCAAAATATAACGTAAAGGAAGCAAAATATAACGGCCAAGTTATAAAATTAAGATACGATATTAGTACCAATATAAATTTAATCTTTTCTTTATTGGTAGCAGTGAATCTCCAAAAAGCTAATAATTTGATTAGATAAGCAAACTCAAGGAGTAGGATAATTACTATGATGGGAATAACTACGTAGAAGAAAGCAATGAAATAGAAACTATATAACCAAATGAGAAAGGTTGATGTAAATGTCATAATAGAGAGCCACGATATTACTTGAACATAATTCGCAATTTTCCCTAAAAATTTAAATAAAAATTTATCTACAAACATTAATCCATGGATTATAAGACTTAAAATTAAAAGGATTAATTGTAATTCTACTCTATACAAACTTAAAATCTGTGCTAAGAATATGCATATAGTCCCGTAAAAAGCTGTTCCGATTAATTGTTGAATTATAACTTGATCTTTTTTAAAAGTAGCTTGAGTTTTCGGGAATATCTCCTCTAATGATTTAAATAGAGAATAATTAGTATAGAACTGCATTATCATAAAAATAAAAATACCTAAACCAAGAAAGAATGGATATTGAGAGATATAGCTATATAAAAGTAAAAATACTATTACCGAAATTGCTAGGAAACTGATAGTGTGAATTAATCGTGCATAACCAGTTTTGATCTTTTTAATTGAGTAAATTTCAATTATTGTAAGAATGAATAATATAGAAAGAGCTGTAATCAGGTTTTGATAAATTCCTATAACTGCATATAATAAAGCATAACTCATAATACTTATTTCACAATATAATATCAAAATTAGAAGTTCATGCATTTTTGGTTTAAAATTTGGATATTTTCGCTCTGCTATTATTGTATTGAAATAATAAATAGAAATGAATGAAAGACATACCTCTATAAAAATAACTAAATTAATTGAGAAAAAGTTTAAAATACCATATATAATGAATATATAGAATAAATTTATAAGAAGTAATCCTTGAAATACAATGAAAAGAATAAATTCTATTCTATTTTTTAAATTTCTCTCAATTCTAACAAAAATTACGCTCAAAATATATAAAATAATTGAGGAATTTTGATATAACAATAAATATTGAGGAATACCTGCTAATTCTTCAAAGATTAGTATCAAACCATCGGAGATTATAGATGCTACGTATAATGAACTCCAAATAAAAGCATTATAAATCAATGTTAAACGACTTTTAGAAATTATTTTTTTAGGAACATCAAAATAAGATAAGAATTGAACAGAAATGAGTCCCAGAAGGGATATCATTAAAACTAACAAAAATAAGTCTGAATGAAATAAGAAAAGGAAAAGTGAAAAACTATTACTCAATGCTATCCAAGACCATAAAATAAATAAGTTCTGAGTGATATCTGATAAGAAATGTAATATTGTCCTGTCTATAAAGGATGTTTCTATGAAAACTAAACCACTAACACCTAGCAATAGAATATAAATTGAAATGATGGGATTCGTATTAGTGAGAACCATATAAAGCATAAGATTAATACCCACCCCAATAGGTATTACAAGATATAAAATTGAACTAATTTTGCTGAAAAAACGCTTGAAATCTTTTACTTTCAAATTCAATTTTGATTTTTCGACATATTTCAAACAAATCAAAAATAAGATTGGCCAGATAATTAGAAAATCAGAAATTTGGTAAACAAACAAAATATGAGAGAACACTAAATATGGTAATAATTGTGGAATAATTATGGCGATGAATAAAGAGAAAAATATCGAATTTAAAAAGAAGCAAGTAAGATTAAGCCATCTCACTTGATTCATATCCTGATAAAGCTTAAATAAACTATTTTTTTTTCTTCTTTTTATTTCTTGAGATTCTTTCTTTACAGCATTTTTAAATAAATTAAATATAATTTGAAAAGAGAGAAGGTAAAGTATTGCCCATGTCAAAAGCCAGAAAGGTTTTATTACCTCAAATTCTAACATTCCTTCTAAAATAGGAGTTGTTATAGGAATTGGAATAATAAACCACAGAACATAGCGATATTCAACGAAAGTAAAATATAAAAAGATGATGAACACTGAAGAAAATATAGAAATTAAAATTCCAGGTGTTGTATTAAATATAATATAACTTAAGGATGTGATTGAAGATGATGTTCCAAATGCCACTGTTAAGAACGGAAATATCCTATTTATAGAAATTTTCATTTTATAGCGATTAATTATAAAAAAGGAACATCCGAATACAGTTATAGCTAATGAGATAGCAAATATTAATAACCCCGGAAGTAGATTGAATGTATTAAAGGTCAACCATGATAAATTGATAATTAGAATCCATGAAAGACACAAATCTATTAGTCTTTTTGGAACTTCAACATATTTAGAGGAAAAAAGACTGAATCCTACTACGAGAAAGCTGATGTTTAATGAGAAAATAGGATTCAATAAGATCAGATACAAAATGAAGTAGACTGTTAAGAAAATGCCGAGTAGAGTAATGAAATATGCAGTTATTAAAATAACACCAATTGATCTAATAGTTGGGAAAAACGAATAAACTATTAGAAATAACCCTATTACTAAAATGTCAATTGCGACAGTCATTTCCAATAAGATATCAATTGAGAATAAATAGAAAAATAGAAATGTAGCATTAATAATTGTTAGAGGAAATATCCAAAGAATTGAAACTATTTTCCAATATTTAAATGCCATTAACAATGGTATTAATAAGACAACTGAAAACAAAATAAAAGAAATATTTCTTAACAAAAGATCTAAGGGAGAATCTGTTTTAAATAAATTGAAGCTAGCCCAATAGAGCAAGAATAAGCTTTCACCCCAAATTATAAAAACTATTCTAGAAAAATGTTTCTTGATTTTAGTGTACACTACAGGAAAGAAAAATAATGAGCAAATAATAATTGATAAAATAAACGATCCGCTTGCACTGAATGCCCCAAATCTCAAAGAATTTGTATATACATCAATTCCAGTAAGGCTTTGATAAATTATAAAAAAGTTAACAAATGGTAATATATTCCAAGCATACCACCCAGATTTCCAGATTGCCCAAGATATCTTCCATTGATAAATTCCTATAGATACATAAAATAATAGAACTCCAATATCGATCGCAAAAATTAAAGGAACTAAAGAAAATATTGGCATTCCTAAAGAGGCAATGATAATAAAATACAAGAAAGTAGGAAATGAGACTATTACTGATGACAATACAATATAAAAAGATCTTTTTCTAAATCTTGCTGGTGAAGAATTATATAACAGGATAAATACCAATCCAGTAATGGTTATTGTTAATGTTAAAGTTAAAATTGGACTGTAAATTGCGAAGTTTAAATTATTAAACAACCAAGAGTATGATAAAAAGCTAATAAGATCAAAAACAAATAAAAGAACACAAGGTTTGATAAACCATTTATATCGCTCATCTTTTTGACGATAGAAGAAAATTCCAATAAATAAGAATAATAGAAAAAGCGATATGGTTACGTTATATAGAAGCCAGATATTAGTGTAGATCATTAATGAAACAAAAGACAAAAGAGAAATAAGAGAATATAAAGTAAACTTTTCAAGATTATTATTTTTCTTTATATGTAGCAATATAGAGAAAATTAGGATCCCATTAATTGACAGAAGATATATTATTACATATAATCCTGCTAATGCAATATCTAATACTACTATGATATTGTAACTACTGAGAATAACCATAATTTCTAGGAACGTATAATAACTAAGTAAGAAGTATGAAAGAAACCGAAAACCAGGTAAAATACTCCTCCGAGAGAGGATTAATGAATAAGTGATTAGAATAAGAAATATTGAAAGAACTGAACCAAAGTATAACAAACTCAAAAACAAGAAAAAAGAAGTGAAATAGACCTTGTATAATTCAAAAACAGATTTTGCTTCTATTTTCTTGTTAAATCTTAAACTATAATAATAAAAAAATAATAATAAATTGACCGCAAAAGCAGTAATCTCTACAAAAAGATTAAAGTAAAAGATAGGGATTAAATTTATCAAATTATAAAGATATTCTACGTGCAAAATTAAAATAGATAAGATAAATACTGTTAAAGTGATCTTTTTCAGTAGTATTTGTTTTTCGGACGAAATGAACCTCAAATTTTCTAAGATATAAAGACTTATAGGAGTTAAAAAGGTGAACGCTAAGGAAAATAAAAATATATTATTAAAGATAGAATATAGAAATCCTAAAAACTCAGCAAGTGATATAATTGAAAGACAAATGATTATCTTTATAGTTAACCATGAAGCAAGCTTGGAAATAGTTTTGGTTTGTGATAATTGAAATTGCTTATCTAATACGTTTAGAAATATAAGAAAAACAGCCAGAAAGAAACCAATTAAGAAAGACATGTTTAACAGTGGGGGCCACCAGATAAGAAAAGAAAAAAGCCCGCTCGAGAGCCCTAAAAAGGTAAAAATACTTGAAATTGAAACAATTATTCCATAGATGATTAAATCTTGAAAATATTTAACATTTGAATATTCTGGGAAATTTTTGGATATAAGACTCACTGTATATATACTTAATATAAAGAAGTTAAAGAAAGAACAAGCTAAGATTAGAGAGGTTAATGGAGTAAAAACAAGTTCCACAATAAATGTTGATGCTATATAATATGAGATAAAAAGTGTAAATAAAAACCAAGAAAATAATCCTGCTAATTTAAATTGTTTAATGTATTTCTCTTTCAATTTGATCTTAACACTTACTTCTTCAGAAATTTTGAGAAAACTAAAAAGTAACAATAAGGTTATAGTTATTATAAGTTCAATACTGACGCTTAATTCTATTCTCGTCAATTCTAAACCTATAATAGTCGGTAAAGAGATAATCAAACAAGAGAAGGTAATAAAATTATAGATTGTTATCTTCTTTACAAATTGCAAATTGAAATATTCTTGTTTATAAGAATAATAAAATAGGAAGAACCAAGAAAATAGGAGCAATATTATTGAAATGAATATTCCATGAAATGTATTGATTAATAAGAAAAAAGGATAACAGAAAATAGTCGTAAAAGAAATACAAAATAATAAAATAATTTTAAGTCTATTTAAATCTAGTAAATATTTTTCCTTTATATTGAGCTTTCTCGAAATATTTATTAGAATTAATAAGAATACATAGAAGATATAAATGGAGGAATTTACAATATTCAATATAAAAATATTGAAATCAACAACAAGACCTAACCAAAATATATTCAATCCTATAAGTATTGGAATCGAAGTAAAAAATCCTGTCAGTATCATTGTGTTTAAAACAATTGCAGTTTTTAAATGTTCCACATTGAAAATTACCTTTCTATAGGAATAATACAAAAGAATATAAACGAAGCAGGAAGTAAAAATTGAAGGTAAGATAATATAATATAGGGAGTTGATTAGTAGGAAAAAGGGATAAAAAAAGACAGTTGTGATAGAAACACCAAATAAGATGACAATTTTTAAACGATTTAAAAATAAGACGAATTTATCCTTGATACTAACCTTTTTGGATAAATTAATGAGAATTAACAAGAATATGTAGAAGATATATATGGAAGAATTTAAAATATTCAAGACAAATATGTTAAAATCAACAACTAGACCTAACCAAAGCAAATTCAGGCCTATTAGTAGGGGGATCGAAGTAATCAATCCTGTTAGAATTATGGTATTGAATATAATTGCTCTTTTTATATGTTCAACATTGAAAATTTTATGTTTATATGAGATAAATAGAGGAATATATAGGAATAAGGAAGTAAAACTTAAAGGTAAGACAATGGAATAATATGTGAATTTGATTAATAAGAAGTAAGGATAATAAAACATTGTTGTACCGCTTATACAAAATAATATGAGTATTTGTAATTTCTGAATTCTTTTTTCACGTTTTTGGACACTATTGGGTTGTTTTAATACAGCGTATACGATTGTGAATATTACTAATAAAATATATAGTGTAGAATTAATCACTGTCAAAACTAAGAAAATTAAGTCAAAATATATGCCCAAAAAGTATAATTGCAACCCTGTTATAGTTGGAATTAATGATATTGTGGTCGACAATACTATAGCATTAATATTTATTGTTTTACTAATGAATTTAGGATAGAGCTTTTTCTTCCTTAAGTATAAAATTGGTATGTAAAAAATTATGCTAGAAACCATCAAAGGTATTATAAAAACAAAAAGAATATCAATTGTTAGCAACAGAAAATAGTAAAATGCTATAATAGAGGTATATAACAGAATAAATGTATTAATTTTGATATAAAGATCTTCAGAGAATATCTCTCTTTTTGAAAATAGGTTAATCAACCCACAAACTAGTGCCAGTGATAGATATGTTGAATAAATTATATTCTCAACCAATGAAAGTGCTTGAAAAGCACTGAAAAACAGCAAATTAAATAGAGAAAAAAGTTCAATAGTTAATAAATAAGAATTTATTTTGACCCGCTTTTTAAATTTGGATTCATCTATTCTTTCCTGTTGGAATCCAAACTTAGATATAAAGTAATAAAGAATAGATGTGATGATACAATCTATAGGGATTAAAATATAATAGTTAGTAGTTAGAGATAATATCAATAACAATGCAAAAAAGTTAACCATAAATATCCAGAGAGTAAAATAGCATAATTTTAAAAAGTATTTTAAGGGGAATACATGTAAACTATAATTTAAATAAAGAAAAAGGATGAAAAAAATAGGAAATAACACAGAAGATATTAAAATTCCTTGTAGAAAAGGTATTAGTTCGATCAAGAAATAATTTCTAAATAAAATTAAGGTAAAAACAAATAACTCAACTAAAATACTATTTATTAAAACAATGATTCTGAATAATTTTGGGGATTTACTGTAGAAATATCTTACTCCCATAATATATTGAGAGATTAAAAAGACCACTGAAATAATTAATGTATGTAGGAGAATATTTGAAACAACTGGATCTAATGTGTAAGAAATATATTCAACAATAATTATCGGAAAAAAAGAATACACTAATAAAGTAAAACTAGCAACTGCGAGAAGATTTTGGACTATTAAAACATTTTCTTTACTAAAATACTCAAATTTAACAAACGCTTGTAAAACAATATAAAATGAAATGCAAAATACAAGAAAGTGTAATAATACGGTTCTTATTGTTGGGAGAATTATCCCAAAAGAGATATAAATCAAAAGGGCAATAGAATTTAATAAAACTACGGATTTGTTGTACTTTTTTGAACATAGATTATACTTCTGCTCGTAATGCAGAAGTAAATAAATGAATGGAAGTATGATTACCATTAACCAGGGAATTTGAATCAGAAATGAGAATAATGTAATTAATAGTATTAAAATTATAGACATATAAGAATTGTATCTTTGATATTTAGCACTTAGTGGAGGAGCACTTCCATCAAATTCTTCTAATTTTTCTGGCTTATCATAAAGATCAACTTTTGAGCCATAGTAATAGTTTATATAAAAACTAGATTTAAAATAAAATAGAATAAATATTATTGTCAAAAAAGAATTATTTATGAGATCTAAGCTTGAATACTGAACTCCTGATAAGCTAAAAATTATAATTATAATAAATGGCATTTGAATCAATAAGAAAAAAATAAGGCCAACTATCGAAACTACAAATTTTTTTTTAAAGACTGTTAAATCTTTTAGAATAGGCGTTTTTTTTTCTATAGATTCATTGATTTCTTTAACATGCCTCTTTGTTCTTGTTAAAGTGATGAAGTAAAAGATTAAATTTGTTGTCAGAGCAAAAAGCCAGGATAAATTAGTATACGCAGTAAATGATAAAAAAATTATATGAATAAAGTGATTAATACCAACGAAAAAATTATATGGCTGCTTGGCTATTAAGTTAAAACTGTCTGCGTGTTTGAATTCCTCCTTAGATAAGTCAAAAAAATCTATAGGTTGGAAATAGTAATAATAATATACAATACTATAAAGCACTGAATAACTTATTACTGGAAGGTGATAAAATGAACCAAATCCAGAAATAATTATAAAAATAGGGGTTGATACAAACGATAAGATAGAAATTAGAAAAAGTACATGAATTCTTGCTGATAGATTATTCCTTTTATTAAGAAAAAATGGTTTATTTCTGTATTTGTCAAAAGCTTTATAAAAAAAAAGTAAAGCGAACATAAAGCTTACAACGGATAAAGATAAAGCAATTAAGAAGCCAGCTCTAGCGAAATTAAGAATTAAGAAAGTACCTATGGCTACTACTAAAGGAGCAATAACTAAAAAAAATGAAAACCACCAGAATTTCTGAAGTGCTTCTGTGGCTTTTTTAATCCGTTCCTGTGAATTATCACTATTTTTTGATGCCATTGCCCAAAATAATGGTTATTTGTATCGTGAGAATTATGTAAATATTCATTTATAAATATATTAGGGTATATTTACTAGAGTATTAGGTATACTTAAAAGATTTTATTTTACTCACTCGTAAATCGTAAAAAATAGTAGTACAACATAGATTTTAGGGGTAGAAATCTAAAAATTACCGGTATAAAACTTTACTATCGAAAAGTAATTGGAATAATAAAAATTTAAAAAAATTCTAATGGTTTAGAGAATTTATTAAAAAACTTTAATTTGGTTTAATTAGTAAATACTCATTGATTATTTAAAGTTCGGTAAAAAGCCTTTCTGTATTTCAATCATATCATTAAAAATGTTCTCTGCCATTTCGAAACTTCCAACATTCGGATCGACGGCTAAACATGCGATTGCAATATCCCTAGATCTTTTTAGAACAGCTTCAACACATAAGTCTTGTATTGAAGCCTCAATACGAAGCAATGCCGCAATATTCTTAGGTAAAGTCCCTATCTTCTCTCCATGAACACCGTTCTTATCTACTTTAGCTGAACATTCTAAGATTAAATCTTTTGGTAAATTATCTACTATATTGTCGTTAGGAATATTCACTGCAGTTTCATATGAATTCTTATTGTTAATTATTGCTTCAATTATTGGAATGGCTCGTTCTCCCGAAGGTTTTGTAGATAAAATTCCTTTTCTCGGATATTTATTTCTTTTAACTCTCTTATGATAATGCAGATATCTCTCATACCAAAATTCACCTTCTTTATCTATTCTTTTTATCCAATCAACCATATCCTGAGTTTCTGTGAATTCTTCACCAAATTGAAGGTATTCTCCCAAGTGATTGTCCCCTACATAAGGAAAATATCCAAATCTCCTAAAAACTTCAAATGTAAGGGTTGAGAACTCGAATCTATCTTCATTTTCTATGAAATACTTCAAGGCTTTTTCATTGAAAAAAGGCATTAAATTTTTTTTTGTAGATAATTCCTCTAATCCTAAGAGAAATGCAAAATGATTGAGCCCTGCAACTTTCATCTTTAACTCACTAATTGGTTTATTAAACAACTTAGGTAGATGCTTTATCATAAACCCAATTTGATGACATAAGCCAATAAATTTAATTTTTTTTACGCTTCTTTTAATTGCTAAACACACACGGGACATGGGATTTGAAAAATTAATAAAAAAGGCATTAGGACAAATTTTCTCAACATCATTTATAATCTCAATAATTGGAGGAATTATTCTCCATGCATGAAATGTACCTCCTGGTCCACCACACTCTCCTAAAATTTGTGTTGAACCATACTTCCTTGGTATTTCATAATCTTGGCTCCATAATTCCATTCGATCTCCAACTTCTATTGAATTAATTATAAAATCAGCCCCATTAAGTGCTTTAGTCCTATTACATGTTCGCTCAAGGTTGAATTTCTTATTTCTTGCGTCGTTTTCAACTAGTAATAGGTCATAAATCATTTCTAACTTCTTTTTATTAATGTCATGAAGAACAATTGTAGATCCCTCCAAAACTTCACTTAAATAAGCGTCATTAAATATAGGTGGACCAAATGAAGTCGAACCGGCTCCAATTAATACAATCTTTTTATTCATCTCTCTTAAAAACTACATCTTTATAAATTGCTGTGCTATCTTATTTAAACATATAATCAATTTAATAGGTTTTTAATAGGTTTCATTAAATTATCCATTATACTTACTTGTCAATTTACATAACATAATAAGCTGACAAATGGGAATGGAATGGGAAGATTTATAAGGTGATCCTAACTTAATTTAAATAATGAGTTTTTCACAATATACTATGGATTATTGGTGTAAGGCACATATTACAGTATTCCCTTTAATCCGTAGTATTAAGAGAGAATAAATCAAAAATATTTGACCTCTTTCTTATAATCTTTATTGATTTATTCTCTTTTATACTATAATTCATTAGATTTTATTTGAAATAGGCCAATATTAGATTTAATTCTCCCAGTGAAGGATTCAATAAAAATTGGAGGTGAAAATACTGGAAGAAGAATCAGATAAAAATGATCTGATATTAGATTATTATAAAGATTGGGATTCTTATAATGCTCCCGTTATGATGTTTTTAGATGTCCCAAATGAGTTCTCGGAAAGTCTTGAGGCTCAAGATGAGAAAAAAATGGAGGCATTAAGAATGAAAATGAGAAAAAAAATGAGGTAAAAATATCATCAGTCTTTCGATAAAAATAATTTTTTTTTTAAATTTTTTAATTTAGAATAGTTTCAATTCTATTTAATGCTTCTAGAATTCTTTCTTCTGGTTGAGTTAAAGCAAATCTTACAAATCCTTCTCCATATTGACCAAAACCTATACCAGGAGTGACAATTACTCCTACGTCTATTAATTTCTTCACAAACTCCATACATCCAATAGACACATATTTATCGGGAACATGGGTCCATACATAAAAGGTTGCTTGAGGGGTGTCTGTTTTCCACCCTATATCATTCAATCCTTTAATTAGAATATCTCTTCGTTTTTGATATATCTCAACTGTCTTTTGGACGATATTTGGCTTTTTAGTTGAGTTATATTCATTCAATCCTTTAATTACGGCTCTTTGTATAAACATTGGGCAACCAGAATCAATTTGAGACTTAATCTTTCTTAATCCTTTAATAATATCTTTATCACCTGCAACCCATCCACATCTAAATCCAGTCATATTGAACATTTTAGAAGCACTATTAATCTCAACATGGTTTTGATCTATCTGTAATATCGATGGTGCAACATAGTCACCAAAAGTAAACTCTGAATAAGGATTATCATGGACTATAAAAAAATTATAATCTTCAGCATAATCAACTGCTTTTTTTAGGAATTCTATTGGTGTAATTGCACCAGTAGGGTTATTTGGATAATTCAAATACATTAATTTCGCTTCTCTAAGAATGTTTTTATCAATATTATCTAAATCAGGTAAAAATTGATTCTCTCTCAATAAAGGCATTACGTATGGTTCCGCATCGCACAATTTTGTTGCTCCATTCTCATAAACCGGATATCCTGGATTAGGACAAAGTACAACATCCCCTGGATTAATAAATGCTCGAGTAATATTTGCCACCCCCTCTTTACCTCCTATTACATTTGAAATTTCATCTTTAGGATTTAAATCTAAATTAAATCTCACTGTATACCATCGAGCAACCGCTTCTCTGAAATCCTCTTCTCCCATACTTGAAGGATAGTTATGATTACTTGGGTTCTTTACCTGTTTAATCAATTCATTAACGATCAATTCGGGTGTTTTTAAGTCAGGATCTCCAATTCCTAATGGTATTAGATCAACACCTTTCTTCCTCTTTTCCTCTAATAATTGCTCTATTTCTAGAAAAATATATGTTGGAAGTCTTTTTATCCTCTCAGAATATTCTATTTTAATTTAAAACACCATATCTTAAAATTTGGGTTTATAAATATATGAAATTTAGTATTAATAAAATGAAATAAATTTTTAGAAACAATAAATCTTATGTCTTTATAGTTTCTTTCCTTTTTGAAGTTATTTCATATTCATTAGAATTTATTGTCAAAAAAGGTATAAGTCCTAGATTTGACATCAAAACCATGAAAACAAAGATAGATGCATATATCGCATATGTACTTAATCCTGTTAAGCCACTAAATAACAATCCTGTTATTTGCAATCCTAACACTGCCCCTAAATTGGTAAAAGAATTACATGTTGCAAAATATGTACTATCGACTTCAGGATATTTAGTTGATATTTGACCAATGACCGCAGAAAAACCAGCTTGTCTCCATCCAGCTGATGATCCAATAAAGAAAGCAAAAATTATCATAATTGGAACAGAAACAGGAATTAAGAATAAAAGTAAAAATATGATTGTTATTAAAAGTGATGAATAGACACTAATTTTTCGAGATATTAAATCAGCAATATGACCTCCTATTAATGATCCCGTAATTACTCCTAAACCGATTATGAATGAAATAAATGCATTAGGTCCATACAAATCAACATTAGTTTCTAGGATTTCTATTGTTGCACCCTCAGCCTCGAGTAATGGAGTTTGTATAATAATATAAAGAGATAAAAAAACAAAAATTACTCCATCAACAAAAGAATTGAATAATGAATATAAATAAACTTTCCAATTACTAGCTTTTCCAAAAATCAATTTTAAACTTGGGATAATTTTTATATCTTTAGTTATAATGATTTCTTTTACTAAAAGAATCGTTAATGTTGATACTGTCATCAATATTCCTAATACTATAAAAATTAAATCAATACTCCCTCCTATGAGGAGATATAAAACCACAATTAAAGGTCCTCCTACAATTATTCCTAATGATCTAATTCCCCAACAAATTCCTTGTACCCTTCCAAGTTTCTCTTTTGGGCAAATATCAAGAATTAAACCATCGATACTAGTATCAGCTATAGCTACTCCAAGAACGATAAGAATACCACCCAATGTAAATATAATAAATGCTGTTTCAGCTTTAATAATAAAAGGTATAAATATCCAAATCGAACCAGAAGCCATCATTGATCCAATAATCCAAGGTTTCCGTCTCCCTAAGTTTTTTAAAGCAATTTTATCACTCAGCATTCCGTAAATGAACTTAAGAGCAAAAGGAAACAAAACAATAGAGGTTAAAAAAGCGATATTTTCTCCTCCTAAGGTTCCCAACTCGAAAATTAAATAAATGGGAATGATGACAGCAAACATACTTTGATTAATTCCTTGAATAAAATAGTTTAGTGAAAATATTCCTATATAACTATTTTTAAACTGAACTTTATTATCCCCCATGATATAAAAAAGAGTGTAATTAATAATATTTTTAATTTGAATCTTAAAAGGTACTATTGTTTTTATATTTAATAAAATTAAAAGTTCAAATTAGAAATGTTACATTCAACAAACGATAACTTGGTTAAACCAACTTGAAAGATATCTATCTTTAACTTGAATGATAAGAAGAAAAAGAGGAACTTTTAATCTTTTATAGGGGAAAATCTTTCCTAATCTAGAGTTCTCGTTTATAATGATTAATTTGGTTTTTTATAAACCTAAGAGGTCTTGGTGGTATGAGGTGGCCGTATTTACATAAAATGATCTTCCAAAAGATTAATGGAGAGCTCCAATCTATTCATTCTTTTTTGGACATCACTCATAATAAAATTTTCACTCAAATCATATTTTTTTGAGTTATTATCGATTTAAGAAATATTATTTTAAAAATTATAAGAGTCTCAGAAATTTATGGATTCTTGCTACTAACTGCTTTTTATTCGATCAAACTCTCTTAGTTAATTATACTCAAAAGATAATTAAATGATGTATTTTTTTTTCAATTAGATAATTTTTAAAGTATTCTTTAAATTAGGTTATAAGAAAGATGACAGATAAGTTCTGGTATAAAGTGGCAAGAACATTTATAAAAGCAGGAGTATTTCCCTTACCCATTAGTGATACATTGATAGAATTATTACAAACTCTAATAACTAAAGAACAAGCGAAATTTATTTTAATATATAAAAAGCCTTCAATGACACTTGATGAAATTAAGCCAAAAATCAATATGGAAGAACAAAAGATTCTTGAAACGCTCGATACTTTAATGCATAATGGTATCATTGTCGGTACAAGAAGTCGAACTACTGGAGTCATGGTCTATCGTTTAATGGGTTTATATCCAGGGATTTTTGAGTATACTTTCCTACGGGGTGGTACTTCAGAAAGAGAAAAAAACCTTGCAGTATTATTTGAAAAACTATTTAGGGAAATAAGTAAAGGAACTCAAAAGAATTATGATAGTATCATAAATGTGTTTAGAGATTTACCGCCAACTGATAGAACTCTTCCGGTTGAAAAAGAAGTTGAAGTTGGAACTGAAACTGTGATACCATTTGAGGAAATAAAAAGATATGTTCAAGAATACGATGACATTGCATTAGTTCATTGTTATTGTCGTCATGCTAAAGATCTGGTTGGAGATTCATGTAAATTAGGTGCATCAAAAAATAATTGTTTCCTTTTTGATAAAACTGCTAGATTTGGTATTGAACAAGGATTTGGCAAACCTGTTTCAAAGGAAGAAGCAATCAAAATATTAATGGAAGCAGAAGACGAGGGACTAGTCCATAAAGTATTTCATGTTCATTCAGATACAAATAGGGGAATTGAGGCTATTTGTAATTGCTGTAAGTGTTGTTGTGGGATGATTAACATGTATTATCGTGGTGCAGCACCAATACATACTATGTCATCTTATTTAGCACATATCGATGAGGATTCCTGCATAGGTTGTGGAACTTGTGTTGAAAAATGTCCTATGGAAACAATTGATTTAGATAATAGCATTGCCATTGTAAATGAAGATAAATGTATTGGATGTGGAGTATGCGCTCATCATTGTCCAGAAGAAGCTAATCATCTTGAAAGGATTGGTCCTAGACATGTTTTTATCCCACCTAAAAGAATAGAAATAGAATAAATTTTTTTTAAATTTCACTTTTATAATTGGAGATTTGATTTATGGTTGTTCGCATAACTTATCATTGTAATAATCAAATTTTAGAATGGGAGTGGGCATCTGATAATGAGTTAATGCCTTATCCCTATTTCACATCTTGTTATTTCGTAGATGGACTCCTTATTGATTCTGGAGCTCCTGGTGGAGAAAAAGATCTTCGAGAATTTGTTAAATCTCTCAGTCATGATCAAATGATTGAAAAATGTTTTATTACTCATACACATGAAGATCATGCGGGAGGATCCCACATGTTAAATACAGAATTTGGAATACCGATATTTACAAGTGAAAAAGCTATAAATTTTTTAAAAAAAGGTAAAAAATACCCAGAATATCGTCAAGCTGCATGGGGGATAGAATTAATGCCTGTAAATGCAGAGATTATTAACCAAACAATAATAACTAAATCAAAGAAATATAAATTTGAATTATTTCCTATGACGGGACATGCTCCTGAATTAGTTGCATTAATTGAAAAGAATCAGCAATGGGCTTTTGTAGCTGATGCCGTGCAACCAAAATACAAAATGATATTTGGAAAAAATAGTGACATTCAAGAGGATATATCATTAATATATCAATCTCTATTAAAGCTATATGATTTTACTGAGGGCATGAATAATTTAGTAATTTTTTCTGCGGGGAATGGAGTACTACAAGGGAGAGAAATTTTAATTAAAAAAATGGAAGAGATTGAAAAGTTACATACGAAAGTTCATGAAATTTATAAACGGCTTCAGAGCGAGGGGCTTTCTGGAAAAAAATTAATAAAAAAAATAGTTAGAAAGCTATTTGGGCGAGAAAGTGTTATAGGGCAATTAACTCAAGGTGATCTTTCACGTGAAAATCTTATTATCTCCTTACTCAAATGGGAAAAAAAGTAGTTAATTATTAATTACATCTTTTTAGATTATAATTTTTTTAGACTTATGATTGATATTAATCTCAAATTAGCATATTAATTATTACTTCAGATATATCAACCGAATATTCTCCAGTCCTTCTTATACTCTCAATTATATAGCCTATAGGAACTGAGAATTCTGCAACATTATTTAATTTGGAATATATGTTTTCGCAAACAATTATTAATTCTTTAACTGAATTAATATTTTCATTTGCTAAATTAAGATTCTTATTAAGCCATGCATCTAAACTAATTTCAAGCATTTTTAGTGCAAATTTACTTGCTTTTGAAAGCCCACTAAAAATCTTTTTATCAATTTTTTGGAAATCAATTAATAATACGTTTTTTGCAATTTTGACTGAATGGTCTGCAATTCGCTCCAAGAACCTGCTCATAGATTGAAAATGAATTATATCTTCGAGTGTTATACCCATTTTCTGGCAAAGTATAATATCTCTTAGCACTATCTGAGATTGTCTTCCAATTAACCAGTGTAATCGATCAACTTCATCGTCTCTCTTAATGACCTCCTCAGCTAAAGTTTTATCACTGGAATTTAAAGATTTCATAGCATTTTCGTGCATATCTTGAGCTAAAATATACATTCTTCTTATTGTTTTTTCAAATGGCATTTCTTTAGGATTAAGTAAATCCTTTATTTTTATAATATTATTAGATTCCTCTACGATTTCAGGACCTATTGCGATTTGAGTAAAATTAGTTATAGTATCCCTTATTGACGGTTCAAATTTTTTACTGGATTTAATTATAATAGTGGAATATCCCATAATATACATCCCTATGAGGAGACGAAATAAATAATTAGAATCTACTATACCATCAACATCAAAAATTTTACTCTTTATGTATTCTTCAGAATTAATTTTTGGTGTAATAAGTAAGTTTCCATCTGGTTGACTTAAGATACCTAATGTATCTTTTGGTTCAATATTGTGTTTTTCTATCCATTCTTTTGGTAAACTAATTATGAAAGATGACCCACCTGTTTGTTGGACCTTTCTTGTTTCAATATGAAAAACCATAATTATAATCATCTATATAGAATTTTATTTATCCTTATTGATGCTTTTTATTTATATATATCAAATATTTATTTTATTTAAATTCTTATCTATATAGACTATATATAGGAATTCTTTTTTTATATAAAATATGTCTAAGATCCTTCCTATTCAAAGCAATAGAGGTATAATAATTTAATATTTATAGGAATTTCGAATATCAGATAGATGTAAGAATTAAAGAGGATTTACTTTGAGATTATGAATTATTCTAAATACTGTTAGTAAAATCTCTCTAATTTATAAGTATCCTATTTAATTTAGGTTGTTTCTGAGCTTGTTAATAATACCATTATATAATCAGCTACATTCTCTATGGCATCGGTAATGGCTTCAATTATGTTCATCGTCATTCCTACAGTAAAAACAGTAAAGTAATTAACATCATATTCAGTTTGTTGAAGGCTTCTTCTTAGTTTAATATTAAGTACATCAACTTGATGTTCAAGGTCATTGATTTTTATAGCAATATCTTTAACTTGGGTTCGGTTTCCTAATAGATCTATTAAAAGTTTATCTAAATATTCAACACACTCAACAGATTTCATCATCATTTCACTTATCAAATTAGTGGTTTCTTCACTACTTTCTTCCCAAAATTTGTTTGGAATTGTATCAATTCTTCGAGCGACTCCAGTTGCGCAATTAGCTACGTCATCCATTCTTTTTACTAAGTGTGATAAATCAGTACGAACACTAGGATTCAATTCTCCTTTTGATACATCTTTCATAATATCTCTCCTCATTGTATCTGCTTCTCTTTCAAACACATCAACATTAAGGAATATAGCATGAGAATTTTCAACCTTCTTTGTTTTTAAGAGAAGCTGTACTCCTTCATTTAGTTTTCTGATACATTTTTGAACTTGTTGAGCATGCTTTACAGACTTCTCTAATACGTTTTCAGCAGTTCTTCTTTTCATAAATTCAATCAAGGACCCCATAATAATCACATAAGATTTTTTCTTATAAATAAATCAAAATTATTTATGATATGACTATATAAATGAATTGGTAATAAATATTTTAGGGTAATCCAAAATAGATAAATCCATAATAAATTAATCCTGCTAATAATGCTGCAATTGGAAACGTTAAAAACCAAAATATTCCCATCTTACCTAAAGCTTTATAATCTACTTCCTTTTTCTGCGCTACACTTAATCCAATTATACAAAACACTATAACATGACTATGAGATATTGGTAATCCAAAAATTGTAGCCATCATTAAAATAACAGCTGAACTTGTTTGTAGAATTATACCCTCGCTAGGACGAGTATCGATCATCTGAGAAGCTAAATTTTTAATAACATAACGAGCAGCTATATAAATACCTAAACCAGCAAAAATTCCGCAAATAACAGCAAACAAGAAGTATTGAGTTAAACCTATAGAACCACTGCTTAAGAGTCCATAAAGAATACCTAAAGCTTCACCTGAGTTCGCACCGACCCAAATTTCAGCAAAAATTACTGAAAAAAGCAAAATCCATTTGAAATTTCTTTCAGATTTCTCAATTTGATTTAAACCCTTTAAACGAGATAAAAATAATTTCGCAATTAATTTGAATAGAATAAAAGTTACAATAAACCCAAATAAGGGAGATAAAAACCAGCTTAAAACAACATTTCCTAATTTAGTCCAATTTAAAACTGTCTCAGGATTTACTCCGCCTTGATATAAAGCATATATTATAACAACTCCAAAAATACTTCCAATAAGCGAATGGGTACTGCTTAAAGGTATACCAGCAAAACTCCCTATAACTAACCATATTATACTACTTATTAAAACAGTTAATAACATAAAAGTAGTATAAGTTATTCCCTCCCCTAAAATATCTGCTCCTACTGTCTTAGCAACAAATCCTCCACTAAACAAAATCATACCCGAGGCAATCGCAATACCTCCAATGATTAAGGCAATTTTAAATTTAAGTACTCCTGCCCCTACTAATGCGGAAAGAGTTTCATCATTTGCCCCTATTGAGAAAGCAAGAGAAATTGCCATTATTATTAAAACTATAACTAAAATTAAAGTAAGCTCTGCAGCCATGATTAATCTTTTTTTAAATTCTTAATCAAAAATTAGATACTTTGTAGCAAGAAATTGTATATATTCTGAGAAATTTTTAATATGATCAGCAAGCATCATTATAGTTTCAATTAATTCTTTAAGATATAAGAAAGTCCTAGATAAATAATCCATGTCATAATTGTATAAACGATTTATTAATTTCCATTCTTTTTTTCTCATCGATCTTCTTTCTTCTTTTATATTTTCACAGACATCATGAGCTTTACTCAGATCAGATCCAATTAGACTCACAGCTTCAGATATGTCATTAGAAATTGCTCTTAAAGATTTAAGTATATCTAAAATTTGAAGTTTAAATGTATCATCAGGGAATACTACTCTATAAAGAAGCATTTTATTTGCTAAAAATTCCCCTATGTTTTTTATATCATTAATTTTAGTAAATAGTTTTAACCTATCAGCTTTAGAAAACATTAATTTCGATTTAAAAATCTTTGATTCAAACACTTTTTTTATATGAACTTCGGTAGAAGTTTTAATGACATATTTCATATCTTCCATAAATTTATCGAAATTTTCATCTACAAGAAACTCAATTCCCTCAATTAACTTTAAAGTTTGTTCTTTAATGTTTTCCATGAATAAACGTGTTAAATCATCAATATTTAATTTAACAAGCTTTTTTTCATCAACTTCATTCATATCAAGATTTTCCATCAATTATTTAAATATTTATTTATTTATAATTATTTACTAATTAATTCTATTTAGAATATATAGTTCAATATAATTACTTTCATCAATTTGAATTAATACTTTAATTATTAATCCAAAATTATTTTAATTTAAAAAACTAACATAATAAAAATTAAACCAAACTTTCACCAATAACACTGTCATGTGGTCTTTTTCCTATAAGACTTAATAAAGTGGGAACTATATCTGTGATTTTACAGACTTTAACTTGCTTTTGAGGAATTTCTAAAGAACCTCCTATTATTAAGGGAACTGTCATGCATTTTCGTAAACCTATATCATGATCATAAAGAGTTTTACTTTTTTGCTTCCCATGGTGAATTCCAAATTTTATGGTTTCATCATTAGATAGGATTATATCAGCACTTCTAGGATTTTTAAAGTGGCGTGGTATCAAATCTGGATGCATAGGGTAATCTAAGTGGTATGTAGCTTCTAACCATTCTTGAATCGAGTGAAATTTATTATCTAATAACCTACTCGCTGCAATATCATTAAGAAATCCAAAAATATCCTGATCATTGCTGTCTGAAATATATCGAGTTTTATAATCCTTACTACTTCTTTCATACTCAAGCCTTCCAGTTATTATTTTGCCAGTGTTTTCAATTTTTCTTTTAAGATGAATGATTCCTTTATTATGTTTATTATTATCATCTTTATAAAACATTAAACGGCTTCCATTGATTTTAAATAAATCTCTCAATAAGTTTATTCTTTTAGGGCCATAATGCTCAAGCTCTTTAAGTGTAGGATGACCCCAACCATTATTATAATTGATATTATCAATACCCTTAAAATAGAAAAATCCTACACCAGCATAATAAGCAAGATCCATATTTCCTTTTATTCTTCTATGAGGATGATAATTTACTAAACCCTTCTGTTTGAAAAAGGGAGCTAAATTGCCTATCTTATTAACTTTATAATTTCCATGATCAGAAGTAACTACTATAGCAATATTGTCTAAATAGCCTAATCTCTCCAAATTATCAATTAAAACTCCAATGACTTTATCTATATGGAGTAAATTTAACTTATATATATGTGAGTCAAAACCAAATTTATGCATTAAAAGATCAGATGAGATAAACCAAAGTAAAGAAGCAATGGGTGGTTCTGAATTATCAAAGAATTTCCTAGGTTTTTCAAAAACTTGTATTAATTTTTGTGCTATTACAGAATTAGATCTAATCAATCTTCTTTTAACACTAGGAAGGTATTTCAAGAGAAGATAAAACATTGCGAGTTTTGTCTTTCTCTCAGGAAAAATGTAATCTGCCCCTCTATTAATGAACTGTGCTATACTCGCGGTATTTCCTTCTCCCACCATTTCAAGGATAGTTCTACAATTTTTCCCCATATCATTGTTTATTTTATATATTTGTAAATCTTTAGCAGCATATTCCCTTAATATTGGCGGTGAAAAATCACGTCCCATCCAATTTAGGAGGGGAACTCCGTGACATGGCTCCTTCTTAAAATTTCCGGTATAGGTTCCTGTTAATAAAGAAACTTGGGTAGGATAAGTAGTAGCGGGAAAATCAGTGATACAATTTTCACTATAAATCCCATTCTCTACTAATTTTTTTAAGTTTGGTAGTAACCCTTTTTTAATAAAATCAAAAAAATGGGCGGATCTGACGTCATCCATAATACAAAGAATAATTCTGTCGACCTTATTTATTAGATATCACCAATTTTCGAACTAATTATATCTTCTTATTCTTTGAAATTAATAAATGCTCTTATAAAAAATTAATTAAGATAAAAACCAAAACTAATTAGAGATTTTTAGAATAATAGAGCCCCCGGTGGGACTTGAACCCACGACCGGCAGATTCTATAGAGCATTTTGTTAAAAAGCTCTTTTACAAGTCTGCTGCTCTACCACTAAGCCACGGAGGCAATTTATAATAATGTCTATTTATAAGAAATTATTATAAATTTTTAATTTTGTGGTTTTAAACCCTTTATAAAATCAACACAAATAATTAAAAGTCTACTATTCTTTTTGTTATTAAGACTTCAAATTTTTGTTCAATTAAGACTTCTGTTTGAGTAAAATGTTTACAAAAGAAGATGTAACTAAATTAGCATTCAAAATTTATAAAGAGAATCAAAGTTTAGAGAAGTCTGTTTGGAGACTTGCCGAACTATGTGTTACTATTAATAATAACATCAAAGATGGATACGATATTAAACCCTTAGAGACCGACAACTTAATTCTTTTAATAAGAGATGATGTCAACGGACAATTGATTCCTCCCTCAGAAGACGAAATTAGGAATGTAGCTGAAGTAATTTACCATGAGAATCCAAGTCGAAGTCAAATTGATTGGTATATCGCTGAGAAACAACTTCTTTTAGAAGAAATTAAGAAACTAATTGGTAATAACAGTTAGTCACAGAGTTTTATTTTCTTTTATTAGCTCGTTCTCTTTTATCTATAAAATTACTATAGTTTTGAGTAGTATATAAATTGTTAAAGAAGGAATAAGTGGGTATTATAATAAATATTGTAATAATTATTTATATTAGACAGAATAATATTAGTTTGATAGTTAAGTATGCCACCTGCGAAAAAGAAAAAACCAGATGATAAGTCTCAAACTTCACTTTTTACTTTTGTTAATAAAAAGGAAAAAGAAAAGGAAAAAACACCTGAAGAACCCAAAAAACCACAGGTAAAAAAAAGCATAAAAGAAAAACCAAAAACTCAACCCAAGACTATAAAAAAAGAGGAAATAATAAAATCAACTTCTCAATTAGAAAAAGCTTTAAAAGAAATTCCTTCAAATTTATTTTTTAAGGGAAATGGAAAACCATTTGGCTTAAAAGAGGGAAATATAAAACTACCCAAGGTTACACGTGAAAGTGTATCTTCAAAATACATTCGATACTTGATTGAAAAAGGAGAAATAGTAGAAGATATGAATAAAGGATTGTTACTTGATGTTGATTATGATGGTGGACAAAACAAAGCATTTTGTAAATTTTATGATTTAGAAACTGATGATATAAAGATTTGGATTGATACTACGGATCATGAGCCTTATTGTTTAAGTAAAGAATCTATTTCAGAATTGGAAAACATTGTTGAATTAAAAGATTATGAAGGATTCATTAGATTTGAAGAAATCGAAAAAATAGATTTGTTAAAGGACAAAAAAATATCTATGACAAAAATATATGGTAAAACTCCTTCGGATATAGGAGGATCTGGTACTAATGTCAGAAATATTTTGGGTAAAAATAATAAAAAAGCCTGGGAAGCAGACATCAGATACCATTTAAACTATATTTTCGATAGGCAACTTATTCCTGGTTTAATTTATAACATTAAGGGTGGACAAATTAAAAAACTAAGTTTTGAAGAGGATTCAGAAGAAACAAAAAGGATGGCAAGTGAATTACGTAGTTTATTTTTGGAAGAATCTAAAGAAATTCAAGAATTTTCAGAAAAATTTTTGGATATCTTTTTAACTCCAATTCCAGATGTAAAGCGGCTAGCAATGGATATTGAAGTAAGGTTGGGATCAGAAGATTTTATTATTCCAGATCCTCGTCAAGCGAAACAAGCAATAATTAGTATATCTTTTGTGGCTTCAGATGGATTAAAATTGGTTTATGTATTAGAGAGAGAAGGATTTTTTTATACTGGACTTCATAAGAAATTTCCTTCAGATGCTAAATTAATTTTTTTTAAAAGTGAAAAAGAATTATTAACAGAAACATTTCGGCTTTTATGGGAATACCCGGTAATAATTACTTTTAATGGAGATAATTTTGATTTAAATTACATGTTTCATAGAGCAAACATTTTAAAAATAGATAAAGATTTAAATCCTATACATATTAAAAGAGGGTTTGGTTTCTTATCAGCATCAGATTGCGATTTAAGAAAAGGAATCCATGTTGATCTTTTTAATTTCTTTTTTAATAGAAGTATTTCAGGTTATGCTTTTGGAGGAGCCTACGAAAGTAGTTCATTAAATGCAATTAGTGATGCTTTGCTTGGAAGAAAGAAATATGAACATGAAGAAGAGATCCATGAAATGGAATATAATATACTTACGTGGTATAATTTAAAAGATTCAATTCTTACATTAGAATTAACAAAATTTAATAATTCATTAGTTTGGAATTTAATTATATTATTATGTCGTATAACTAAGATGCCTATTCATGAAACAGTAAGGCGTCAAATCTCAACTTGGATACAGAATATTTTTTATTTTGAACACAGACGTAATAATTATCTTATTCCTCGTAGATCTGAAATAAATGAATTAAAAACTGGGGGATATTCTAAGGCAGTTATCGAAGGTAAAACATTTGCAGGAGCATATGTAGTTCCACCCGTTCCAGGTATCCATTTCGATGTTGTTGTTATGGATTTTGCCTCACTATACCCTTCAATTATTAAGGAATATAATCTTTCATATGAAACTGTTTTATGTCCTCATAAAGATGATGAAGATAATCTTGTAAAAGGCACTCCATACCATATTTGCACTAAAAAAATGGGGATCTTTGCATATGTTGTAGGATTTTTTCGAGATATCAGAGTAAAATATTTTAAACCTAAATCAGGGGATAAAAGTCTAACAGAAAAACAACAAAACTATTATGAAACAATTCAACAAGCTCTTAAAGTATTTATTAATGGTTCTTATGGAGTTTTCGGTTCTCAGAATTTTCCTCTTTTTTGTCTCCCTGTAGCAGAAAGTACAACATCGATAGGTCAGTATTCTATAAAACAAACAATTAAGAAATCTGAAGACATAGGTGTGAAAGTTTTATATGGAGATACAGATTCAGTTTTTCTTTTGAACCCTACTGAAGGTCAGATGAGACAAATATCAGAATGGAGTAAAAAAGAACTGGATCTTGATTTAGAAGAAGAAAAGACATATCAATTTCTAGCACTTTCTGATAGAAAGAAAAATTATGTAGGTATTTATAAAGATACGAAATATGTAGATATTAAAGGACTCGTGGCTAAAAAGAAAAACACACCTGATTTTATCAAGAAAGTCTTTAATGAAATGATTGAAATCTTGAAAGCTATAACAACAAATGATGAATTTTTGAAAGCTAAAGACAATATTATCGAAATTGTAAGGAATAATCTTAAGAAGATTGGAAAAACAGATACTTTTACTTTAGAGGATTATGCAATAAATATAGCATTACAAAAGGATCTTAAAAGTTATATAAAAGTAGTCCCTCAACATGTTAGAGCTGCATTAGAATTAAGGGATGTCACCGGAAAAGAATTTCAAAAAGGCGAAACTATTAGTTTCATCAAAAGTAAGGGATTATTCGGTGCTAAAGCACTTGAACTTGCTAAACTCCAGGATGTTGACATAAAGAAGTATAAACAACTTCTTATTTCAGCATTAGAACAAGTATTGGATGCATTAGGTATTACCTATGAGGAGATAAAAGGTATTAAAAAAATGGATGCCTTCTTTTAACTTTCAGTTTTAATGTAAGAAATTTTAAACTTAATTTCGAGTGATATTATCCCAAGATTTTTATTATAACGTTTAAATCCTATTATTCTTTATTTCATTAAAAATCTGCTATCAAAGGTTAAGAATCAATGTCCGAAAATGAACCCATGACTAATCATAAGGACGCAGATACATTCTATCGCAATCAAAAGATTTATTATTTAATAAACAAAGTCCCCTTCACTTTGATGCCGGGAATATTTAATATAGTATATGTTTATTTCTTTTGGGATTATCTTGGTTTGGAACAATTTTTATTTGTTATTGGAATGGTCATATATGGAATCTTCAATGCTTTAAATGACCCATTATTAGGACAGTGGAGTGATCGTGTTGACGTGAATAAATGGGGCAGTCGTCGTCTAATCTTTATTAAATATGGGGGGCCAATCTGGGCGCTTTTATTTTTTCTTATTTGGGTACCTTGGAGTTATGATAATCAAATTATCATTTTTCTCCATTTCATCATAATGATGGTTCTTTACGATAATATGTTAACAATGGTTATCTTGGTATGGGATGCATTATTACCTGAAATTGCTGAAAGTATAGATGACCGGAATAAAATTTTTTTCTTAGGAGGTGTCGTAGGCGCTATTGGAGGAATTCCTATCCTCTTTACTTTAACAATTAAGAATGCTGGATTAATCGCTTTTCAGTTATTTTCAGGTATCCTAGCTGTAATAAGTGCCATAATCTTTGTCTTGGCAGGAATAAAATTACATGAACGACCCGAATTACATCAAGAAATGAATCTATCTGGCTGGTTTAAATCTTTTAAACAATGTATTCGCTCAAGATCCTTTGTTTCTTTTACTCTTTATAGATTTTTTCGAGTTATTAATGAAACAATGACTTTTTCGTTCATGTTTGTGTACGCCCTTCTTTTTACTACTGGATTTGACACAATTCTTCTAATTACTTTTGGATTAGGAGGAGTAATTGGTCAATTGGTCTATGTGAGATTATCTGAGAAAAAAGTAATGCAATCATTAATAATGCATGGAAGAGCGATAGAGATTTCCATTGCAATGGTTGCATTTCTTATTAGCTTGCTAAAAGGGACTGAATTTATATGGTTTGGGTTATTAATAATTAAAATCATTTTAGGAGGATATTCGGTCTTTGTCAACCCATATTTATTATTAGTTTGTGACGAAGATGAAATGAAGTATAACACACGCCGAGAAGGGATGTACCTTGGAACTAATGCTATTTTTAATAAAATCGCAGAAAGTACTGGTCCAATCCTCGCTGTCACAGTTCTAATTCTTTTTGGATTTAGACAAAATGCACCCGAAGGATACATTCAATCTGAAAGTGCTATTATCGGTATTAAATTTTTATTATTCATCGTTCCTTCAATAATGGATGCTCTTGGAATGATTGCTTTAAAATTCTATCAAATTAAGGGAGATTATCTAAAAGAATTGAAGAAATATATTGAAAAAGCCCATCAAGATAAATTAATTGAATACAAAGAGACAAAAAAACGAAATATAAATGTTAGAGGAAAACATTGACTTAAATCCTTTTATTCTGTCCCCTTTCAAATGTTTTCTCATTAATGATAACATTTTATATAAATGATTATAACTTTTTTTTTAAATTATAACTTTCCTCATAAATATATATATAATAAACCCATTATTAACGCACAGAGTAATGGATTTGTAATGTTGTCGTCTATTTTGAGATTTAAAATATCAATTATTAAAAAGGTTATAGCCCCAGCTAATCCAATTATGACAATGTTTAAAATATTAAGAGATTTTTGTTCAAAGATCCATAATATTAGAAGACTAATCCCAAATGATACAATAAATCCAGATATGTATCCAATCAAGGTCTTATTAGAAGATTTTGGGATGTGAATTCTACCAAATCTGAGTCCAAATATAGATGCAGCACCGTCACCTAAAGTGGCAATTAGTGCTATAGTAGTAAAAAGCCCAAATGGAAGGAACAATGTAGGTACTAGTGATAATACCAATGCAACAGGTCGAGTAAATTCATAAATCTCATTCTTTTTTAATGTTTTTCCCAACGTATTGGAAATACGGGTTGGAAGTAAATGATAAATATTCCTTTTATTAAAAATATGCGATAAACGAAGATAATCTAAAGCAGCAAATATAATAATTCCAGTATAGCCAACTGTCAATATTAAGAAAATGCCATATTCTGTCCCAGAAATCCCCCAAAATTGATCAGCATGCCAGAGATTATCCCAGATATATACAGCAAAAATCCATAAAAAAATAATAATTACTGCTGGCAATAGATGAAATGCTTTTCTATGGATATCTGTTTTTAAAGCTTCCTTTCTATTATTGAGATTTTTTATGTCCATTAGACTAAATCCCTCTGTAAATTTATTTATGGTTCTCTTTTCTCTTAGTTGTGGATTTTTCTTCAATACAAATTGATGTTGATAATATAAAATAAAAGAAATCAATAATGGGGCGTATATGCATATAATTTGAAGAGCTAATCCTTCAAACCATCTTACTTGAACTGTATCTCTAGGAAAGAATAAAGGATACACAGCACCAGCAGCAATCCATAATATAAAAATCAAAATGGAATTAATGAAATTATGATCTGGATACTTCTTCTTTAACTTTAAAGCATAATATAGGTGAGCAAACCCGTTAATCATATAAAAAAAAGTCACTGGTAAAGTGAGAATATTATAGACCATGATAATGTTAACTAAGTTACCATCTCAATATTATCTTTGATATAATTAGATTAAATAAATATAAAATATAGATATCAAATGATTTGCTATTAAAGAAACTCCTGATACACTAAGCCATTTTTCATTTATTAAGAGAGTATAGATTAGAAAAATCACCATAGCAGATACTGAAAAATAGGTCCAGAAATGATTAATAACAATCATACCTCTGTTATCAGCATAATTAATGGAGAAATAACTGAGAATCCCAAAAATTGTTCTTAAGATAAATAATATTCCTGCACTTAATAGAAAATAACCATAATTCGATTTATTATTAAATCCTATGACCATGAAAAAAATACCATAAACCACTATATATATCAAGTAGTCAGGTAAAGAAAATAAGATTGTAAGAATAAATATCAATTGTGTTTCCTCGGGAGTGAGATTATAAGCAGTCCATCCAGGAAAACATAATCGAATAATAAAAAGAATTATACTTATAATACCACCTTTAATAAACAAATCTGAACGTATGTATGACTCTCTAGTACTTTGAAGTGATCTCCCCCCATAAAATAAGAATGCATAAGATAAAATAGACAAAATAGCTTGGATTATCATAAAAAAATTGGGTATTGTATATTGAAATATAATAGTCATAAATAATGTACCTTTTTTAGTGCAGATTAATTAAATCTCGGAGAATATTTGATTAATTTAGAGTAATCTAATTTTCTCTTATATTTAAAAATAATCAAAAAAAATAGAGTATTTAATTTCAAGTTTATTTAATTTCGGATAATTCAACTCCTTTTGTCTCCTTAAGATATAAGGCAGCCAAGGGGATGACTACGAAATTTCCCATTACAAATATTATAAATGTGATACCTAACCCTAGAACTATAATAACTGCGCTACTTAATAACAATCCAATTGTACCTCCTAAAGCACCTATGAAACTTCGAAATCCCACACCTGTTCCTCTTCTGTCAGTAGGAAGGGATTCGACTGTTATAAGCCTAATAATACCAATAGAACCCCAGAACGCAATATGACTTAAAGCATAACCAATCATAACAAGAACATAGGCATTTTCAAGATTATTGGCTCCGTATACCCATATGAATACTGATATTGGTGCTAAAGAAAACCAGAGGTAAAGTAAAGGTTTTCTTCCAATTCGATCAGCAAGAAATCCATTTATACCGTAAGCTATCAGAACAGTAAATACAGTTAAAAAAAAAATGCTTGTCACTTGATCCTGATTAAGTCTCCCTACATCATCTATATATTTTTCAAAAAGACTTAAGTATATTGATGATCCTCCGCGTAATAGAACAATAACTAATAAGAATATATATGATTGACGATTTTCTGTTTTAAAAATAGATGCTATATCTTCCTTAAAAGATCTTTTTTCTTTAACACCACTTTCTCTCATCATCTGAAATTTTAAAGTCTCTTTTAACTTTAAGATAATAACTATACAGAGTATTATTCCTAAAATAATGGGAACGTATGTCATCCCTCTCCAAAAGGGATTATCTTCCTTGATAAAAATTAGGCGACAAATCACCATTGTTATCGCGCCAAATAATCCAACCATCAGTATTATATTCGAATAATATGCGCGTTTGTTTGGTTTTACTTCTTCATTTATATAAATAAACCAAATATCACTGCTAAAGAAAAAGTTCAAGAAAAATACGAAAATCATATACATGACATAATTTACTGATAATAACATGCCTAATGATGCGAGTGCCATTCCTAGGACTGTAATGGCTAACATTTTCTTTCTTCCAAGTTTATCAGTCAAATATTGACTGAAAAAGAGTAACATCATACCACTCGAGACTAGTCCACTCGCAAATGCCATAATGGAATTCTGTACATTTGGTGTCAAACCAGTTAGAAATTCTCCTGCAATTGCAGAAGGAATTGCTCCAGGAACTAAAGTTACGTAAGAGTCAAGAATTTGCACAAACATTAACACTAATAAGAGATTTTTAAAGTATGAGTTTGACCTCTCGCTTGATTTCTCATTATTATTTTTAGTCATAAGAGCTATCAACAAAAATCTGTTTAATTATTATTTCTCTTTTGACTATTTATAATTTTAAACTAATAAGATATGAAATATGAATGTTGAAAAAAATGCTAAATTAAAAAAAATAGGATTTCTTGAAAAACTATAACCCTAATAAAAGAATGTCATCTATAGCTTTATGAAGTTTCTTTAAGTTCTCCTCTCCAAGTGCTTTATCAACTTGGACTTTTAAATCGAAAGCAGTACTTAAAGCTTTAAAAAACGTATTTTGAAGGACATCGTTAAACTGAGATTTTTCCTTTTTTTGCTCCTTGAATTCATCTACTCGCCTAATCATAGCTTCTTCATAATCTTTATTAGTGACAGTTCTTAGCTCCGCCAGTTTACGGATTTTCATCCCATTTTTATCTTCAATGAATTCTTCGGGCATTTAGACTTTCTCCTCCTTCTTGATTCCACCATTACGTGCTATTTCCTGTTCGATCTCTTCCATAGCTTGACCTGTGGATGTATCAAATTCATCCCTTACTTTTGCGGTAACTTTTTTGGCAATTTGTTTCTCAATAATAGGTCTATGAATGGTGTTCATTGTACAAAAACTAATTTCTTTTACACTTCCATCTGGCATTGCGATACCGAAGTGTACTATGCATCTCTTTGCTCTTTCAAGGTCCATGTTATAAGCATCTTGAAAGTGCATACTAGAGAGTAATAGTGCTCCATAGCTAAAAGAGCTAACACTCTCCCAATCTCCACGCATTAAAAGCCTTGAGAACATTTCCATAAGCTTTCCTGGTTTTTTCATATATTGTAATACACCTAAAAGGAACCTAGCACGTAACTGAGTTTTATCCAAAAAGTTTAACCCTTTGTCAAGTGTTTTACCAAAATCTCCTAATAAATCTTCAAATAGTCTAAGTGGTTTCCTTTCTTTATGTTTAATCTTATCCCAGAAGCGGTTTGCAAAATCTATTACTTTTAAAGGATCAAAATATTCCATAATTGGCATCATTTCTCCCGAGTCTGGATCTACTACCATGTAACTTGCAAAACCACAATCAGGATGACATGTGAATTCTATTGGCTCAACATCTGCCAAATAGGCTATGACTCTGCCGAATTCTACAATAGTTGTTAGAGGATACCACGCATTCTCCATGCTAATCTTGCCTGCAGTTTGCTGTTCGATAATCTTGAGCACATCAGCATTAGTGATTCTTAATTCTTCTCTTTCCTCATATGCTATACGCCCGCAAAGAGATACTGGTTGAAAAGTAATACCACGTACAACATCAACGTTATCAATAGCATATTGAATTATATTACCTACCTCAATATCAGTAACCCCTTTAGCAATTGTAGCAACTAGGACAATAGAATCTAATCCAGCTTTGCGACAATTTTCGATAACTCGCTGTTTGTATGCCATAAGATTTTTAATGCCTCTGGTTTTTTCGTAGGTAACATCATTAATTCCATCAAATTGGAAGTATAATGTGTCTAAACCTGCTTTTTTTACTTTTTTAGTCCATTCAAGACCGCCATTTTTCTTTTGAAATCCATAGCCATTTGTAGCTACAATAACTTCTTTAAATCCATTATCCTTAGCCATCTTGCAAATTTCAGGAAAATCTTTCCGAACTGTTGGCTCTCCTCCTGTAAACATGATAGCTACAGCTGGGATTGGTTTACTTCTAAAATGTTTCATTATTCTGTCAATTTCTTCTAAAGTAGGTTCTACAAGATATCCTGATTGGAGGACATTTGCATAACAAAAATTACAATTAAAATTACAGCGATTTGTAAGATCTATTAACGCTAATGAACAGGTTGAAAGATGTTGATCACATAAACCACAATTATAGGGACAACCCCTTGGATCCTCACCAACACAATCTGGAGGATTCGCCTCACCATCTTTATCAAATTGCCAAATAACCTTTCCATTTTTACCTTTTATAGCCCAATGTGTCCACTTGTAATATTTAGCGCTTGAGCTAAGTTTATCTTTGAATGATCCATGTTCTTCACATGATTTTTTCATCCAAATTTGATCATCTTCTTCATAAACTTCTGCATCAATGGGTTCTAAACATTCTGGGCAAATGCTTCTAGTTTTTCGATAATAAGGTACGTTTAAATATTCATCATCGTCTAAATGGTACATATAATCACGTTTTCTGTTGACATTTTTATAAATGTATCGTCTTATTTATTAAAATAAGTGTTTAAACAAAGATTAATTTTGAAGATTTTTAAAGCTTTTTCTACTTTTCCTATGTTTACGAATATTATTTGTTAATAAACTTAAAAACGATTTTTTCTCTGGCTCTAGTATGATTTTATAGTATTCTTCAAATTTAAAATAACTTAAAATTACTTTCTTTTTTTTATAACTATTTTTCTAGAATAGAAAATCTATATAACCTCGTAAAATAACTGCTTTATTAATCCAAAAAATAATTGAAAATTAAATCTTATAATGTGATTATTTTCTTTTAATCCTTTACAGAAATTATCCAGATTCCCGCAAATCTTTATAATAATGAAAATAAAGTAAATATTTAAGGAAATTATAATAATTCTGATGAATAAGAAATGAATATTATGAACTCTGGTTTTATAAATAATTTGAACATGATTCTTGCAACAGACTTTTATCAATTAACAATGGGAGCCGCATATTATCAATATAACCTTGAAAATAATATTGATGAGATTAATGATATTGCTACTTTTGAGTTATTTATTAGAAAATTTCCGAGAAATAGGAATTATTTAATTTTTGCAGGTTTGGAACAAGCACTCCATTACCTACTTAATGCTAGATTTACAGAAAGAACAATTGAATTTTTAAGAAACAAGGAAGTTTTTAAAAAAATTGATTCACAATTTTTTGATGAGTACTTACCTAATTTTAAGTTTAACATAGACCTATGGACAATGAGAGAAGGAAATTTTTTCTTTCCCAACGAACCAATAATGAGAGTTCAAGGACCAATATTTCATGCTCAAATGGCAGAAACTTATTTACTTAATGTAATTAATTTCCAAACCCTTGTAGCATCTAAAGCATCAAGAATTAAAAATGTCGCTCCAGATAAAGTTTTTCTTGAGTTCGGTACAAGAAGATCACATAGTCCTTTAGCGGGGGTATATGCTGCCAGAGCAAGTTATATTGCTGGATTTAATGGTACTAGTAATGTAATCGCGGATCTCGAACTAGGAATTAATTCTACTGGTACTATGGCTCATAGCTATGTACAAAAATTTGACAATGAATTAGACAGTTTTGAATCATATTATAAAATTTATGGAAAAAACTCGATTCTTTTGATAGATACATATGATACGGAAATAGCAGCTCAGAAATCCTGCAAATTTGGAAATGAAATAATGGGAGTAAGAATAGATTCTGGTGATCTAATTGACCATGCTAAAAATGTTCGAAAAATTTTAGATGAAAACGGATGTGACAAAGTGTTAATTGTAGCAAGTTCAGATTTAAATGAATATAAAATAAAAGAGATTATTGATAAAGAGGCTCCAATTGATGCTTTTGGTGTAGGAACTGAATTAGCAACGTCTCGAGATGATCCAACAATTGCGGGAGTCTACAAATTAATAGAATATAATGGAATGCCGAAGATTAAAATTAGTGAAAAAAAATTGACATATCCAGGAAAAAAACAAGTTTATAGAATTTACGATAAAAATGACAAATTTAAAGAAGATATACTATGTCTTGATGATGAACCTGCACCTCCCAATTCAGAGGCACTACTAATTCCGGTTATGAGGAATGGAGAATTAATAACAAAACAGCCAAAATTGGACGATATTCAGAGATTTTATATAGACAATATTAAAAGATTACCCAGTCCATATATGAAATTAGAAGAAGCTCATCTTTTCAAACTCAAAATATCAGAAAAATTACAAAATCTTACAGATTCTTTGAAACTTAAATATCCCTACAGTTAAAATTCATAATTATTGGAGAGTATATAGGAATATATAATAATATTAATAAAAGCTACTTCTTATGTAGCAAAATTTGTTAGTTCAGCACAAATATTCCAAAGTCTTTCTGCTATAGACTTATTATAAGTTACATCTTTTGATTTAGCTTCTTTTTTATCAATAAAATATTTTCCGCTTACTTTTTCTACTTTTGGTGATGATGCGAGGTAAATAGAAGTTTTCGCTCCCTCTTCAGGATTTTTAGCAAAACTAAAGATGATCTTTGTAAAAAATTTAATTATTCCTTTGTAATCCTGAATAATATTGGTTTTCACACCTCCAGGATGAAGACAATTTACAGTAACCCCACTACCGTTTAATCTTCTAGCAAATTCATAGGTGATAATTATAAGTGCTGTTTTAGATTGAGAATATGTCTTCCAAGACCGAAAGTGCTTATTAAATTGGAGATTTTCAAAGTTAATAGATTTACTTTGTACTGCTGAGGCAACATTAATTATTCTAGCAGGAATGCTATTTTTGATTGTAGGTAAGAGTAGATTTGTTAATAAAAAAGGAGCTAAAGTGTTTATAGCAAACGTTTTTTCTAAACCATCAACAGTTTCATATCGCTTGCTAGGATTAACTCCTGCATTATTTATTAGAATATGCAATTTGTCATATTTCATCTGTAATTCTGCCACAAATTGTCGTATTGATTGTTGTGAAGCAAGATCTGCTAATAATAAGTCAATTGATTCATTACCACTTTCAGTTATGATTTCTGACTTAGCTTCCTCACCTCGAGTTTTATCACGACAGAGCATTACTATGTGAGCATTCAATTTGGCTAATCCAATTGCTGTTGCTTTACCAATCCCAGAGTTTGCTCCAGTTATAAGGCAAAATTTCCCTTGCATAGAGTTTAACATATCAATTCAATAAATTTTAATTGTTAAATTCTTAGATATAAAGAATTTAAAATTTTGCTAAATTAAAATAATGAAATTAATTCTAGGAAAAAAATGCTATAGAATGTAAATATGCTATTTATTGCTTTTTAATCGATCTAACATTCTTAACTGTATAACCCCAGAAATTATCTTTTACCAGTTTTCCACTAAAACTGATTTTATCTCCTTTTGTGAAACTATTTTCACTCTGCAATTTTTGACTTATTCGTACCTTTATATTTTCAACATGTTCGGTATCTTCTTCACGATAATCGCTTGTTTTTTTCAATTTAGGCCCAAATTTGAGATTATTAAGTGAAGCCATATAAAATATTGTTATATTTCCTTGGAATTCAGATTCCTTTTCAACAATTTCTGTAATATCTGCTTCATAGACTGTTATTGAAGAATTAAGATATTTCATTAACTTTGCACCTGAAGATGATTCGTCAACTAAAACTGCTGCTTTTTCTTTAATATCCCCTTTTTCACCTAATTGAGCTTCAATAAGTTTTATAGTCTTAATTTTTTTTTCAAAATCATCAGGTAGAACTGTTAAAGTCCAATCATCAAGTTTGAACCAATTTTGCTTTAAAGAATAGATGAAGCCAACCCAAAAATGACTACAAAATCCCAAATTCTCCCCTATTCTGCAATCACAGTCACGTTCAGGATTTGCAATATTTTTTGGATTAATAGATAAATAAGATTGTGTTTCCCAATTCCATCCTTTAAATTTTAACTCGATTTCATGATTACTTGGATTTACAATCTTGATTTCAGTAACACTTTCCCTATCTTCACCGTTAATTTTCTTAATAGCTAAATCAATTCCAGCAGAAATAATTTCAACTTCTTTCTGTTGCAAAAGCTCCTTAAATTCTTCTTCTGCTAATGAATCAAGGATAAAGTCTATCAACTCTAATTTTTTTAATTTTGAAAATCCTTTTATATCAAAATCTCTACATATTTGTTTTAAATCATCAACTCCTAAATACTGCAAAAGAAATTTTAAGTAAGTTCTATCATCTAATTTTTTATTCATTTTAAGTCAATTCAAATAATTTTAAAATGTGGTTTCTCCAAATATAATTTAAATATATTACTTATAATTATAACTGTTGTTTTAAATTGTTCATTAAATTAATTTGACATTGTTCCTTTGACAAGAACACCTGTTAAATTTTCAATAAGCTCTTCTTCTTCAAGTTCGAAGTTACTACGAATCCACCAAATAAATACTCCAAGTACGGTAGATGTCCAAACTCTAGCTGTTATTTTAGGATTTTGATTACGAGCTCCGAATTCTATTAATCTTGAGATAATTTTTTCAACTTCTTCCGTAAAATTGTCAAGAATCTCATTTCTTTTGATTCTATACTTTTGATCCATTCCCCCCATTTGCTCAAAGAAAATTAAAAAAGTCTCCTTTTTTGCTCTAAACATTTTTGCATAACCCCGAAAAAGATTTTTAACCGCAGAGATTGGGGGAATTCTATTTTGCTTAAAATAAACGAATAATTCTTTAAATTTACTGATCATAAGGTCAGCTAATCCACTGATTAAAACCTCGATTACTTCCTCTTTACTTTTAAAATAATTATAGAAGTTTCCTACGGAAGTACCTGCCTTTTTTGTGATATCTTTTATTCGAGTGTTGTTAAATCCTTTTTCTTCAAAAACTGAAAGAGATGAGATTATAAATAGATTTCTCTTTTCCTTCTTTATTATTTCAGACTTTTTTTCTCTTAAAGACACTTACAATCAGCTCACAAAATAATGTACAATTCATAAAATTTCAAAATTCCTTAAAATTATTATTACATTTTAAGAAATTATGTTAAAATTTATTATTTTTTACTTTTAAAAATTCTATAGATTTATTATGTTTTTGGGAATTCTATAATCTTCTAATCTTCAATAACTATATCTATCTATAAATAGCAAGAAGGGAAATACAATTTATGGAGAGCGTAAAAAAGAGAGGTGAAGGGCGGGAAAATTATGGGAATTAATACAAAAGTGTTAATTTTATATCTTTATCGAATTTTTCGTTGAATAATAAAGATAATAAAAAAACTAATGAACGTTCATTCAGTGAATGAAGATTCGGTAAAAACCAAGAAATTTTAACCTTCGCAAGTGTAGGAAAAGATTTATATAGTTATTTATCTTTAATAATAAAAATAATTATTTAATTAAAAAAACATTTGAATAAAACATAATCAATTGAGGTGAAAAATAGTTGAGTATTATGAATCCGGACTTTTTATTAAAATTTGGTGAGATAAAATTCGCAGAAGAAAATAGTTTAGCTATAAATGATTTTGAACTTTCTTTAAAGCGTCACTTCTCAATTCGGGAAAAGAAGATGCCACATGGAAAGTACAAATTCGGTGAAATTGATAATTCCTTAGTAAAAGATTTTACTCGTTCTTTTTTGAACTATTTTGAATAAAATTTTAAATATAATTTTTAAAAAATTTAATACAAATTTCTTGTTATAATTTTCTTTATTTCAAACATTAAATCCTAACTTTTTAGAATCTAATTATTTTGTACATTCCTCA